>JBJLEE010000026.1:0-30161 GCA_045566075.1 Pirellulaceae bacterium | reverse complement strand
ACAATAATGCAATTCTTCGCCTTGCCACTGCCCGGTCGAGGCGTAAGCGCAGCCTGTGCAGTGCTCTGCATCTTCAGCCATGCCGGCAATGAAAAAGCTAGAGCACCAGCGCTTGTTTTAAATAGATCACGTCGTGGAAGCTTCATTACGCGTCGATTCCAAATAACTGCATGGTGTTTGGGTATGCCTAACGTCTTATTATTCTAGTCGGTTTAATAGGTCTCGTGCCAATAGCGCTTCTGTTAGATTACAGATCATGTGCAAAAATGCAGTACAATTACGTACCGAGAAGGCTATGAAACTGCATGTTCAAATTATTGGGATTCTGTTCCTCACCACATCGCACGGTACGTTGAGTGCCGAGGATTTTGCTGCGCGTCACCTGGAATTCTTCGAATCACGCATTCGTCCACTACTAATAAACAGCTGTATTGAATGTCATGGTCCTCAGCGTCAGGAAGGCGAACTGCGACTGGATAGTCGAGAGGCAATTCTTGCTGGTGGTTCACGCGGTTCGGCGATAACGGATTTACGCACATCGACTGGACCGTTGTTGGATGCCATTGGCTACAAACATGACGACCTGCAGATGCCACCGGATGGTCAGCTCGCCGACAGAGAAATCGGTGATTTAAAGCGATGGGTAAAACTGGGAATGCCTTGGCCAGAGGAATTCCACTTACCTCCCAATCTGGATCCCTCACGACACTGGGCATATCTACCCGTGCACAATCCGGAATTGCCGGAGGTCAAAGACTGGTCGTGGCCACAGACAAACATCGACAGGTTCATTCTTGCAGAACTGGAGGAGGCAAATCTGCGCCCTTCCGACCTTGCTTCAAAACAACAAATTGTCCGTCGCCTTTATTTGGACGTACTCGGCATTCCGCCGTCACCGGAACAAGTTACTCGCTATCTTAATGACAAAAGCCCAAACGCTACCGAACAACTGGTCGATCGAATTCTGACGTCACCAGAACTCGGGCCAAAGTGGGCTCGACATTGGCTTGATATCGCCCGATACGCAGATAACAAGGGCTATGTCTTCTATCTGAATCGCGAGTTCTCGTGGTCTTATACATATCGCGACTATGTCATAGAAGCATTTAACAGTGACTTGTCGTACGACCGCTTTCTTTTGGAACAACTTGCTGCAGACCAACTGGACCTGGGCGCCAACAAGCGGCCATTGAGAGCCATGGGGCTATTAACTGTCGGTGCATACTTTACCAATAACACACACGACATTATTGATGACCGCATTGACGTCGTTACGCGAGGGCTGATGGGAGTCACCGTTACGTGTGCCAGATGCCACGACCACAAGTACGATCCTTTCACGCAACAAGACTATTACGCACTTTACGGAGTGATCGGTAACAGCCACGATCCCATTGTGCCGCCGCTTTATGATTCCCCACCTGACACTGACACATACCGTGAATTCAAAAAGCAACTCGATGTAAAACAAACCGCCCTTGAGTCCTTTATCACTACTACCGTTGCGAATCTTCGTGAAGACGGGCGCACACGAATCAGTGAATACCTGATCGCAGCATACAATCAACGCAACAATCCCGACTCAAGCAATTTCATGCTGCTCACCGATAAAGGAGCCATCAATCCACGCATGATAAGGCGATGGATCAATTACTTAAAGTATGAAGGCGATTCAGGAAGTCCGATCTGGAACATCTGGAATGCTTACAGCCGGATCCCGGATGATGAATTCACTGAAAAATCTGGCGAAGTCTTTCAGCAGCTCACTGCCGAGATGCCCGAGACGAATTCCATCATCGCCAAGGCTTGTCTTGAGGCGGCACCGGAAACTATTGACCAGCTTGCAAAGTGGTATGCCGACGCTCTGCTGCAAGTCAAGCAGTCCTGGATGGAAACAACTGCTGACCCAAACAATCAGGCTACCCAATTGGAAGATCGTGCCGCAGAACAACTGCGTCTGGCACTTTACGGAGAAGGTTCACCACCGGAGATTCCCACCATGATGACATGGGGATTTCTCGATCTGTTTCCTGACCGTACAACTCAGGGTGAATTCAAAAAGCTATTGGGAGATGTCGAAGGATTTATTAGGAGCGGTGCAGGTGCGCCGCCACGTGCACTCACTCTGAAAGAGAATGACGTGCTCGCACCATCTCATGTTTTTGTCCGTGGCAACCCCTTCAACAAGGGTGAACATGTACCACGTAGCTTCCCCAAGGTTCTTAGCAACGACGATGGCATTCTCCACAACGGTAGTGGTCGCTTAGAACTGGCCAATCGCATCGTTGCTCCGTCAAATCCGTTAACAGCGCGTGTCATCGTAAATCGAATCTGGGCACACTACTTCGGTCGCGGTTTGGTTCACACGACCAGTGATCTGGGCATTAGGAGCGGTACACCGAGTCATCCGCAGCTACTTGATTATCTGGCGACAAGACTCATCCAAGGCGGATGGTCACTAAAGCAACTTCACCGCGAAATCTTACTTTCGGCTGTTTATCAACAGAAGTCCTTAGATCGCACAGAGGCAACCGAAAAAGACCCGGAGAACCAGTTGCTTTGGAAATTCAATCGTAAACGGCTTAGCTGGGAAGCGACACGTGACAGCCTGTTGTCCGTAACGGATGAAATGAACTCACAACTGGGTGGCCCCTCTTTCAATCTCTCAGCCGCATGGAATTCACGACGTTCTGTCTATGCATACATCAATCGACTGGATGTACCCACGCTGCTAACAACATTCGACTTTCCAAATCCAAATGTCAGTATCGGCGATCGTTCTGACACCACCATTGCACCTCAGGCATTGTATTTTTTAAACAACGCATTCTTCTCGGAAGTGACGAAACGCGTGCTTGGCCGTTCAGATATGAGACAAACCACTGATATCCAGCAGCGCATCGAACTGCTTTATCAAATCCTATTTGGAAGAATGCCAACAGCAGACGACCGGGCCGATTGCACCGAATTCCTGGGTTCAAATCCTGAAGACGCAAAGTGGAGAATGTTAATCCACGTGCTCGTCATGTCCAACGAGTTTCTGTTTGTAGATTAACTGGCTTTCTCATGACAAAATCAATGAATCAACCACGAACCATCCCGCGACGCGAACTGCTCAAGCGTTGTGGTATGGGACTGCCGATGCTTGCCGGTTCTGCCATGCTAAGCGAAGATGCCGTCGCATCGAACAACCCGCTTGCTCCACAGCAACCGCATCATGAGGCCAAGGCCAAGCATGTCGTACACCTCTTTATGAATGGTGGGCCGAGCCAGGTTGATACCTTTGATCCAAAACCAGAACTCGACAAATGGCACGGCAAAGATATCGGTAATCTGAGCTTGCGTACTGAGCGCAAGACGGGTGCACCAATGAAGAGCCCGTACAAGTTCTCACGACATGGCCAAAGCGGGCTGCCGGTGAGTGAGATTTTCAGTAAAACGGCACGCCATATTGATGATATGGCAGTGGTTCGATCCATGTATGCTGAAGTACCCAATCACGAACCATCGCTGATGTTAATGAACTGCGGTGACATTCAATTGCCGCGGCCAAGTGTCGGCTCATGGGTCACCTACGGTCTGGGAAGCGAGAACCAAAACCTCCCTGGGTTTATCGCGATGTGTCCCGGCGGGTACCCGATCGTCTCAACTCGAAATTGGCGAAGTGCGTTTCTGCCAGGGGCGTATCAAGGCACGTACCTCGATACGAAGACCACTGAAGTTGAGAAGCTTATTGAGAACATCCGCAACACTGGAATCTCCACCGACGATCAGCTGCAACAAATGCAACTACTGCGAAAGCTGAATGCAAGGCACCTCGCAGAACGGCGAAATGCAGATCAGCTAGATTCACGCATTCAATCGTTTGAAATGGCATATCGGATGCAAATGGAGGCCACTGAAGCGTTTGATCTTTCACGTGAAACCCAGAACACAATCGACGCCTATGGTGAGACCACAATCGGGCGTCAATTATTGCTGACCCGTAGACTCATTGAACGGGGTGTTCGATTTGTGCAGGTTTGGAGCGGCGCGGGACAGCCTTGGGACAACCACAGCGGGCTAGCTGATACACACAAGAAGCTCGCTGCAGATTGGGACGGGCCCATCGACGCGTTTATGACAGATCTAAAACAGCGTGGGATGTTCGATGAGACCCTAATACTCTGGGGCGGCGAATTTGGTCGCACGCCGGTTGCAGAATTCCCCAATCTAAATGGTCGTGATCACAATCACTATGGATTTAGCGTTTGGATGGCCGGCGGAGGTATCAAAGGCGGCACCGTTTACGGTGCTACCGATGACTTTGGATTCCGCGCGGTCGACAAACCGACCTCCGTGCATGATCTACATGCCACCATGCTGCATTTGCTTGGACTCGATCACGAACGCCTCACGTATCGTTATGCGGGACGTGACTTCAGGCTTACGGATGTGCATGGAGATGTCATTCGGGACATTATTGCTTAGCCTGCTGGTAGGCCCTGCGGTTGTGTGTGGGGTCTTGCGTGCTGGGGGTTTTATGCGGCTTGGCCCTGCGGGTGGTTTTATGCGGGGCTCTTGTGCGTCACTAGCTCTACAGAGACTTAATCTGCACGTTGCGATATCGGATGATGCTTTTTGGGTCGTGAGCCTGAATTGCCATCGATCCCTGATCGATGCGTCTGCCCGCTGATACGCCCTCGAGTTCGGTGTAATGAACGACCGTCTTGCCATTGACCTTCGTGATCACATCTTTGCCCTTTACGATGATCTCCATCGTGTACCATTCGTTATCTTTGGCAATCGGATCAAAATTGCGAACGACTCCCCACAGACTGCCATTTTTAACAGGATCCGTGTGAGAACAGTTTACCTGGACTTCATAACCACGGGTTGGCCAGGTTTCATCATGCTTGGTATGAAAATAAAGGCCTGAATTGGCACCCGGCTCTGTTTTGATTTCCGTCTTGAAATGGAAATCCTTAAAAGTCTTTTTCGTAAATAGATGAGCCCGCTTACCCCGTACGACAATGCAACCGTCCTCTACAGTGAATTGACCGTTTTCACTGATGGTCCATCCCGAAAGATCTTTCCCGTTGAATAGGCTAATCCAGCCATCATCCTCAGCAGCACTGACGAATGGCAACGAAATTGACACGATTGCCAACAATGTGAATGCAGCAGTAATGATTTTCTTCATGGTTTGGCCTTTAGCAACATGTAGCAGTAGAATTATCAAGACAGATACGGAAGATTCCTGAACAACCAATCAATCGGTCATCTATTCTTGATGATAATGAGTTTAGAATGACGAAACCATCATACGCCCCCCTGCTCTCTTCAGATTTTCCATCGTCGATGACTAGACGATCACTTATATTCTTCGCGATCATAAGTTGCCTCCTGCAGCCAACGGGAATTAATGCTCAGTTCCACGGGCAATCGAAAGACGGGCTTGTGGCAACAGTTCATCCACTCGCCACTCAGGTAGCGGTCCATGCACTAGAAAGTGGAGGGAACGCCATCGATGCAGCATTGTCGGCTGCATTCATGCTTGGTGTCGTTGATAGTCACAACTCTGGTATTGGCGGTGGCTGTTTTATTTTGATACGTAGAGCAGACGGATCAATATTGGCCATTGACGGCAGAGAAACCGCACCGGCTGCAGCAACACGAGAAATGTATTTGGTCGCTGGAAAACCATCTACTTCCTTAAGCAAGACTGGGCCACTAGCGGCAGCGGTTCCATCCGCTGTTGCTGCCTATCACCGAGCATGGCAAGAAGCAGGTGATCTTCAGTGGCTGGATGTCGTATTGCCCAGTGCCATCCGAGCTGAAAAAGGGGTTTCACTTTCTGCTTCCACAGCGTCTGCAATTAAGAGCAAGCGTAATGATCTGGCCCGTTTTCCGGCATCAGCTGAGATCTTCTTAAATGCAGATGGCACACCAAAACCAGAAGGCGACATGCTCATTCAGACTGATCTGGCCGCAACGTTACGTGGTATTGCGAGCAACGGGCCGGAATCATTTTATCATGGTCGCATTGCCCAACTTTCAGAAGCGGCGATGCACGACAACGGTGGTATCATCACCGCTGCTGATTTTGCAAACTGCAAGCCAACTATCAGAGAACCTGTCGTTTCAAACTATCGCGGCCACACGATTATAGGATTTCCGCCGGCGAGCAGTGGTGGCATCCATGTCGCTCAGGTGCTCAACATACTCGAAAAATTTGATCTTGCCCGGCTATATAGAGAAGATCAGGCGGTGTTTTACCACGTGATCATCGAAGCCATGAAGCTCGCGTTTGCAGATCGCGCACACTGGCTGGGCGATGCAGACTACGCGCCGGTCCCAAAGAATCTTATCAGCCAACGCTATGCCAACAGGTTGTCACGCCGTATTGATCTTGGGTCAACAAGCACAGTAGCAAAACACTCCACACCTCCCCGTCACGACAGCAACACGTTTGGCCAACACACCACTCACATTGCGGTTGCCGATACAAAGGGTAACTGGGTTGCCATGACTCAGACCATAAACACACACATGGGCAGCAAGTTTGTCATACCGGGCACCGGTGTACTGTTAAACAATGAAATGGATGACTTTTCAATCGCTCCGGGAGTGCCCAACGCTTTTGGCCTCCTTGGCTCTGAAGCAAATGAAGTCGCACCGGGAAAACGACCGCTTTCTTCGATGTCGCCAACCATCGTGCTAAAAGACGGAGTGCCCATCTTCACACTTGGTGCAGCTGGAGGCCCAACCATCATTTCTCAAGTCATCATGGGGATCGTTCAGTTTGTCGATCTTGGCATGTCTCCCGAGCAACAGCTGTTAATGGGTAAGGTTCATCATCAATGGAGTCCGAATCATGCCCGGATCACTCGTGCAATCGATTCTTCAACGGCGGCTCGATTACGTGACTTTGGCCACAACCTGAAAATCTACACGGGTTTCGGAGTACGCCAGATGATTTACCAAGATCCGATTTCCGGAATATTTTATGGCAGCACAGATGCCAAAGTACCAAGCACTGTATCAGGTCCAAATCGATAAAGGATTGGAATGGCCTTTACGTGACCGGATAGACGCCGTCCCGAAGTCTCTTATAGGTAAATGCCGAGAAATCCGGCCTATGAATGCCCGGCGTATCCGCATCAAAAATCGAGTCTGCAATCTCTTGAAAGTCTGCCCGAAAGTGGACAGCACTCTTTAACACTAGCAGCCGCTTCTCCGTCGGCTCTACACCCGCGACGCGGAACATTTCTGAGTCGAGTAATTGACGACGTTCGCTGGCTACAACTACATCGATTCCATTGATGTCCAACAAAACGGTTTTACCCATGGTTGTACGCAATCCCCGCGCCATGCTTCCCTTGTACGTAAACCAGCCGTCATGTTTGTGTTTGATAACGGCACGGCAATTGACTGGCGTACCATGACGATCATCCGACTTAGCCCCAAGTTCTATGTCTATTTCCGAGCCAACCGGTAGCTCATAGGCATTACCGGCGACTGCTGGGTCACAGATAAGACCAACAGCAGCCCCATGATGCTCTGCTTGGATCAGTGCATGCAATGCGACCGTACCATCACACGGTGCTCCACCGCCGGGATTGTCTGACCCATCTGCAAACACAACCACTTCATCCGGGTGTTCATTGCTATATGAAATCACCTCTTCAATGGATGTGAGTCTGGGTTGCAAGTCCTCCCTTAGATTCCACAAGCGATCGGCGATCTCATCACATAACATTTTTGCAAGTGCTGGGTCGTTATCCGTCGTGACAAGCACGCTAACACCGGCATCTCGTATATCTGCAAATGGAAAGCCCATCGAAATCGTTGCGGTCAGCACACCCGGTCGTGATTCCAACTCATGCAATTCCCGAATGACGGTTTGCATAGGCTCGCGGAGTGTGCATTGCATGGGAGGCATGGTTAGCAACGGTAATTGGCAAAAGCTCTGCGTCGGATTCACCTCGCCATCAATCATACGTTTGATGAGCAGTGCAGCTTCGTGTCCACGTTCTGCCATATCAACGTGTGGGTAGGTGTCATAACCGATAATCACGTCCGCTCTATCGGCACTGTCTTGAGAGATATTTGCATGCAAATCGAGCGTCATAATCAGTGGAATATCACCCGTTACTTCGCGCACGCGACGTAGTATTTCAGCTTCGGCATCTTCATATGACTCTGTGACCATGGCGCCATGCAGATCCATCAGAATTCCGTCTGCTGGCAGATTCTCAGAGATGCGCTTAAGCGTCCGCTCCATAATGGACTCAAACGCTTCATCGGAAATCGGCCCGGATGGCTGGGCACGGCAGTTTATCACCGGCACAAGCTCAATGCCAACTTCTTCGGTGCCAGAAACATATCCCCCGTGAACCGTATTGGTACCACGAAATCGCTCAAACACGACATCGAATCCCGACAGGTCTTCGCCACACTCGCTATCACGAATCCAATCATCAATGGGGGTCATCTCATTACAAAACGTATTAGACTCATGTTGGATTCCGGCGCTGATTACTTTCATGGAATTCCTGTAGTATTTGGGTTAACCAATCGGCCGCTGAAGTGAGGCTGGTCGCTCCATCATATCGTACTTGGTTGATCTCGTTGATTCATTACTTAAACCGCACACCGGTCTGACCGGAAATACTTACATAAATGCAAGTCGCTTTTGCCACACCTGAATTGGTCACACCACATCGATCTCGCGCGGGGTTGATTGTCGTCATGGTGATATTCTTAGTTATGAGAATACCCATGATGATTCAGCAACAAGCGGGGCAGGATGAAGCTTTCTTTGCTGCACCAGGTCTAATGGTGAGCCGTGGCGGGATTCCCAGTATTCCATATTTACCCGCTAGAGCAGAATCCAGTGTCTTTTATCATGCTGACGAAGTGTTTAACAGCATTCCACCGGCAAACGCCTATTGGCAATCACTATTCTTCTTAGTACTACCGGACAACTTGTTCACAGCTCGAATGGCATCTGCAACCGCTGGGCTGATCGCCATTCTCGCCATCTATCTGCTTGGTGTGCGCATATTCAGTTGCAATGCCACAGGACTATTGGCAGCGGCGTTGTACTCCATGAGTCGACTGCTATTTTTTCCTGCAACAAGTACCAGACCCGACATGCTCTGCGGCATGCTCGGCCTGCTTGCCATCCTGGCCATGTGGAATTGGGTTACCAAGCGTCAGACGAAACAGTTAATCCAAACAGGTGTTTTGCTTGGCATTGCTATGCTCACTCACTTTTTTGCTCTGGTGTTTTGTCTACAGATTGCATTTTGGACGGTGATTTCAACCAATGGTAAAGCACAAAAGGCTAAGAACCTCGGAATATTAGCCGGGTCCGCTCTGCTCATATTCGCACTTTGGATTCCACTGATCATGGTAAACACGGACATATCCATCACCCAGATCCAAAACAATGTCTTCAATCGAGCAGGACCGGGACTATTCAGTAGATTGATTTGGCCGTGGGAATCACTGAGTCATCATTGCCAGCTACTTGTAGAGCACGCTCAGCTACCTCAGCTGCTACTAATGCTCGTTGGCATATTAGCCATCGCCCAATCGGCGATAACTCACTATCACCGAAGCACTGCAACGTTGGCATTGCTAACGTTGTCGGGGATGTACTTACTTTGCACCATCAGCGGCGTGCACCCAGCAAATGGATATTGGTGTTATCCGGGTGCATTACTGATCTTGTGTGTCTCAAGTGCAACCATCCGACTGCTTGTCCGGCAACCATGGCAATCATCTACCTGGAAATCGGCAAGCTGCCTTTTCGCGATTCTGGTGGTTATGATCCCTGGCTTTGGTATCAACGCATGGATCACGCATGTCACCAATTGGAATAGCGATGACCATGATCGTGAACAGATAACGTTTCAGATCCTCGATGCAGTGCCGGAGCGAGCGAAACTTATCGTCGACCAGTCTATCGCCTTTGATCTGTATGTTGCTGGACGCGACGTGACACTCAGCTCGAATAGCGACTTTTCAATCGACTCTCGCGGTTTGGCAGGTGACTACTTGATCACCGGGCCACTTGCAAGGCAACAAGGAATCGTTGACGACATGCACACGGAATTCGTCACCTCAGTCGGTGACCCAAGTGACGTGTTTGCCATGTGGATCGAAGTCTACCGTATTAGGCCACAACGTAGGCCATAGATGAGGTAGTAGTACGTCTGCTAATCCGCGGTTCAACAATTAGAAAGTAGCGATTGGATTCAGTGGTGAACCGGTACCGCCCTTTACAGGAATCGGTGCAGATTGAATCAGGAAGTGCCAGCGTTTGGACTTCTTGCATTGGGCATGCAGGGCTTCCAGATCACAGTTATCAAAAATATGGATTCCCATAGCATGAATCGTGAGCAAGTGGATCGGGAAATCGATCCCAGTCACACCGGATGGAATCACGTCTGATGCAGCGTCACTTCCGAGCATGGCGATATCGCGATCATGAATCCACTTCGCACATGAAGCATGCAATCCGGCCATTCCATCCTTTTGACTCCAGGGCCCCTTCTCTGCACGTCTCGCAAATCGTCCGGTGCGGATAAAGACGACGTCGCCCGGTTCCACTTTAACACCGGTTCGCATTTCCCAACGTTCAAGCTCTTCGGGGTAGATCGGTGTACCTGGCTCCAGATAGTCCACGCCGCGCAACTCAGGTATGTCCACGAGGATTCCTCGTGTGAAGATGCCATTTTGAACATTGTGGATACTCAGCTTGTTGGCGCCGGTTTCGGTAATATCATTTCTTGAAAATCCGTTGTAGAGTTTATCCTTGTAAAACAAATGGCAAAGCGAATCCATGTGTGTGTGCACAAGTCCGTGGTATGAGACATTGAAGTTATCAGATGCCCACTGACTGTCTGTACCTTTACCCCAATTCAACATCGTATGAATAAATGGTTGTGGATTATCTGGTGCTTCTTCCGTTTGAGCGATCACCGAGAGGGAGACCGAGACTCCTTCTTTCACCAATTGTGCGGCTTGAACACGCTTTTTCGGAGTGATTAGATTTAACGCACCAAGCTGATCGGATTTACCCCAGCGTCCCCAATTGGAAAGCTCTTTAACCCAAGCGTCGATATCGTCCGCGGTAAGATCACGCACCTGTGCATGCAGGCTGTTTCCGGCAAGTGAGGAGATTACAAACGCGAAGAGCAGCAAAAAACGATAAGTCATTTAATCAGGACCTTTAGTTGAAGAAGTTGAACGCAGAGTAATCAAATCGCTCTACCAATTATTTGGACACTACTTTCCGATACAGAACAGCTGTTCTTCGCCACGTATCAGGATTTTGTTGCCTACGGGCACAGGACACGCGACGAGTCGCTGTTGCATGTCGTTTTCACTAAGAAGTTTGAATTCATCCTTAATGCTGGCAACCATGATGACACCGTCTTCGCGAGCTGCATAGACTTTGCCGTCCGCGATTACCGGTGAAGAGTAGTATTTTGTACTTCTGCGGGGAAACTGACCCTCCCAAATCGTGTCGCCGGTCTTTGGATCCACACAGACCAACTGGCCGCTATCGCGAAGCACGTAAACGCGACCATCATGTGCAACGGGCGTTGGAACAAACGAACCTTTCTCATGGACTGTCCAAAGTCGATGTGATTTGGTCACATCACCACTACCACCAAGTTTGATTCCGGCAAGTCTGGCTCCACGACCATAAGGGACGACCGCCACATCATCCACAATCACGATGGAAGACACGGTGACCCAATACGATTTATTATCCGGGTTAAATCCGCCACATGTCCAAAGCAGCTTTCCTGATTCCACATCGTAAGAAGTGAGATGCTCACCACCCCACACGACAATCGACTCAACACCATCACGCTCGATCAATATCGGGGTGGAGTAGCCGTGATCACCTTCAACCGGGGTTTCGTAATTCCTGTCTGTCTTCCAATTTACATCGCCTGATTGCTTATCGAGTGAAATGACATAGGAATCCCCTGCGTGCATCACAGCGACAATGACACTGTCTTTGGTAAGTACCGGCGAGTTTCCCAGGTCCCAAAACAGACTAACATCTCCGTAGCGTTGCTGCAGGTTCGTTTTCCAAACCGTCTTGCCGGTAAAGTCGATGGCGGCAAGATTACCACTCTTGAAATAGCAATACACAAATTTGCCATCTGTCACGGGCGATGGATTACTTCCGGAACCATTCCGATGTTTCCCTTTTATTTGGGAGCCAATTTCATTTGACCAAATCTGCTCGCCATCCCAATCAAACGCCAGCAATGCATCCTTTTCGCCGCTGCCGCTTGTTACAAAAATCTTGTCGCCAAATACTGCCGGCGTACTACAACCGATCCCTGGCAAGTCCACTTTCCAGAGCACGTTCTCGTCGGTCGTCCATGAACTCAGATATGATCCGGTACTGGATACGCCCGTTTGCAACGGCCCTCGCCATGTCGGCCAATATCGTTCCGGAAGATTCTCAGCACCGTTTACATTTACCAGTGCCAAGGCAACAAAAAGTACAAGCGAACTGTTTAGCAGTTTCATATCGTCTGCATTCCTTCGGGACAGAAGTTTAGAATGTCTGGTCACGTACCATTGTGTCATGGTTTGGCGAGAAGATTCAAGCAATCCATGGTTGATTTATCTCACTCACACAATGGTCACTTACGCTTGAGCACACATACCGTATCACCCAATTCATCGTTCAACTCGAGCGATTGCTCAATGTCGTACCAATAGTCAAACACGTCGACCAATTCCCAGTCGTCGGACTTTGCAAGCAGAGACTTCAATTGTGTGGCAGTATAAATGCGCATTCTAAAGTCCGATTCGATTACGAAGTGGTTATTTGCAGATCGCACATCTAACGTGAAACGCAGTGTCTCCAGTCGAGATTTGCGTGACGCGTCTAGTACTTTCATCGTTACATCAACAGATGTATTGGAATGACGAGCAATCCAGTGTTCCTCGTCTTCCAGGTCTGCATCTGGAGGCAGCAAGTGTAAACCCAGAATGTAAATGCCACCGCGGCGAACGCTGTTTGCCGTGCATTTCAAGTGAGACAGTGCATCCCTGTCATTCAAAAGATGCCGAAATGTGCTCACCGTATTAATCGCAATATCGCATTTTGGCGAGGCGACAAATTCACGCATATCAGCCTTCACAACCTCTGCATTCAAACGTCGTCTGCGCAGGCGTTTCCGGACATACCCGATGCAGTCCTCGTTTAGATCGTATGCCGTTACCTCGTATCCACGGGCTGCGAGCCCAACGGTTAGTCGCCCGCCGCCGCAACCGATATCCAGCACACGATGAGCCTTGCCAGAAAGATACTTTTCTGAAACTGCTGATACAAATTTGCATTCCGCCTTCGTTTCATCGCGAAATGCAATGTCCCAATAAACCGGATAGTGATAACAACTTTTCGATGGAGGGGAACCCAATAAACGGCCTTTCAATTTAGCACTGGCGCAATTGTCGCCGAGAAAGGTAAACTAAGAATACATGCTCATCAACTCTGTGTTCTTTAATAACAGGGTTCGCTAAATTCTGGAAGTCCCGAGAAATCAATCATGCCATTGTCTTCTAAATATCTTGCAAAACGCTGTTTGATCGCCGTTGCCATTTTCATTTGCACTGCATGTCATCTTTCAACGCACGTATCTGCTCAGTCAACCGGATATTTTCAAATCAAAGTAATCGATGCCGAAACCGGACGCGGTGTCCCGTTGGTCAAATTTGAAACCGTTAACAATCGACAGTACTTTTCCGACAGCAATGGAATTATCGCGTTTGACGAACCCGAGTTATTGGATAAACAAGTGTACTTCCATGTATCCAGCCACGGTTACACGATAGACGCCGACGGCTTTGGATACCGCGGGGTTCGGTTACATACGAAGCCCGGTGCATCTGTTGACGTAAAAGTCACGCGTCTGAACATCGCTGAACGCCTGTATCGCATCACTGGACAGGGAATTTACCGAGATTCAAAGAGGCTAGGTCACCGACTGCCGGAAGGACTCGCTCATGATCAGAACAAGGTACTCGGCAGCGATAGTGTGTTGGCTGCAGAAATTGATTCAAAGATCTACTGGTTTTGGGGAGATACAAACTACGCACGTTACCCGCTGGGAAATTTCCATGTTCCTGGTGCCATATCCAAGATGCCAAATATTGGCGGGCTCGATCCAGATACGGGAATATCTTTTGACTATTTCCTCAACGACAAAGGACTGCCTGCTGAGACTTGCAACATGCCCGGACAGGGGCCGACCTGGTTGGATTGTGTGACGAAACTCTATGACACGGATGGAACCATTCGATTATTTGGGGTGTATATGAAGGTGAAAGCGCCCCTAACTATATACGAACAAGGCATCGTCGAATTTAATTTCGACTCGAATCTTTGGGAACATAAGATAACGTTTCCGAAATCCAAGGCGATTATTCCGCGAGGTCACTCGTTCAGACATCCCGATGGGGAAACGGAGTACGTATACTTTGGTGGCGCAATGCCATGGGTTCGCGTACCGGCTACCATCCCGGATTTTCTTGATCCATCAAAATACGAAACCTACACTCCTCTTCGTCGCAGCACAGGTTCTGGCGACTTAAAACTTGCACGGTCGGGTTCTGGCAACCTCGTATATCAATGGCGACGCGACACACCCCGCTTTGACATGAAGTCTGTATCTCAATTGATTCAGTCAAAGGAAATCACAAAAGAAGAAGCACCCGGGTTCTTAGTAGACGTAACGACTGGCAAACAAATTCAGACACATCACGGCAGCGTCTACTTCAACATGCATCGTCGCAGGTACATCATGATCACTACGCAGTCTTTTGGCACTTCAGCACTGGGAGAAATCTGGTTTGCCGAAGCCGAACGGCCTGAAGGACCGTGGAAATATGCGGCGAAAATAATCAGCCATGATAAATACAGCTTCTATAATCCCAAGCATCATCCGATGTTTGACCAGCGAAACGGAAGAACAATTTACCTGGAAGGTACCTATACAACTATATTCTCAGGCAACAGCGTGAAGACTCCGGGATATGATTACAACCAGATCATGTACAAGTTGAATCTCGAAGACGCTCGCTTGAATCTTCCCGTACCGGTATATATGGCCGAAGCACGTGGCGGCAGTTTCTACTGGAAGCTCGGGCCACTACGGCCAGATCAAAAGGGCCAGCTCAAATTCTTTGCACTCGATCGCCCAAAAGAAGGATCGCATGAAATTACCGTAGGCAACGAGTCCATGCATGTCATGAAAGCACCTGCAACTGACGAACAGTGCCCAACCATAGCACTTTGGAAATGGACAAATGAGATGGGAAAGGCGGTTTGGCGACTCGATACCGAAAAAGGTCCCAACGGATATACGAAAGATGAGTCCCCTGTCGGATACGTGTGGCCGTAATGGTCCTAAGACAGCAAGGGAGACAGTTGTCGCAGGCAATTGGATTATTTCTTCTTGCGATTCTTGTATAGTCGAGCTGTAGCGTTCATTTCGGTTTCCTGCCCCAAGTCACCCTGCTCTCGCATCCAACTCTCGAGTTTCTCACGTAAAGCAGCTTTGGTATCGCTGTATTGCGGATCATCCGCGAGATTATTCCACTCGTATTCTCCGTCTGAAATCCGATAAAGCTCTTCGACGGGCCTGATCATATAGCGTGATGTAATTTCCTTAGCAGATTCATCGCCACTTTCTGCCACTGCCAGCCAGGACTTCCAAATATCACCCTTCATCACCACATTTTGAAATGGCACATCTGCGGTCAGATTTACGATATACCGATACTCGGCCGAACGCACTGTTCTAATACCATAGTGTTCACTACCGTTGATGATCCCGCGTGTGGTCATCAGGGCATACGTAAAATCCTTGTGGGAATCGCGTTTGCCACTTAACACTTTGAGAAAGCTTGAGCCATCAAGTGATCGAGGAGCTTTTACGTTGCTCGCGTCAAGAAATGTCGGGAGTATATCTACGTACTCGACAATGGCATCCGATTTTGAGGCAGACTCCACAACGCCGGGCCAACGCACGATCATGCCACTTTGCAACCCTGCGTCATAACACGTCCACTTGGCAAACGGCAAACTGTTTCCTTGCTCGGAAACCACCATCACAAGTGTATCGTCTGCCAGCTCATGTTTATCCAGAAGGCTGAGTATCTCGCCAACCTGTGAATCAAAGTAGGTTATTTCAGCCAGATACTTTACGAAGCCTGCCCGAGTTTCAGGGGTGTCCACATAGAACTCCGGCAATTCTATCTTGGCTGCATCATACTTGCTCGGGTCACCAAGATTCCACGGCGTATGTGGTTCATTGGAACATGCAAAAAGACAAAACGGTGTATCGGTCGCTTTGCACTCGCTCATGAGTGAATTGATCGCGTCCAAATCCGGATTGTTCTTGGCAGCAGAGTACTCAAAAGGAAAGGCTGCGGGCGGATTAATGTGACGTTTTCCGCTAAGTGCAACACGGTAGCCCGCATCGCCAAGATAGTGAGCAACGCTGCGAACTCCCTCTTTTACATACGTGTGATTTGGATATGCTCCACTCTTTACCGGATAGAGCCCTGTGTAGATGTTATGGCGAGTTGGAGAGCACATCGGAGCTGCCTGAAAGCAACGTGAAAACTGCATGCCTTGTCCGGCCAGCTTGTTGAGATTGGGAGTGCTTGCCTGTCCCCCATACACTTCCATGTCCCAATACGTGCAGTCATCCGCAATAATGAAGACGATATTCGGTTGAGCGGCAGTTGCGGTGGATGAAGCACCGCAAACAAGTGAGAACAACAATAGCGTGATTGCGGCTTGAGGCTTCATGGCTTGGCTATTTCAAAAAGTAAATTCGCATATAATCTAAGGTTCACGATCAAACATACTTACTTTTCTGTTTGTTCACCATGCCCGGTAGATTTACACATTAGCGAGAACGACTGTGTTGCATCACACCAAATCACTTCTAATCCTGCTGCTTATCGCCTCGGCTACAACTGCCGCCGAAAAACCCAATATCCTCTTCATTGCGATCGATGATCAGAACGATTGGATTGGATGTCTGGGTGGTCACTCACAAATCCAAACACCCCACATCGATGCATTGGCCAAACGTGGCACCGTGTTTCTCAATGCACACTGTCAGGCACCGCTGTGCAATTCATCACGTACAAGTTTGATGACTGGCCTGCGGCCATCAAGTACAGGCATCTACGGTCTGGCACCATGGTTTCGCACATTGCCCGAGTTTGCGGATCATGTGTCGCTACCTCAGTACCTTCGTGCACATGGTTATAAGACATTCACAACAGGAAAGATTTATCACGGTGGAACAGGCAGACGAAAAACAGACAACGAGTTTGATGTGATTGGGCCACCGCCCGGCGTCGGAGTGCGACCTGAATCCAAACTGGTAAAGACACCATCTCCACATCCTTTGGTGGACTGGGGTACGTTTCCACATAAGGATGAACAAAAACAAGATTATGTGGTCGCCAGTTGGGCTGTTGACAGACTTAAGGAAGATCATGACCAGCCATTCTTCCTCTCAGTGGGATTCTTCCTACCGCACGTGCCATGTTATGCGACTCAACAATGGATGGATCTATACCCAACCGACACACTTAAACTACCTGAAGTGCTAAAAGGAGACCGAAATGATACACCTCGATTCTCCTGGTATCTGCACTGGAAGCTACCAGAGCCGCGATTAGATTTTCTGCAAGAAGCCAACGAATGGAAGAATCTTGTTCGATCCTATATGGCGTGCACCAGTTTTGTTGACGCTCAGATCGGCAGAGTGCTCACCGCACTGGAGCAGAGTGGTAAAGCTGACAACACCATCGTCGTGATTTGGTCAGATCACGGATGGCACCTCGGTGAAAAGAGAATTACGGGTAAAAACACACTCTGGCATAATTCAACTCGTATACCTCTGATCTTCGCCGGCCCGGGTGTATCCGCAGAAGCAAAATGTACTCGTCCCGCTGAGCTTTTGGACATTTTCCCAACACTCAATGATCTCTGCGGCCTTCCGAAACGAGACGATCTGGAAGGGCACAGTCTGGTACCTCAGTTACAAGACGCAACAACACCTCGCGACTTCCCCGCCATTACAACCCACAATCACGACAACCACTCGATCCGCAGCGACGACTGGCGATACATTGTTTATGCTGACGGTTCTGAAGAACTGTACGACATGAAAAATGATCCGGATGAATGGCATAATCTCGCATCTAAACGAAAACACCGCGATATCATCGAATCGCACCGCAAATTCATCCCTAAGGAAAACCGAGCACCGGCCCCTGGCAGCAGGAGCCGCATACTGATTTACAAGGACGGAACGGTTAACTGGGAAGGCACTGACATTCCCGAAGACGAGCAAATCCCGGAGTTATCGCTTGATTAAACTCCAGACAGAGACCAAATCGGATATGGCACACCGCATACTCATTTACCTCGCGATCATTTTTCAGGTCGCCGTCACATGCGATGAATTGCGCGCCACAGAATTGCGGGGCCGCATCTTCGACGCGGACTCCAAGATGCCCCTCGCCGCACGTATATATATAGAAGCCGATGATGGACGCACGTACTTCGTGGAGACAACCGATCCAAACGGCTCAGCGATTGCCTACAAAGAACAATGGGTTCCGATGAAGGAAAGCGTCGATCGCCACACCACCGTTTCACCACACCCTTTTAGAACAGATGTTCCTCCCGGCAGGTATACGATCACCATTGAGCGTGGCAAGGAATATCGCACTCTCTTTCGTCTGTTACGTGTCGGTGACGAGCCACTGGATTTAGAGTTTCCACTGCACCGCTGGATCAATATGGCAGCCCGCGGTTGGTACAGTGGTGAAACCCATGTACACCGCCGCATTAGTGAACTTGAAAACGTCCAATTAGCTGAAGACCTGAATGTCACATTTCCTGTGACATTTTGGACGACCCAATCCACCAAAGCACCAGACCTTGAACCGAGTAGCCTACGCAGTCAGGGGCCAAGCCCTTACGGACCACGTGAGGATCGCGGTTACGATCCAATCGCCATCGACGACACACATGTGATGGTACCGCGAAATACAGAGTACGAGATATTCAAAGTCGGAGAGGAATCGCATACGCTCGGCGCGATGTTTTTGCTTAATCACCGAAGTCGGTTTACTCAGACTGCACCGCCAATTTCTGCAATCGCGGAGCAAGCACATAGCGAAGGTGCCATCCTCGATTTGGACAAGCACAGTTGGCCCTGGTCCATGATGCTGGTACCTGTCGCCAAAATCGATCTCTATGAATTACTCAACAACAGTAACTGGCGAACAGAATTTGGATTTAAGAATTCGCCTGTAGAACCGGCGGAATACATGAATGTATATCGGTCGGAAGAAGGTGAAATGATAGAAGCCAGTTGGATTCAATTCACGCTGGAAAACTATTACACGCTACTGAACTGTGGATTTAAGCTCTCTCCAAGTGCGGGGACGGCCTCAGGCGTGCATCCGGTTCCACTTGGGTTTAACCGCGTCTACGTGCACCAACCCAATGGATTTTCTTTGGATGGGTGGCTCCAGGGCCTTAAAGAAGGACGTAGCTTCGTGACCAACGGACCGATGCTTATGGCCAAAGTGAGTGGACGTGAAGCAGGCCATCAATTCTCATCAGCTAAACCATTTAGTTTGGAGGTCTCAGGGCTTTGTGTATCGAATCAAGCTGTCGACTTCATCGAAATCATTCAAAATGGAAAGCTCGTCGAGCAGATTGTACCCAAGAGCGCCAATGACTTACTTGATCTATACAGTACCTCATTCCGCAAACGCGTGACATTTCGTGAATCCGGGTGGGTGATCGTGCGATGTCAGCAGGAATACCCGCAGGGTCGATTGAAGTTTGCTCATTCGGCGCCGTGGTATGTGAATATCGCTGACCAACCGGTGCGGCCACGTCAGGAAGAAGTAGATTACCTGATCGGGCGTCTTGAATATGAGATTGCTCGAAATCGCAGCATTCTGTCTGAATCGGCACTTGCCGAGTTTGAATCCGCCTTGACGATTTATAAAGAGATCGCCAAACGGGCAAAACCAAATCCAAAAAAATAGTCTTATCAGTTCACCAAAAAGGAATTAACGGAAATGAAACAACTACTCTATGTCGTTCTTGCTATCACTCTTTGTTCACAGTCCGGTCTAGCCGAGGAATGGACGAGCCTGTTCAACGAAAAAGATCTCAGCGGCTGGATTCAGAAGAATGGTACTGCAAAGTACGTTGTGAAAGGAAAAACTATCGTCGGCACAACCAATGAAGGTAGTCCGAACTCCTTTCTTTGCAGCGAAAAGCTCTATGGCAACTTTGAACTGGAGTTCGAAGTCAAATGTGACAGTGCCCTTAATAGCGGGGTACAAATCCGATCCAAAACAAAACCTGTCCCCAAAGATTCAGATGTAAAGTTCGGACGCGTTTACGGGCCACAAGTTGAAATCGAAGCCAGTGGAGATAACGGGGCTGAAGCTGGTTATATCTATGGCGAAGCCACTGGTCGCGGTTGGCTTACCGTGAAGGAAGAGTTGATTCCTCATAAGCACTATAAGGATGGACAATGGAATCACTATCGAGTTGTGGCAGATGGAAGCCGCATTCAAACCTGGATCAACGGACAGCAAATTGCAGATCTGACGGATGAAGCTGCATTTAAATCCCATCCCGCTGGATTTATTGGCCTGCAGGTGCACGGTATCAAGAAAGGTGCCGGCCCTTTTACTGTCTCGTGGCGAAAACTCCGGATTCGTGAGATTAAGTAACAACAACTGATCTTCATCAGTGATCCGGCGGAGATGATTTAATGAAGGCTGTTACAACGAAGTTGGTTTTAATGCTGTGCCTGCTATCAACAGCGTCAGCTGTTGTTGCACAGGATCAACGACTGCGGA
Source organism: Pirellulaceae bacterium (assembly GCA_045566075.1). GTDB lineage: Bacteria > Planctomycetota > Planctomycetia > Pirellulales > Pirellulaceae > UBA11883. Next base: position 9,206 of record JBJLEE010000026.1, on the reverse strand, counting down.
TGGGCAGTCGCTTACCGCGTGATGCATTTTTATCTGACTTTCAACTTATGTCAGATATTTTGAAGCAAGCACATCCCGGCATGTATCTACATACTTCCAAGGAGCAGTTTGCTGACGAATTCCAGGCGACGGTTGAGAAGCTAAGAACTGGCGGCAACCGGCCGTCACTGCGGCAGTTTTTCCTACTGGCGACCGAAGCGCTTGACCCGATCCGTTGTGGGCATACGTATTTATTACCTCCTCCATCTGTTCAGGATAAACTTCAATACGAAGGCAAGTTGTTTCCGATCCCGATCCGGGTGTTTGGTGACAAGTTTTACGTAGACCACCGAAATGCAGAATTGCCGTTTGGCACTGAGATAACCAGAATTAATGACCGTTCGACCGCCGAGCTGTTATCCATTCTCAGTCCACTGGTTAGTCAGGATGGTTTTGTCGAGTCGTTCCGCGAAACATACATTGAAGACAATTTCTCGGAACTCTATGCCATACGGTTTGGATTCACGGAATCATTCGACCTTCAAGTCCGGCGCAATGACCAATCCCCTGTTGAAACGATCTCAATTCCTGCCAAACGAGCAAGTAACCTCTACGATCAGGCAGAGCCACGTGCTTCGCGCGATGGTCGGGAACTCGCATTTCGAATTGACTTCCCAAATAGCTCAACGGCATTTATCGCGATTGACACCTTCGATTCCGGTAACGGCTCACCACCGTTTCGGCTTTATAAGAGTACGCTAAAGAAGTTCTTCTCCATCGTGGATCGTCATGAAGACCGCTTTTCCAATCTGATTATTGATTTGCGCTATAACGACGGCGGATACACGCGAAATGAAATGCTGCTGTATTCATATCTAACAAATAATCCATTTGCTGAAGTGGATTATGCTGAGATCCTGACGAGTGACTTGCCATACAAGCAACATTTGGATCGAGACTACGTGCCGAAGGGTCTCGCGAAGTACTATCAGCGCACACTCAACAAGGATTTCGAAGAAACGGATAACGGTACGCTGCAGATTTCCGAGGATGGAAATCCCAGTATCCCACCCAATCGCAAGGCATTCGATGGCAAGATCTATGTGCTCATCGGTGGCCGCACTTATTCCGCGGGTTCCTCGTTTTGCAGTCGCCTAAATGCGGCACATCCAAATGTCGAATTCATCGGGGAGGAAACCGGGGGTGCAAGTGGTGCCTTCACGGCAGGCACCTTGCTAATGTACACGCTGCCAAATTCACGATGCAAACTAGCCGTGCCAATTATTCGTTATCAGACGGTCGAGCAGACCAAGTCCGCCGACCGGGGTGTTATGCCTGACCATCCTGTCAAACAGACTTTGGATGACTTCAAATCAGGCAAAGATACCGTACTTCAGGCAGCCCTTGAGTTGGTCAAAGAGGATTAAGAACCATCACTCAATGACACACAGACGAGTTCTTTGTCATTGCGAGCGTACATGGATCTGTTGGCGAAAGCTGGATGACTCCATACGACGGAACGACCAAAGCACTCATTTGTCGGTTCAAGCACATGAAATCTACCGTGCTCGTTGTACCCGTCATTTGACAGACTTGCCACGATCAGATCACCGGTTTCGCTGAACAGGAAATACCGGTCATCATTCTTCACGATAAAGGCAGTACCATGGCTACCCGGTCGATCGCCGGTCGTTGGCTTGGTGGTTTCCCAGTGACGTTTTCCAGTCTTGAGATCCGCGGCAATCAGCAGGCCTTTCTGACAGCCAACACCGTAAATCGTACCGTCCACAATGAGCGGTGTACTATTGGCACAATAGACACCTGTCGTCGTATCCCCTCTCCATAACAACTTGGCGGAGGGCGTCGAACTGCCTAACTCAAAGGCAGCGCCAACATTCCCAATACCGCTTGCAAACAGGATGTTACCCGACTTGCGTGGCGCAGCGATACTCATTCCGTATGCTGGCTTTAAGGGCTGACTCCAATAGACTTTACCCGTCGTCGGACTAAGAGAATTCAGCTTGTCGGCATCCCAAATCAGCAGCTGGGGTTTTCCAGCAGCTTCGATAATCGTTGGAGGACAATACCCCGGTTCACTAGCGGTTAAGGCCCGCCAATGCTCACGGCCAGTTTTACGGTTAAAGGCTACAGCAACAGAACCGTTACCGCCAACAACACAGTAGATCAAGTCTCCGTAAACAAGCGGGTGGGCACTGAATCCCCAAATTGGAGACTGTACTTTGTATTCCTCTTTCAACGCTCGTTTCCAAATCAGCTCACCGCTATCGGCCGATAGGCAAATCAAATCACCTTCTGCACCAAGCATATACACTTCGTTTTCAACGACCACCGGAGTTGCTCGGGGACCAGCCGGATACGATAACGCATATTTTCTTGAATACTGATGACGCCAAATGAGCTCTCCCGTTTCCGCTCGAAAACAGCTCAACCTTTCCACACCGGTTAATTCTGCACGACGACTCGGACCATTTGTAGAGTCGCCGGATTGCTTCACGTAATCGCTGACATAGATCATTCCATTTGCGGCAGCAGGCCCTGAATAGCCTAAACCGACCGGCACACGCCACTTCACTTTTAAGCCCGATGACGGCACTTCGCGAATGATACCTTCTTCGGACCATACTCCATCTCGGTTTGGTCCCATCCACTGTGGCCAGTCCGCCGCGTCGGTCGTTACGACTGCTAACAACAAGAAAGCAAACATTGAAAGTGTTTTAATCATTCTCATGGGTGATACCCTGCTCTTTTGGTTTATGAGTTACTCGTCTTTAAGTTCGTGGACGGTATTGTGAAGGGTTCCGGAAAACGTCTCACCATCAGCGCCCTTGAGATCGTATCTGATTTCCATACCCCAGGTTGGCTTAAGTCCTTCAATTTCAATTAGGACCGTCTTACCATCTTTCAGCAACGTTGCATTTGTGACCTTCGATGCCTTTTCATCAACATGTGGGGAACCATAGTTCTTTGTTCTTCGAAGGCCCCATGTCTTAACTCGGTAATTGGACAAATCCGTCGCGGTGTCGGGATCCAGTTTTCCACTAAACGTGACTTTCATTCCATATTTCGTAGCGCTCAGTGCAACCGGTAGATATACCGGTTTTCCTGTATAACGCAGTCGATAGAATCCACCGGGACTCGTTCTAGAGCCCGCCCATGCAAACATCCCACATGTATACAGCTGCCCATTTGTCGGATGAAATCGCCCCCGAATCGTTCCGGTCGGAAACTGAGGAATCGGAAGTTCACACATTCCGCCCTGCATTTGGCCGTTTACTTCTTCATGCGGCACAACAAATACTTTGCCATAGCCATACGACAGGTTTAAGAGTTTGTTGTTTAGCGGACCCCATTGTTTGCTATCGACCCAAAGCAATTCTGCCGGTGAACGGTCAAACGCATTCGTGATCCAACACAACGGTTGTTCCATGGCTTCATCGCTTTCATCAGTCACATCGTGGTAACCGTACATGTTCCCGTAAAAGCCACCTTCTTTGACCCAATTGATTCTATTCTTTGGGTTCCAGTGACCTTCCTGATCGGTCACGATGAATGTGCCATCCGGATTCAAACAAACACCGTTCGCCGCACGAAAACCGGTGGCAAGAATTTCTGTCCGCTGACCGTCGGGAGTTACACGCAAAAGGGTGCCATGATGTGGCACAAGGGCGGTTAATGCATGGCGTGCTGACTTGGCATAATAAAAATTACCCTTGTCATCGATCTGCAATCCCATTGCAAACTCATGGAAATGGTCGGTCACTTGATGGTCACTATTAAAGCTCTCGTAGTAGTCGGTTTCACCATCACTATTGAGATCATGCAGTATGCAAATCTGGTCACGGCATCCGATATAAATCGTCTCATCTACGATCTTTAATCCCAACGGCTGAAACAAGCCTGAGGCGATGCGTCGCCAGGACAATTCACCAGCAGACAAGTCGTCTATTCCTGTAACCAGCCAAACATCACCATCCCAACTGCAGACGGCCATTTTGTTTGTATCTTCATAGAAATCAAATCCGGTGAGACGCATTTGAGCGAACCACGGGTTTTGAACTGGCGGCGTTATGTTATCAACGGCAAACGCGAGATCATCATTACCTACAACCGGCTTTGTTTTAAGTTCTGCCGGCCACCGCGCAGCACCGCCTTTGATTGCCGCTGTCAAATTCCCGCCGTTAACAGGCTCGCAATCGAAGCCTTCGAAGACAACCTGAGCGTCCGCACTATCCAGGCGGCTCATCCACACGCTGATATCGATAGGCGTTTTTCCCTTCGGAATTTCCAATACCAATCGACCGTCTTCATGCTTTTCAAATCTGATATCATCTGCATCAGATTCAAACCCTGCTACAAATGCGCTACCACTCGGTGCCTTTACTGCACCTTGAACAACATGTGCAGGTAGCTCTTTACCCGTTTGTTCCTTAACGAAGCCCTCGGCGGCATCCGCGACACTCCATATACCAACAAGCTTTTCCTTGTCAGACGAGGCATCAGCGAGTTGCTCCTGAGTCAGTTGCTTCTGGTAGATTCGCACAAACTCGATATCACCCTTAAACCACGGTGATGCTGGAAACGTTTCAGACGTATATCCCACGCGGAGTACAAATCCACGATCGATCTTTTTAGGTGCCAAAGTACCTTGAGCGTCGAGCTTTCCGTCAAGATAAATGCTGACCTTGTTTGATTCCGCTTCAAACGTCATTGCAACATCATGGAATTTTCCGTCCGTGACTTTTGTTTTCCCTTTAATGGCGCCAACCCAACCCACGTCAAACGACAACACCCCATTACGAATAAACAGCGACTTACCATCCGGCACCCACTCGCGTTGATTTTGTGATTTACAAACGATCGTTCCATCAGACTGCGTGCGAAAACGAGCCATTAGCGTATAGTCTTTGGTCGTATCAAGTACGTTTCCATTTGGGATTTGGAGGTATGTTCCACCGTCAAAACGAACGGTGCCTGCTTTCGCCGACGGCTTTTCATTCACATGTCCAAAAATCACGGTATCCGTGGAGTCACCAAGCGATACAACACCTGCGTCATCAGACGGGTGCTGCAGTACTGACATGGTTAATGCCTGACTTCGCGGGCCAATACTGAGCGTTCTTGCGAATACGGAATTGTCTTCTCGCTTTTGCTGACTATGAGCTTCGAGAATCGTGGTATCACCCACGGTGTATTTGATAACCGTTTGATTTCCAAAGTGATAAAGCCCTTTGTACTGTGCCCATTTCCTTGGAAGCGGACCATAGAGTCTACCGTCCCGGCCTTCGAATCTCGGATCTTCAAAAGCACCTGTTTCCGGATTCGCCCACCCCGGTCCGTTCTTGTTTTGAAAATGAACGTCGCCTGCAACGCGCGGATGGATATTGTGGCGACCGTTGAAGTTAATTCCGTTCCAGTCAATAAATCCTTCACCGGTCCACGCTGCGGCAAGCCGCATTGTGTCATGATCAAAAACCATCCAAGCATTTCCTTTGGATACCCCCCCCTGGCCCTGATCGACGCGCGTTGCGATTCCTTTATACGCAAAATTACTGGCATCATCTCCAATCTCATATGTCGCAATCAGATTGGGCCCGTAGTTCATTTGCTCCCACGGAACAATTTGAGATGGAGCAGGTCCACGCGTATCGCCCTTGGGTAACCCATTGAGATAAGCATCTGAGATATCGAAGTACTGCGTAGGATTATCATTCTTTAGGTAAGCCTCACGGATGTAATGAACGACATCATATTTCTGTTGCGGAACCATCCAGGACTGAGGCACCATCATGCCAAAGCCACGAGTGAGCGTCTGATACATCGTGTACGGATCACTTCCACTTTTGAATTTCTCGGTCGCAAACTTTCGAGAGGTTGGCAAACTGCCTTCTCGATCGTGTGTACCGTGACAGTTTGCACACAACCTCAGATAAATCGCTTCGCCCCGCTTATAACTGTCGTTGTTTAAGCCATCGATTATTCCGGAATGATCGATGTGTTTTTCATACTCTGGCAGTGGGCGTGCCGCATATAGCGAAGGTGCTGGCTCAAGTTCTCGGGCACGCTCCAATCCACCGTCTCTCAATTCCATCACGTACTTAACAAGATCAAGAAATTGTTGGCGTCCAACAAGTTGATTTACCTGACCCGCCGGCATGATGGACTGATCAAGCACTTTTTTCACTTCAATGTCGTCGGCAAGGATCGTTGTCACGCGACCTAATTCAGCAGCATCACGCACAATCACGTGCTTGTCATTATTTTCCACTACCAAACCCGTAATGGTTTTCCCTTCACTCGTGATAACTGAGATCGGTTCAAATCCTTTCTTAATTATCTTGGAGGGTCGCAGGATGGACTCGACGATCTCTGAATCCTTCGTCTTCTTTTCGAGCTTTGTAAGGTCCGGTCCCAGAGATGACGCCGAGTCCCCAACGCTATGGCATTTGGTACAAGACATATACACCTGATAGAAAGCAACGGCACCGCGCTTTTCATCCCCTAACTGAACGGCATCTTGTGCAAGACTCGCCGAATCTTCATCAAGCAGTCGTTCTTCCAGCGTTTGAGCATGTGCGTTAATCGATACGCATGACGTGAAAAGGAAGAACATAAACGTAAATGCTGGCTTCATCATCTGTAAATTATTCCGTTGATTACAGTGCTGCTATTCTATTGAGTTGCTAACACGCCATTCTAGCATGACTTGGCCGCAGGTCATGAGTCATGATATATAACCATGTCCTGACTTTTAACTTCAATCGAATGTGGTCTAATTAACACAGCAGATATCAACAGCTCGTCTCTTTCAACGCGATATGATTTCATGTTTAGAAATACACCACTCTTAGTAACCGTTTTAGCCATAGCATTCACGGCAATCGGCCTCATATCAAGCGATACACTTGCCCAGCGGGAACGGCCATCCAAACGAAAAAATGACACCCAATCAAACCGTAAGAGCCCACCGGTAGATGACGGTTTCTTAAGAGGTCAAATCTCAACGATTACCGATAACCTTGTATCAGACGAAAAGGTTGCAGATGCGAATGAGCTATCCAGCCAATTGGATGTAAACCGCGGAAGTGTTGAATTGCCTAGCATTGAATCCGCACCACTTTCCGGGCAGGAGATCTATGCTCAGGCATCTGAAAGCGTGCTCGTATTGAGCAAGGTGTTTAAGTGCAATCGCTGCACGCGTTGGCACGACCGCAGTTCAGGTGCCTTTGCAATCACAGCGGATGGCATCATTGTGACGAACTATCACGTCGTCGCCGGTGCACAACCCGATGAGAAGACCATTGTGGCGACAACCCGTGACGGCCGTGTATTTCCCGTAAAGGAAGTAATCACTGCAAGCAAGGTAAATGATATAGCAGTATTGCGGCTAGAGTTGCCTGACGGCGAATCATTGCGTCCGCTTAAACTAGCGGAGGAAGCTCATCCTGGCGAAACCGCTTATGCAATTAGCCATCCTGTCGGGCGGTTCTATACACTCACTCAGGGAATCGTCTCGCGTAACGCTATCGTCCGCGCCAAAGATGGACGTAGTGAGCGAATGTTTATTACTGCTGACTTTGCAAAAGGTTCAAGCGGTTCTCCCATCCTAAACAGTCGCGGTGAAATCATCGGTATGGTCGCTGCAACTGAGTCCATTTATTACACGCAGACTCAGGAAGAACAGAAGAATCTACAGATGGTCTTCAAGAATTGCGTACCGAGTCACTCCATTCGCAATCTACTAAACTCCGGTGAGGAAGATACAAATGAAACGAAATGAGCTATTCAAGTCAAGGTTATCACAGATGCGAATGCTGGTACTCGCTCTGGCTTTAACACCAATCTGCAATGCACATGCTGATGAACCGGACAACGACCTGAAGTGGTTCAAGGGAAACCTGCACACCCACACGCTTTGGTCGGACGGAAATGACTTTCCGGAAATGGCTGCGAAATGGTACGTCGATCACGGCTACAATTTCCTCGCTCTCACTGATCACAACATTTTGAGCGAAGGTGAGAAGTGGGTGAAATACTCGTTAGTGGAAAGCCGCGGCGGGAAAGACGTTCTCAAAAAATATCTCGATGCATACGGTGAAGACTGGGTGGTTACCCGCGGTGAACCTGACACAGATAGTCACGAGATCCGTCTAAAAACACTCGAACAGTTTCGTCCAACCGTGGAAAAGACCGGACAATTCCTGATGATTCAGGCTGAGGAAATCAGTGACCGCTCGCAAGGCAAGCCAATCCACATGAACGCGACTAATCTGCAGACGGTTATCAGCCCGGTTGGCGGTGATACACCTCGTCAGGCGATGGAGAATAATCTGCGCGCGGTTCAGCAACAGGCACGCCGAATCGGAAAGCCCATCATGCTGCACCTAAACCATCCAAACTTTGGCTATGCCGTCACTGCTGAGGACATCGCCGCAGTGATTCAGGAACGTTTTTTCGAGGTCTATAACGGGCATCCAGGTGTGAATCAACTTGGTGACGATACACATGTATCGATCGAACGCATGTGGGACATTGCCAACACGCTTAGACTGTCGCAACTCAATGGTGAGGTTCTCTACGGTATCGCAACCGATGATACGCACAATTATCACGGACGTGGTGGTTCTCGCATGGGACGCGGTTGGGTAATGGTTCATGCAAAAGATCTGTCGCCAGCATCTCTAATCCATGCCATGAATCGTGGAGAATTCTATAGTTCAACCGGGGTCACGCTGGAATCAACATCGTTTGACAGCAAGAAAAGTGTTCTATCGGTGAAGGTCAAACCTGAAGAAGGCGTAAACTATCGCATTGAGTTTATTGGGACGCGTGTTAAATATGACCGCACCGCTAAACCTCGCAAAGATAAAAACGGGAAGGATCTGGCCGTCACACTTCAGTATTCAGCAGATGTCGGTACTTCTCTCAAGTCGGTTGATGGCCCTTCAGCAAGCTATAAAGTTGCCGGAGATGAAATATACGTACGAGCAGTTGTGCATTCTGACAAACCTCACGTTGATGCAAGCTTTGCAGGTCAAATTCAGCAAGCCTGGACTCAACCCGTTGTTATCACCAAATAACTGAGTCATAGATGACCAAGACAAATCCGATCAATACAAGACGGCAGTTTCTTTCCTACGGTGCACTTGCTGCGGCCTCCGCCAGCACACCGCTACAACACGTAGCAGCAACATCACCGCCTGCAAAAC
>JBJLEE010000025.1:0-31002 GCA_045566075.1 Pirellulaceae bacterium | reverse complement strand
TAAACGGTTCACTGTTGTACATGGTCTTAGCATGACTGTAGAAGAAGTTACCAGTAGCTTGAACTACTTCGTAACCAACAGTCGTGTAGAAGTGACCAAGTTGAACGTCCCAGTCACCAATATTCGTGGTAACGTAGGCCTGCGGCATAGCAAAGCCATATCCGGCACCATGATCAAGACCATTTTGAAAATCCCAACTAGCAGGATTGTTACCAAATGCTTGCGTCTCAGCAGCATCGGTACCGTACATCAGGTCAAAGTGATAACCTAATCCAAGACCTTCTGCATCCGCATCGCCAGCTTTATCGAAAGCCAACCATAGCTGATGTACGTTAAGGTTATTTGGATGTGAATTAAATAAACCATTGGACTTGTCGTGGTATCCAAGTTGGATCCAACCACTAACTTCAAGTCCTTCCCCATCGTTCTTAAATACTTTGAACGAATCACCTGCGTCGTCCTGCAGCGTATATGCTACGGGGGTCAGCGTAGGTTGCTGCAATTCATCGGCCTTTACCTGGCCACCGAAGATCGTCATTACGATCGCAGCGAGGAATGCAAACTTGCTCAGTTTCATCCCAGTTCCCTCCTGTGAAGAATCGAACTAATTCCTTGATATGGGTATCTGGGAAACACAAACCCAGAATCTTACCTTGCTTACCAAAAACGCCGGTGAGCAAAGCCCCTCCTGAATATTCACGAACATGCTCATTGCATGCCCGATTCCTTGATTTGGTTGAATCAAACTAGCACCGCCTTAACGCGCATCGAATCCATCCATACTCACGTATCGGAAATTCCGGGAATCATAATTGACCGGATTATTAAAACTTTTACGTTTACACCGATAACTACCCGCTGTTTTGTGAATATAGGCAATCTATATAGAGGCTAACGGGCGTATGAGGCAGAGCGTTGCCTGACGGCTCCTTGAAATACGGTGCGGTTGGGGACAAATGTGTTCGCACCGGATAGTTGCCCCCAGCTCCGGATCTCTCTCAGCGCATAAAAACAGCCGCTGGTCGTCCACATTAGATAACCAGCGGCTGCGTATAGTCGTATGACTAAGCGTCAGACCTAGAAGGCGATGACGGCATCGATGCCGGCAATCTCTTCATGTCCAGCGTCATTCCAGTCAATTCGGAGTTCCGGACGAAGTACCAGGTCGTACTTGCTTTCTGGACGCCAGTTCAGGCCTGATGTGAAAGCGTATTCATGACCAGCAGCTCCACGCCACCACTCAAGACGCATTCCAACAGCTGTGCTGTCGTTCAGATCGTAGAAAACGTATTGGTTTACACCAATGTTGTCAGCTGGATCACCAATACCACTGGTATTAGTGAAGTCACTTTGGAATACGTAGTTAAGCTTGTCGCTTAGCGTTACGTCAACAACAAGGCTATGGCTGTAGCCAGAACCACGCCATCCCAGATCACCAAAGGTGGTCATGTAGGTCAGGCCAATGTTGTCACCAAGTTGCTTGCTGAAACCACCAAGGAAACTGCTTCCGTCACCTAATTGGTCGAAACCAGTATCCCAACCAGCGGTCCATCCAACATAGATGTCTGTGCCAGCTTCGTTTGTGCGGCTAGCAAGTGCACCTGTGTGTGTAAACGGTTCACTGTTGTACATGGTCTTAGCATGACTGTAGAAGAAGTTACCAGTAGCTTGAACTACTTCGTAACCAACAGTCGTGTAGAAGTGACCAAGTTGAACGTCCCAGTCACCAACACTTGTCGTGACGTAGGCTTGAGGCATTGCCCAACCATATCCGGCACCATGATCAAGACCATTTTGATAATCCCAACGAGCGGGATTGTTACCAAATGCTTGCGTTTCACCAGCATCGGTACCGTACATCAGGTCAAAGTGATAACCTAATCCAAGACCTTCAGCATCCGCATCGCCGGCTTTATCGAAAGCCAACCATAGCTGATGCACATTTAAGGCGTCAGGATTTGAGTTGAACAGCCCTGTGCTTTCGTCATGGTAACCAAGTTGTAGCCAACCGGTTACTTCAAGACCTTCACCATCATTACTAAACAAGCTCCAGGTCTCAGCAGCATCGCTGGGAGACACAGCAGCATCGTCCTGTAACGTATACATTACAGGACTTAAAACAGGCTGTTGTAATTCGTCAGCCTGAACCTGACCGCCACAAATCACTGAAGCGATTGCAGCCAGAATAGCATATTTGCTGAACTTCATTTCATTCCTCCGTGTGTTTATCAAGGAATTGAATTTAAAAGAAAACACAGGCCGCTGTGATGAACAGAAATTACCTGATTTTCTCCCGCGTAAAAAACTCAAAACTCAAACCAAATCAGCGCCTCCTGCGCGATTTGGGACCGCTGTGACAAAGCAAGATGCTTTGACATAATCGCCTCATCGGGAAAATGGGCATGCACAATTCAGTTGTGTGCAGAAGAAAAGAGCTGTTTTAGTGTTGATTACGGAGAAATTGGTAAAGTGTGACAATTCTGACGCTTAGTCACAACAAAAGCCCCTCCAATGGCTCTATTCAAAGAGCGCTGTCACGAATTCGTCCACTTCAAACAACGCTAAATCCGCCGGTTGTTCGCCTTGACCAACGAAAATTACTGGGATTTCAAATTCTTGGCGAATTGGAATAACGACACCACCTTTTGCTGTGCCATCGAGTTTGGCAAGAATAATGCCTGTACACCGCGCTGCTTCAGAAAACCCCTTTGCCTGGCTAACCCCGTTTTGACCGGCAGTCGCATCAAGAACGAGAAATACCTCGTGTGGTGCATCGTCGATTTGACTCTGTATAACCCGATGAATCTTCTCGAGCTGCTTCATCAAGTTAACTTGAGTCTGTAGTCGGCCTGCTGTATCGATAATACATATATCCCGCCCGTGCTCGATCGTGTGAGCAACAGCACGGTGTGCAACACTTGCCGGATCACTACCCTGCTCGGCCTTCACGATTTCAACCCCAAGCCGATCCGCCCAAATGGAAAGCTGTTCGACGGCGGCAGCTCGAAAGGTATCACCTGCCCCGAGTACTACCGACTTTCCTTCTGATTTAAACCAATTTGCTAATTTAGCAATCGAAGTGGTTTTACCAGATCCATTTACACCGACTACGAGAATCACCGTCGGGCCTGACGGGGCCATCCTGACCGGTTGCGCTGGCTGCGCCATTAAGTCTCGCAGCTGATCTCGAACTATCCCAAGCACTTCTTCCATTTCGACAACGCGATTCTGAAACTGGCTTTCGATTTCATTACGAATCGCCATGGCGGACTTACCGCCCATATCTGTCTTAACCAGAATTTCAAATAGCTCACCGAGGAACGTCTCGTCGACCAAACGCCCCTCAGCTTTAAACAGATCGCGAATATCCGTTCGCAGCAGATCTCTGGTTTTCTTGAGTCCACGTCGAAAACGCGACCAAACGCCGCCTTCTGCATCATGTGCATCATGTGCATCATGTGAGTCATGCGAATCATTGGAATCCAAGTCTTCCGCTGCAGAACCTTTCCCTGTAGATTCAGGAACGACTTCGTTTGGTTGGCTTGCCTTATCTTTCTTGCGAAAAAATGCCATGGTGCTTAAACCTTGCTGTACTATTTGTTCAACGGCTATTCAATTTATTCAACGGCTATTTAATGGCTATCCAACAGCTATTAAACGACCTGAATAACCGTTGGTTACTCTGCTTGTGATGTTTCACTTGTATCTGAGTGATGACTAAAGAGACGATCAAGCACGCCGTTTACAAAACGTGCCGAATCTTTGCTTCCAAACATTCGAGCAATTTCAACCATTTCGTCAATAGCTACCGGACCGGGCGTCCCAAGATATACGATTTCAAAGGCACCGAGACGCAGGATATTTCGGTCAGCAACTGCCATACGATCAAGCGTCCAGTTATCCGCGACTTGCTCAATCAGTTCACCCAAACTCGTCCAGTGTTTCACAACACCGTCGACCAACTCGCTGGCAAATGGTGCAGCCGGATTCAAACTCATCTCATCACTTATAAAGGACTCAATTTCCCCAAGGTTTTCCCGTGGGTTTAGATCGAGCTGAAAAAGTGCCTGAACGGCAACACTTCTCGCTTTGCGTCTTGGCTTCAATTCCGTCATTTGTTTCACATCTCTTTCCGCTATCTTGAATCTACGACTCGTCCATTTGTCGTAATATGCTCACCATCTCAAGGGCCGCCTGAGCACATTCCTCACCTTTATTTCCAACATTTCCACCAGCTCGATGAATGGCCTGTTCCATGTTGTTACATGTCAACAATCCAAATAGCACAGGTTTACTGTATTGGATCGCCAGTTGTCCGAGACTGTGGCTCACTTGTTGGTTAATGTACTGGTCATGTGTGGTTTCGCCTTTGATCACGGCACCGAGGCAAAGCACGGCTACGAGATCATCCCGCATTGCCAATCGTTGAGCCGCGACAGGTAATTCCCAGGCACCTGGTACCTTTACGACTACCAGATCATCCTCGTTAACCCCGGCACCGGTCAGCGTTTGCACGGCACCTTCGAGTAAACGAAACGTAATCGAGTCATTATATTTTGAGACAACAACACCGTACTTTCCCTGAACGTTGTCGTTGTTTGCAGTTATTTCCTGAACCATTTTGGTTTACTTCTACTGAAACGTCACTGGTTGATAGATCTGATTTAGTGATTGATTGGTGGTGACAAGTCTGATTTTATCCAAGGCACCTTGATCACCCTATAGGGTGGGCGAGTACTCGCCAAAACGTTATCAGGAATTAATACTCATGAGAAACTCAGCATTGGATTTAGCTTTCTTAAGCCCCGACAAGAGTAACTCCATCGCATCAGGTCCGTTCATCTCACTTAGAGCACGGCGCATCATACATGTTCTTTCGTATTCATCTTCATCGAGCAACATTTCTTCGCGTCGGGTACCGCTGGCATTGATGTCGATCGCCGGAAAAACACGGCGGTCTACCAACTGTCGATCCAAGACGATCTCCAGGTTTCCAGTACCTTTAAATTCTTCAAAGATCACTTCGTCCATCCGGCTACCGGTATCGACCAAGGCAGTTGCCAGAATTGTCAGGGAACCACCTTCTTCTACCATGCGTGCTGAGCCAAAGAACTTCTTCGGATTTTGCAAAGCGTTTGCATCGAGCCCTCCAGAAAGCACCTTGCCTGATGAAGGACACTCTGCATTCCACGCACGGGCTAACCTTGTAATTGAGTCGAGAAAGATAATCACGTCCCTGCCCATCTCGACCATACGTTTTGCTTTTTCCTGAACAATTTCAGCCACATGAACATGGCGTGATGCGACTTCGTCAAACGTGCTGCTCACGACTTCGCAATTAGAACCCATTACTTCGCGTTCCATATCTGTCACTTCTTCAGGTCGTTCATCAATCAGCAACATGAAGACGTAAGCATCCGGGTAATTTCGCAAAACGGCACGCGCCATTTTTTGAAGCAAAATTGTCTTACCTGCTCGTGGCGGACTTACAATCAATCCACGCTGCCCGAACCCGATGGGAGTAATCAGATCAACTGCGCGCGTCGCTAAGTCATTCTCGTCAAACTCCATCATGATCCGTTTGGTAGGATGCAGCGGTGTTAAATCGTCGAAGTGAATTCGCTTTGCGTATTCAACAGGCGCCAATTCATTGATGGACTCTACCCGCAGCAATGCGAAGTTGCGCTCATTCACTTTCGGCGGCCGAATCAATCCGCGCACCGTCACTCCAGCCTCCAGGCTGAATCGCCGTATCTGACTTGGTGAAACGTAGATATCGTCCGGGCTCGATAAATAGTGATACTCACTACTGCGGAGGAACCCGAACCCATCTGGGAGAATCTCCAGGGTACCGTCTCCCTGAAGTACACCGCTGGCCTCGACTCGAGACTTTAACAAACGAAATACAAGATCCTGACGTTTCAATCCGCTAACGTCGTCCAAGGCAAGCTTTCGTGCTTCCTCAATCAATTCGCTCATCGACATGTTTTGAAGTTCTTCAAAACAATCGCGTTCACTCTCTTCAACAGGAAAATCCGCGTCAGCGGCTTCGTGTTTACGCGATACCATCTCTTCCGCTAGAGAAAGTGGTTTTCCATCCGCGCCAAATAAATCATCCGGCAATCGATCCGCACCGGATTCGCCCGCTTGTTCTGGCAAGTGCTCAGATTGTGGATTTAAGTTTTCGTTCATGAGACTTAGTCCTCGCTGCAACTACATCAATTAAGTATGCAGCTGCTCGAGAACATTCCAAAAATTATTTACCTGATCACTCAATTCTTCTAACGACCCTGTGTTATCAATCACAACGTCACATCGTTCTTGTTTCGATTCAACCGGCAATTGCGCAGCTTCTCGTGCAAGGAATTGCTCGCGACTCCAGTTTCTTGATTCGCATCGTTGCCACCTCATGTCTTCTTCACAGTCGACAAACACAACAAGATCACAACTTTCATTCCAGGTCTTTTCCAGAAGCAGTGCCGCATCGATCACCAGTGCCGTCAAGCAACGGGTTGCTCTCGCGTCAGTGATGGACTGGAGCAACATGCGATGGATAACTGGATGTGAAACCGATTCGAGGAATCTCAATTCACCGGGATCGCTAAAGACGATTTCACCGATGGTTGATCTGCACAAATTGCCGTCATTACCAACAACGACTGCACCCCACCTCGCGGTCAGTGCCGCCTTAGCCTCTTCATAACTCAATACCTCATGTCCAGCGATATCTGCATCAAAGAGCGCAGCACCGCGCTGCACGAGTAAGTCAGACACCGCCGACTTACCGCTGCCAATGCCTCCAGTTACACCAAGGATGACTGGTGGCTCAGCCAGATCGATCACATTAGACAAGTACATTTTCAGGTGCGAATCTCGAGCCCAACAAATCCAGCGCACCGGTAAGGGCTACACGGAATCATCAGCGCGAACGCTCCGTATTAATGAATATGGAATTTAAGTGGACCTGATGGCCAAACCCATTACATCAATAGGTAAAACAATCAGTCCGGAATGTGAAAAGGTGAGAGCAGACAAACTGCTCCCGGGTAGAGGCAAATCAGGTTGTTTCTGAATCAAGTTGAAAAGAGTCGTTAAACCTAATCACGCCCCAAATAAGGTAGGTCGTTTTATTATAGCAACGGACATTGAATTGTCCTACGACCAACTTCCGTGCAACTCCGGCTAAACGGGTTCGCAATCTGCCCAATTTGGCCCTGTTTTTACGTCTACTTTTAGCGGTACTTCCAGTTCAGCTGCACTTTCCATTTCCTGAACAACCATTTCCTGTAAAGCCGTTAGCTCATCCTCAGGGCATTCAAATACTAATTCATCATGGATTTGCAGTAATAAACGAGCTTTCCAGTTACCTGTTTGCAACTGATTCAATACGTTGATCATCGCAATCTTGATAAGATCCGCAGCTGAACCTTGAATGACAGTGTTAATGGCAATTCGTTCGGAAAGATTACGCTGCCGCTTGCTCGTGAGAGAGTCTTGATCACGCACATCCGTAATCAATCGGCGTCTGCCCAGAATGGTCGAAACATATCCGTTCTTGCGACAGTCTCGCAGCGTATCATCCATGAACCCCTCAACCCCCGGGTACCGAGTGAAGTACGATTCAATAAACTCAGCTGCATCCTGTTGATCGATACCAAGTGACTTCGCCAGGCCGAACGCTGACTGTCCATAGATCACACCAAAGTTGATCGCCTTAGCACTACGTCGCATCTCAGATGTAACGTCTTCAAGATTCTCATCGTAAACTTCACTTGCAACCTGAGCATGAATATCCAGATCATCAGCGAACGCCTGCTGAAGTGCAGCATCCCTTGCGAAGTGTGCCAGTACTCTCAGTTCTATTTGCGAATAGTCCGCGGCTAGCAATCTCCAATCGGCTTGCGGTGCTACAAATGCCGAACGAATTTTGCGACCTTCCTCGGTGCGTACAGGAATATTTTGAAGATTAGGGTCTGCAGAACTAAGTCGACCTGTTGCAGCAACGTCCTGATGAAACGCCGTGTGAACACGCTGCGTTTTTTCGCTGACCAGTTGTGGTAGCGCATCAACATAAGTACTTTTGAGCTTCGCGACCTGCCTGTATCGGATAACCAGTTCCGGTAAATCGCTACGACCAAGTTTTGCTAATTCCCCCAACACCTCCGCGTCAGTACTGGCACCCGTCTTGGTCTTTTTGATGATGGGTAATCCCATTTTCTCAAAAAGTATCACCGATAACTGCTTGGGAGAATCAATATTGAATTCCTCCCCGGCATGCTCATGAATACTAGTTGTCAGTGACTCTAACTGTGCCCCAAAGTCTTTAGACATCGTCTCTAACAATTCGGTGTTTATTTGAATACCGTTAAATTCCATTTCGGCAAGCACTGCTATTAATGGAATCTCTACGGAGTCGAACAACTCCCGCAGTTGTGGAGCCTCGTCGAGTAGTGGATTCAAGATCTCATATAACCGAAGTGGCACGTCAGCATCTTCGGCTGCATAGTATGCAACGCGATCCAACTCGACCTGATCTAATGTGATCTGCTTCTTACCTTTACCGATTAATTCCGTAATCGGCACCATCGTGTGATTGAGATATCTCTGGCTCATCGCATCGAGCGAATGATTTCGATGACCAGGTTCAAGCAGGTAATCAGCAATCATCGTGTCAAAACTAACACCCTCAACGCGAATTCCGTGATTACGCAGTACCACTAGGTCGTACTTAATGTTCTGACCTAATTTGGCAATGGAAGGAGACTCCAGAACCGGACCCAGTATCGTGGTTACCTCCTCCAGAGACAGCACAGGATCGCCTTCAAGTGCGCGCACTGGAACGTAATAGGCCTTACCAGTTTCCCATGCGAATGAAATACCGACCAAGTCTGCCGTACGTGGGTTCAAACCTGTCGTTTCAGTATCGATAGATAACAGAGGCTGATCCGTTATTTGAGCAACCAACTCTTTTAACTGATCCGTGTCAGATACAAGCACATATTCGGCCTCCCAGGCCGGCGGTGCTTCCGCATTCAGATCCATTTCCATCAGCCGTTTCTTTAGACGGTTGAAGCCAAATTCGTCTGAGAGCACATCGAGTCTTTCGAAGTCCATATCACCGATCGTCGCTGCGTGCCAGTCGACATCAACCGGTACATCTCGATCCAGTCTGACAAGTTTTCGAGACATCATCGCCATGTCCCTGCCGTTCATCAGGTTTTCGCGCCGGTTCTTGGCCTTTACCGTCTCAGCATTGTCCAGCACGCCTTCAAGCGTTTCGAACTCCTGCAATAATCCGGTCGCTGTCTTCGCGCCAATTTGCGGTACACCCGGCACACTATCAACGCTATCTCCAACGAGTGATTGAAAATCAACCACCTGATCCGGTCGTATTCCCCAGTCATCCAGTAAGTTTTCAGCGACGTAATACTGGTCCTTACGAATGTTGTACATGCACACGTTCTCAGTAATGAGTTGCCTGCAGTCCTTATCGCTAGTCACGATGAAACACTCACCACCCATGTCGTCGACACGTGTGGCCACGGTTGCCATGATGTCATCCGCTTCGTAGCCAGCCAATTCCAAACGTGGGATCCCCATCGCATCGAGCATTTGCTTGATAGGCTCTATTTGTGATCGCAATTCGTCCGGCATCGGATCACGGTTGTCTTTGTACGACGGATAGATCTCATGTCGGAATACGTCACCCGGTGCGTCAAAGGCCACAATGATGTCGGTTGGTTGTTTCCACCTCTCATTCGCTTCACGCCGAGACATCAGATCAAGCATGTCACGCACGAATCCCTGCAATGCACCAACTGGCTGTCCTTTAGGGCCTGTCAGATTTGGCATGGCAAAGTACAACTGGTAGATCAGCGAAAAGGCATCAATGACATAGATGCGTCGACCCGTAAGGTGTTCAACCGGCTCTTGATTCTCAGTGGCTGGCTGTGGTGATTCTCTTGATTCCGTAGAGCCAGTGGACTTAGCGGATTCAGGCATTTCAGCACTGTCATCTGTTTGCTGATTCTCCAATTGCTCGTCGTCTTTTTCCGACTCATTAAATCCGCTGAGTAGTGGTTGCCGGTCACTCATGGCATTGCCTTGTCTGTCGTGTATTTGGATTGTCGCTATTGCATTTGCGACCATTCTAACAGCTTACAAGGACCTTGGCTCTCAAGGCCCAGCGTAACTTTGCTCATAGGATCACGTTACTCTGGGCGTCCGACCGAGCAGCCGTTATTAAGCGGGCAAACTAATTGAATCCAGACGAAATCACACTTTTTACGACCAATTGTCTCATTCGTACCGCAAAAAAACGCTATTGTGAAGATACTCCGGTCGTAGCGATTATTAAAAAAATAGCGGCGTGCCAAGGTATTTCGCATACATTGGTTGCGCAAGTCGATAAAATTCAAGGAATAGCACGCATCCTGTGTGCAACTGCGCTTTTTGGGGTGCCACTTGTTGATCAGACAACAAATGGCCACGAACCAAAGAGCTTTATATCTGTGGAGAGCTAAAAATGGCACGCAAGAACGAATCTGTTGGCATGATGATCAGCCTGGTTCTATGTTCATTCATCATTATTGGACTGGCTGTGACCTGCTACATGCTCGTTAGCAGCAACGCACAGAAAGAGGCCAGCATTACACGTCTTGAATCGGAAAAAGATGCGGCGGAAAAACTAGCAGATAGTTTTAGATACATTGCGAATTGCGCAAAACTCACGATCGGTCAAAGCCAAGAGACCGAACAACAACTCAACGATACGGCAAAGAGCTTACCTCCAGCAAGCCGAGCTGAAGGCGAAGCAATCCTTGCGGAATTCAATGACCGTGTCGATCAGTGGAAAGCCATTGTCGGTGATGCTAATGCAGTGAATTACCTGACCATTCCAGATGCACTGATGGCACAGGTACAGGATCGAACATTGCGGTACAACACAGAAAAGGCAGCCAAGGAATCCACCGAGACTGATCTGGCTCAAGCAGAGGCAGCTGACTGGACACAGACCAAAACACAGTTGGCTCAACTTGATACGAATGTGCTACAAGCGATTCAGGATGAGACCAAGGCTTATAACGACGGTCGCACGACCGCACAACAGACCTTCCAATCAGGCATGACGACTTACAAGACCAGCCTCAACGGATTACAGCAACAGGTTTCAGACGCGAATCAAACTGCAACACAGGCAGTTGCCGTAACCAAGGAACTCACTAACGAGCTGGCAGAAAAAAAATTACGTGAAACTCCAAAGTCTGAACGATTCGAAATTCCCGATGGTCGGATCACTCAGGTTCACCAGGCATCCAATACGGTTTGGCTAGACCTCGGTTCAGCAGACGGTCTGCGACCCCTAACCACTTTCGCCGTTTACGACCACGAAGAAATCGGTGTGATGCGGAGCCCTAACGACATTAAGGGACGCATCGAAATAACCAAAATCATGGGGCCACATCGTGCAGAAGGTCGCATCGTGGAAGATTATCTGCGTAATCCGATCGCTGATGGTGACCAAGTTCACTCACCGACATGGTTCAAAGGTCGCCCAGTACACTTCGCACTTATCGGATTCTATGATCTCGATGGTGATAAGTCTGGAGACAGACAGAAAGTCATCAACATGATCCATGCTGCTGGCGGTAAAGTTGATGCTGAGCTAAGCGTCGATTCCACAACCGATGGCTCTGAAATCATTGCCAAAGGTCAGTTTACCGTTGATACACGCTACGCGGTCCTCGGAGATTTAAGCATTCTTCAAAACCGTGCACCAGATGTTTTCAATCAGTTCATGCAGCGTATTCAAACTCAGAATATCGAACAGATCACGGTCAATTCGCTGCTTAATTATGCTGGAGTAAAACTCGAAGCGTTCTCCGTCGACCTGCGTTCCGGTGCTGGCATTGAATACCAAAAGGATCGCCCGCTTGTTAAACCCCAACCACAGGAAGAAGACAAGCGAAATCAGCGGATCCCGCCACGCCGCAGTGAATCCGACGGCGCATTTTAAGAGCAAGCTTGTTGCCGGATTGTTGCCGGATTGTTGCTGCTTGGGTTGTTGACCGTTGCGAATTCGAGAAGCTGCTGACATCTGTCGTCACTAGCGATTGAGTGCCTTATGTACTCAAGTCGCAATTACGTACCAGCTGGCAACCGCAGGCGATATACGATGAACCCCGAGCCGCTGGCTCTATCGTTCTTCCGGAGGGGTGAACGAGAAGTTTTGACTTTGGCTGAAGAATTCAATCGGGTTATCGTAGACAACTTTCTTGATAAAGCTCTCCGAATGGCCCCGACGGCGCATTTCCATGATCAGATCCGGCACAGCCGTCGGTTTACTTGGTCCCCAGTCACCGGCTGAATTCACACAAAGTCGTTCCGCCCCACACATTTCGATAATGTCGACCGCACGTTGAGGCGTGCATTTAGAAACGGGGTACAGTGTCATACCAGCCCAGAAGCCACGGTCCAGTACTTCACGAGCAGTGTGTTCTTCAACGTGATCAACAAGCACACGCGAAGGGTCGATACGCGAATCACTTGTTAGCATGTCCAGGATCATGCGCGTGCCCTGATATTTATCTTCCAGATGTGGAGTGTGGATCAGGATTTGCTGGTCGTATTTGACAGCCAGATCCAAATGCTCCATGAAGATGATACTTTCATTCTTGGTGTTCTTGTTTAGCCCAATTTCACCGATACCCAACACGTTTGGACAATCGAGAAACTCGGGAATCATTGCAATGACTTCGCGTGAAAGCTCAACGTTTTCAGCTTCCTTGGCATTAATACACAGCCATGTGTAATGTTGGATCCCATATTGTGCAGCACGCTTGCACTCGAAGTCGGTGAGTTGACGAAAATAGTCTCTAAAGCTTTCGACACTTCCGCGATCAAATCCAGCCCAAAACGCAGGCTCACTCATGCCAACGCATCCCATCCGGGCAAGGGTTTCATAGTCATCGGTCGTGCGAGAGACCATGTGGATATGGGGATCGAAGTAGTACATAGGATTTAATGCCGGTTATCGCACTTATCGTGCAAACTTGAATTGTTGATGTATGGGACCAAAAAACTAGATGCCGAATTGCTCTCGCCAGACATCTTCGTACTCGCGAGAAAACAATAACTGTATTTGCTCAGCACGGTTATCATCGGAAGATTGCAGAATCTCGAGACCCTTTCTGATCAAATCGCTGCGGTCATCGGACGATACATCGCCGTCAGCACGATCAAGACGATCAAAGGATGCAGCAAGTTGGAGGATCTTCGCTCTGATTTCAAGATACTCGCGATCCAGCACTTCGCCGGAGGTCATTGGAATACTCATAGTTTCACTTATTTCCTGATTAAGTATTCCAATATCTTAACCTCACTAAATGACGCGTGCCACGATGCTATCAAAGCCCTAGCGGTGATGCGCTCTATTCAACCCGTTGGGGCTCAGGGCAGTCGAAAGTCATAAAGCCTGCCACACGCACTCTCCACGGACACGTAACCGCAACTGCCGTCTCACGAGGCGACAGCCAGAACTGACTGGCGATGACCGTAGATGGCTGAAGATACCGGAAGTAAGATCGCTAGCCGATAATCTTCTGCAGCAGGTCCACATCCCGCAGGCCATCGTCGCCCAATAAATCAGGGTCGCTACATAGAATCGTGCCACGTTGAGTTACATCTCGCACCGGCGCACCATGACTTCCTCGAATCAACGTTGCATCCAACGGAGTTGACATTGTCTGCATATCGAAATGCAACTCAACAGGGTCGTATCCGGGCTTGCGGTGGATATCAACCGTCGGTGCAAATCCCGGTGCATTCGAGTCATCCAACCACCAGTAATATGCTTGCCAGCTATTTGCAGGTGAAATCAGAATTACGTCCCCCGACCTTTCATGTTCCATGGAGAGTTGGGCCCGCTCCGGCCCTATCAGTACCTGCTCAAATCCCTCTCGTCCTCTGAACAAGCCGGCAACCTGCTCTGCTAGTCCGGGATCACTTTCCCTTACGAAGACATGGGAAAACTGATGATCGACCAAGGCCCATGCATCACTCTGCTCGAAATCCAAATGCTCACCGTCCTCCAGTTGCTTAACGCGTAACAACCCGGCATCGCGAAGCAATCGGTTGGGATAGGTCACATGGTCTACCTCAGTGATCACATATTCGCTCAACGCAATCCAGGAGATCGTCTCCTCAGAGGACGCATTGATCGACTCGGCCAAATCTCCAATCACCTCATCCAGTTCGATGACCGCCTGAAGTGCCAGATCGCTATCGGGACCGAGTTTTTGAGCAGCATAGTCCAGATGTGGCAGATAAATATAACTGCACTTCGGTTGGAATTTCGCATGAGCCATTGCCGCCGATTGGGCGATCCACGCTGTCGACTTGATATTGGCTAGCGGACCCCAGAAGTGCTTCAGTGGAAAGTGATCAAGCGATTCAAGAAGGTCACCGTAGAACTCCACAGGTTTGGTGTAACACCAAAGCGATTCTGATCCATCTGGATTGTGAATCGGTGCCGGCATGCAAATCCAGTCTGCACCGCTGCCTTTACTTAACATCGGAAACCACGCCATACTCGTTTGCGGGTTTTCCAGCTCATGGAGGACATCCCAGATCTGTGGCTCCTGTATTTTCTCATTCCATGCCGTCCACATTTCCACTTCCCGCGATTCACGCCAATAGAAGCCGTTCGCAACAACTCCATGTTCATTCGCGAGCTTTCCCGTAAGCAAGTTCGCTTGTGAGGGCCATGTTACTGCAGGAAAACTGGTCGTGAATGGCAATTGATTACCATGTGCCATCAATTGCTTGAGCCGTGGCATGCGATCCACATCGGCGGGTCGCAGCCCGGGAATGGTAAGGATAACGGTTGATTTCATTTCAATGTGTCTGTCAATCTGTGGTTTTGTTTAAGTCAGCAAGTGGGACCACCTGTTGCGATGTCGTTCAGCTACGTACTTCGTATCCATTTACCGACGATAAGCATTGGAATCATCATAAGCACACATACCACACCCAGCACAGGAATCCCAACCGTCAATATCACACTCGCATTGATAACAATGAGCGACCGTAAGCAGTGAATGATTGCAATTTGGACATTACGAGGAGATGGATCTGTGATTGCATTCACGCAGCGAAAGAGTATCGTGCCTGCAATGGAACCAAACAGCATCCAGATCACAGTCGTATTCTTAGCCATGACCGAATGGGGGAGCTCAGTGCTCACGTACACACCGTAGGGGAGCAACATGATTCCCAGCATCATCAAGGCAGCTCCGAAGGTAAGTATCCCGCGGTGACTATTCCGTGACTCTGTCCGCGCAAACCAAGTGACACCGGTAACATATGTACCCATACCTATTGCGACCCACAGCTGTCCCTGGCTAAATCCTCCCAATACCGATTCCAAGGCAGTGGGTGCAAGTGTCATTCCAAGCAACACGTTGAACACCCGACAGCTTCCCATCGCAAAGGGAGCCAGTGGAGTTTTCTTAAGCACTGCGTCATAGGCGATAATACACATTGCCGTGATTGCACCAACCACTAATGAACGTGAGGAAAACTGCGCTTCCGCAAGAATCGATGGGACTGCCGTCAGGCCAATTCCTGCCAATAACAAACCGAATCCAACTGCTCTGGCCTTACCCAGAGACACGGTGCCGGATGGTATCGGCCGACCGGGTCGATCTATCTTATCCACGTCAAAATCAAATACGTCATTCAGTACCATGCCTGCCGAATACAACATGCCTGATGCCAGCAGCATGCATAGGACCGGGACCGTATCAGCAGCCACAAACACGCCCGCTGCTACGGAATAGCCCATCAGGATATCCGCAAAGGCGGTAAATATATTTGAAACCCTGAATAACTGACACCAGCTCTTAAACGCACCCGGTATAGCTGTCCCGGAATCGGTCATGGCTTCGGCGTGTGACTGAGCTTGATTTGGTGTTGGATCGGACATTAACTACTGGCACTCCTGTATGCTCCGAGTGCTTTTTTGAAAACGAATCGCGAACTTAATACGCTGATGAGAGTCGCAACAAGCGCAATGAATGGCCAATACCATTCATGCCCGACCGGCCTCAACGGTTGTGCCATGATACGTGCCGGGATATTTACAACAATCAGCACCGGGATCACAAACGTAAACGCTCCCCATAGTGCCCATCCCCACCCACGCTGATAAATCTCCATCGGATAGCGGGAAAAGTTGGTGATATAAAACCAGAAGTTATACAGCGTCTGATTTCTGCCAAGCCAAATACTCGTCGATGCTAACGCAATCATGATGCTGTACATGATCATCACACCACACAATATAAAAAACGGATACAGCAAGAACATCGACCACTGTAACGTGAGTGGATTTTCCGGCTGAGATGTCAGCTTGACCAAACTATATACGAGCAACGCGACAGCCATAGCGAAATTGGAAAGCGATGCCCAATCCACCTTCTGAAATGAAATCAGGAATTGCGTGTCGATCGGCTTCAATAAGGCAAAGTCCAGATTACCGGTACGGATGAGTTCGCTGAACTCCTGAGCGTTAGGCATAAAGAACGTCTGCACAATGCTGTTGATGAACCAAGTCGTTGCAAGGAATACAAAGAATTCATATTCTTTCCAACCACCTTCTTCACCGATCATATTTGTGTGCTGAAATATGATGACATAGAAGCCAACATTCATCACCGTCCAGGAAATCGAGCTTACGCACTGAATGATAAAATTCATGCGAAATGTCATGTCTCGCACCAGACTGTTTCGTGCGAATGTCAGGAAGACGCTGCGATATGAAGGCCGCGGTTGCATGCTTACTAACCCCCAAATCCGCTATAGCGGTGAAGGCCACGGTTTAACATGACTCTGGACACTCCGATGAATGCCAGAACCCATGCTGCCTGAACACCCAGTCCAATCCACATTTCGTTTGCCGGGATTTTTTCGAGAAATACAGCTGCGGGATAATATGCAAGGTAATGCAATGGCAGATAAGTCACCACTTGCTGTGCAAAATCCGGCAACAGATCAAGCGGGAACATGTGTCCGGAAAGAAAAAACGTCAACAGGTTGTACACAAACAGCAAGGAGCTCACTTCCAGAAACCAAAATGAAATCAACCCAATACTAGCTTCAAGAAAAAAGCCCAACACAAAGGCCAGCAACAAACTGCATAGGTAGACGACCATCCGTTGCATGTCCGGCCAGCCGAGCTCAAAGTACCCGCGACACAAGTAGAAAACAAATGCAAATGGCAGGATAGCAATTGTGTAGTACGCAAGCTTATGTGCCATCCTCGTTAACAGCAGAAAGCCGATCATATCGACTGGTTGAATGAGAAACTTTTTAATCTCGCCATTTCGCACTTGCAGTGCAATTCCTGAAGCCAGCCCCGGCATACTTGAAAAAGCACGACTCATCATCGTTAGCAGATAATAGGCAATCATTGCCGACAATGAATAACCGGCCACCGTGGTTGCACCGCCCGCCGCTGCTTGTTCAGCGGCCATTTCAGTCGCTTGTGAACTTGCTTGAGAACCGGCTGGACTACTCGCTTGTTCAACCGCTGCAAAGACTGCAGTCCATAGAAAGATCTGAGTAATGATCGGTAGAAACCGCATTAATGTGCCGAGTGCAAAGTCGCCCCGATATACAAAACGCTCCTCCAGAGAAATCCGAAGAATCGTCCACCACTTCACCACATGGGCTGTCATGCATCACTCTCCGTGCGTGCATGGCCAGCACTTGCCGCAATATCCTCGTCGGTAGCTCGACGGATACTCGGGTCGACCTGAGAAAACATCTCTGCAATGACTTCCTCAAGTGGCGGGTCTTCCACCGTTACATCGTGAATCGTGTGATTATCCAAAATCGCGTTAAGCGTTTTAGCCACATCTTCGCGTGCGACTCGCAGCACGACGCGTGGAAGCTCGATCGACTCTACTACGCCGTACTTGGAGAATTCCTCTGTCCGGATTTCACTTTCATCAAGCAGCAAGCTCACCAACTTATGGCTGGTTGTCTGATCAACGATACCTTCAAGCGAACCATCATATTGAAGCTGTCCTTGCGCGATGATTACAACCCGCTTGCATAACGCTGCCACATCTTTCATATAGTGACTGGTCAGTAAGATCGTGATTTTGCGCCGCTCCTGATAGAACTTCAGGAATTGCTGGATATTGTGTTGTGCGACTACGTCCAACCCAATCGTAGGCTCATCCAGGAACAGGACATCCGGAGAATGCAGAAGTGCTGCTGTGAGTTCCATCTTCATGCGTTCACCAAGTGACAATTCCCGTACGGGTTGTTTGAGAAGCCTGGTGATATCCAGTAAGTCCGAGATCTCGGCAAGCGTCGCGTCGAACTGTTGTGGCGGAATCCGATAGATTTGCTGGTGAAGTCGAAAAGACTCCTGTGCCGGAAGATCCCACCAAAGCTGGTTTTTCTGCCCCATGACCAACGCGAAACGACGACGGTATCTGTTGTCCCGCTTCCAGGGTGTATAGCCCATCACTTCAGCCGTACCCGAGGTCGGATGGATTACGCCGGAGAGCAGTTTGAGGGTTGTTGTCTTACCCGCACCATTTGGACCCAGAAAAGCAACAAACTCACCCTGCTCCACCTCCAGATCAATTCCTGCAACCGCGTGCACTTCTTTGTATTCACGCTTCACAAGACCCTTGAGTGATGCGGCAAGGCCTTCTTTTTTCTGGTACACCCGATAGGACTTTACCAGGTCTTTGATTTGGATGATGGACATAGGAAAGATTATAGAACGCTCACTCGCTGGTGGTAGTAGTTGGCGGCAGTAGTTGGTTTCCAATTGACGGTAATTAGGTGGTAACGATCAACTGCTAAAAACTTAAGTTGTCAGGAGAAGAAGGCTGATTAGCTCTTATAACAGTTCTGACCCGGAAGTTCGTATCTACGACAACTGTGTTTTGACATATATTAAGAGATAACCCGGGAACACAATTATCAATCGTGAAAGCAACCAAATGAGAGTCGGATTTGGGCATGACACCCATCGTGTGGCACCAGGTGGCCCTATCGTCCTGGGTGGCCTTTCGATTGATTCAGAAATCCACTTGATCGGGCATTCCGATGCCGATGTGCTTCTACATGCCATCACCGATGCAATTCTTGGTGCCGCGGCGCTTGGTGACATTGGTGAACTGTTTCCAAATACATCAAGTGAAAATGAAAATCGCGACTCGGCAGAAATGTTGAAGATTGCGGCGGTAAAAGTGCGCGAAGCGGGATTTAAAATCGTCAATCTCGACTGTGTGGTATCTGCAGAGCAGCCAAATATCAGCAAGCATCGCAACGGTGTACGAAGCCGTATCTCAGAGATTCTCTCCGTCGCGGTAGAGCAGGTATTTGTAAAAGGGAAAACAGGTGAGTCAGTTGGTGCCGTTGGTAAAGGTGAGGCCATCACTGCTCGATGTGTCGCACTACTGACATTTAGTACGTAATGTCCGGCATCTGACGTTGCCGCTCACCTCGTCTGACATACCCGATTCTCAGTGAATAAACTACAATCGCCGTCTAACGCACCGATTACTTCCATAGCAACCTGCACATGACGATCCGAGTTTACAACACGCTGACAAAAATCAAGGAAGATTTTGAGCCGGTTGAACCGGGCAAAGTATCTATCTATCTCTGTGGGCCAACGGTTTATAAACCGAGTCATATCGGGCACATGGTAGGCCCGGTAATTTTTGACACCATCAAACGATACTTGATGTACAACGGTTTTGACGTGACGTTAGTCGTCAATATCACAGATGTTGACGACAAGTTAATTGCTGAAAGTCAGTCTCGTGGTATTACCATGGAGGCGGTCGCAGACGAAATGACCGCCGACTATTTAATGAATCTGGGGCTGCTTGGCGTTGATCAAATCGACGAAATGCCCAAGGCGACTGACCATATCGATGAGATCATCAACTTCGTGTCGGAATTGATCGAAAAGGGACACGCGTATGACAGTGAAGGCGATGTATTTTTCGACGTCACATCCGATCCCGACTACGGTGAGCTGAGCAATCGCAGCATTGACGATCAACAGGGAGAAGGTGGTGACGCCGCCAGTCGCAAACGCCATCCGAGTGACTTCGCATTATGGAAGTCTGCACGAGATGGCGAACCATCATGGGAAAGCCCATGGGGGAATGGCCGC
Organism: Pirellulaceae bacterium; assembly: GCA_045566075.1. GTDB lineage: Bacteria > Planctomycetota > Planctomycetia > Pirellulales > Pirellulaceae > UBA11883. The sequence goes on along the minus strand of JBJLEE010000025.1, from coordinate 10,790 downwards.
CCTGGTTGGCATATCGAATGTTCTGCCATGAGCAGACGCCTTTTAGGCAAGTCATTTGACATTCACGGCGGCGGGCTGGATCTGGTGTTTCCGCATCACGAAAATGAGCGCGCTCAGAGCAACTGCTGCCATGATATTCCAATGGTCAAGTATTGGATGCATAACGGTCTGATGCGTGCTGAACCATCTGCTGGAAAAGTAGGTGGTCGCAGTGATCGGGAACCAGGTGAAGATTCGGCAACGGTAGATACGAAAATCAGCCGAAGTAAAGGAGCTGGTGGACTGGCAGAACTTGTCGAACGACAAGGCGGAGAACGCATCCGGTTTTTCCTGTTGAGGACGCATTATCGAAGTACGATCGTCTTTAGCGAAGATGGGATCGAGGAAGCCGGATCAGCATTGGATACCTTTACACGTCTCTTTGAGCGTGTCGAACGTATCAGCGGCAAGTCTGTCTATGACCAGCCACTGATTACCAGCCGTGCAGAAGGTGATTTGGCCGATCAGCCCGGTGACTTATTAATGGAAGTTGCTAACTTGCGCAGTGGTTTTCTGTCCAAGATGGATGACGATTTTAACACCGGGGGTGCAATTAGTGACATCTTTGATCTGGCACGCGCAATCAATAGATTTATCGATCAACAAAACCTGGAAGACTCGAGTAGTCGTTCAGATGATGATGTAAAGCAAGTCACGCGAGCAGCAACCACGATTCGTGAACTCGGACAATTACTTGGTCTGTTCATTTCCAGGCCTGAACAAGCAAGTGGCGCCGACGATGCACTGCTCGACTCCATTATGCAGCTGGTTATACAGCTGAGAACACGCAGTCGTGAAAACAAGGATTACGAAACCGCGGATTTAATTCGTGATCAACTGGCCGACTTAGGCATTACCATCGAAGATGGTAAGGAAGGATCTAATTGGCGTATCGAATGATTACTGAGATATCAAGTGATTCATAAGATCACCAAGCGGTCAATTGACAGGAGGTTTGCACCGTATTGGATTCTAAGCAGGACACAATTCGTGTACTTGGCGTTGATCCGGGATTGAACATCACCGGATACGGGGTCATCGATATGCGCGGCCGCGATCTGCAGATTGTGGAAGCCGGTGTAGTCCGTGGCGGTGCTCGAGGTGACATAAGTGAACGTGTGGGCCGCCTCTATGATGGCCTTAAGGAAGTAATATCACAGTACTCTCCTCAAGTCATGGCACTTGAAGAGCTTTACTCCCATTACCAGCGACCACGCACCGCAATTCTCATGGGGCATGCGCGGGGCGTCATTTGTCTAGCTGCTGCAAAAGCGGAAATGCCTGTTTATCACTATGCATCAACACAAGTGAAACGCATGCTGACCGGAAATGGCCGTGCCTCCAAAAAACAAATGCAATTGTCTGTCGCACATGAGTTCGGATTGCCCGAACCCCCTGATCCGCCTGATGTGGCGGATGCATTGGCCATTGCTATGTGCCACTGCTTTTTTAGCCGGCAAACCAGCGTAGCTTAATTCACAACCTCACCCCACAACTGGAGCACTCATTCGGTGATTACGTCGATAACAGGAATCATATTCGCTGTAGGAGAAGAAAAGATCACGTTGGCGATTGGACCGATCCATTGTGAAATCATGGTCCCGGACTTCGTACGCCGGAAGCTACAAACATCGATCAACGAATCGGTTAGCCTGTATACGTTGTTGTATATCGAAGGAAACCCGCAAGGTCGCATGAATCCCAAGATGGTCGGATTCACATCCGAAGCCGAGCGGGAGTTCTTTGAGTTGTTTTGCAGTGTCGGTGGGGTCGGCCCTAAGAAAGCACTACGGGCAATGGTACGACCGGTGAAAGACATTGCCACAATGATTGAACAACAAGACACAAAAGCACTTTCAACGCTTCCGGGTATCGGAGCCAAAACCAGCGAACTCATCATTGCCAACCTGCGAACCAAGATGCCCAAGTTCGCATTGCTCGCCACAACGGAACAAGCCGAACAGGGAGGCCCGGGAGGCCAGGTCGCTGGCGATATCGTAGAAGAGACGTTTCAGGTGCTCATTTCACTTGGGCACTCTGAGTCACACGCACGTCAACTGATTGAAAACCTCGTTGCCAACGGAGAAGCATTTGACGACGTAGAAGCCATGATCCAGGCAATCTACTACTCAAACCAGTAAGCTGTCACGAAAAACTGGCAAAGTGTGTAAGATAGTCAGGCGTGTCACAGGATTGCACAACGATAAACACGGTTTTGCAAAGAGATGAATCGAGAAAAAATACTTGGGCCGTCAGACCTGGCGGACGACGATGATCGATCACTCCGCCCTCAGCGCATGGCGGACATGGTTGGTCAGCGCGAAGTATTTGAACGGCTGAGTATTGCTGTTGATGCAGCGGGCAAACGGGAAGAACCACTTGGACATATTTTATTTGACGGGCCACCGGGACTTGGCAAAACGACGTTTGCGACGTGCATCCCCCGGGAATTAGGCGTACCGGTCGAAATGACCAGCGGAGCAGCGCTCAAAGCACCAAAGGATCTCATTCCCTACCTGACGAATCTGCAAACGAACTCGGTACTATTTATAGACGAGATTCACCGTATTCCCGCGGCGGTTGAGGAGTACCTCTATACGGCCATGGAGGATTTTAGGATCGATCTGGTGCTCGGTGAAGGAATCAACGCACGCACCATCAACATGACGCTGCAACCATTTACGCTAATCGGCGCAACAACACGCGCCGGAATGTTAAGTGCCCCGCTGCGTGATCGGTTTCAGCTGAGAGAACATCTGGATTTCTACTCTGATGATGAACTCTCGGTAATCGTATTGCGCAACGCAAGCAAGCTACAGGTGAGTATTGATGATGATGCAGCAATGGAAATTGCTCGTCGAAGCCGCAGCACGCCTCGGATAGCCAATAACCGCCTGAGGTGTGTTCGAGATTACGCCACAAGTAAGTCCGATGGTCATATCAGTCTTGAAGTCGCCCTTAAAGCACTTGCGATGTGGGATATCGATACGTTGGGCCTCGATAAGCAGGATCGTAAGTATTTGGAGACGTTATTGCGAGTATTTGGTGGCGGACCCGCTGGAATTGAAGCAATTGCACATACGATGAATACCAGTTCCGATACGCTGACCGATGAAGTCGAACCCTTTCTGCTGCGTAGCGAATTGTTAATTCGAACGCCCCGTGGAAGATCGGCCACCATGCGGGCATCGGCTCATATGGATATGCCGATTACCGGGAATACCAGTGATAATCAGCAAGACCTGTTTTAAATCGCGAATCAGTGCGTTGACAGCTATTTAAAGTGGTTTTAGGATTAGCTGTTTACACCTTGGATCAGCACATCAGCATGTATAAATACTGTTGTCTTTGATGTGTTGAAGGTATTCGACCAGAGGTTGAACAAGTCATGGCTGTACCAAAGCGAAAACACTCAAATTCACGAAGCGGCAAGCGTCGTGCCCATGATGCAAAGTCTGCACGTCAGCTACACGACTGCCCTAGTTGCGGTCATCGCATTCCAACGCATGTCGTATGTCCGAATTGCCATACCTATAGCTCACTAAGCTATCCGGAAAAAGATCCGGAACTTGCTGGCTAATGCTGCACTCTTTGAGCGCATTTCCAGTTGGCTGGTATTTCAATTATGACAATCGCGATATACGCGTAGCTGGATTGCCGCGCCTTACGCGCTGCGCTGCTATAGCAATCTCTATACACCATTTCCTAAAATGCGTTGCGTTTGCCTAAATCGTATGATCGATTTGGTCGATCTCCAATACTTGTCCAAATATTTAGCAAGCCACGAATCAACCACAGCCATCCAACCACTCCAAATCAACCAGGAACATTTTCAATGGCAAAAACAGCATTTCTCTTTCCCGGTCAGGGTGCCCAGAAAGTAGGAATGGGCAAAGAATTGGTAGCACAGTCACAAGCTGCTTCGGAATTGTTTGATCAGGCAAATCAAATCCTCGGTTACGATCTGAAGACCATTTGCTTTGAAGGCCCCGCCGAAACGCTCAACGCCACCGACTACAGCCAGCCAGCCATATTTGTGCATAGTCTAGCTGCGCTTGAATTATTAAAAGAACAACAACCGGATGTCGTGGAGAATTGTAGTGCAACGGCAGGGCTGAGTCTTGGAGAATACACCGCGCTTGTGTTTGCAGGCGTCATGACTTTCGAGGATGCGCTAAAAGTCGTTCAGCAGCGTGGCATGGCGATGCAAGCTGCTGCCGAACAGACTGAAAGCGGAATGGTCAGTGTCCTTGGCCTGGAGGTTTCACAGGTAGAACAGTTGTGCCATGACTGTCGTGAGGAAGGTGAAGTACTGCAGCTAGCCAATCTGCTCTGCCCGGGCAACTTAGTTGTATCCGGAAGTCAATCTGCATGTGACCGAATTGCAGAAGCAGCTCTGGAAGCCGGTGCCATGAGAACCATACCGCTTACTGTCGCTGGTGCCTTTCATACTTCCATCATGCAATCAGCGGTTGAAAAGCTTCAGGCAGCTCTGGCTGAAGCAACGATTTCATCCCCGAGAATTGATATCATTTCAAACGTAGACGCTCAGTCACATAACGATTCTGAAGAGATTCGCGAGCTGCTTGCGAAACAGGTCGTGTCCCCTGTGCTCTGGGAAGATACCATGCGACGATTGCTAACTGATGGCTATGATCACTTTTTCGAGATCGGCCCGGGCGGCGTGCTGCGTGGATTAATGAAGCGAATCGAACGTAAAATACCTTTTGAAAATATCACCGGTTAGCACCGGTATTGGAATATTTACCGACAAATGCGTTAACCTGTAGTTGTCTAACCTCATTATTCAAACCAAGTATTCTCAAACCGAATCGTCAGGAAAATTGACATGAGTTCCTTAAGTGTTGACCTAACAGGAAAAGTAGCAATCGTTACCGGCGCCTCTCAGGGGATCGGTCGGGTGTGTGCCGTTGAGTTAGGTCGAAACGGTGCAACGGTGATTTGTGTCGCTCGAAACGCCGAGAAGTTAAACGAAACGGTTAATGCAATCACAGAAGCCGGTGGAACAGCTGAAGCCATGAGTTGTGATGTATCGGACCGTGATAGTGTGGAAGCCGTCGTCGACGGTGCAAAAGAAAAATACGACAACATCGATATCCTGGTAAATAACGCCGGCATCACGCGTGACACTCTCATGCCCGCTATGGAAGATGATGATTGGGATGCCGTGATTACGACTAATTTACGCGGCGCATTTTTGTTTGCACGTGCTTGTTCCAGATACATGATGCGAGCCAGAAGCGGGCGAATTATTAATATGTCGAGCGTGTCGGGCATTAAAGGAAATGCTGGTCAAACGAATTACTCCGCTTCCAAAGCCGGCTTAATCGGTATGAGCAAGAGCCTGAGTTGTGAACTCGCCCGCAGAGGCGTCACGGTAAACTGCATTGCACCTGGCTTTATTGAAACAGAAATGACCGCAATACTCGGCGAAGCCATTATTGATGCGGCAAAACAAAATATTCCGGCTCGAAGACTCGGGCAACCGATTGATGTAGCAAATTGCGTGTTGTTCCTTGCAAGCGACGCCGCAGCCTATATTACCGGACAAACTTTGGCTGTTGATGGTGGTATGACAGCCTAAAAACGTACACAATTAAGACTCTTTTGCCCATGTAAACTGCGGCTGCTAAAAATGCAGGCGCACACTGGGTAGTAAGAAACTTAACGAGTGGTAGAATTTGGACATGCAAACTGGGTTGACCATTTGCATCGAGTTTTTTTATCTTGGTGCTCTTGAGCAGGATAATACTGTGTTGGTGTAAATTCACTTTGTTTTGCACGAACACGGAGAGAGATTAACGACAAGGAGAGTTTTGGTGTCTATAGAAGAAAAAGTCATCGCCATCGTCGCAGATAACCTGGACGTGGATCAAGCTACCATCACCCGTGATTCATCTTTTGTAACGGATCTTCAAGCTGATTCGCTGGATACTGTAGAGCTCATGATGGACCTTGAAGAGCAGTTTTCGATCAAAATCGAAGACGCTGATGCTGAGCAGATTCAAACTGTTGGTTCTGCAATCGACTTCATCGAAAAACAAGTTGGTTAGTTACCTTTTGAAATGAGTTTAGATATGAGCCGTCGTGTAGTAATCACCGGCTTGGGAGTCATTACGTCACTAAGTCAGGACGTAAACGACCTATTTCAACGCTTGCTTGCCGGTGAAAGCGGGATCCATGAACTGGAGATCGTCGATCGTGACCGATTTAAGGTCAAGATTGGCGGCGATGTTTATAATTGGGATCCATCTGCTGATATCAGTAACAAAGAAGCCAAGCGTTTGGATCGCTTTTCCCAATTTGGTTTGGTTGCCGGTATCCGTGCTGTAGAAGACTCTGGACTCGATTTTGATTCAGAAGATGTTCGAAAGTGCGGTGTCATTCTCGGTTCCGGAATCGGGGGGCTCACTGAAATCGAGAATCAGGTCGAGCGTTTGCTCCATAAAGGGCCGGATCGGGTTTCTGCGCTAACAATTCCTAAACTCATGCTAAATGCCGCTGGAGGGAATATTTCCATCCGGTATGGCCTGCGAGGGATTAATTATTCCGTTGCCACAGCTTGTGCAAGCGCAAACAACGCGATGGGAAATGCATTTCAATGTGTTCAGGCTGGTGTTTGCGATGTTGTCGTCACAGGTGGTACCGAAGCTGCTATGACACAAATGGGAGTTAGCGGCTTTCAAAACATGAAAGCGCTTAGCATGCGAAATGACGAGCCAGCTCGTGCTAGCCGTCCCTTTGATATCGACAGAGATGGGTTCGTTCTAAGCGAAGGCGCTGGCGTTCTGATCTTCGAAGAATTGGAACACGCAAAAGCACGCGGCGCGAAGATCTACAGTGAAGTTCTGGGCTTTGGAGCCAGCGGGGACGCCGGGCATATTACACAGCCTGATCCAGCCGGATTGGGAGCTTCTCAGGCTATGAGTGGTGCCTTGATGGACGCTAAGGTAAATCCTGATCAGGTTGACTATGTAAACGCACATGGTACGAGTACCCCGCTTGGAGATAAAGCTGAAACTCAGGCGATTAAATCCGTATACGGCGCTGCTGCTGCAGGACTTAATGTCTCAAGCACAAAGAGCTCACTTGGGCACTCACTCGGTGCCAGTGGCGGTATTGAATTAGTTGTGACGTGTAAAGCAATTGAAAGCAGCACGATTCCACCAACGATTAATATTGATAATCAAGATCCGGAATGCGACTTGAACTATACACCCAATACACCTGTCCATCGCGAAATCAACCTCGCGATGAGCAATAGCTTTGGCTTCGGTGGGCATAACGCGTCCATCGTGGTAGGTAAATTCACTGGCTAAACAGGCCGACTCACGAAACTTTAGTAACACCAGATTTATCGGGCGACAGCTCGCGAGAGAAGCATGGCACAACCAAGGGTTGTAATTACTGGCATCGGACAAATCAGTCCGCTGGGAAACACGATTGAAGATGTGCAGGCTGCGTTTGCCAATGGCACCAGTGGTGTTCGTGAATTAGTCAACCTACCCACCACGCACCTGCCAATGAAATTCGGTGCTGAAGCTGTTGACTTCACCGGTGATGTGAGCAATTTTGGTGAACTTGAAAAAATGACGATGCGGAGCATCAAAAAGGGCCAGCGGCTTATGAGTCGCGAAATCCAAATGGGTGTGGCTGCCGCGCAACATGCTCTCGCTTCCGCGGAACTTTCAGCAGAAGTGTTTGACCCAGACCAAATCGGTGTGGTTTTCGGTTCTGATTACATCATGACCGTGCCCACGGAATTTCGGGAAGGTGTCCTGACTTCACGTAATGACGATGGCAGTTTCGATTTGGAACAATGGGGTGAAAAGGGACTTCCCAATGTCAATCCGCTCTGGCTGTTGAAATACCTGCCAAACATGCCTGCTAGCCACATTGCAATCTACAACGATTTGCGTGGACCAAGTAACTCCCTAACCATGCGGGAAGCCTCCGCAAATCTTGCAATTGCCGAAGCTTTTTGCACGATCGCTCGCGGAGACTCGGATGTTATGGTTACCGGTAGTACCGGGACGAGAGTCCACCCAATGCGGACACTGCATGTGATTACCATGGAAACAGTTGCGGATAACCAATGGCAACCAGCCGAAGCTTCACGTCCGTTTCAACAGGATTCCACCGGAATGGTCATCGGTGAAGGTGCCGGCTCACTGATAATTGAACGACTGGAGTTCGCGCAACAACGCAATGCCACCATCTTTGGTGAAATCATTGGCTTTGCATCTTCAACTGTGCTTGGCCGCGACGGGACCCCTGGTACTCAACAAGCCCTTGAAAATGTCATGAATCAAGCTCTGGCAATGGGAGGGATCTCTGCTGCCGATCTGGGGCATATTCATGCCCATGGAATTGGCATGCCTGTTATGGATACTGCTGAAGCACATGCCATTCGCAATGTAATCGGAGATGCTGATATCCCTGTCGTCGCTGCAAAAAGCTATTTTGGAAACCTTGGTGCCGGTAGTGGCACCGTCGAAACAATCTGTAGCCTGCTATCGATGCAATCGGGTACCCTCTTTCCAACGCTTAATGCCGGAAACACGCATGAAAACTGTCCGATTAACGTCGTTTCAACTGCTGATGTACCGGCTGGAGAGTGCTTTATTAACGTAAACGTCACCCCTCAAGGACAGGCCAGTTCGTTGTTGGTCAAGAAATACACCCCATAGAGGGGGTGTGTACGGGCCGTGACGTGTCAGAATTAATACGATTTCTATCTTATTTTTGCTCTATTTTTAGGGCAAAACGCCTTGCTTTGATCGAATTCCACCTTCTTCAGGGCGTTGACACTTTGCCATAAAACAAGGTATCCTTTCTAAATGGACCTTGTTATGTACTGTTACGGGAGTAGTCTAGCGACTTCTCCAAACAGGGATCCCGGCAATTAGGAATAACGGCCGGCGGCAGGAGTGTTCGCGGAGTGTAAGATTTGTATCCGCGGTCTCAGGTCGGCGGCATTTTTATTGGTATTTGCTGCCTTTTTGCCTTGATCGAGTGTGAAAGTGATTTTTGTGTCGATGACATATTAATGCCTTTGCACCACTAGGAAAACGATTTATGAATCCAAACGAAATACTGCGCATCGTCGACTCACTTCATCGTGAAAAGAATATCGACACAGAGATCGTCTTTCAGGCGATTGAAGCCGCCTATACATCAGCTGCGCGCAGACAATACGGCGAAGAAGCCGATATACAGGTCACAATTGATCGAGAATCAGGTGAACTCAGTGTAGTACTCGAAGGTGAACCGCTTGATTCGGTTGAAATGATTGGCCGTATTGGCGCTCAGATGGCGAAGCAGGTCATCATTCAAAAGATTCGAGAAGCGGAACGCGACTCACTGGCAGATGAATACACCGAATTACTCGATCATATCGTTTCGGGAACGGTATACCGTGTAGACGGTCCGATGGTTACGGTGCAGTTACCATCTGTGGAGGCAATTCTACCCCGCAGTGAACAGATTCCTGGAGAATCACATCACAGTAATGAACGTATTCGGGCAATGGTATGTGACGTTAGATCACAAGGGACACGGATTAAGGTTGTCCTTACCCGATCACGACCGAAATTTGTCCAACGACTTTTTGAACAGGAAATTCCTGAAATTGCTGATGGAGTTATCACCGTAAACGCGATTTCGAGGGAACCCGCACACCGCAGTAAGGTGGCTGTAAGTAGCAGCGATCAGAGAATTGATTGCGTCGGTGCGTGCGTGGGTGTGCGTGGCAATCGCATTAAGAACATTGTAGATGAGTTAAGTGGCGAGCGAATTGACATTGTCCGTTGGGATGACGATCCGGAGTTATTAATTCCAAACGCACTACAACCCGCCGAAGTTGAACAGGTCTTGCTCTGCCGAATGATTGGCCGAGCAATCGTTCTTGTTAGCGAAGACCAGTTGTCACTAGCCATTGGCCGTCGTGGTCAAAACGTTCGATTGGCCAGCAAGCTTTGCGGCTGGGACATCGAAATCATGACAGAAAATGAACTTGGTGAGTCGATAGAACGTGCGGTGATGGGCTTCATGCAAATCGAAGGCATGAATGAAGAACTGGCACAAGCTCTTGTCGAGTTCGGCTATCTGTCTTATGACGATCTAAGTGTTATCGAACCCGACGACCTGATGGAAATCGGGGAACTTACCGCTGAACAGGTTGATCATATCGTGGAACAAGCTGAGAAGTTTTCCGAAGAAGCCGAAGTTGCTGCGAAGGTCGAGCGAGAACGTCGCAAGGCCGAAGCTAAACTGGCAGCATCGCAAGCTGCGGCCGCCGAAGCTGCTGGGATCGCTGCTCCTGAAGAAACTGCTTCTGGTGAAGCGACGGACGGCAATACTGAAGCCCCGGCAGCAGAGGACGCAGGTGAATCCGAAGCAGCAACCGAAGATTCATCAACTGATGATACACCGGAAGAGTCAGAGTCAGATAACGAAACTGCCGAGACAGTTGAGGATACTGCTGACGAAGCGACGGAATCCGAATCCGAAGTACAGGAAGTTGAAGAAAACGCTGCTGAGGAGGTAACTGGCGATACTCCCCAGGAAGACGTCGAAGCAAGCGAAGAGACTCCAGAAGAAGCTGTAGCAGAAGAAGCTGTAGCAGAAGAAGCTGTAGCAGAAGAAGCTGTAGCAGAAGAAGCTGTAGCAGAAGAAGCTGTAGCAGAAGAAGCTGTAGCAGAAGAAGCTGTAGCAGAAGAAGCTGTAGC
>JBJLEE010000024.1:0-31252 GCA_045566075.1 Pirellulaceae bacterium | reverse complement strand
CGCCTTTTTCGTTATGGTGAGTGAATTCAAGCGATGCAGGATTGGCGGCTGTGCTCGGTTTACTGCGGATGTGTAAGAATCCGCCAGAGGGTGGATCCTGATTGTATAAATGCTTGATTTTGGCATCTGGATCAGTGCTCTCTGAATCACCAGGCTTACGGCCGGGGCGCGAATTGGCATCGATTAGTGCTCCGGAACTGAATTCTTCGATACCACTTGGGTCTTTGGCATGGTACTGCCAATGTCTGTCACCGCAGACAAGATAGAAATTCTGAAGTCCTGATTCTTTTACAAAGCTAAAGAATTCCTCGCGTTCATTACGAAAGCCACCAAAGTTAGTGTGGTTATCGAATTTACGAGCATCGTCTGGTCCGATCATCGGAGTCGGAGAGATCAGAACCTTAAATGTCGCATCGCTTTCCTTGAGCGTATTCTTAAGCCATACCTTTTGTTCCACGCCCCAAATCGTCTTTTCCGAGCTTTCTTCCATCGCATTTGGACTTCTATATATACGACCTTCCACAAACCAAACTTGCAGGTCCTTACTTATTCGATGCGTACGATAAGTCTTGGCTGTTGAATCATTTTCTGCGGGTGCATACGGTAGCTGCTCAAGCATAATGCGAACGGCTTCGGCCGGACTCGGTTTATGATCACCGGTATTGTCGCCGTCATCTATTCGATAATCATGATCGTCGACTTCCCAATACGTTGGTACCTGGGAAAATAAATCCAGATACCGCGGCTGTACGAATTGCTCATGCCATTTCTGTCTCATTTCTTCGATAGTCTCAGCCCGTGGTTCTTTCGGCGTGTCATAGTAGACGTTGTCACCCGTACCAACAAAGAAGTTTGGTTTTAGTTTTAGAATCGAAGCAAGTGCCGGATACCCCAGATGCTTATCCAGCCCACGATACGGTTTCGGCAAAGCTGTATTGTTGTGCTCAAGATGTATCTTCTTATCGATTCTGTTATCACCGTGAAACTTTGCGTAATTCATCCCTGTTACAACAACGAACGAGATATCACCTTCATTGTGTTTTCCAGGATGTGTTTTGAAAGTCGCCGACGGCCCGCGTTTGAGCTTCTTCTTGTCACTTCCAATCCACGTTAAGCACGTGTAATTGGTATCAGGCTTTAGTCCCTGGAAGTTAGCCCGAACGATGTAATCGCGAATAGGTGAGGCAAACATCACGCCGTCATTTGCAATGGCGTTGATTGGAATCATGCCGATGTCCTGACCATCTTCGACACAAAGCAACCGCACGAAGCCAACACTCCCTGGCACATCACGATCGACTTCTTTACGTGTTGCCGTGACTCTAATCTGAGCCAAAACGCTCGTGTTGGTCAGTTCGCCGAGCATCACGCCTTGTGCGGCTTTAGGGCGTTTAATCTGGTCGCTGGACTCTTGTGCCAACAGGCTGCTGGTAAGGCTCATTAGTAAAGTAAATGTGATGAGAATGCGTTTTGTCATACTGTCAACTCGTACCCGGAGAGAATCTTAAATAAACAAAGGTATCACTGAGATTTGAACAGTAAAATGGGCGCAGGTCTATATTTCGACTAATCCCTATTGAGTGTAGGTTCTCCGTATTAGTCACAGCTGCGTAAGGAAAACTATGTAGTTTTTTTCTCTTTTTATTGCCAGCATTGACCAAACGTGTCACAAGGTCATGCGATATCTCTATTAGTCAAGAAAGTCCCAACGGACGGTATCAACAGACGAGGGTAACGGAGGTAGAAGTACGATGGTCACACGGTGGATAGACAGCGATTTAGACAGGATCTTAAGTGATCCGGGCCCATTAGATTTGGGTGAATTGAACATGGAAGACTTCCTGGAGCGGCTAAGTATGCTGATCCGGCAGTCCAGTTGCGGGTCGATTCCGTGAAAGGAGGGGCTTCCATGTTAATCATGTCGCTAATGGTGTTGTATCGAATTGCACGCAAATAAAGGAGGATGTGAGCGATGGTTGAAAACTGCGGAATAATGGCCTGATATGTCCCGATGGGGCCATTAAGTCTGCGAAATGGTGGCTTGCGGTCACCGCCGGATCCCAGGGCGGTGGCCGTTGTGCGTATGCGTTGATAGAGATATTTCCAGAGGCCGCATTCTCTCAAGATTTACTCTGGTGCATCAGCTAGAATAGAGATGAAAGAACCAAGTACCAGCTGATCGAATCAGCCGTAAAAAATGCATTGTGCACAGCGATAAGAATCAGAGTGGGCACAATGCATTGGTTGTTTTGAAAAACAAATACGTACGGACAAAGACGTAACGGCAATTACCTAAAGGCAATTACATTGTTCAAGAGACTCTCCATATTGGTTTTGGCGGTGATTTGTGTTTCGCAGTCGGTGAATGCAGATGAAGGTAAAGTTACGTTTGAGAAGGACGTATTACCGCTATTTAAGAAACACTGCGTAAAGTGCCATAACGCTTCAAGTCGCAAAGGCGAATTGGATTTGTCTGATGGGGCTGGTCTGTTTAAGGGTGGTGAATCAGGCCAGGTGGTGATACCGAGTAAACTCGACGATAGTTACCTATACCATGTAATTCACGACAAGCAGATGCCGCCTGAGGGTGAAGGAGAGCCACTTTCATCTGACGAAATACATGTAATAGAGACGTGGATCAAATCCGGATCCCCGTTTAGTGACGGTACGGATCCCGCATCGTTGATTGAAGCCGCGGAAGTAAATCAGCATGTGATTGAACCGATTATGTTGCTCAGGTGTACGGTTTGCCATGGTGCTGGCCGTCGGGAGGCCGACTTGGATTTGCGCACAAAGGCAGCAATGCTCAAGGGTGGTAAATCAGGTCCCGCAATCATCTTGGGTAAGCCCGAGGAGAGTCTCATACTTAAGCGGATTCATGCTGAAGAAATGCCTCCGCGTGATAAACTGCTGCCATCTGGTGTGAAGGTGATTACTTCTGGTGAACTTGCCCAGTTAACCGACTGGATTGCCAAAGGGGCACCAGAAGTTGATATCAAGGCCGACGTTGCCACAGCGGAATTAGATCCGTTAATAGACGAATCGGATCGTGAGTTCTGGGCATTTCAGCCACCGCGCGGAGATATTATTCCACCTGCGTTGGATAGTGCTGAATCCGCACGCACTGGTTTAGATCTATTCCTGCTCAGTAAGTTGCGTGAACAAGGATATGAGTTCTCTCCCGAGGCGAATAACGAATCATTGATTAGGCGCGCCTATTTTGATTTGACGGGGCTTCCACCAACTGTTGAAGAAGTGCAGGCATTTTTATCAGACGAGAACCCACTGGCTTACGAAAACCTAATTGACAAATTACTTGCCTCGCCGGCTTATGGCGAAAAGTGGGCACGCATGTGGCTTGATGCTGCGGGCTATGCAGATTCAGAAGGTAAGAGAAGTGCAGACCCAATTCGTCGATCCGCATGGCGTTATCGAGACTATGTCATCCAGGCCATGAATTCGGACAAACCGTATTCCGATTTTTTGCTCGAGCAAATCGCCGGCGATGAAATCGTTGATTACTCCAATCCTGAAAGCATTACTGAAGAGACTGTGAGTAGTTTGATTGCCACAGGGTTCTTAAGGATGGCTCCGGACGGTACGGGATCAGATGTAGTTAACTCAGTACCGGAACGCATGGAAGTGATTGCTGATGAATTAGATATTTTCGGCTCCACGGTACTGGCGATGACCTTAAAGTGTGCCAGATGTCACTCACACAAGTATGACCCGATTCCGCATCGCGATTACTACCGGTTACTCGCGATATTTCAAGGTGCTTACGATCAGCATGATTGGCTCAAGCCGACCGCTGTATCGGGTCAAACCAATGGGATCATGAAGAACCGTGCTCTGGAAGTGTCTACACAAGAGATGCGAGCAGAGGTAGCAGCTCACAATGCTCTGCTTGACGAAAAAATTGTATCTGTTGGGAAACCACTAAGTGAGCTTTTTGCGAACCTCACGCAATTGCATCGTAAAACGGTAATCGATGCATTGCCGGAACAAATCCGAGGTGACGTTGATACAGCACTCAGCACCGAGGAAACAAAACGATCTGAGATTCAAAAGTATCTTGCCGAAAAGTTTGCGCCGGCCGTCGCATTTAATGAGGAGGCTGCTGGGAAAGATAAAACCTATGCTGCCTTGAAGAAGAAGGTCGATGAAGAGGTCAAGTCTCTAAACGCACAAAAACGCCAGATACCAACCATTCGAGCTTTATGGGATCGCGGTCGACCTTCACCCACGTACATTTATATTCGCGGCGACCATCGGCAATCCGGACGACTGGTTGGACCAGGCGTGCCAAGCATCCTAACTGATGGCAAGACTCCGTTTGAGGCCGCGGCAGTTGCTGAGGGTTCCGAGGGCACAGGTCGACGGTTAGCTCTGGCAAATTGGCTTGTGGAACCTGATCATCCATTGACTGCTCGCGTTTTTGTTAACCGCATATGGCACCATCACTTTGGACGAGGAATTGTTGCATCGATTGATAACTTTGGCGAGCTTGGAAGCCGTCCAACTCACCCTGAATTACTGGATTACCTTGCAACCAGATTTGTGGAATCCGGCTGGAGTATCAAGGAGTTGCATCGAGAGATAATGACGTCAACGGCCTATCGTCAGTCATCAGTTGTATCGGAGAAACAGTTAGCAGATGATCCGGAGAATAAGCTTGTTGGCAGAATGCAATTACGCCGCCTTACAGCAGAAGAGGTTCGTGATTCGATCATCGCCGTATCTGAAATGTTTGAGCAAAGACAATTTGGGACACCTGATGAAGTGAATGTTCGTGGAGACGGTCTTGTAACGGCGATTGCCCAAGATGGCGCATATCGCCGAAGTATCTATTTGCGACAGAGGCGAAAAGAAATGCCATCATTCCTGGAGACGTTTGATTTACCTCAAATGAATCCAGCTTGCCAGGATCGCGCTGTAAGTACCGTTGCCCAGCAGGCACTGTATTTACTAAACAGCACCATGGTCCGAGAACTTGCCGAATCGTTTGCAAGTGAAATTCAAAAGCATGAAGGTGATCGGTCACAGCAAATCGAACGCGTATTTCTCGCCACAGCAGCACGGTTACCCTCTGCTGAAGAGAAGGAAGTTGCTGTGACATCTCTCGCCGAATTGGAACAATTATGGCGAGACCATGCGACGACACTTTCAGAAACAGATCAGGCATCGTTTGATGTTGAATTGCGAGCACTGGCAACGTATTGCCACACGCTCCTAAACTCAGCGAGTTTCCTGTATGTAGATTGATTTATCACAAAGGCAAAAGGTTCAGACGTGATACCAAATCAGAATGTAGTTCAAAAGACAATCGACCGGCGTAACTTCTTCCAAAGTGCAGCGTATGGCATTAGTGGTGCTGCCTTAGCGCAGTTGGCATGCGATGAGCTAAGGGCAGAGGGGAAGATCCCCATCGCGGAGAATCCGTTACCACCGTCCGGTGGTAGTCGCTTAGGCTTTGATACGCTTCCTCGCGATACGCATCATCCAGCTAAGGCGAAGGCGGTCATTCAGTTCTTCATGAATGGCGGGCCGAGTCAAATGGACTTGTTCGAGCCAAAGGAACTGCTCGATAAACGACACGGAGAAGATTACTTCAATGAAATCGCTGAGGATATCAGTTCACCACAACAGGCTGGAGGATTGCTGCGAAGTCCCTTCAAGTTCAAGCAGCACGGTGAAAGCGGTGCATGGGTAAGTGATGCACTGCCAAATCTATCGAGAGTAGTCGACAACGTATCGTTTATTAAGTCGATGTTTAACAACCACCCGAATCATGAACCGGCACTGTTTAAGATTCAATCGGGACGGCTGTTACCAGGTCGCCCGGCTATTGGATCGTGGGTTACTTACGGGCTGGGCAGTGTTAATCAGAATCTGCCGGCGTACATCGTATTGGATGACCCGAAAGGGCTTCCCGTAAATACGGTGCAAAACTGGCAAAACGGATTCCTTCCACCGATTTACCAGGGAACAAGAGTACGTTCACAAGGTGCTCCCATTCTGAATCTCAATGCAGAGAATGCCGATCCGACTAATATCACGGAGTTACAGCGCAAACTCTTGAAGAGGATCGACTCGATCCATCAAAAGAAACGGCCGAATCAACTGCAACTGGATGCGCGAATCAAAAGTTATGAATTGGCTGCACGAATGCAGGTTGAAGCCACTGATGTCCTTGATATTACGCAGGAAACACAAGCCACGCTTGATAAGTACGGTGTGGGCAAGGAGCCAACGGATTCCTATGCACGGCGTGCGCTGATGGCGCGACGGATGATTGAACGAGGTGTGCGATATGTCCAAATCTTCCTGAATGCTCAGCCCTGGGATAGCCATAATAATCTGGAGAAGTCGATACGAACGGCAGCAGGACGAACGGATCAACCCGTTGCTGCCTTGATCGAAGATCTTAAAGATCGTGACATGCTTGATGAAGTGCTTGTTGTTTGGGGTGGTGAATTCGGTAGATTGCCGATTGCTCAAATGCGTGACAAAAAGAATTACAGTTCAGCAGGTCGTGACCATGGTCCACGCGGGTTTACTCTTTGGATGGCAGGTGGCGGAATTAAACCAGGAGTCAGTTACGGTGCCACCGATGAAATTGGCTATGCTGCGCAAGAGAATCCTGTCAGCATAGCTGATTGGCACGCAACCATTCTGCACTTGCTTGGTCTTCATCACGAAGAGTTGTTTTTCGAGCGGAATGGCTTGCAAGAGAAGTTAACTGATACGTTTAAGCCGCGTATCGTTAAAGAGATTCTGGCATAGAGGTACATTTAGTTACAGTGAGGATATCCTCACATGTTTGAGGATTTACCTTGAACAACTGAAATGAACACTGAATGACGATAGTAATAGTATAGGAATTAGATTTAACTGTTTGATACAGTTCCTATAATGATGAGAACGAGTTTTTCTTACTGAATAGGTTACCTACCAAATAGGTTACTCATGAGCACGCAACGTAGACCGAGTATGCAACATCCGGGGATTTCACGCCGTACTGCAATTCAGGCAGGCGCTGTGGGAATGCTAGGACTTGGGACGAATCACATGCGTGAGCTGCAGGCAGCAGCAATCGAGCCAGTCAACGCCAAGGCCAAGTCGGTAATCTATATATTTTTGTCAGGTGGCTTAGCACAACACGAGAGCTTTGATCTCAAGCCAGACGCGCCTGCTGAGGTTCGCGGTGAATTCAACCCGTCGTCAACAACCGTACCGGGTTTTCAGATTTCCGAGCATCTACCGGGTCTCGCGGCACGTGCAAAGAAATGGTCTGTGGTGCGATCACTAACGCACCCAACCAATGGCCACACCCTTGGACATTACTTCATGCTGACTGGCAGAAGTGAGCAAAACCCAGGATTTCGTGGTGATCGCGTTCCCCGTCCAAGTGACTATCCGTCCATTGCGTCCATTGTCGGCGACCGATTGGTTTCACGAAACAATAACTTGCCTCCATCGATCATTTTGCCAGAACGCCTTGTCCACTGGTCTGGTGGAGTCATCCCTGGTGCATATGGTGGCGTTATGGGAAATCGTCGTGATCCCTTCTTTATTGAAGCTTCACCGTACGGAGATCCAATGTGGCGGGGAGCCTATCCCGAATACACTTTTCCAAACCAAGCGAAGAAGCCGCCAAAGCAGCCTGACGCGAGAGTGTATCAGGCGCCAAACCTAAAGCTGCCACACAGCCTAACAACCAACCGGCTTGGCGATCGATTGTCACTTCTGAATCACATTGATGATCAACGAAAGGCGTTGGAAAGATCAGCAAACGTGCAGGGGTATGACGGACAACGTCAGCGTGTCATTTCAATGCTGACAGATCCCGTCGTAAGAAAGGCATTTGACGTCACTAATGCCGATGCGAAAACTCAAGAGAAATACGGAGCCAATAGTTTCGGTTGGTCAATCCTGATGGCTCATCGTTTAGTAAGAGCTGGCGTAAATATGGTGCAGGTTAATCTCGGAAATAATGAAACATGGGATACGCATGGTAATGCCTTCCCACGCCTGAAAGACAAACTGTTTCCTCCGACTGATCGAGCACTTTGCGCATTGCTCGATGATCTTGAAGCTGATGGGTTGCTAGATGAAACATTGATTGTGATGGCTGGTGAGTTTGGTCGAACACCTAAGCTATCGACGCTTTCAGATTCGTTTTCATTACCAGGTCGAGATCACTGGGGTGCAGTTCAAAGTGTCTTCTTTGCTGGCGGTGGTATCCAAGGTGGGCGTGTTATTGGTGCATCCGACAAAATTGGCGGATATCCGATTGCGGATCCACAGACCCCGAAAAATATGGCAGCGACGATTTATCACTGCCTTGGCATTCCGGAAACTGCTGCGTGGTATGACGATGAAAACAGACCACATCAGGTCTACCACTCCAAGCCGATCGAAGGCTTACTGTAAAGCGTCAATTCAGTCGCTTGCAAGAGTAGATGATTCTCATGAAATAAAGGTGCGCACAGGAGTAATCCGATTCCTGATGATGTTAATTAAATTACCCCCTATTTCACACAAGATGATTCAAACGCCCAGATCGACTTTGTCGTCGCTGTATTTAATGCGGAAATGGATAGTGAACCCCGTTTTCCTGATGGCACGCTAATACATGCTTGTTACAAAATAGGCCGTGGTTCGATCATGATTGGACAAGCGAATCCGCAATGGGAAGCAAATAAAACAAACGTCTACATCTACGTAGATGATTGTGATGCGACATTTGCCAAGGCGGTTGAGTACGGTGCCACGCCCTTGATGGAGCCGGTGGACATGTGGCATTGGTGACCGCTACGGCAGAGTAGCGGATTCTCAAGGTAACTCATGGTGGATCGTCACACATATCGAAGGCGTGGATAACGAAGAGTTAATCAGGAGAGAGCAAAAGGCGCTCGAAGCGTAGGGTAAGAACCGTTAGAAGAATGAGTGCCCGGAATAACGGCAATAGTGACCGAAACAAATTGCTAAAACACGTTTCGGTGCATCGGCGGGGCTATTCCGGGGTTACATACGCAGAAGTAATACCGCCATCTACGACGAATTCAGTTCCGTTTACGTATGACGACTCGTCACTTGCCAGGTAAAGTGCGGCTTGCGCCATTTCACTGGCTAATCCGAATCGACCCATCGGGATATGCACTAGCCGACGTTGTTTCTTTTCATCCGTATTCAAGAAATCCATTAGCATTTTTGTATGTAGTGGTCCGGGACAAAGTGCATTACAGCGGATGTTTTCTTTTGCATGAATGATGGCTAACTCGCGGGACATTGCGATTACGCCGCCTTTACTTGCTGTGTATGCAAGCTGCGGAGTTGCAGCACCCATAAGAGCAACGAACGATGCGGTATTGATCACACTACCACCACCGGATCGTTTAATCGCCGGGATACCATACTTACATCCCAAGTAGACGCCTTTAAGATTAATATCCATGGTTAAATCCCAAATCTCCTCGGTGGTTTGCATGGCATTTCCATCGTCCGGGTGCATAATGCCAGCATTATTAAACAGGATATGTAGTGCACCGAATTGCTCTTCAGCGGCTTGAATCATGGATTCACAATCGGCAGACTGTGAAACGTCCGCATGCGTGTAGGCCACATCCGTTGAAAACTCGCGTGCAAGCTCGATCGTCTCATTGCCAGCGGTGTCATTTACATCTACTGCCAGAACTTTGCAGCCTTCCTTGGCAAACAGAATAGCGGTTTCTCTGCCGATTCCGCCACCCGCTCCGGTAATCAGTGCTACTTTGTTATCGAGTCGTCCCATTTGTGCTAGTATCCTTGCTGATTTCTACTGTCAGTTTTTGCAGTGATTTATAAAGTCGGTAAACAGTCGTTGTTGAATTGGGTCGTCAGGTGCTAGTTCGGGATGCCACTGTACGGCAAGGCACCACTTGCGGTCAGTGATCTCGACTGCTTCTACCGTATTGTCCCGAGCACGGGCAACGACAGTGAATGGGTCGGCGACTTTGTCCAACGCCTGATGGTGCCACGACGGTGCGTCGAATTCACTGGATTTCAGAATTCTCGAAAGCCGACTATCCGGCTGAGCCAATACGGTGTGATTTACAGGATGACGTGGTGGAAGCCGGTGCCGAACTTCTTCTCCAACGATCTCTGGTAGGTGCTGATGCAGCGTGCCGCCGAGAGCAACATTCATGATCTGAATACCCCGGCAAATACCAAAAATGGGCATGTCTAATTTTAACGCTGCTAAAAACAGATGGAGCTCATAACTATCACGTTGCTGGTCCATCATATAGACCGTTTCGTGAGAGTCCTGTTCATAGCATGAAGGACAGATGTCACCGCCGCCAATGAGTAGAAGGCCATCAATTTGTTCCAGAAAGGTCTGCGGATTATCGATTGGCGGCATCACTATCGGAAGGCCACCGGCCGATGTAACGCTATCAATGTATTCAGAGGGAATCGTAAAATGACGTTCGTCATTTTTGCCATACATTGTCAGGCCGACTCGTGGCAGGTTTGGCATTAGCTTGGTGGTCTTTAAACTGTTCAGGATTTAACAAGTGTAGAATCAGATACGCTCGAAATACCGCATCCGTTCCCAGTCAGTAACAGCATTTTCAAAGGCGAGCTTTTCGGTGTTGAAGAAGTGCATATAGTGCTTATGCACGTCGGATCCCAAGGTGCTTTGGGCAAAATCACTTTGTTCGAATCCGGCAATAGCATCTCCAAAAGTAACAGGAACCGTCCCTGTTTCCGATTGATCATATGCATTTCCCAGGAATTCGGCTGGAGGTTCCATACCTTGTGCCACACCGTCGAGGCCGGAGGCCAGAGCTGCTGCGAATGCCAGATAGGGATTGCAATCTGCTCCGGGAATTCGGCACTCGATCCGAAGTGATTGATCGTGTCCGACAACTCTGAATCCGGCTGTGCGATTATCCGTACTCCATGCGAGCGTTGTTGGTGCCCAGGATCCGTGTTGATATCGTTTATAGGAATTGACGGTTGGTGCATAAAACGGCATGAATTCGGCTGCGTGGTTTATCCAGCCGGCAAGAAAGGACTTGAACAGCGGCGAACACTTTATCCGTCCGAATTCTTCATCACCGGCAAACGCATTCCCATTTTCATTCCAGAGACTTAAGTGGATGTGGCAGCTCGATCCAGCCTGATCCTGATTGTACTTGGCCATGAAGGTGACGCTCACGTTCTGTGAGTCAGCAATTTCCTTGGCACATTGCTTAATCAGTATATGACGGTCTGCCATATCATGGATGTCGGTATAGACCACGTTAATTTCATGTTGTCCGAGGCCCCATTCACCCTTTGTGGACTCGACTGGTATACCGGAAGCAGCAAGTTGCCGTCGCAATTCGCCGTGGAAGCTCTCATTCCGTGATCCATGCAGGATATGGTAATCTTCCAGATACCAGCCAGCTGGTTGCAAGTCGTGATAGCTACGTTGATTTGCTTCTTCAAATCCATCTTTAAACAGATAGTATTCCAATTCGGATGCTGTTTTCGCTGAGTAGCCTTGCTGGCTTGCTTTTGCGATTTGATTTTTTAGAATGCTGCGGGGCAGAGCAGCCAACAATTCATGGGAAGATTCATCAACAATATCGCAGAAGATAATGGCGGTTCGATCCAGCCACGTGGCGACATGTAGCGAGGCGAAGTCAGGTTGCAAATGAAAGTCGCCATATCCGGCTGACCAATTCGCGAAGTCGTAGCCTTTTACTGGCTCCATTTCCATATCCACGGTGGCAAGATAATTACATCCGTGTGTGCCATCAGATGCAACGCTTTCCAGAAAGAAACGCGCATCGAACCTCTTTCCCATCATGCGACCATAAAGATCAGGAAATGTTGTGATGACGGTATCAACCTGTTGCTCATCTACAAGTGATTTAAGTGTTTCTAATGAAATCATGAATTGCTTCTCAATAAATTCAGCCACGGCTGCTTCGCTTACGCCAATTATAAGAGCTCATTTTCCGCATTTTGCAAAAGCACAGCTTCTTCCTCAGGTGCAGATGCAACTAAGTGAAATCGGCTGTACGCAAAGAAGTAAATCAGTCCAATGGCGATAAACAATGTCACACCGATAATTGCCGGGAGCATTTGTTTATCGGCCATCGTTGCTGCAAGTGCGACGAGTGAGAGTACCAGGCCGATGGCTGCTCCCGGGATTCCAAGTGGGCTGTGATATGGTCGTTCCAAATCAGGTTGTTTGATTTTCAAAATAATATAGCTGAGCATGACATTTGCGTAACTGATGACAGCACCAAACACCGCCATGTTTAGTAGTGCAGAGCCAACGTGGCTCTCGTCGCCGGTGAATTGGATTATTAATGCACACCCAAGGCCTACAACTGCACCGGCGATCAGTGCAACATATGGAGTGCGCTGTTTCCCCGTTAGTGAAAGAAATCTTGGGATGTAACCGGCACGTGACAGGGCAAATAACACTCGCCCGTAGGCATAAATGATTGCATGGAAACTGGCGATTAATCCCACTAACGCCAACAGTGTTAGTGCTTTGGCAGCTGACCCAATGCCAAAGACTTTCATGAATCCATCGGCAAGTGGAGCATCGGAAGCATCCATATCACCAGGACCGCCAAGCTCATTTGCACCGACAACGCCTGTATTTATGACCAGCGTGGCAATGGAAAGGACCAGTAGAGTGAACATTCCCCAGATCAATGCACGCGGCATGTCACGTACAACATCGTGGCTTTCTTCAGCAGCTAACGGCAGTTGTTCAATTGCCAGATAAAACCAGATAGCAAAAGGGATCGCGGCGAAAATACCGTGCATTCCATTGGGGAACCACTTCGAATACTCCGCACTTGCACTACCGTCATTCTCTGGGAGGACATTGAACAAATTGGCAGAATCAAAACTGCCATTAATGATAGCGCCGCAATAAAACACGACGAGGACTATCGCTGCTAATCCTGCAAAGACGAGACCCATTCGTAAGGAAAGTGAAACTCCCTTGATGTTGATAGCCACAAAAATGCCGTATGCAATGATCCACCACAGGATCGTGTAGCCAATAGGCACGCCCTCCTGCCCCGAAAATACGAGCTCATTAACATATCCGCCGATTCCAATAACGATGACCGCCGGCGTGACGACGTATTCGATGATGTCAGTGATTCCACAAACAAAACCGCCGACCGGTCCAAGTGCGCTGCGTGTGAATGAAAAGAAACCACCGGCGTGAGGAAGAGCCGCGGATAACTCGGCGATGGTATAGACCATGCAGAAGTACATGATGACCATTAGTCCTGTTGCGACAAGCAATCCACCGAATCCGGAATAGCCTATCCCGAGATTCCAGCCGAAGAAATTGCCGGAGATCACCGCACCTACGCCCATCGCCCAAAGTAAAACCCATCCGGCGCTCGGGCGAAGCTGTCGCCGATTCAGGTATTGTTCGTCTACCTGATCGTATTGAACTAGGTTTGGTTTTTCAGACACTCGGAATTACTAACTGGATTTTTGAAGATGGTCGTCGAATCGGTGGAGGTCCCTTATTGATTGATAGTAATTGCTCGAATGATGGGTTGTTAGTGGTTAGCTGTGAGCAGTTGGAAGTCCTGATGTCAAAACACGACCTCTGAGATTAAGCCAAGTAGGCATAATCAGTGACTTATGCGTACTTGGCGAGTTTTTTGTCTTTTTGGCGTGCGTGTACTCTAATAGTCCTTGTGAACACACTTTCATCCGCAAAGGGAATTTCCTGATGACGCAAAAATATCTTACTTTGATTTGTTTAACGATATCCGTAGTCTTGTTTGGATGTAGCGGTGAGGAACAAGAACAGAAACGAGAGTCCCCACAGGCTGAATCTGGTCAAGACATCAGGAACATTCTTGCACAGATGGAGAATATGACTCCGGAAGAACTGGAGAAGTTAGGAGAGTTGGCTGATGATCAGCTTGCACAAGGAAATTCCGGATCATTAGAAGAAGTCAACAATGCGATTGCCAGTATCAAGAGTGATGCATCGGATGATGCCGGTAGTGCATCCTCACCGGATGAGTCACGGTCTTTGGAACCGGGACCGGAGCCTCAGATTGAAGAGGCACCTTCACAAGCGACAATTGATCCGGCGCCTGAGGAAACAACTGTAGAACCAGACACACCAGCGCCACCAAGTGCAGAGATACTTCAAAAGGCGCAACAGATATCCCAGTTAAATCGTGAGGCGATTAAGAAGATCCAGTCGGGAGATAAATCGGCATATCAGGATTTCAAGCAAGCTGGAAAACTTGCCCGAGAGGTCATCCAAGCCAATGAGAGTTTTGCACAGCAGGGTGCGAGAATCCTCAAACTGGTGTTTTATAACGAGGCGTGCGCGTTGAGTTTAGATGAAGATGTGGAAGGAGCTATCGCATCGCTGGAGTTATGTTTTGATTATGGTGGCATGGATTTAGATCAACTCAATCAGGATGCAGATCTGGAGAATGTCCGAGCGGATGCGGGTTTTGCCGCGAAGCTTGAAGCATGGCAGGCTAAGGCCGCTGAAGAAGCTATCGAAGAAGCTAAAGAAGCGCTTGCTGATGGAGAGTCATTCCCATTTGCCTTTGAATTCACCTCAATTCAGGATGGCAAAACAATTAGCCTGAAGAGCCTCAAAGGCAAGGTTGTGATCGTTGATATCTGGGGCACATGGTGCCCACCTTGCCGAGCAGAGATTCCTTCATTTGTGAAACTTCAGGAGACGTTTGGCGACGAAGGATTCCAAATCGTTGGTCTGAATTACGAAGGCGACGGTGAACCAGCTCAATATGAACAAACGGTAAAAGATTTCATCGCGGAGTTTGAAATTAATTATCCGTGTATGTTCGGAGATGAAGTTACTCGAGATCAGGTGCCAAATTTCTCAGGTTATCCAACGACAATCTTTATTGATCGTGAAGGTCAGGTACGGCTAAAGGTAGTAGGGCTGCATGAGTACAGCTTCCTCGAAGCGATTGTGAAAGAATTACTGAAGTCGTAGAAGAGTGGTTGTGTGTGAAAACGGTTCGTCGTTTTTCTAACCGCAAATGTGGTGGAAGTCTGTTGAGCAAAGAGGGCAGGGAAATTGGCAGGGCTCTGGATGGCAGAGCACGTTTGGGAAAAACTATGTGACCAATTACCCGGCCCGTTATCTCGTTGTCAGTGCAACGCACCAAGAGAGGCGGTTGGTAATTCTGTCAGGCAGAGGCATTTCTTTTTTCTGCTAAGCTCATCAGCCAGCCGAGGAAGCATCCCCACAACATAAGTACCAGCCCCAGTCCATAAGCAGCCGTAAACACCCTTGCTGGCCACGTGATTGCCGGATGGATTTCAAGGGTAGCTATCCAAAATGCTGTTCCAACCATGACTGCCATGATTAGAGGATTACCATTAGCGATGGTGAAGGGAAGGAATAGCGTTTTAAATATCAGTGTCAATGTTCGGTCTAAGAAGTTTGCTTCTTCGTTGGTCGCTCTGCGGAGAATGAAATTAAACAGGATGGCCATGAACAGAGAGCCACCTGTCATCGAAATGCCAAGGATCGCTTTTTCGTTAGATATAATTCCGGGTTCCAGAACCGATCTAGATGGTTTTACTGGGTTATGTGCAACGGAGACTTCTTTATAGAGTGGATAGCGGCGAACGACATCATGCGCACTATATGGATGTCCACCGATTCTTACAGTGTTTCCTGTGTACTCATTTCCATCGACAGGATATCTGTACTCGATTTCGGCTGAATAATACGTGTCACCATCCTGATCCGTGCTTGATTCGACAAACGAGGTTATGATCTGTCCGGTAACAGATGGCCAGTTAGCGCTTTCTCGAGCTTCTTCTTTTTGATATTCACCCCAAAGAGTAATCGCTAGTCCCGCTAGAGCAATCATTGCCCAAATGAACAGAAGGGCTTTCCGCTGCGCCCTGGCCTTGGCTAATTCCTTTGAATTCATTGGGAGATTAGAACACCAGCGGCGAGTGGAGAGTTTGGTTACTAGAAATGCGAATCATGAGTGTTCTTTAAGACACAAACCGGCACCGCCATATAGCTTATTGTGTACCTAAGCTATACATAGCACGGAGAACATCACAAGCTTTGACTCATGACATAAATCGTCTGGTCTGCCTTAGCGATTTTGGAATGTGCGTTTAAGTCGCTGAAACGTCAACATATTGACAGCGCTGATTCCCCCAAGTAGCCCACTTAAAAGTAGGAAGTAAATTCCAACTACAGCTTGTGCTCCACCTATGCTATTTGGGAACCAGCCATTGGAGAGTGCAATAAGCACAAATGTATAGACTACTCCAGCAACAATATTTAACACGAAACCTGTCGTCACCAATATATTTACATCTTGTCGACTGTAGTTTTTGCAGATTTTCATGATGCTGAGATAAAGAAATACTCCGGCAGTAAAGTATGCTAGAAAACCAATGATTAGGAGCACCACACTTCCGACTTCGCCAAGGAACGCTATTGAAAGCAATAGTACACTAGCAGTTGTCGTAATAAATGTCGTAAGTATTAGACCGAAGCATTGAGCTTGTTTAGGAAATCCTATCCAAAATCCTAGTCCCACTAGACATGGTATCGACGCACCGCCAGCTATATAAACTCCAACATCATTCAGAGTTCCTTCGCCTTCCCCGGC
Organism: Pirellulaceae bacterium; assembly: GCA_045566075.1. Classification (GTDB taxonomy): domain Bacteria; phylum Planctomycetota; class Planctomycetia; order Pirellulales; family Pirellulaceae; genus UBA11883. The sequence goes on along the minus strand of JBJLEE010000024.1, from coordinate 14,588 downwards.
AAACAACATAATGCTGTTGATTAGTATCAACACTGCTCCAGTAATGAAGCCAATTTGAGCCCAGAAAAACAATTGGTGTCCAATAAAGTTCAATGTTGAAAAACCACCTGAACTTATATGAACATTTGGTGTGGAGGGCGGCCCGACTACACTAGGAGTTTCTTGCACGGTCGGCTGTCCCATAGGTGGCATTTGCTGCGGTGGTGGCATTTGCGGAGCTGGCGGTTGTCCCATAGGTGGCATTTGCGGAGCTGGCGGTTGTCCCATAGGCGGCATTTGCGGAGCTGGCGGTTGTCCCATAGGCGGCATTTGCGGAGCTGGCGGTTGTCCCATAGGTGGCATTTGCGGAGCTGGCGGTTGTCCCATAGGCGGCATTTGCGGAGCTGGCGGTTGTCCCATAGGTGGCTCAGCTAGGATATTCTGGAAAGGTGATGGTGCCGAAGCTACTGGTATATCTATGACAGCTCCGCAGCTACATGTGCCCTGTTTTCCGCCCATATCATCACTAAAGCTATATTCTTTTCCACAACTTGGGCAGGTAAGTGTAATCGTCATAATTTATTTCCAGCGGTAAACTTGAGAGACAGATGATGCAGCCATATCATAAGTCATTGACATAATTTCATGCGATACGGAAATTCATAAAGCAATAAAATACTGTTTCAAAAGCAGTTAGCCTGTGTAGAGAACGTTCATTACGTTGCCTTCGCTAAGTCGCATTGGGCGATCCTGATGATCAATAATCTCAGCGTGTGGGTTTATTCCTAAGGTATTGTAAATCGTTGCACCCATATCATCCGGTGAATATGGAGTGGTGGTCGGGTGACCACCTTGATGATCGGACTTACCAATAACCTGCCCACCGCGAACACCACCACCTGCAAACAAAGCACTGTAAACATATGCCCAGTGGTCACGACCAGGGACGGTCGCATTTGGCAGCGTGGAGATTCTCGGAGAACGACCGAATTCTCCCACGACAACAATGAGTACATCGTCAATGAGTCCACGTTCTTCCAGATCTGTTATTAAGGCGCTTACTCCCTGATCGACACCGGGAAGTAAATGCCCTTTGAGCTTCGGGAAGTTCTCGACATGTGTATCCCAACTTTGAACATGTCCCATATTGGCCTGCACAAACGGCACGCCATTTTCGACCATGCGGCGGGCGAGCAAGAGCGTTTGGCCATACTTATTCCGACCGTATCGGTCGCGCAGTTCGTCGGATTCTGCATGGATGTCACATGCACCTGTGAGCTTGCCCGACGTTAGTAGATTGAAGGCCACTTCCTGTTGGCTGGTGAATTGTTGTTTGCGGGCAAGTCTATCTAATGATTGTTTTTGAGAATTCAAGTCTTCCAACAGACCCTTACGGTTTTTCAGTCGACTGGTCGTCATTCCATCAACCAATTGTACGCCGTCGACCTTGAATTCTTCAGTGCTTGGATCAGAGTTGATAATCCACGGATCAAATTTTGGACCCAGGAATCCACTATGTTGACCGGGCCACGTTAGTGATCCTTCAATTAAGGGAAGTGGAGCAGTTACCTGACTAGGCAGGCCGTTTGTGGAAGGACGCAAGTATTCAAGTGCACTACCATAGCTTGGTCGATCAAGCCTTGAGAGTTCCTTGTCTTCATTTGCGTTACCACGGAAGATCTGCGCCATACCGGTCAGTGCATGATGCGTTGCCGAAAGATGCCGGTTATCCCCGTGTGCCATTGTTCGAACGATGGCAAACTTATCGGAGACTTTTGCTAAATGAGGAAGCTGATCTGAAAACAGCATGCCTGGCGTCTTGGTTTGTATTGCACCAAATTCACCCTTCGTTTCACTTGGACCATCAGGCTTTGGGTCAAACGAATCCATTTGGGGGCAACCGCCGGATTGAAGCACGAGAATAACGGACTTCGGTTTAGCGCTATTAGACGCATTGGTCGCAGCGCTCATAATGCGCGGAAGTGTTAGTCCGAACAGAGTCGAACATCCTACATGAAGCAGATCTCGCCTATCGAGACTTTTCATAATTGGTCTGCCTGATAACAAATCGAGCGTGGATTATTACATACTATTAACTGGCGTTTATTATCTCATGGAAGCCGCCATCTATTCAATATTATCGTCCTTAGTTTATTACTCTCTGTAGTACCCCATAGTGGTGGAGATTATCCGAACATGAACACTACTAAAACACTAATACTGGCTATTTTGAGTGTGTTTTCTATGTGTTGGGGCAACTCCCAAGCAACCGGTGCAGAACCAGTAAATCCCCCAAATATTCTCTGGATTTCTTGTGAAGATATTAGTCCCCACATCAGTTGTTTCGGAGATCCACATGCTATTACTCCCAACATTGACCAGTTGGCCAAAGAAGGTGTGAAATATACGAACTGCTTTACCACCGCTGGTGTATGTGCACCATGTCGATCCGGCATCATTACAGGCATATATCAAACGACTCTTGGTACGCATCACATGCGATGCGTTGCCAAATTACCCTCATCGATCAAGCCGTTTCCGATCTATCTGCGAGAACTTGGTTATTACTGTACGAACAATTCGAAGACGGATTATCAGTTTTCACATCCTAAGACGACTTGGGATGCATCCAGTTCCAAAGCACACTGGAGAAACCGTCCAGACAAGAACCAGCCATTTTTTGCTGTATTCAATTTCACCGGCTGTCACGAAAGTGGAATTGCTTCCAAGTCTAAATACGAGTCAGTGACCAAGGTTCTCAATGCTGATCAGAGGCAAATTGCATCCAAGCTCACTACATTTCCTCCTTACTATCCGGACACTGAAATATGCCGCGAAGACTGGAAGAGAAACTACGAGCTCATTACAGCGATGGATCATTGGGCGGGGAATATAGTTAAGCAGCTAAAGGAAGATGGGCTCTATGAGAACACGATCATTTTCTTTTGGTCAGATCATGGCATCGGCTTGCCACGGGCCAAGCGTTGGCTTTACGACTCTGGAACCCACGTGCCATTAGTTGTACGCATTCCCGAAGCGATGAGATCCAGTGGGCAGGGTGAAAGCGGGTCAATGACTGATGAATTGATTAGCTCCATCGATTTTGGACCAACGGTTTTGAATCTGGCAGGAATAGACATCCCGAATCACATACAGGGCCGGGCTTTCCTGGGTGACGACCTGACTACTAAACGCAAGTATGTTTATGGTGCCCGAGATCGGATGGATGAGAGGTATGACATCATTCGAATGGTTCGCGACAAGCAGTTCAAATACATTCGAAATTACGAACCGCTCAAGACGTACTATCAGTACATGAACACGCCGGAAAAAGGCGCAACGATGAAAGAACTGCGAACACTTTTTGAAAGTGGTAATCTCGCAGCGATCCCCGCAAAGTACTTTGCTGACACTAAGCCTGTAGAAGAGTTGTATGACACTGATGTTGACCCACATGAGTTAAACAACCTGGCCGCGAATCCAATCTACAGGAATATCCTGAGAAACATGCGCACGGTCCACCAGCAGTGGGTTGTCGAGTCGGGGGATCTTGGCCTGATTGCTGAGCCTATTCTGATTGAAAAGCAAGAAGAATTAGGTGATCAATACTCAATCCTCAGATCTTCAGACGACCCTACGCTCGCCAAACGAGTGGCAACGGTGGCCTTAGCAGCATCCAGCGGCCCGGGCGCTATCCCCGATCTGGTCGCGGCGCTTGATGACAAAGATCCTGCGGTACGGTTTTGGGGAGCAACAGGTCTCGGCACGATCGGTATGAAGGCATCCACAACTCAGTCAAAACTGACATCGATGCTCGACGACTCATCAGTGGTAGTGCGAGTTGCTGCATCCCGAGCGCTATGTCGGATGAGTAAGCCCTCCGCTGCATTGGAGTGCTTAACGGAAGTGTTAACTATTGGAGCTCAGTGGGAGCGACTGCATGCCGCGATCGTACTTGATGAGGTCGATGACCAGGCGATCCCTGTACTAGCAGAAATGAAAGCTGCCTTGAAACCAAGGCCAGACTTATACGCCAATGGCAAATATGTAGTCCGAGTTCTAAATCGTGCCATCAATCAGCTTGAAGGGACTTCAAACACAGTGCCATAGTGGAGTTGTTTGCACGTTTGACGAGAATGGCAAATGCTAAGCTCCCATCTGTATGAAAAGGCGCAAAAAACGGGCAGTAAAACTTAAACAGTCTTACTACCCGTTTTAAGTAATCTCAATGCGTTAAAGACTATTTTGCCAACGCAGCTTCGATTGCCTTGAGTACTTCCGGAGCATCGGGCTTGGTACGTGGCTCAAAGCGAGCTACAACCTTGCCATCTTTACCGATGACGAATTTTTCGAAATTCCAGCTCACTTTTCCGGCACCCTTCGGCGGTACTTCCAGAGCGGTCAAGTGTTTATAGAGTCCACAAGCGGTTTCGCCGTTGACATCAATCTTGGCAAACATATCAAACGATACATCATATCGTTCGGTGCAAAATGCCTTGATTTCCAGATTCGTGCCAGGTTCCTGCTTACCAAATTGATTACAGGGGAATCCCATTACTGAAAGGCCTTTTTTGTTGTACTTGTCGTGAAGTGCCTGCAACTGCAGGTATTGGGGGGTAAGACCTCACTTACTCGCGAGGTTAACAACAAGTAACACTCGTCCTTTGTACTTTGATAATTCAATTTCCTTGCCGTCAATGTTCTTCATTTTGAACTTGAGGGCAGTCGGTGTCTCGTCAGCAAACGCCTGGCCTGCGACGAACATGGGCAGTAGCAAGGCTGCCATCCACTTCATCAATTTCATTTAGGAATCTCCCAGTTGAGTTAACACGTAGTATTTGTTCGGTTGTGTTTAGTTTATCAGATGATAATCCGGATGTGTCTGAAAACCGGTCTGCCGGACTTACAGGACCTGCATCACGGAGTCGCAGAATCGATCGAGATTTTCATCCGTTAGACCGGCAACATTTATACGTCCACTTCCAACAATGTAAATCGAGTGGTCGTTTCTAAGGGCATCAACTTGCTCTTTGATTAATCCGGAGAAGCTAAACATCCCGCGCTGTGATTGTATAAACCCGAAGTCGACAGGTGCATTGCGTTGTTGCATTGCATTAACGAATTTGTCTCGCATATCGTTAATACGGTTTCGCATTTGAGCGACTTCAGCCTCCCATTGTGCGCGAAGTTGTTCGTCACTTAGAACGGTTGAAACAATAGCACCACCGTGTTTGGGTGGATTGCTGTAATTGGTTCTGACTGCGCGCTTGGCATGACTTAAAGTAACAGCGGCGGTATTGTCGTCTTCGGAAACAATGGTCAGAGCGCCAATGCGCTCACCATATAAACCAAAATTCTTTGAGAACGAGCTGCAGACGATGAACTCTTTGCCACCTTGTTGAAATGGAATAAGTGCAGCAGCATCTTCAGTAATGCCATTTCCAAACCCCTGATATGCAAAATCAATCAGCGGAAGAATGTTGCGATCATTACATAGAGCGGCAATTTGTTGCCATTGTTGGTCGGTTGGGTCTACACCAGTTGGATTGTGACAACATGCGTGCAAACAGATCACATCACCGCTTGGAATCCGGTCGATTGAGTCAATTAGCCCCTGAAAGTCCAGACCTGTGCGGGATGCATTCAAGTATGTGTATGATTCGGTGCTTAATCCTGCAGCATTGAAAACGCCACTATGATTTGCCCAGGTTGGATTACTGAGCCAAATCGTCGAAGCGCCAACCTTATGTTTCAGGAAGTCGCCAGACACTCGTAATGCGCCGGTGCCGCCAGGGGTTTGCAAAGTAACAGCACGTCCACCGACCTCCTCGCCAAAGATAAGACTTCTAACGAGTGCACCGTACTCGGCAAGCCCGTCAATTCCGAGATACGACTTACTGTTTTCGTTCTCAACGATTTTCGCTTCAGCCTGTTTGACACATTCGAGAATTGGTGTTGTTCCTGAGTCATCCTTATATACCCCAACGCTAAGGCTGATTTTTTCGGGGTTAGGATCGTTCTTAAATGCTTCTGTTAATCCCAAAATGGCGTCAGGTGGTGCCATTTCCATTGATTCAAACATGTGCTTGACTCATTTTGTTTGGTCACGGTTCTTTGATTAATACGGCTATGATCTTATCGGTAATCACCAATCGTGTATCTAATGCACGGTTTGGCAAAATGAGCTAAAATCGTCCCTTCAACCTATCTGTAGCGGTAATGGCTGACAAGCGGACGAATCAATACAAGGCACAAGTCATGGAACAATGGCAACAACTCTTGCCACAACAGGTTAACGAAGGCCCTTTCCTGACGAGTTATACACTTCCCGAGTTGCAGTCGAGAATCAAGTATCAGTGTCCGGTGCTTCCAATTTGCTCACTTGGGACACCCGTTGAGTCACTTGCGGAACTTGGCCCGCTGGTTTTGCCACCGTTGTATCACGAAGCGCTTACACCGGATCTAAAACAAAGCTTGATCGAGCGAATTGGTCAATGTTTTCCATTCTATGAGGGTACGCGTGCCCGTGGAGAATTGGAGTCGGATCTGGTCGTTGTCGAAATGCCGGTAAAGGAGTACGAAGCCCCGTGTACTGGCCGCGTTGTTTGTTTTAGCGTCGACACCGCGGTGGAGGAACATGGTCCCCATTTACCGCTAGCTACTGACACAATTCAGAGTTACGCCGTGCTAGATCAGATGCGTTTGCGATACCCTCAGATCTATATCGCGCCACCGGTAGAATACGGCCATCTAACCTGGGGATTGCCGTTTGGCATGAGCATCGATATTACACCTGGTTTACTGGTTCAATACGTTGCTCACTTTACGGATGCAATTTTGAAGTGGTTAAACCCATATGGCATTTATGTCGTCGACGTTCACGGATCTATTGTGCATCGAAATGCGATTCAGGAAGGTCTGCGCATTAGTAGTTGTGATCACTATCGATTTAGATGGTTACATGAACCATTGATTCAGTTTGCTGGAGAGCGTGGTGATCAGCACGCAGGCGGGGTGGAAACGGCATTGGTCGAATGGGTATCACCCGGATTGCTAGATAACAGAATATGGCCGGAAAAGGTCGTGGAAATAGCTCGCGGCGAAATGCACATGGATCGTGCGAGTGAACTATCCGAAGATCTCGGTGCTTTCATTTCAGAAGTGGAACAGAGTCGGGATACCAAGAATCCACTGAACGGTGTTGTTGGTGTGATAAACAACTATGAAGAGGTGGATGCACAAGACATGATGCAACGGATGTGGGCGGTTGCATCGCGCGATATTGAAGAGCTTATTGAATAGTTGTATTCGTTTTGGCCCTGCGGTTTTGGCTTCGCCAAGCCCCGCGGTTGCGTATGGTGTCTAGCTTGCGAATAGACCGCTTACTGTACGAGGGTTGCCTGATCGAGTGTTTCCGAGATTTCACTCTTATCGATACTGCGAGCTAGTTCATAGCCGGCGGTATTTAGGGAAAACTCACCACCCACATGGTGAATGATGATGCCGGCAGAACATAACTCTCGAAACGCATCCAGGAAGTGAATCGTAATCTCAGGTGTCTTACCCCGAAACATTAACTGAGTGTTACTATCGATCTCGACATAAACAGCAATCATCCGTTTGGACGATTCGAATTCACTGTTATTCCCTTTAATCTCAATGACGCCCTGATCCTGAGCTGACACAAGTATGGCCCTAGCTTGATCTCCAAGTTCGGGAAGCGATTCAGGTGGCTCGACAAGGCGGTTAGCACAAAGTTGTGCCATTGCCACGATGGTTGGAACGCTGGAGGTTAAGTCGTCCCAAGCACCGGCTGACCCAGCAACGGTTCCAAGATAGGGTGGTAGTGTCACGCGTATTGTCTCTTCGTAAAGGGGCTTATGGGTACAACATGGCAGCCAGGGATATGAAATATACGCTTACTACACAAGCGTGTGAAAACTTGTACTTTCAGGATAGCCAATCGCACCGAGATAGAACAGCAAAAGAAATAACACGCTGAAACAAATGGCTGATATGCAAACAGAGAGCAAAATTGCATGAATCCAACCGAATCGCAATCCGGTTTTGAGACTTACTGTGAGAACTAAAGGTGAGGCAATCGCGTATCCAAAGTACAAGGGAGAAGTGATTAGGAAGGTATTTATAGGATGCAGAATCCACATCCTCTTATAAAGGTCTTTTGATTCACCATCAGAACGTAGAAACCAGTAGTCAATCTCAAGTACGATCGCAATGATTACGAGAAACAGGACGAATATGGTGGTCACTCAATTCTATTCCTGTATTAAACCAAATCGTAGCTTTGCTGGTTTTGAGGCGATATATATCCCAAGTGTCACGTATAGGCATGATGGCATCATACCGATAACCATAGGAGATTTCAGGAATAAGAAGGGATGAAACCACGCGAAAACCCTATAAATGAAAGAGCCGCCGGCTATTCCACAGATTTTTGCACAAATCTACCGTAGATTTCCCGCCCCGCAAAAGTCGTAACCTATGTTTGTAGTGTCCAATCGTCCCCAAACCCCCGTTTGAGTACAGAATTTCAATGGTTAAGACATCAATCAAGAGTCGCAAAAAAGTACTGACAGGTATTAATTCGAGCGGAGAAGCTACAACCGCTAGCGAAACACCGGATCTGGATAAAGCTGTAGAGCGCGAAACACGTGATCCATCTAATATCACAGGTGATCCCATTCGTATGTACCTGATGCAGATGGGGCAGACTCCGCTTCTCACACGTGAAGAGGAAATCAACGCCGCGAAGAGAATCGAAGCAACTCGTGATCAGTACCGTCAATTGCTGCTATCGAGCGACTATATCCTTAATGGGTCGATTGATATTTTGACTCGTGTCTATAAAGGCGAACTTCGACTGGATCGTACGATTGAAGTAAGCGTAACGGATGCAGCACAAAAGGAGCGGCTGCTTTTACGTATTGGCCCGAATCTGGAGACGCTCAGACAGCTGTCGCTGGAAAACCGAGAGAATTATCGTCAGGCAATTAGTCGCAAAAGCACAAAGGCCAAGAAGGCTGAAGCGTGGCGTCGACTTGTTATACGCCGAAACCGAGCCGTTCGTCTGATTGAAGAACTGGATTTGCGACTCAATAAGATCCAGCCTTTGTTTAAGCAGCTGGCGAAAATCAACACGCGTATGCAGGTTATCAAACACCAATTAACCGAAATTACAGAGGGTGAAGCACCGGATTGGTACAACGAGAACGAGCTTCGCCAGGAATTATTTGCCATGATGAGCAGTGTGCAGGAAAGTCCCGCAACGCTCAAACGACGAGTTGAAACAACCATCAAACTACAAGATGACTATGACGCTGCCAAACGTCATCTGGCTGCCGGCAATTTACGTCTAGTGGTTTCTATTGCCAAAAAATATCGAAATCGTGGTTTGACATTTCTGGATTTGATTCAGGAAGGAAACACCGGTTTGATGAGAGCCGTTGAGAAGTTTGAATACCAGCGTGGCTATAAATTCTCAACATACGCAACTTGGTGGATCCGTCAGGCCATTACGCGAGCTGTCGCCGATCAAAGCCGTACGATTCGTGTACCGGTACATATGGTTGATACCATGACGAGGTTGCGAAACATGACACAGCATCTTGTTCAGGAACTTGGCCGACAGCCGACACCTGAAGAAGTATCTGAAGGATCAGGTGTATCCATTGATGACACGCGATGTATTCTGCGAATGCTGAAGAATCCGCTTTCCTTGGATCAGCCAGTCAGTGACAACGATGACAATGATTTCGGCGATTTCCTAAAGGACACAAGTGAAGCCGATCCGCTTCGTGAGACCAATCACGATGCACTGAAGCATCACTTACAGGAAGCCATGGAAGCGTTGAATTATCGTGAGCGTGAAATCCTCAAACTGAGGTTTGGCTTGCTGGACGGTTACAACTATACGCTTGAAGAAGTTGGCCGCATTTTCCAGGTAACTCGGGAACGTGTTCGGCAGATTGAATCCAAGGCTGTTCAAAAACTTCAACAACCATTCCGCTCGAAGAAACTTCGTAGTTTCCTGGACTAATCACAATTCTTCGTCTGGGAACGGCACGAGCGTTTGAGGCCCGGTCGTTCTGACATCCGCGGTCACTTATATAATCGTTTACCTTTGGGAGAAACTACTTCGATCTTTTCGGAATTCGAATGAGTTTTGAGCGATTCTTACCATCGATGCTGGTGTTAGAAATAAATACAACTTTCGATTCTTACGCGTGACCTGATGACGAAAACAAGTGACTCGATTAAACAGTTTGTTACGCAATACCTTGCTCCGTTACTTTTGTTATTTGCCGGAGTAGCCGTTGTTGCTTCGTTTGGTAAGCGAGAGGTGGTAAGTGATGACAGTCTCTCCATAGATAATACTCCCGTTGTCCACGTGCAAACCGTTGGCGCGTATGATTCAGCGGTGATCATTGAGGCAGACGGACTGGTCGTTCCGTTTCGCGAGATTCAGTTGGCCACTCAGGTCTCTGGAATTGTGCTTGAGAAATCAAGCGGCTGCCGTGCCGGTAACGAAGTTCAAAAAGGGCAGGAATTATTCAGGATAGATCCAACCGACTATGAAATTGAATTAAGAAAGTGTGAGACCCAGTTAGACCAGTCCAAGATCGAGTTGGATGAGTTATCACTGGACATTGACAACACCGCCAAATTACTGGAACTTGCTCAGGCAGACTCTGACCTTCAGCAGAAGGAGGTGGACCGGCTTGAAGAGATAGCGAGGAAGGTCGTCATTCCCCAGTCTGATATCGACAGGGCAAAACGGTCTTTCTTAACAGCTGAACAGAATCGTCAACAGCTTGATAATCAACAGCGATCGCTGGCGCAACGCCGTTATCGTTTATCAAATTCGGTGAAACTTGCAGAGATCCAGCTTGAGCGTGCCAATCTCGATCTTCAGCGGACGACGATTATCTCCACCGTCAGTGGCCGTATCGTTCGAGAGGTTGTCGAACAGGATTCATTTGCACAAAAAGGATCCACGCTCATTGTCATTCAGGATCATTCGCGTGCAGAAGTGCGTTGCAAAATCCGAATCAGTGATCTGGAGTGGATAACCGGTGAGAGAATGGAAGTTGATCAATCCGGTGGCAGCCTTGGAAACCTCAATGTCGACGTAATATATACTCCCGAAAACTCCAGAAAAGAATGTTTGTGGGTAGGGCGATTGGAACGGTTTGACGGTGAAGGCGTTGAGTCTGACACGCACATGTTACCGGTGCGTGTTGTCATCGATGAACCACAACGTAGTGATGCTGCTCCCGGGCCGAAACGAATTGTCCGGGGAATGTACGTTAAGGTGCGAATTACCGGAAAGAAACAAGAGAACCTCGTTACCGTACCCGCCTCTGCCCTACGACTGAACACACGTACAAGTCATCGTCTTTGGAGGGTCGACGGTGCTGTGCCCTCCTCGAAGTCGGGTGACGGGCAGATGTTCTCGGGAGAGCTACAGAAGATTACAGGCTTTCGTCTGATTCGTCCTGTAATCAATACAGAAACCGGAATTCGTGATTCATGGATAGTCGATCCTGCGGATTCAGATCTACGATCTGGAGACACCATTACCATCTCCAATCCACAAGGCTATCCCAAGGGACTTCAAACCGGGATGATGGTGGACTACGTGACGCAATCACAGTTATTGGACTCCACCGATAACTCCGCGACAGATCAAGGTGGAGTTGACGAATAATGAAACGCGTGGTTCGTTGGGCGATAGATAATTCGCCGGCCATGAACATGTTCATGGTGACAATTCTATTTGTCGGCATGCTCAGTGTACTTGGTATGCGTCGTGAAGTGATGCCGGAATTCGAGCTTGAGATCATTATCGTTCAGGTTCCGTATCCAGGTGCTACTCCGTCGGAGGTCGAAGAGGGAATCTGTCAGAAGATTGAGGAGTCTGTACGATCGATTGCGGGAATTAAGAAAATGTCGTCTGTTGCGGCAGAGAGTTTTGGTTACGTGATCCTCGAACTTTCACCCACGGTACAAAACGTGGATAAGATCACTAACGAGGTGAGATCCCGCGTGAACCAGATTTCCAGTTTCCCGGAATTGTCTGAGGACTACAGCGTCCAGCAAATAACGATGCGTTATCCGGCCATCCGTGTGGCTTTAATGGGGCCGGAGTCTGATAACGAAGACGCCGAGTGGGAATTGCGTGAGGTTGCAGAGGAATTGCGCACGGAATTACTTCAGATACCACCTCCGGTGCCGGATAATTTACTTTCTGCATTAGGGCAGGGCGTGAGGAACGCTATTTCCGGAACACCTAAAACAGTTATCTCCCAGGTGCAAATCGCCGGCGGTCGAGATTTTCAAATCGATATCGAAGTGAGCGAAGAAACGCTCCGTAAATACAATACATCTCTTACAGACCTCGCTTCAAAACTGCGAAGACAAAATAGCGACGTGCCTGCTGGTACGCTACGCAGCGCGGGCCGCGAGATTATTCTACGAGGCAATAATAAGTCTACCGACGGCATTGAACTGGGGATGATCCCAATCCTGACGGAAGAGGACGGCACTGCCTTAACGATTGCCGATATTGCAACGGTGCGTGATGAGTTTACCGATATGCCGGTGATCAGCGAAGTCGACGGTAAACCGGCTTTGATTCTCACGATCGAGCGCACTTCAAATGAAGACTTGCTACAGATTTGCGAAGTCGTTCGTGATTTCGTGGCCAAGAAGAACAATGGCAAAGCAGGAAAGCTTCTACCACCTGGCTACGATCTGAAGATCTGGTATGACACGTCTGTCGACGTCTACGACAGAATGTCCATGTTAGGGAGGAATGGCATCCAAGGGTTGATACTCGTATTCCTGGTGCTGGCGGTATTTCTTGAAATCAAACTGGCTTTTTGGGTAGCACTTGGTATTCCGGTATCGATTCTCGGCGCATGTGGCGTGTTGCTGTATACAGGTCAGACCATCAACATGCTGACATTGTTTTCTTTCCTGCTGGCATTAGGAATTGTGGTTGATGATGCCATTGTGATTGGTGAAAACATTTACTCGCACCGGCAGTTAGGGAAACCATTTAAACAAGCGGCGATAGAAGGAACACTTGAGGTCTTTCCCGCTGTGGTTGCATCGGTAAGCACAACGATGCTCGCATTTGCCCCGCTGTTCTTTGTGGCAGGTGTCATGGGTAAATTCATTGCTGTGATTCCACTTGCAGTTGTTGCGATGTTGGCGATTTCACTTATTGAAAGTATGGTGATCCTGCCATGCCACCTTGGACATAAAGATATTGGGTTCTTTCGATTTCTTGCGTGGTTGTTTTATCCGATTAGATTTCTGGGACTTGGAATTGGCTGGATAAACAAGAAAGCCACTGGTGGCTTAACTCGGTTTATCGATCAAATTTATACGCCGACGCTTAGATGGTTCTTATATCATCCGATGTATTGTGTCTGCGGTGGTATCAGTTTGATGATTATCACCGTTGGGATGATCCAATCCGGGATAACGCCATTTGAAGTATTTCCCAAGACAGATAGCAATTTCATTCAAGCAACCGTGGTTTACCCAAACGGCACACCGCTAACAGTAACGGAAGCTGCAACGGATCAGTTGGTCGACTCACTCAAGCGTACGAGCCAGAAGTTGGTGAATGATGACTCGCTATTCAAACTGCATTTTCGATCAGCGGGCCATACGGTTAATCAAGGAGACATTGGTCCGGATCCGACGCGTAGTGGCACACATGTCGGTGGCGTCTATGTCGAGTTGATGGATACAACGAAGCGACCATTTCATAGCGACCAGGTTCTCGATGCCTGGCGAGAAGAGTCAGGTACATTTCCCGGATCTGAACAGGTTGAGTTTCGCGTTCCATCCTTCGGCCCAGCCGGCCGACCGATTGAGTTTAAATTGCTGGCGCCGGCCGGAAAAATGGCAGAGCTAGAGCTCGTGGTTGAAGAATGCAAGGCAATGCTTAGTCGGTATGCGGGCGTGAAAGACATTCAAGATGATCTACATCCGGGTAAGCTCGAATACAAATTCACGATCAAAGAATCGGCGCGTGCGTTAGGTGTAACAAATGCGGATGTAGCGGAAGCGGTGCGAGCGGCATTTTATGGTGTTGAAGCGATGCGACTTCAGCGTGGCCGCCACGAAGTGAAATTAATGGTGCGTTATCCGCTGAACCGCCGCAAGACGCTCGCTGACATTGCAAATATTCGGGTTGCGAGCGGTCCGAATCGAGTACAACGACCGTTGGTGGAACTTGCGGACATCGAAGAACAAGCCGGTTATTCCGAGATCAATCGCGTGGAACAGTTGAGAAGCGTGACGATTGGGGCTGATGTGGTCGAAGGCGTCGGTAATGCTTTTGAAATCACCGCCAAGTTTCAGATTGATGACATAATGAAACTACAGGCTGAATATCCATGGCTTGGTGTGCGATGGGAAGGTCAGGAAGAACAGCGCAAAGAGAGTTTGGGTAGCTTGTTCAACGGCTTCATCGTCGCTTTGTTGTGTATGTTCGTTTTGCTGACGCTGGAATTTCGTTCATATTTCCAACCATTCCTGATTCTCGCCATCATCCCATTTGGCTTGATCGG
>JBJLEE010000023.1:0-171833 GCA_045566075.1 Pirellulaceae bacterium | reverse complement strand
AGCTGGGACGGTTACACCTGATGTTGCAAAAACCGTTGAGGAATACAAAGCCGGTAAGGTTGAGTTTAGAAACGACGACGGTGGCAACCTTCATGCAGTCGTTGGCAAAGTCAATTTCGAACTCGATAAGTTAACTGAAAATATTCAGTCATTTATCGATCACATTGTTGGCTTAAAACCGAACACTATCAAAGGCACATATCTCCTGAGCATTTCCATTAGTGGAAGTCAGACTCAGGGCATCATGATTGCCATTTAAGACAGATAAATCCACTAACTGAAAAAATGCAACAGTACGATGAGCAAGTATTTAAAACAACTTATCACTGACCAACTCTCCAGCGAATTAGAAGGCGTAACGGACTGCGTCCTTGTAAACGTGATCGGTCTTTCTGCTAATGAATCCGTCGATCTGCGTAAGCAGCTTCGTGAGAAGGATATTCGGATTCGTGTTGTAAAGAACAGCATGGCGTTGCGAGCAGTCGAAGGTACAGCACTAGCACCTGCATTTGAAGGTGCTAACGGTACACTCGCTGTTTGTTATGGCGGTGAAGACTTTGTCAGCTTGGTTAAAGAAGTTCATCGTCATGAGACAGACGAAGACAACTTTGAGCAATTCATCGCCAAGGGCGGTGTCATGGACGGTGAGACACTCACGCCTGAAATGGTCGCCGAAGTGAGTAAGTGGCCTTCAAGGGAAGAACAGCTCAGTATACTGGTTGGCCAACTACTTGGACCGGGACGCACCTTGCTTGCACAACTGGAAAGCGGTGGAGCAAATCTGGCTGGACAAATCGATCAAATCGACGGTTCTACTTCATCTAGTGATGCTGAAGTAGAAGCACCAGCCGAAGTAGAAGCTAGTGACGACTCAGAGGCTGAAGCACCAGCTGAAGAAGAAGCTAGTGACGACTCAGATGCTGAAGCAGAAGCACCAGCCGAAGAAGAGGCTAGTGACGACTCAGATGCTGAAGCAGAAGCACCAGCCGAAGAAGAGGCTAGTGACGACTCAGATGCCGAAGCGGAAGCACCGGCCGAAGAAGAGGCTAGTGACGACTCAGATGCTGAAGCAGAAGCACCAGCCGAAGAAGAGGCTAGTGACGACTCAGATGCCGAAGCAGAAGCACCAGCTGAAGAAGAAGCTAGTGACGATTCAGATGCTGAGGCAGGCGAAGACGAGTAACCGAACATTATTGCTTCCTGTTACCAGGTTGCAATTTATTTATTGAAGTAAGTAATACACCCACTTTTTTATCACGCACCAAATGTTGTTTATTCAATTGACGAATAGCGTTTGGTGCACATTGAGAAAGGACGTTTTTAGAAATGTCTGAAGAAGCTGCAACTATTGAAGTTTCTGCTGAAGTTCAAGCGCTTGGCGATCAGCTAGCTGATCTTTCACTTAAGCAAGCCAAAGAACTCAGCGATTACCTCAAAGATTCATATGGTATCGAACCAGCTGCTGGTGGCGGTGTTGTTGTCGCTGCAGCCGGTGCCGGTGGTGCTGGCGATGATGGTGGCGCTGCTGAGCAAACCGAGTTCGATGTAGTCTTGACAGGTTTCGGTGACAAGAAGCTTAACGTCGTTAAAGAAGTTAAGAACCTCACCGGTCTAAGCCTCATGGAAGCTAAGCAATTGGTCGAAAGCGCTCCAGCTACGATCAAAGAAGGTGCTTCTAAGGAAGAGGCTGAAGATCTCAAGACGAAGATCGAAGAAGCTGGTGGAGCTGTAGAAATTAAGTAGGTCTTTTTGGTATCATTTCAGGTGCCCACTTCGGTGGCTACCGTTTTGAGGTACAATCAAAATTTCCTGCTTAGTGGTTTTCTTTGCGCGCACACTGTACCTGAGGCTACACGTAGTCACATATTTGTGTTGCAAAAAGTAAAAAAGGCATTAATTGCCAACTCGGCTCATGCTGGGCCGATCAAATCAAGAAAGGTGGTCACCTGACCAGGTAATACAAGGTTTGGAAAGCAGTCGCTGCTTTCCGTCATTGCGCGCTTCTGAGCGCAAAAAGTGACATTTCTGAAGTTTTCAGGAAAAACCTTGTAACGATGCTGGTAGTGTCCGCTTTTTTTATGCCTCAATCCAAGAGATTGAAATCAGAGGTTTCATGGGACTTGTTCAAACAACCAAACCAAGAATCTCTACACCACATCAACAGCCCGTCATTTTTCTTTCTTTCAGCCCTAAACAGGTTACTCGAATTCAGCTGATTTGTATGAGACCACGGATTCATTCAAGTCTGATCTGATTCAAGCAGAAGAAACAAACCATTAGTTAACTAGAGAGCACACGGAGCAAATCCATGCCAATTCCCAGTGTTCGTCGACTTCAACCCGCTGACATCCGACGATTCGGTAGTAGTCGTGAGTATCCGGCGATCCCGGATCTGACAAAGATCCAGACGGTTAGTTATGAAGCATTCCTTCAGAGTGCCCTTTCACCTGACAATCGTAAAGATCAGGGAGTGGAGGGAGTACTTAAAGAAATCTTTCCGATTGAGAGTTACGACAAGCAACTCTCGCTCGACTACATCAAGTACGAGCTCGGCAAGCCAAGGTATACACCTGAAGAGTGTCGTCAGCTTCGCCTGACCTACGGCCGCCCATTTCGTGTTTGGCTCCGGTTAAACAAAGATGAGCCGGTTGAAGAAGAAGTATATCTGGGTGACATGCCAATCATGCTCGGCGGCGGTGAATTCATCATCAACGGTGCCGAACGTGTGGTCGTAAGCCAGTTACATCGAAGTCCGGGTGTTGACTTCGTATTGGAACAGGATGGTACAAGCGATCTGAAACTGCCAAGCTGCCGAATTATTCCTGAGCGTGGTAGTTGGATCGAAGTAAACGTCACCAAGAAAGATTTGTTGACCGTACGTATCGACCAAAGTGGTAAATTCTCGGCGATGACATTGCTGCGTGCGATGGCACCGGAATTCGGCACAGATGCTGAATTGACGCGAGCTTTCTATCCCACCTCTGTTGAAACCATTAGCGACGGTCGAAGCATTAGCAAGATCGAAGGCAAGGTCACGGTAGACGACGTTGTATACCCTGGCTCCAGTGAACGTGCTGGCGAAATCATCGTGGATGCCGGACAGAAAATCACGAAGAACCTCGCTGAGCTTATTTGCACTTCGGGAGTTTCGGAAATTGAAGTAATGGAAACACCTCGTGTTCCATTGATCTTTAACAGTCTGGCTGATGATGCGACAAGCAGTCATGAAGAGGCATTGCTGCGAATCTACCAACGACTACGCCCGGGTAATCCTCCACAACTGGAGAAAGCTCGCACGTTGTTTCAGGAGAAGTTCTTCGATTCCAACCGATATCGACTGGGTCGTGTCGGTCGCTTCCGTATCAATCGCAAGCTGAAACTGGGAGTTCCGGAAAGCGAAATGACACTTCGGCCGGACGATCTGATCGCTTCGATCGCATACATCATCAAGCTCGCCGGAAGCGAAGAGGGCGCCTGGATCGATGACATCGATCACCTCGGTAATCGACGGCTTCGTACCATCGACGAATTAGCAAGTGATGAGCTACGTAAGGGATTCTTAAAGCTACGCCGAACTGTTCAGGAACGCATGAGCCTTAAGGATCAGGAGGACATGACGCCTCGAAGCCTGATCAATCCGAAGAGTATCTCGGCGGCAATCGAGTACTTCTTCGGTCGTGGTGAACTTTCACAAGTAGTGGATCAAACGAATCCGCTCTCGCAATTGACCCACGAACGTCGACTTTCAGCTCTTGGCCCTGGTGGTCTAAACCGAAAGCGTGCTGGATTTGAAGTGCGTGATGTGCATATTTCGCACTATGGAAGAATCTGCCCGATCGAGACACCTGAAGGTACCAATATCGGATTGATCTCCAGTCTTGCGATTTATGCAAGCGTGGATGACTACGGTTTCCTGGTGACTCCATACCGCAAGATCACCAATGGCAGGTTGACCGACGAAATCGTCTACCTGCGTGCCGATGAAGAATCAGAAGCACGTGTTGCACCTGCCGATTCTGCCGTAACTAACAATGTAATCGACGGTCCGACGTTAATTGCACGTTTTCGAAGTGACTTTGAGATTATCACTCCCGAAAACGTGGAGTATATGGACATTGCACCAAGCCAAATGATCGGAGTATCAGCAAGCCTGATTCCGTTCCTGGAACACGACGATGCCAACCGGGCATTGATGGGATCTAACATGCAGCGACAAGCTGTACCGCTACTCGAAGCGGAAGCGCCCATTGTTGCGACCGGCATGGAAACGGCCGTTGCAAGTAATTCCAGCATGGTGATCCGTGCTGAGAAGTCCGGTACTGTCAGTCAGGTGGATTCAACCAAAATCACTATCGCTGGCATCACCTATCCGCTTAAGAAATTTGCGGGCCTCAATGAGCGCACCTGCCTGAACCAAAAGCCCATCGTCAATCTTGGTGATCGTGTGGAATCCGGTCAGGTAATTGCGGATGGTGCGGCCACGGTAAATGGTGAACTCGCACTCGGTCGTAACGTTCTGGTCGGATTTATGTCCTACGAAGGTTACAACTTTGAAGATGCGATCATCATTAGTGAAGAGTTGGTAAAGAACGACACCTACACCTCGATTCACATTGAAGAATTCGAAGTTGAAATTCGTGAAACGAAACTGGGGCGCGAGGAATTCACTCGGGATATTCCCAATGTCAGCGAAAAGATGCTTCGTAATCTCAACGATAATGGAATCGTTCAAGTTGGTACTTACGTAAAGCCCGGTGAAATTCTCGTCGGTAAAGTCTCGCCTAAGAGCAAGACTGAATTGACACCTGAAGAGAAGCTTCTGCACGCTATCTTTGGCCGTGCCGGCGAAGACGTTAAAAACGACTCGTTGGAAGTTTCATCCGGTATTGAAGGTATCGTTATCGATACTCAACGATTCTCGCGCAGAATGAGCTTGAGTGAGGAGGAACGAAAGGTCTTCGAAAAGGATCTGCGGGATATTGAAACAGAGCACAATGAGAAGATCGCCGCGTTGTTCATTGAAATGATCGGGGAGATGGAAGCAGTCGTCGGTCGAAGGATCACTGACGATGATGACAATCCTTACTCAAGTAACGACAACATCAAATTCCTGGCCGAAGCTGCTCAGCAGTTCCGAACCAATGCCATCACCAACTCGATGCGAAGTGATGACTTGATCAAACAGATCCAAAAGACCTATCAGGATCATCAACCTGCAATCGAGGATGAACTGGATCTCCGTGACTCCAAGCTAAATAGCATGAAACGCGGCGATGAACTTCGCAGCGGTGTCCTTCAAATGGTGAAGGTGTACATTGCCACGAAGCGAACGATCTCGGTCGGTGACAAGATGGCTGGCCGCCATGGTAACAAGGGTGTCATCGCAAAGATCCTTCCTGAGGAAGATATGCCGTTCCTGGAAGACGGGACTCCTTTGCAAATCATGCTCAATCCACTTGGCGTTCCAAGTCGTATGAATGTAGGTCAGATTCTCGAAACGCATCTTGGCTGGGCCGGTGCTCACCTGGGCTTCCAGGCAATCACACCAGTCTTCGATGGTGCTACCGAGGATGAAATCAATGATGCACTAGCTGAAGCTGGCCTACCAGCACACGGTAAGATCCAGCTTCGTGATGGTCGATCAGGTGAAACACTCGAGCAGGAAACCACTGTCGGTTACATCTATATGCTCAAGTTGCATCATCTCGTTGATGACAAGGTACATGCACGTAGCACAGGGCCTTACTCACTAATTACACAACAACCTCTTGGCGGTAAAGCACGCTTTGGTGGTCAGCGATTTGGTGAAATGGAAGTATGGGCACTGGAAGCGTATGGTGCGGCATACATTCTGCAGGAACTCCTGACCGTCAAGAGTGACGATGTTGAAGGACGTACTAAAATCTACGAATCGATGGTCAAAGGTGAAAACTCACTTGAGGCCGGCACGCCTGCTAGTTTTGACGTGCTAACAAATGAAATTCGTGGACTTGCGCTGAATATGCAGCTCGAGAAACGCCGCGTCTAGATTACTGGAATAACCCGTTGGCGCCGGATGCTTCTTGCAAGCAAAGGTGAAAACAAAAAGATCACAGCGACGTGATTAAAACCCAAGAATTGGAGTCAACTAAATGACCGTTGGCGAAAGCTCTTACGACCGTATTAATGACTATGCTTCGGTAAAAATCAGCCTGGCTCGACCGCACGATATTCGTAGCTGGTCGTTCGGCGAGGTAAAGAAACCGGAGACGATTAATTACCGTACCTACCGACCGGAAAAGGATGGTCTTTTCTGTGAGCGTATCTTCGGCCCTGAAAAGGACTGGGAATGTGCCTGTGGTAAATATCGCGGTATGAAATACAAGGGAATGATTTGTGACCGCTGTGGTGTGAAGGTCACACACTCCCGAGTGCGACGTAAACGAATGGGCCACATCGAACTAGCTGCACCCATCGTGCATATCTGGTTCTTCAAGGCGATGCCCAGTCGTCTCGGTAATCTCCTAAAGATGAAAACAACTAGTCTGGAAAAGGTCATTTATTTCCAGGATTACGTTGTTGTCGATCCGGGAAACACTGAAACCGAAGCAAAGCAACTTCTAACGGAAGAAGAATACAAGAGCATTGTCCGCGAGTACCGTGAGCAGGGTAAAGATCTTGGTGAATTCGAAGTAGACATGGGTGCCGAGGCCATCCGAAAGATCCTTACCGGCATGGATCTTGTGGCCCTGTCAGATCAGTTGCGTATTGATTTGACTGAAACAAACTCCAAACAAAAGAAAAAAGATATCACCACGCGATTGCAGATTGTCGAATCCATTCGCGATAGTGAAAACCGACCGGAATGGATGGTGCTAGACGTCATCCCGGTAATTCCACCTGATCTACGTCCGCTTGTACTTCTGGATTCCGGTAATTTTGCGACATCCGATCTCAATGATCTGTACCGTCGAATCATTAACCGAAATAACCGGCTTCGAAAACTCGTTGACCTGAACGCACCGGAAGTGATCATTCGCAATGAAAAGCGAATGCTTCAGCAATCGGTCGATGCACTTTTCGATAACAACCGCTGCAAACGACCTGTATTGGGTAGCAGTAACCGACCGCTTAAATCCTTGACGGACATGATTAAGGGTAAGCAGGGACGATTCCGTGAAAACCTACTTGGTAAACGTGTCGATTACTCGGCTCGTAGTGTGATCGTTGTCGGTCCACGACTAAAGCTACATCAGTGCGGACTTCCAAAGAAAATTGCTTTGGAACTGTACCAGCCATTTATCATTCGCAAGCTCAAAGATCTTGGTCATGCTGATACGATTAAGAGCGCGAAGAAAATGCTTGAACGCAAAGATGAAGAAGTTTGGGATATCCTGGAGCAGGTCATTCGGAACCACCCGGTTCTTCTAAATAGAGCACCAACACTTCACCGTATGGGTATTCAGGCATTTGAGCCGGTATTGGTCGAAGGTAATGCAATTCATCTGCATCCGCTGGTATGTAAAGGCTTCAATGCTGACTTTGATGGTGACCAAATGGCTGTTCACCTTCCATTGTCTCTGGAAGCACAGGTTGAAGCACATACTTTGATGCTCTCAACAAATAACATCTTTGCACCCTCCAACGGTAAGCCGATCATGAGTCCGTCACAGGATGTCGTGATGGGTTGTTACTACTGCACCATGACCGTCCCGGATGGTAAGGGTGCAGGCATGGTCTTCTCCTCGATGGCTGAAGCAGATCACGCATTTGCACAAGGTGTCATTGCACTGCATTCACTGGTCAGGGTTCGCCTGCCGGAAGATCGCCGGGTTAAGACAGAAGATGATTCTGCTGTATTTGGCGACTTGATTGAAACAAGCTACGGTCGTGTTCGATTCAACATGATGTTGCCTGTTGGAATGGACTTCTACAACCAAGCCTTGCGGTCTGGTGATCTTGCTCGCGTGATTAGCGATTGTTATCAGGCACTTGGTCGTAAAGATACCATTGATCTGCTTGATAACATGATGCAGTTCGGATTCCGTGAGAGTACGCTCAGTGGACTTTCGTTTGCAACGGACGATCTACAAACTCCGGACACCAAAGAGCATCACATCCAGGAAGCTGAAAAGACGGTTCTTAAATTCCGTAAGCTTTATGAACGTGGTGTGATTACTGAACTTGAACGATACAACCAGGTATTGGATGCTTGGACGCACGCTCGTGAACGAATCACCGAAGAGATGATGAGTGTGATGGAACACGATGATCACGGTGGTCCCGGTTACATCAATCCTGTTTATCTCATGGCACACTCCGGTGCTCGTGGTGGTATTGAACAGATTCGACAACTTGCCGGTATGCGTGGTTTGATGGCTAAACCAACCGGTGAAATTATCGAAACACCGATTAAAGCTAATTTCCGTGAAGGTCTTAGTGTACTTGAATACTTCAGTTCAACGCACGGTGCACGTAAAGGTCTGGCTGATACGGCACTTAAGACGGCTGACTCGGGTTACCTAACACGTAAGCTCGCTGACGTCGCTCAAAACGTTGTGGTCACCATGGATGACTGCGGTACAAGTCAGGGTATCACCAAGGGTGTTATTTACCGCGGTGAAAAAGTGGAAGTGTCACTCTCTGATGCGATCATTGGTCGTGTAAGCCTTCAGGCAATTCGGGATCTTGTTACACAAGAATTGATCGTTAAAGAAAGTGGAATGATCACTGGCGAGATCGCACGTAAGGTCGAAGAACTCGGGCTGGATCGTATACCTGTACGTAGTCCTATGACTTGCGATGCCGCTCTTGGTTGTTGCAAAAAATGCTACGGTATGGATATGTCTACCGGCGACGAAGTCGAAGAAGGCATGGCAGTCGGTATCATCGCTGCTCAAAGTATTGGTGAACCTGGTACACAGCTTACGATGCGTACATTCCATATCGGTGGTACGGTAAATACCAGCGTTGAGGAAAGCGATATCAAGAGTAAGAAGGCCGGTATTGTTCGCTTCACACGTATCCGTTTCGTGCGTAATCAAGACGGTGAGAATATTGTTCTTACTCGAAATGGCGAGATCTCAATTCTCGACGCTAAGGGGCGCGAACTTGAGAAATACGAAGTCCCGACCGGTGCACTACTTAAGGTGGACGAAGAGCAGGAAATCAAAGAAGGCCAAGTTGTATGCGAATGGGATCCACATAGTATCCCGATTCTTGCAGAAGTTGATGGAAGCGTTCGCTTCGTCGATGTAGTTGAAGGTGAAACGCTACGTGTTGAAAAAGACGCTGGTGGTAGCCTCCGACGTACCATCATGGATCATAAAGGTGAATTGCATCCGCAAATCGTATTGGAAGATATCGATGGTCGGCCGCAGGATGTTTACTATCTACCTGAACGAGCTCATATCGAAGTTAACGAAGGTGCAGACGTCAAAGCTGGTTCCATCATCGGTAAAACACCGCGTGAAGCATCTGGTGTTTCTGATATCACCGGTGGCTTGCCGCGTGTAACAGAAATCTTCGAAGCTCGTCGGCCTAAAGATCCTTCTGTGATTGCAGAGATCGATGGAACCGTTGAAATCCTTACTGAACAGAAACGTGGTAAGCGATCCATTATCGTTCGCAGTGAAAGTGGTATCGAGCGAGAGCATTTGGTACCACACGGTAAGCGATTCCTCGTCCACTCAGGTGATGTAGTCAAAGCTGGTCAAGCACTCGTTGACGGACCACTCGTACCACACGATATCCTGATGGTTTCCGGTGAAGAGGCTGTACAGCAATACCTCGTTCATGAAGTTCAACAGGTTTACCGAAGTCAACGTGTTGAGATCAATGACAAACACATCGAAATTATCATTGCTCGCATGTTGCGTAAAGTGAAGATCGAGACAGCCGGTGATACAAATCTGCTGGCGGGAATGATCATGGATCGATTTGACTTCCGACACCGGAACACAGAACTGGGTAACAACATTCGAATCACTGATATCGGCGATTCCGATTTTGAATTGAACCAGATCGTTCCGAAGTCAACATTGGAAGATATCAATGCCGAAATCGAAGCGGCCGGCGGCGCTCCAGCCAAAGGCAAGAAACCTCGGTCAGCCACGGCAAGTACTCAGCTACTTGGAATTACAAAGGCAGCTGTCCAAAGTTCGAGCTTTATCTCAGCAGCCAGTTTCCAGGAGACTACAAAGGTACTTACGGAAGCTGCGTTGTCCGGAAAAGTTGATAACCTTGTCGGTCTGAAGGAAAACGTGATCCTCGGTCACTTGATTCCTGCCGGTACCGGGTTCAGAACATTCCTGGAATCAGAAGTGCGTTACCAACCGGAAGCATTGCAAGCCATTGCAAATGAACCGGAAGAAGTGCTTCCAAACCAATTCCCATTGCTGCAAACAGGACCGGATGCAGCAGCGACCCCATCCGACGGTGAAGGAGAATAATTCACTCTGGATGAGTTCGCAGATTCTCACGGACGGGAATGCGATACCTACGGCATATAACCGTTGTTTTTGGTGAAGAGGTGGTGGTACCAAATTTGGTGCAATCACTAAACCAGCCAATTGACAACGACCACAAAACAGGTACGCTGAGTTGTTGCGGCATTGTTTATGCCGTGAATATAGTAGGCGTATAGAACAACCATAGAAATGACTTTTGTTGCTCACATTGCAACATTTATACGGAAAAACGCATGCCAACAATTAATCAACTGGTGCGAAAGCGTCGTAAGCGAAAACGCAAGATGTCAAAGGCTCCTGTGCTGGATCAATGTCCACAGAAACAGGGCGTATGTCTCCAGGTGAGAACGATGACACCGAAGAAGCCAAACTCGGCACTTCGAAAGATTACACGTGTGCGTTTAACTAATGGTAAAGAAGTAACCGTCTATATCCCGGGTGAAGGTCATAACCTGCAGGAACACTCAATCGTACTCGTACGCGGTGGTCGTGTTCGTGACCTTCCTGGTGTTCGATATCAGGTTGTTCGCGGCGCTCTGGATACGCTTGGTGTAGAAGGCCGTCAGCAGGCTCGCAGTCGTTACGGTGCCAAGAAGTCATAGCGTTATTTATTAGAAACAAAACACAGAATTCAGTTTTTACTGACATTTAAGGATAGTTAGACGATGGGACGTATCACTGCTAGTCGTAAGCAGCTTAAGCCTGATCCCCGCCACAACTCACTGTTGGCCAGCAAATTCATTAACTGCATCATGCTTGACGGAAAGAAGACCGTAGCACAGGCAGTGTTCTACGGAGCACTTGACGAAATCGCTACTCGCGTTTCTGACACCGAGCCACTGGAAGTTTTCACGCAGGCAGTTGAAAACGTAAAACCGACGCTCGAAGTTCGGTCCAAGCGTGTTGGTGGTGCTGCTTACCAGGTTCCAATGCAGGTAAACAAGAATCGTCAGCAATCACTGGCATTTCGTTGGATTCTGATGGCTGTTCGTGAAGGCAAGGGACGCTCTATTCACTTGCGTTTAGCAGACGAACTCGTCAATGCCTACAACAAAGAAGGTGCAGCAATCACGCGACGTGAGAATGTGCACCGGATGGCCGAAGCAAATAAGGCATTTGCCCATTTTGCTTGGTAGTCAACCGATCAAATAAGACGCCGTACGATTCGATTCTGCGGCGTCTTTTTTTGCGCCCGTAACAACCACACTCCTCTTAAACGATCTAAGCAATACAAGACACAAGAACATATGTCACGTAACATCGAACAATTGCGAAATATCGGCGTCATCGCACACATCGATGCAGGAAAAACAACTGTCACCGAGCGCATGCTCTTTTACAGTGGTGCCAAACACCGTGTCGGTATGGTGGATAAAGGGACCACCGAAACAGACTCTGATCCGGAAGAACAGGAACGCGGAATTACGATCTATTCCGCCTGTGTGACGTTTCGTTGGAATAATGTCGATATAAATTTGCTTGATACCCCAGGGCACGTGGACTTTACTGCTGAAGTGGAACGTTGCCTGCGTGTTCTCGATGGCGCTGTGGTCGTCTTTAGCGCACGCGAAGGCGTAGAGGCTCAGAGTGAAACGGTTTGGAGACAAGCTAATCGTTATTCTGTCCCACGCGTTGCGTTTATTAATAAGATGGATCGTGAAGGCGCCGACTTCGATAATGTCCTTGATCAAATGCGTGAGCGGCTGGCAGCAAACCCTGTCATTATTCAGTTGCCACTCGGTGCAGGACCCTCACACGTCGACAATTACTTCCGTGGTGTGATCGATTTAATCAGCATGAAACTCAGGACGTACGACGCTGATAGTGAAGGAGCTGAATACACCGAATCGGATATTCCCGACGAACAGTTAGGTATGGCCCAATTGTGGCGGGAAGGAATGCTTGAGCAACTCTACGAGTACAGTGATGAAATGATGGAATTGGCTCTATCTGAGGAAGACATTCCTGAATCATTGATTCGCAAGGTGCTGCGTGATGCAACGATACAGCAATTGGTGCAACCAGTGCTCTGTGGATCAGCGTTGCATGGCATTGGGGTTCAACCCGTGCTTGACGCTGTTGAAGCCTATCTGCCAAATCCATTAGAGCGACCTCCGGTGGAAGGTAAGGCTGTGGCCACAGGCCGCAAGTCCGAGAGTGATGAAGTTGTCACAAGAAAGCCTGATGTGTCTGAGCCGTTTTGTGCGCTGGTTTTCAAAGTCCTTCCGGCAAAAACCGGGGATATCGCCTGGGCACGGATTTATTCGGGTCAGCTGAAAGCCAACTCCCGCATTTACAATCCTGGAAAAGATAAGAAAGACAATGTGGCTCAACTTTGGCAGATCCGCGCCCAAGCCAAAGACCGGGACGGACAGATCGATGAAGTAAGCACCGGTGACATCGTTGGTATCATCGGACTGCGACATAGTATCACCGGAGATACATTGTGCGATGCCACGGCTCCGCTGCTGCTGGAGACAATCGACTTTCCTGACACAGTGATCTCCATGGCGATTGAGCCTGAAAATGCTACTGAGCGGGATAAGCTGGCCGATACACTCGAAATGCTACAGCGGCAAGATCCAACACTAGAGGTGATCGAAGGGGATACCGGACAAACCTTGATGCGTGGTATGGGGGAATTGCACTTAGAAGTTGTAAAGAATCGATTGCTGCGAGAGTTCAAACTCAATGTTAAGTTTCATCAGCCACAAGTCAGTTACCGTGAAACGATTAACGCGGCAGTGACGGTGATCGGCGAATGTAATCGACTCATCAATGGCATACAGAAATTTGCCAAGATCAAAATGTTGGTTGAGCCAGATGAAAACGTGGCAACCGGATGTGCTGTTCGTAGCCAATTGGAACCTGGTGCGTTAACAGGCGACTTGCTGGAGGTAATGTTCGATGAACTCAATTCCTGTGGAAGCAGTGGTGGTAACATCGCCGGATTTCCATTAATGAGAATACGTGCAACGGTCACTGGCGTGGAAACGATGGACGAAGTGACTGACGATATGGCAATTCGAATCGCTATTAATGATGCATTCGATAAGGGCCTGACGCAGGGGCATCCTGTATTGCTCGAGCCGATCATGAAGCTATCGGTAAGCACGCCTGAGCAGTACCTTGGTGATTTTGTCGGCGACCTGCAACAGCGACGCGGTGTTATCGTCCACACGGAAAACCATGGCGATCGGACAGATATCCTTGCTAACGCCCCGCTAAAGGAGCTTTTTGGTTATTCCAGCGCGATGCGGAGCTTAAGCCAGGGGCGTGCGAGTTGCTCAATGGAGCCACTGGAATACGCTGCGGCACCACCAGAACATGCGAAAGAATTTACATTTTAGGGGTGGAATAACAGGGGAAAATCCCGAGAGTTTGGGACTCAATGACCAGGTACCCGATGTGGGCCTGTTTTCACCTAATATTCTTGTACTTTTTTCCAATTCCGCCAATTGACGACCATCCAATTGAGACATAGGATTGGTGGTTTACACCTTAACTTTCGTGACGATCTAGTAGAAGCGAAAAGAGTGGGTTAACCACACGTTTTACACTAGACGTTTGGCAATTTGGATCATCACTTGGTGATACGTTTTTACTGTCGGAGAGCAGTACATTGGCACAAGATAACGAAGTAATGCGAATCCGTATGGAAGCATATGATCATTCAATCCTTGATCAGTGTGCATTAGAAATAGTAGATACGGCAAAACGTACACATGCTGAAGTGCATGGTCCTATCCCGTTGCCTACGCGAATCGAACGATACACGGTTCTGCGTAGTCCGCACGTGAACAAGAAGTCTCGGCAACAGTTCGAGATTCGGACACACAAGCGGTTAATTGATATTGTCAATGCAACAGCCAAAACGCTGGACGCTTTAAATAAGCTGAGTTTGCCAGCAGGTGTAGATGTAAAGATTAAGGCATCGTCGCGTTAAACGCGGCTCGCATGGATGCAGATGCTGATAAACGGACTTTTTGGTCGTAATCAAAAACAAAAGTATGAAATGGAAGCTTGGCAGGTAATCGTAAGCAACACTTACAGATCCTGTTAGCAAGAACCACGAGGCAAAAGACGATGGTGAACGGTATACTAGGCCGCAAGGTCGGTATGACACAGATCTACAACGAAAGTGGAGAAGTGATACCGGTTACGGTAATACAGGCTGGCCCCTGTCAGGTTTTACAGATCCGCACCATTGAACGCGATGGATACGAAGCTGTTCAGTTGGGTTTTGAAGATAAGCGTCGCCCAACTGAAAACCTAAAACGGAGTCGATCCAGCCAGGCACGTCGAAGTGAACGTGGTCATGTCAGTTCTAAGCTAAGCAGTAAAAATTCTTCCCGCCGCGCCGCATCAGGTGTTGAGGCTCTTCCTAAAGCGGAATGTGAGCCCAAGAAATTCATCCGTGAATTCCGTGGATCCGTTGAGGGTATCGAAGTTGGTCAGGAAGTGACCGTGGCTGACTTAGCTGAAACCAAAAAAGTTGATGTAACCGCCACCAGTAAAGGTCGTGGTTTTGCCGGTGTTATGAAACGACATAACTTTTCCGGTCAACGTGCCACGCATGGTGTAAAGAAAGTGCATCGTCATGCTGGTGGTACTGGTATGAGTGCAGCTCCAAGTCGCTTGTTTAAAGGTAAGCGGATGGCTGGTCAGTATGGAAACGCAAAGGTAACAACACGTAACTTGGAGCTGGTTAGTGTTGATGAAGAAAGCAACTTAATCGTAATTCGTGGTGCCGTACCAGGGCCAAATGGTGGCTTTGTTGTTGTACGCGAAACAAACAAGCTTGGTTAGTAACACAATATTTATTTGATTTGAAAGTTGCAGAAGCAATCGACTCACATGGGTTAATTGTTAACTAAAGGCAGAATCATGGCGACTTTAACCGTATATGACAAATCAGGAAGTGAGGTTGGGTCCTACGATGTAGATCCCGCTTCAATCGCTGCAAACATTAATAAGCAATTGTTACATGATGTTGTCATTATGTATCAGGCAAATGATCGACAAGGATCTTTTGGTACCAAGTCTCGTGGCATGGTGCAGGGTTCTGGTCGTAAGATGTATCGTCAAAAAGGCACGGGTAATGCTCGTGCCGGATCACGTCGCAGTGGTGTGCGTCGCGGTGGTGGCCACATCCACAAGAAGCAGGATCGTAGTTTTTACTATCGACTGCCTGCTAAGGCCATCCGTGCCGCGACTCGTATGGCCATTGCGTCGAAAATTCAGGATGAGCAAATCACCGTCATTGATGAGCTCGCTATGGATGCTCCAAAGACTCAAGATGTTGTTGGTGTATTGAAATCGCTTGGAATTGATAACGGTACAACGCTAATCACGACGGATCAACTTGATCGCAATGTATACAAAAGTGCAAGGAACATTTCCGGTGTCACGGTTTCGCCTGTCTCGGATTTGAATGCCTTAAGCGTGCTGTCGCCTGATCGACTTTTGGTGACCAAAGCAGCACTTGATGCAATTGTGGAGAATGCTTCGGCAAGTTAACGCATCGAATGAAGATTTGGTGTAACGACACCACACAAAGAAACACATGGTGTAAAGATGAGCAATAACGGAAACACATCATCAAAACTTGAACTCGCTCCGCATCAGGTCGTCCTGCGGCCATTGGTGACGGAAAAAGGTGTTCATAGAAGCACGCGATATAACCAGTACGCGTTCGAAGTGAATCCACTTGCTGACAAATCTCAGATTCGTGGTGCAATCGAAGTGTTGTACCCCAATGTGAAGGTCGTAAGTGTAAATACACAGAATCGAAAAGGCAAAGCCCGTCGTTATCGACACAAGATGGGTAAAACCAAGAACTGGAAAAAGGCAATCATCACGATTGATCCGGAACAAGGAGCAATCGAGTTGTTCTAGGGCCTGCCGGCCATTGGGACAACAGCGATGTAATTGCAAAAGGGATGAGGATCTAGAAAGGAAAGTATCTAGAGAAAAATCATGGGAATTCGATTTTACAAGCCGACAACACCAGGGCGCCGGGGGGCAAGTGTCAGCGATTTTGCTGATTTAACCAAAGGTGCGGAACCTGAAAAGTCACTGCTTCGCCCGCTTAAGAAAAAGGGTGGTCGCAATAATCACGGTAAGATCACTGTTCGTCACCGAGGTGGTGGGCATAAACGCCGATACCGTCTGATTGATTTTAAACGAACGAAGGATGGGATTCCCGCCACGGTCGCAAGTATTCAATACGATCCAAATCGCAGTGCGCGCATTGCATTATTAAACTACGCCGACGGTGAGAAACGGTACATTATCTCACCTAACGGTCTGCAGGTTGGACAGACAGTAGTTAGTGGTGAGAAATGTGATCCGGACACCGGAAATTGCATGCCACTGAATGCTATTCCCCTTGGAACTGAAATTCACAACGTTGAATTGCTTCCTGGTCGCGGTGCTGTGATGTGCCGAAGTGCTGGAACAAGTGCTACCCTAATGGCACGTGAATCAAACTGGGCACAGGTTTCCCTGCCAAGTGGGGAAATTCGTCGTATCCCAAGTGCTTGCCGCGCCACAATCGGCAAGGTTGGAAACACCGAGCATGGAAGTATTAACCTTGGCAAAGCAGGTCGAAAACGATGGCTTGGTCGCAGGCCGCATGTTCGTGGTACCGCGATGAATCCAGTTGATCACCCGCATGGTGGTGGTGAAGGTCGAACAAAGGGTGGTCGCCATCCGGTAAGCCCAAGTGGTGTACCTGCTAAAGGTGGTGCCACACGACAGCGTCGTAAGCCGTCCAACGCAGCAATTGTTCGCCGGCGACGTACGCGTCGATATGGCCAGTTGAAGTTGCCGAGTTAGGTGAAAACAACGCGGATACAAACAGAACACATATATATTTAATTAGTATTTCCAAAAAGGTCATTCATGAGTCGGTCACTGAAAAAAGGCCCGTTCGTCGATCTCAAGCTGTATCGCAAAGTCGAACGGCAGCTTGATAGTGGAGATAAATCACCGATTACCACGTGGGCTCGTGCATGCACGATCGTACCGGAATTCGTTGGTTTTACCTTCATGGTTCATAACGGTCGCCAGCACTTAAAGGTGCTTGTAACAGAAGATATGGTCGGACATAAACTCGGTGAATTTGCCCCCACACGTACCTTCCGTGGTCATGGTGGTAAGGGAAGTCGTTAACTCCTGCTAGAGGTTGCATATTATGGCAAACACAGGACAACAAAAAACAAAACGTAAGAATCGAAAAGCTGAATCTGGTTATTCCGCTTCGCACCGATATGCTCGGATTGCACCACGTAAGGTGCGACCTGTAGCTGATATGGTCCGTGGGAAGTTCGCCATTGAAGCATTGGAAATTCTGCAGTACCAGCCGCAACGAGGAGCCAAGATGCTCTATAAGGTGATCGAGAGTGCGTTGAACAATGCACAAAATCCTGATCAACCTGGCGGAGCTGCTCGAACTGCAAATCTTCGTGTCACGAATGTTCAGGTTGATGGTGCACCCATGTTCAAGCGCCTGCGACCAAGAGCTCGTGGAATGGCATTCATGATTAAGAAGCGACTGAGTCACATTAACGTGACGCTCGCCGAAGCATCAGACGAATAAGCACAGGTTCAGGATTTAAGTTAACTGGAATTAGGTAACCAACAGGAAAAGTACCAACAAGATGGGTCAAAAAGTCAATCCAATTGGTTTTCGTACTGGTGTCGTCAGGGGATGGCAAAGTCGGTGGTATGCATCGAAACAAGAATTCGCCTCTCTACTTCTTGAAGACAAGAAGATTCGTGACTTCATAAAGAAACATCCTAAGAAAACCCAATACCGTAATGCCGGTATCGATCGTATTGAAATTGACCGCACACGTGATGAAGTTCGCGTTGTACTTCATGTTGCTCGGCCTGGTTTGATTATTGGTAAAAAGGGTCAGGAAATTGAAATCCTGCAGGAAGAGCTTCAAAACCTTGTTGGCCGCCGTATCAACCTGAAGGTTGAAGAAATTTCACGACCAGAAATATACGCCCAATTAGTGGCTGAAGATATTGCTGGACAATTAAGCAAGCGAGCAAGTTTCCGCCGAACGATGAAGCGTTCAATGGAACAAACTATGGATGCTGGTGCGAAAGGTATCAAAATCCAACTTGCCGGTCGACTTGGTGGTGCTGAAATGGCTCGCCGTGAGACGCAGATCACCGGATCAATTCCGTTGAGCACTCTGCGTGCCAAGATTGACTATGGATTCACAGAAGCTTGGACCGCCCAGGGACATATTGGCGTTCAGGTTTGGATAAATCAGGGATTCTATAAGGGAGACGACTCCGATGGCGTTGATGCCCAAACGGATTAAGCACCGAAAAGTTCAACGGGGACGTATCAAAGGTGATGCAACTCGTGGAAATACCGTCGTATTCGGCGACTTCGGATTGCAGTCCTTGGAACCAGGTTGGGTAAAGGCCCAAACGATTGAAGCGGGACGTATTGCTGCTCAGCAGTATATCCGTGGCGAAGGAAAACTGTATGTACGCATGTTCCCTCACCGGTCCATTACCTCTACTCCACTGGAAACGAGAATGGGTAAAGGTAAGGGTGAACCGGAAGCATGGGTAGCAACGGTCAAGCCAGGCACGATCCTGTATGAAATTGGTGGTATTAGTGAACAGCAGGCAAAAATTTGTTTTGCAAGGCTAGCTCACAAGATGCCGGTGAAAGTCAGAATGGTTAAGCGTCGTCCCATGTAATGGTGCTGACGAACTAAGTTACTGGTAATAGAAGAATACTAAGTAAGAGAACACACAAACGAGATTAACAATGGACGCAAGCAAGCTAAGAGAACTAAGTGATAACGATCTCCAGCAGGAACTGGATGACGCATCACGACAGTTGTTTGAATTGCGTGTGCAGTCACAGGCAGAACGACTGGACTCACCGAGTCAGATTAAAGCAAAACGGCGGCTTATCGCCAGAATTAAGACGATTCAACATGAGCGTGCTCAACAGCAACCCGAAGAGGTTGTTAGCTAGTAGAAGGATAGTCAAAACGGACGGATTCCAACGATACCGAATAAACCCAGATCTAACATACGATCACTTTAAACACAGATAAGACAAAACATGCCAAAGAAAGTAGCAGTCGGCGTTGTAACAAGCGACAAGATGGATAAGACCCGTCGTGTTGAGATTCATCGTAAAACGCCGCATCCGGTGTATGGAAAGTACATCCGCTCACGCACCGTTTGCTTTGTTCATGATGAAGAGAATGAATCCAACGCCGGTGATACCGTTGAAATCATTGAAGCTTCACCACGCAGTAAGCAAAAGCGATGGGATTTGGTTCGTGTTGTAACACGCACCACCGAAGTTGATCTGGCAGCGATGCGATTGGCAGATGCTGTTGATAAGGAAGATGCTGAAGCAGCACAACCTGAAGTTGTGGCTGAAGAAGTTGTGGCTGAAGAAGTTGTGGCTGAAGAAGTTGTGGCTGAAGAAGTTGTGGCTGAAGAAGTTGTGGCTGAAGAAGTTGTGGCTGAAGAAGTTGTGGCTGAAGAAACAGCGAATGAAGAGACAACGAGCGAAGCAGTAGAAGAAACTGCAGCTGAAGAAGCCGGCTCCGATGAGGATGCTGCCGGAGAAGAAACTGCTGATGACGATGGCGAAGACTCCAGCGAAGAGTAAGCGGTAAACGAGAGAGTAAAGACCGGTGTGTACCGGACGAGATTTTTAGGACCGAACAATGATTCAACAAGAAACACGGCTAAGAGTAGCTGACAACACCGGAGCCAAAGAAGTTGGCTGTATTAAGGTGCTTGGTGGCACACGTAGACGGTTTGCCGGATTAGGCGACGTGATTGTCTGCAGCGTAAAGAGTGTGATTCCTGGTAGCGATATCAAGAAGAAGACGATTTGCCGAGCAGTTATTGTCCGTTGTAAACAACCCACGCGCCGTGCCGACGGCAGTTATATCCGCTTTGATAGCAATGCTGTTGTCATCATCGGTGATGACGGTGAACCACGTGGCACGCGTATTTTCGGTGCGGTGGCTCGAGAGTTACGAGAACGTAACTTTATGAAAATCGTTAGCCTCGCAAGTGAGGTGGTATAAGCCATGAAGATCAAGATAGACGACCAGATTGAAGTGATCCGAGGTGAATCCCGTGGCCAGCGCGGCCAGGTGATCGATGTGGATCACGCCAGTAACAAAATCAAAGTAGAAAAGCTGAATACGGTAAAGAAGGCTGTACGACCAAGTCAGGCTAACCCGCGTGGTGGCCACATTGAAATCGAAATGGCTTTTGATGCTTCTAACGTAATGCTCGTTTGCCCGCACACCAATGAACCAACGCGTGTTGGGATTCGGACAAATGATGATGGCAAAAAAGTTAGATTCAGTAAGAAAAGCGGAAAAGACATTGATTTAGTACGTCCGGCTGCCGGATACGGTAACTAACACAGCTACAGAACAACGTGTAACAAGGAACTTCCTCAGCCGATTACAAAAACCCTCACTAGAAACCAGCGAGTTTAGCTGGGGTCACGACAGGACGCGGTAATCGTACAGGGAATAAAACCATGAAACCCAGACTTCAAGAAAAATACAAAAACGAGATTCAGCCTTCTCTGGCAGGCAGTTTTGGCCGCAGCAATATCTTGTCGCTGCCACGCCTGCAAAAGATCG
This sequence comes from Pirellulaceae bacterium, assembly GCA_045566075.1. GTDB lineage: Bacteria > Planctomycetota > Planctomycetia > Pirellulales > Pirellulaceae > UBA11883. Next base: position 150,718 of record JBJLEE010000023.1, on the reverse strand, counting down.
TAGTCAACATGGGTGTTGGCAGTGCGGTCCAGGAAAAGAAGCATCTCGAGTCCGCTGTTTCAGCAATGACTGAAATCACCGGGCAACAACCGATCATCACGAAAGCCCGCAAGTCGATCGCCGGCTTCCGGCTTCGTGAAGAAACGCCGATTGGCTGTAAGGTCACCTTACGTCGCCAACGGATGTATGAATTCATGGATCGATTGATTTCGATCGTGATTCCTCGTGTTCGTGACTTCCGTGGAATTAGCCGTACTGCTTTTGATGGTAACGGCAACTACAGCATGGGATTGACCGAACAACTTGTTTTCCCCGAATTGAATCCAGATAAGTATCTAGTAATTCAGGGAATGAATATTACATTTGTCACCTCCACCAACTGTAATGATGAAGCATTGCAGTTACTCGAACAGTTTGGAATGCCGTTTGAGCGTGTAGATGACGAACAGGAAGGTTAAACCTAAATCCGCCTGCTTATCAGGTGGGCCCCAAGTTAACTGGAAGGGTTAAACGTGGCCAGTAAATCCAAAATCGCAAAAGCGAAACGTAAACCGAAGTTCTCATCCCGTCAGGAACGACGATGTCAGTTGTGCGGTCGACCGCGTGCGGTTTATCGCAAATTCGGCACGTGCCGAATCTGCTTCCGTAAGTTGGCTGATCGGGGATTGATTCCCGGTGTTCGTAAGGCGAGCTGGTAAAGGAACTTAATAACCATGATGACCGACCCCATTGCCGACATGTTAACGCGTATTCGCAACGCTGTGCGTGTCGAACACCCAACCGTTGATATCCCATCCTCCAAAGTAAAGCGTGGCGTCGCTGACGTTCTAAAACGCGAAGGATATATATGGGATTGGGAAGAAGTTGAAGAGCAACCTGTAAGCGCTTTAAGGCTCGTCCTTAAATACCCCGATGGCGAGTCCGTGATCCAAAAGATCCAACGCGTCAGTAAACCGGGACGACGTATTTACAACCGCTCTAGAGACCTTCGACCCGTGCTAAACGGACTTGGTATTTCCATAATCAGTACCAGTTCCGGCGTACTTAGCGATCGCGAAGCACGATCACAGAATATCGGCGGTGAAGTACTCTGCCAAATCTGGTAACGAACCAGAGGTTTAGAGTTTTACTAATACAGTATTACACTTTTGTTAACCAAAACGAGTTGAACCATGTCACGTATTGGCAATAAACCCGTTCCCGTCATTGACGGAGTTCAAGTGAGCGTAAATGGCTCCACGGTCTCCGTTGAAGGCCCAAAAGGGAAGCTCTCTATTGAGCACCGGCCTGAAGTTAGCGTTAGCTACGACAGCGATTCCAAAGAAATTGTCGTTTCCCGCAGTAATGATGACCGGCACTCCCGGGCATTTCACGGACTTACCCGTGCATTGCTCGCAAACATGGTGCAGGGCGTCAAAGAGGGGTATGAAAAACGGCTTGAAATCGTCGGTGTCGGATACGTCGGCCAGATTCAAGGTGATACACTCAGCCTGCGTGTTGGTCTAGCAAATGAACTTAAGAAGAAGATTCCGGTTGGCCTGGATGTAACCTGCCCGGATCAAAACCATGTTGTTGTTCAGGGATGTGACAAACAACTCGTCGGTCAGTTCGCTGCGGAAGTAAGAGCACTTCGTAAACCAGAACCCTACAAGGGAAAAGGGATTCGTTACGAAGGTGAATACGTGAAGATCAAGCCTGGTAAAGCAGCAACATAATAAAGCCTGATCCCAGGTAAACAAAATACATTATTAACCCGAGGTTAAGACGGTGGATAAACAAAAGTTTTTAGGCAAGCAACGTCAGCGACGACGCTTCCATACACGAAAACGAGTTCGTGGGACAGCAGATCGGCCACGCATGTCCGTGAACCGGTCGCATCGCAATATCGAAGTTCAGGTTATTGATGACTTTGAAGGTAAGACGCTCGTGAGCGTAAGCACTTGTGATGGTGACACTGGAAGTGGAATCAGCTATGGCGGCAACTGTGACGCTGCCGCAACTGTTGGTAAGGTTGTTGCTGAAAAGGCCATCGCCGCCGGGATCAAAGCTGTTAAGTTTGACCGTGGAGATGCCAGATATCATGGCAGAATAGCCGCTTTGGCCAACGCCGCACGCGAGGCTGGACTGGAACTGTAATCACGGTCGTCGTGAAATACGCATCATTAAAAGAAGATACATTTTTAAACTTATGAATGGGAGCTGCTAAATCGTGGCTACAAATGTTCGCGGAGAATTAGTTGATCACACGATCAAAATCAAGCGATGTGCTGCCGTAGTAAAAGGTGGACGCCGTTTCAGTTTTGCAGCGATGGTTGTCGTTGGAAATGGTAATGGTCGTGTTGGCTGGGGTTATGGTAAGGCAAATGAAGTGCCACCAAGTGTTGACAAAGCCCAGAAACAGGCTGAACGCAGCATGATTGATGTCTCACTAAATGACGACACAATCCCGCATTCGATTCAAGGTCGCTTTGGAGCTGCCAAAGTGCTGCTGGTTCCAGCCGGTGCCGGTACCGGTATTATCGCTGGCGCAGCTGTGCGGGCGGTTTGCGAAGCTGCCGGAATTAAAAATATCCTTACAAAGAGCTTTGGTACGAACAATCCAGTGACATTGGTCAAAGCTACCATCGATGCACTCTCAAAGGTTCGAAGCGAAGATCATGTATTCCGCATGAGAGGGGTGGAGAAATAATGAAACTGCATGACGTAAATCAGGGAATTAAAAAGAATAAGAAACGCCGACGTATCGGCCGTGGCCCGGGAAGTGGTCATGGCAAAACGGCTGGACGAGGCCATAACGGTCAAAAGTCGAGAGCCGGTTGGTCGCAACGTGCTACCTTTCAAGGTGGTGCGATGCCCATGGTACGTCGCATCCCAAAACGCGGATTTAATAACAAATTCGCGCTGGATGTGTTCGCGATCAATGTTAGCCAACTCGAAAAATCTTTTGAGGATGGTGACACCGTCTCGCCTGAAACACTGCGGGAAAAGAATATTGTCAAACAACAGAGTTATGATGTTCTGAAAATCCTCGGAAACGGTGAACTCTCAAAGAAGCTGAATGTCTCTGCGCATCGATTCAGTGCGTCAGCAACTGAGAAAATTGCACAGGCCGGAGGCAGTACAACCGTACTACCCGGCAAAGCACCTGTGGTTAAGGGACAAAAGAAAGCTGATCGGTCCGCCGAATAGGAAATGTCAAACAAGTGACAACACTCACCTGTGATTCAGTTTTACAGGTTGCCACTTAAAAGGATAACTGTCGCCAATGTGGGAAAAAATCAGAGTCATCTTCACGATCCCGGAACTCCGGAACCGGATCATGATCACACTGATCTGCCTGGCAGTTTACCGGGTGGGTTACTGGATCACGATTCCTGTAGTGGACCAACAGGCTATTGCTCAACAGGCAAGTGATGGCACTGGACTCGCTGGACTCATTACACGAGTAAGTGTTTTCGCAGCCAGTAACCTCACACAGGCCACCATATTTGGCCTTGGCATCATGCCATACATTTCGGCATCGATTATCTTCCAATTGCTTGGAAGTTTTCATCCAAAGATTCAGGAACTTCGTAAAGAAGGACAGGCCGGACAAAAAAAGATTAACGACTATACCCGTTACCTCACAGTAGTACTTTGTCTGGTGCAAAGTTTCTTCTACGTTGTTGCGTATCTGAACGGAAATGATGCCGACAATTCGCTAATCCATGAAAGTTATCAGGCGGTCGATTCGCAAGGGAATACGACCGGTGCCTTAACCTGGAGTTGGACCATAATCTCGGTTTTGATCATGACATGTGGAGCAACTTTCCTCATGTGGTTGGGCGAACAAATCGATGAGTACGGAATTGGTAATGGAATTAGTTTATTGATCATGGCCGGTATCCTTGCCGTGATGCCTGGGGCGTTAACAACCTTATTCCAGAACGCCAAGTTTGAACTCACCGGTCTTGATAGTGGTATCGTCGGCGTTGAATCGATGATTATTCTTGCCTTCCTGTTTGTGGCAGTTGTTTTCGGAGTCGTCTTTATCACGCTTGGGCAACGACGTATTCCTATGCAAAGTGCAAAACATGTACGTGGACGACGCGTATATGGAGGAACCCGCCAGTTTCTGCCGCTACGTGTTAACCAGGGTGGCGTTATGCCGATCATTTTCGCAAGTAGCTTACTAATGATCCCAGCGATTATGTTCGGTGCTTTTGCTCAGATTTCCGATCCGGATGGAATGGCTGGAGTCTGGAATACCCTGTCAGCTGTGTTCAGCCCGGGGACAGGATTTATGTACAACGCGTTTTATATCGGAATGATATTCTTCTTCTGTTACTTCTGGACTGCGATCACTTTTAATCCAAAAGAGATGGCTGAAAACCTCAAAGAGTACGGAAGTTTTATTCCTGGTTACCGACCGGGAAGACACACATCAAATTACCTGGAAAAAGTGATGGTTCGAATTACTTATGTTGGAGCGGCATTCCTCTCCATCGTTGCTGTGATTCCAACTGTCGTTGCAGGTGGCTTGAATGTAGATTTTAGTTTGGCCAGTTTCTATGGTGGTACCGGACTGCTGATTGCAGTAAGTGTTGCTTTTGATCTGGTTCAAAAAATTGACAGTCACTTGGTGATGCAGAATCACAAGGGGCTTTTAGATTCCTAGCTTCGTGACTCCCGATGGATGGACCAACGGGCTACGTGATATTAATCCAAAGTGGAGACCATGCCGTGATCCTAATATTGATCGGCCCACCAGGATCGGGAAAAGGCACTCAGTCGAAAAAACTGATTGAATATCTCAAAACTCCTCACCTTTCAACCGGAGAGTTATTTCGTGAGCATATTTCATCAGAAACAGTCGTTGGGTGTGAGGCAAAACAATTTATTGATCGTGGCGAACTTGTGCCAGACCATGTTGTGGACAACATGGTTGCACACACGCTCGAACAACCTCAGTTTGAATCTGGGTGCCTGTTCGACGGTTATCCACGATCTGTTCCTCAAGCAGAAGCGCTTTCACAATTGCTTTATACGCAACACCGTGAAGTGAATCTGGTTCTGGAATTGAGTGTGCCTGACAGCGTTCTTATTGAACGTTTACTGGCACGGCAGCGTGTGGACGATACGCTGGAGACAATTAAACATAGGCTGGAAGTCTATGGTGCTCAAACTTCCCCACTGCTTGAATATTACGAGCAACGAGGCAAGCTTGAGACAGTCGATGGTCAAGGAAGTATCGACGATGTTTTTGGACGGATTCAAGCGGTAGTTAACCGGTTAAAGATCGACATCAGCAACGCTGAAAAATCAAATCCTTCAACGAGTAGCAATTAAATCGATTTTGCTGCCCACTGAGGTGATTTAAAGCTGTTTTTGTACGACTTATTGGCCTACCGTGCCCCTTGATGATGGGCGAATTGCCCGTTTATACTGACTTACTTGCAATTTATTTTTTCATCTGGGTAACAGTGACATGAAAGTTCGAGCTAGCGTCAAACGAATTTGCGAAAACTGCAAAGTTGTGCGTCGTAAAGGTCGTGTTTACGTGATTTGTTCGTCAAACCCTCGCCATAAACAGCGACAGGGTTAGTCGGACGTTTACGTTTTACTGAACTGTAATCCTGATTAGTTCTGGTGCAATCCAGCACGCAAAGGAGTGAATAGTTATGCCGCGTCTTTTAGGTGTGGACATTCCGAACGATAAACCAGCCCAAGTTTCCCTGCGTTACTTATATGGTGTTGGTCCGAAGACTGCTCGTGATCTGTGTCGCAATGCCGGCATCGACCCTCAAACTCAAGCTCGTGATCTGGCTGAGGATGAACTTGGTCGTCTGGCTGCACTGCTCGAACGCGATCACGTTGTGGAAGGTCCTCTTCGTCGTAAGGTCCAACAAGACATCTCTCGTTTGCGCGAAATCAAGGCATATCGGGGGATCCGACATCGAATGGGACTACCTGTTCGTGGTCAGAACACTCAAACAAATGCTCGTACACGTAAGGGTCCTAAGAAAACCGTTGCCGGTAAAAAAGGTGTTAAGGATCTCCGTTAAGGGATTGCAATCCCCTTCTGGAGTTCTGCCGATTACATCGCGAGACCATAACAAACTTATTGGAGTAAATTGGCCGTGGCCAAAACTAAAAAGAGAAAAGTTCGTCGCAATGTTACTGTTGCCGTTGCTCATATCAAGGCAACGTTTAACAACACAACAGTAACCATCACTGATACCAAGGGTGATACACTTTGCTGGGCAAGTGCCGGTACAAGTGGATTTAAAGGTAGCAGAAAAAGCACGCCGTTTGCTGGCCAATGTGCTGCACAACAAGCAGCTGAAAAGGCGATCAAGTTTGGTATTAAGGAAATAGACGCACGTGTCAAAGGACCTGGCAGCGGACGCGAAAGTGCTGTAACCGCGCTGCAACAAGCGGGTTTGAATGTAAAGTCGATCGAAGACGTTACACCCATTCCGCACAACGGTTGCCGGCCACCAAAGAAACGCCGAGTGTAATTACACCTGGTACCGTTTCATTCCCTAACAAGTCATACGTTTGGTTTAAACCATTTCAATACATCATTAACCACCACGTAAGTTATTCGTGGTACTTTTGGAGGCGACTATGCATATTCGTTGGCGCTTACTTGAACTTCCCAGCACGGTGGAATGTGATAAAGCTACGCTTACTGATACCTACGGTAAGTTTACCGCAGAACCGTTCGAACGCGGTTTGGGTGTCACGGTTGGAAATAGTCTGCGACGAATCCTGCTGTCCAGTTTGATGGGTAGTGCGGTCACGCAGATCAAAATTGAAAATGCACACCACGAATTTTCCACGCTTCCCGGCGTACAGGAAGATGTCACGAACATCATTCTGAATGTGAAATCACTCGTTGTGAAAAATCACTCCGATGGATTGAAAGTTATCACCATCGATAAGAGTGAGGCTGGCCCCATCCTCGGTAGTGATATTACAACCGATCAGGGCGTCGAAATCATTAACGGCGATCATGTGATTGCTACGTTGACCGAATCGACTCCGTTCCACATGGAAATGGTTGTTGATAATGGCCGTGGATATATCCCTGCATCAGAACAAGGTACCGGTGACCGTGAAATTGGTATTATCCCAATTGATGCCGTGTACAGTCCTGTAACTCGTGTGCGTTACCAAGTTGACGAAACACGTGTTGGCCAAAAAACCAACTACGACAAGCTAACGCTGGAAATTTGGACCAATGGTTCAATTAAGCCAGAAATGGCAATTGTTGAAGCTGCTAAGATCCTTCGAAAACACTTGAACCCGTTCGTTCAATATTCAGAATTAGGCAGTCAGGTTCATGCTGCGGATCGCTCAGCACGCAGTCCGGAAGATATTGAGCTCGAAGCAAAACTCAATCTACCGTTAGCCTCGCTTCAGTTGTCAGTAAGAGCAAATAACTGCCTTGAATCCGAAATGATTCATACGGTACGTGATTTAGTCCAGCTAACAGAAGATGGTTTGATGCAAATCAAAAACTTCGGTGAAACAACTTTGGTAGAAGTACATGCCAAGTTGAGCGAACTCGGCCTGCATTTGGGCATGCGAGTACCACCACCGCAACAGTCGTTTTAAGTGAAGTAGTTGTCACTGAGACTAATGCTAATTCAATAGGTTTTGTTATAGAGAAAGACACTTCCTGCAGATGGAAGTGACAAGATCATGCGACACAGAAAACGTGGGCGTCGTCTAGGACGTAGTTCAAGTCATCGAAAAGCAATGTACCGGAATATGGCCAGCAGCCTGTTTCTGACATACCGTGACGAGGAAGTTGCCGAAGTCTATGGTTATGAACGCAAGCAACCGGCAGGCCGAATTGTTACCACGCTTGAAAAGGCCAAAGAAGTACGGTCGCTCGTGGAAAAGTGCATTACCATTGCACGCAAAGCTACGCCACATCGAGAAGCATCCGAAGCAATCGTGCCTCAAGATAGATTAGTTCGCGGTAACGATCGTTTTACCAAGAAAAAAGAACCTGAACTTTGGGCTCAATGGTCCGATGCACGTGCCCCATACGTAACCGCACAACGTCGATGTTTTCAATTGCTTGGTAGTCGTGAAGCAGTCGCTTTACTGTTCGATGTTGTTGTTAATGAAATCGGCGACAGAACACATGGCTATACAAGAATCGTTCGCTTGGCTACACCGCGACTTGGCGATGCCGGGACTCGTGCAATTCTGGAAATCGTTCAGGATGATAAGGTTCGCGAATCGTACAGTTCCACTGAAGCTCCTGCACTTGAAGTAGATGAAGATGAAGCTGTAGAGGATGTAGAAGCCACTGAAGAAATCGCGGATGACGAAGCTAGTGACGATACTGCAAGCGAAGAAGCGGCTGATGATGCAGAAGCTATAGACGCAGATGACGACGGCGAAGAAACCGAAGAAGAAGCTAGTGATGACTCAGATGCGGAAGCTGAAGCAGTTGCCGAAGATGAGGCATCTGATGACACTGACGAAGCTGAAGCATCAGACGAGCAAGCTGATAATGATGAATCTGGGGAAGAGTCCGAAACTGAAGAATCCGATGACTAGGATCATATAGCTCATTTCTGACAATTCGATTCGCGAATACAAACTACACACGTCGAGGAGACCTGCCAATTTGGTAGGTCTTTTTTTGTGCACCTAAATTTATGAAAAACTATGGCAATTCAGAGCATGTTTCTGGGATACTGTGAGCCATACGCATAGTGGCTGTTCACGATGGATGCCACAGACTCTTCCATGGATGGATCCACGGATGGATAACACGCTCACTCGAAAAGACAAGCTAACTGGTACGACAGTGCCAGTTGGTTTTGATTTCACTTGGCATATGCGTCGGCTCTGCGAACACATTTGTACTGATGTACCTGAATTGCATCATATAAATATGAGCAGAGTGGCCATTTCATTCTCTCAGGCACGCAAGAGTGTAAGGCACGGATTACATGCGTCGCTTACGCCCATGCGCTTTGAAGATGGTGCTGAAACAGGAGAACGAAACGGGGCTGAATATCGCGCTCAGCGTCTTTATGATGCCGCCGGCACGGAGATGCTCTATATCTTGCGCTTTTACCTTCCTAGGTTTCAAAATGAGCCCTTTGGAGAGAAGTTGACAACGATACTTCATGAACTTTGGCACATCAGTCCACTGTTTGATGGTGACTTGAGACGGCATGAAGGACGCTGCTACATCCATTCACAATCGGAAGCTGAATATGATGCTCACGCCGCTCGATTAGCCCAGGCTTGGTTATCTGGCAATCCCGATGCTGCTGTATATGACTTTCTTAACTACGACTTTCAGCAGTTGGAGATCATCTATCACCGGATCATTGGGGTGAAGATCCCACAACCCAAGCTAATCCCTCTTAGCGCCTAGTTTAAAAGCATACCGTCATTTTCTTGGGGTTGACGTGAGAGTGTAAAACACCATATTTTCCACCTTCGATTCATTTAGCACGATAGCACGGGTGGACATGCGCTTTCACAGTTGCAACTTGATAACCACAGGTTTATTCATACTTATATGCAGTATGACTGGCTGTCACGTATTTGAAAAACCAAGCTGGACGTTAGAAGAAGCGGCGGATTCACCGGTGGAATTAAACGTTCCTCGCATGGCGTCCGATGCAGTGGTCTTAGAAATTGCATTTGTTCATGTCAATCCAGAGGACATCGCAGCAACTGCGCCGCTTTGGGTGGACATCGATGAAAACCACGTACCAATACAACTTCGAAGCCAACTTAATGACAACGGGATGCGCTGCGGCCTCATTGGTGGAATGATTCCGGAGTCCGTTCTGCAGCTAATCTCGGCTGAAAAGAACCAGGTTGATCATGAGAACATTCCCGAGCATGTCAAACAAAGTGGTCATGCTCGTAACATGCGAATGCAGTTCCGTCATGGCCGAGAGGGAAGAATTGTGATGAGCAATCATCTGCAGGACGAGATGAAAATCGTACAGGTGGATGGTGATTACGTGACGGGAAATGCATTTAATCAGGCTCAGGCGACGTTTACGGTAAGGACATATCCAAAAGGCGACGGTCGAGTCGAGATTGAGTTAACTCCTGAGATTCATCATGGTTCGCCTAAATCGAATTTCATTGGTCATGATGGTAGTTGGTTAGTTCAAACAGAGCGTGACGTTACTGCATTTGAGAACTTAATCACCAGAAATACTCTGTCACCGGGTGAGACATTAGTTCTTACATCTACACCTGACGCTAAAGGCCTTGGTGGTCATTTCTTTTCAACAGGGCCGTCCAGAAGTGATACACACTACGTTTTGCTGATCCGCCTTGCACAAACTCAGGCTGACGATCTATTCGAGTCTGAATCATCATCAGAATCGCTTGCAACACATTAAATGCCCCCTATCGCAAATTCGATTCTGTTCAAATAATGAACTCTTCAAGGCATCGTGCTGACGCAATCATGCTTCGCCGGATCTAAAGGCGAAGTGTCAGCACTGACATTTAGATTACTATGACCTGCCCTTTTGCTAGGAGTTTATCGATGGCTTTAGTTCCGTTGAGAACGATTTTGGATCATGCTGCTGAAAACGACTATGGAGTCGCCGCATTTAACGTAAACAATATGGAACAAATTCAGTCGATCATGGAAGCTGCAACGGAAACAGATTCCCCAGTGATTGTTCAGGCATCCCGCGGTGCCCGCGCCTATTCGCAAGATGCATACCTTCGGCACCTGATGCTTGCCGCTGTGGAACTATATCCACAGATTCCCATTGTCATGCATCAAGATCATGGAAACAGCGCCGACACCTGTGCCAGCGCAATTGAAAACGGGTTCACCTCGGTCATGATGGATGGCTCGCTTGAGGAAGACGGAAAAACACCTGCCAGCTATGAATACAACGTCGATATCACACGTCAGGTTGTGGGACTGGCACATGCTAAGGGAGTCAGTGTAGAAGGTGAACTTGGTTGTCTCGGTTCCTTAGAAACAGGAATGGGAGATCAGGAAGATGGCCACGGTGCAGAAGGTGTCTTGTCACATGACCAGTTGCTAACGGACCCTGAAGAGGCCGCCCAATTTGTCGAAGAAACTAACGTAGATGCCTTGGCCGTTGCTATCGGAACAAGTCATGGCGCGTATAAGTTTACTCGTCAACCTGATGGCGATATTCTGGCTATGGATCGAATCGAAGCGATTCACGCCAAACTACCAAACACCCACCTCGTGATGCATGGCAGCAGCTCTGTACCACAAGAGCTTCAGGACATCATCAATGAATTCGGTGGCGACATTCGTCAAACCTGGGGTGTTCCAGTTGAAGAAATTCAGCGAGGCATTCGTGCTGGTGTTCGTAAAATCAACGTCGATACAGACAATCGCCTGGCGATCACCGGTGCCATTCGTCGTGTACTGGCAGAAAACCGTGCTGAATTTGATCCCCGCGCATACCTGAAACCAGCACGCGCTGCGATGAAACAGGTTTGCGTTGATCGCATGACAGCATTTGGCCAGGCTGGACAAGCCGAGAGCTTGCGTGCAACGCTCTAATCTGCGTACTACGTTCGCATTGATTGAATCCACGAAACTGGGGTAGAATTCCCTCGCGCAAGGATTGCGCGCACTATCATTTCGCGGTCAAGGATGGCATCCATGCGAAACGACAACCAACCAGATACCAATGCACATCTCCCAAAGATGTCACCAGCTGAGCAATTAGAGCTCGCTCAGGATGTCTTGCGCACCGAGGCCGATGCGTTAATTCAATTGGCGACGAATTTAGATCGATCATTCGTACACGCCACAGATGCGGTATTAGAAACACAGGGATCTGTCATTGTCATCGGCATGGGAAAGGCCGGACTTATCGGTCAGAAGATTGTTGCAACACTCGGTTCCACCGGAACACCCAGCCATTTTGTACATCCAGCTGAAGCCGTGCATGGTGATCTGGGACGCATTCGAGAATCCGACATCGTCTTATTGCTTAGTTTTAGCGGAGAGACAGAAGAAGTCACATCACTTCTTCCGGCGCTACACTCACGCGCCATAAAGACCATTGCGATTACGTCACGTTCAGACAGCACACTCGCAAAAGATTGCGACTTGGTCATCCCAATTGGCCAGCTACAAGAAGCCGATCCACTAGGACTTGCTCCGTCAACAAGTACTACCGCTATGCTGGCCATTGGTGATGCACTTGCATTAGTCGTCAGTAAGCAACGTCATTTCACAAGTCAGGACTTTGCAAACTTCCACCCAGCAGGAAGCTTGGGCCGAAAGCTAACCAAAGTCGATGACGTCATGAGACCACTTTCTCATTGTCGCATCGCCAACGACTCAAGAACGGTACGCGAAGTGTTTGTAAAAGCCAGCCTGCCAGGACGGCGCACTGGTGCTGTGATGCTGGTCGACGACTCCGGTCAGCTCACCGGCATTTTTACTGATAGTGACTTGGCACGCATGCTTGAAAATAACAACGAATCGCACTTTGATTGCGCTGTTTCTCAATGTATGACAGTCAACCCTGTAACTGCATCAGCTGGAAGCATGATGACTGATGCCCTGGAGATTCTTAGCAATAAACGAATAAGTGAGCTTCCAGTATGCAATGAGCTGAATGAACCGATTGGTATGTTGGATATCACTGATGCCGTGGCATGGACACCACCGGAATCTGCCGATACCGACTCTGAAAAACATGATCCTAAAGTGATCCCGCTGCGGAAATCCGGATAGATTATGCCAACACCTAATATCCAACTAATAATCTCTGATGTTGACGGTGTGCTAACCGACGGCGGTGTTACCTTTGATAACTCTGGCATGGAGTACAAGACGTTTAACATCAAAGATGGTCTGGGAATTAAGATGTGGCAGCGAGCTGGCAAACACTTTGCCGTGTTGACCGCTCGGCAATCACAAATCGTTGAAACCAGATGTGGTGAACTGGGAATCGATATTGTGAAACAAGGATTCACAAAGAAGTTACAAGCCGCCATTGATATTGCCAGCCAACTGGGCATTTCTACAGATCAAACGTGCTTCATAGGTGATGACCTGACTGATCTCTCTACAATCACCCATGTTGGATTTGGTGTGGCAGTCGCAGATTCTGTCTCAGAAGTCCGGGATGCTGCTGACTTCGTGACAATTACAAACGGCGGATGTGGGGCAGTTCGAGAGATCATCGAAGTCTTGTTGAGGCAATCTGGTGAATGGGATCATCTTGTAGAGACACATTACAAGGAGACCGTTAAGAATGCTTAAGCACCTTGTCGGATCAATGTATTGTCTCGTTGGAACCATTGCCGCCTATTGGCTTTATGCATTGCTGGCAGTTCCAATGATTGAGCCAGCACGGTCCGCAGCTCAGCAAGTTGACGACGAATACTGGCAGGCACCACCTTCAGCACGTCGCCAGGCATTGAAAACGATTTTCCCTGAAGGCGCGTGGGAATTGGACAACCCTAAGACAATTGAAAATCGTCAGGGTATTTTGCTATTTCGAGACTATCAACAGCATGAAGGTGAATTGGTAATATCGCCGTGCACGCTTGTCTTGTTTTCGGAGGACCCGCAAGGCGAGTCTTCGGGGCGCGTGTTTATCATGCAATCACCCGGTGGTGCCGTTGTTGAATCCAACGATATTCTCGAAGTCTCACCACATGGCTCTTCTACATCTACAAATGGCCGACTAATTGGCGACGTCTCCATTTATTCTCCAGAAACAGCGCCTGGCAAAAATGATGAAGTCAGATTTATCACACGCAATATCCAAATTGATGACAATCGCATTTGGACAACACACGACGTTTGGTTTGAATTTGGCCCCCATCGTGGACGCGGACGTGACTTGTTTATCAACCTCACATCTGTCGATAGCACAGCAACTACTGGAGATGAGGCCACCGGAAGTACGCTGGCAAGAGTGGACTCACTTGAGTTGGTTGAAGTAGATGAAATCAGCCTGCAATTGCAACGTAACTTGTTCGATCGCCATTCCAAAGCATCCACAACGAAAGCATCAGGCAAACCGGTAACTGCAAAGATCACTTGTGATGGTGAATTCCGTTTAGATTTTGCCGAATCTAAATTGTCGATTGCTGAAAATATTGAAGTCTCGTTAAGTGATGAAGATGGGCATCTGAATGATCAATTAAGGTGTGAACAACTGAGTTTGGAGTTTGGGCAATTTCCCACCACACATGTTGGTGGTGATGCTGACGCCAATTCTGATTGGATGACTTCCTTAAGCGTATTAAGTGCAACAGCACGAGGAAAACCAATCGTTCTGGACGCACCATCATCAGATTTATCCATAAGAACCGGGAAATTGGATTTCAATCTCGTCGATGGTCGGATCACGGTGGATGACCCTGAACAGTCGGTGTTTAAATACGGTGCACATCAATTCAACGTACCGTACCTCAGATACGACCTCCCACCGGAGAAAGGCCAGCTCGGCACTTTTGAAGCTAAAGGATCTGGAGAATATATCGGCCTTCTGGAAGATGGTGCCGATGAGCGAATTAGAGCATCGTGGCAGCGCGACTGCCTATTACGAAAACAGGATGGTGAACATGTTCTGTCACTGGTGGGCAAGGCTGATTTGACGTTTTCAAAACGCGGCAAAATGTCCAGCGATCAGCTGCACATTTGGGTACGCGAGGATTCTACTCAGGATCAACAATCCATTGTGCCAACCAAAATGGCGGCAATTGGCAACGTGATTTTGGATACTCCGGAATTACACGGTCAGACGAAACGTGTAGATGTTTGGATCAACGACCCAAAACTCAATGCTCCAAAGCCTCTAAGTGATCCACTGTCAAATGCCATTGCAACACCAAACGATACTGATATTCCCCGAAATCGATACCATGTCAGCGGCGATAGTGTCCAGATTCAGATGACACGGCAAGAGTCGTCAGCAGGTCTTGAAGCCATATCGTTTTTTGGGAATGTGCAATTCAAACAACAAGATCGTACAGCACCAAATAACATACCTCTCATTCTCACCGGTGATGTCCTCCAGATACAACAATCTCCTCAGGGACCATTAAATGTCCTTATTCAGGGCAATCAGCAAAAGGAACATCCCGCGCGAATTGCAATCGACTCCGTTGAGTTAGTTGGGCACGTTCTAAAAATGAACCAGGAATTAAATCAGGTTTGGATTGATGGCCCCGGATATCTAATCCATGCTCCAAAACTCGAACCTGACAATGGTGTCGGCGATATCAAGCGATTGTCCTGGACACAACAAATGCGGTTTGACGGAAAGACGATCACGATGGCGGGCGATGTAAGAACACGTGGTGGTCAGCAACTCGACAACGGACATCAATTAAATGTTGCAATAACAGGTGGATTCGCCGAGGCGAGTCTCTCCAATAAGATCATCTTCTCGCAAAATGCCGTACCCAAAGACGTCGAATTACTTGATATCCGATACGGCGATAACGTGGCAATGCAAACACAAACAGTAGATAGGTCCGGCCTTCAACATTCCACACAGCAATTCAATATGCAGGAAGTGTCCATTAACCAACAAACTGGGGATCTAACCATTCTTGGTGCCGGATGGCTTCGCAGTGTGCAACGAAATAAAGAAAAGACTGCTAGCGCCACACCAAACACACAGCCAACCCGAGTAATTACACCCGGCGCAAGCAACTTGCCTTTGAGTTATGTGCACGTCAAGTTTGAACGTGGTGGTGCTGGAAATCTATACCAACGATTCATACACTTTGATTCAAAAGTCGCCGCCATTTATGGCCCAGTCGCAAATTGGCAAGAAAAATTAGAGCTTGCAAATTCAAAGATGCCCGGGCCCAATACAGTTCAATTGAATTGTGAACGTCTAACGATTGCCGACATCTCACGCGGTAAGTCGCGCGAGCCCCAGTTAGCCATAACCGCAGCCGGAAATACGTATGTAGAGTCTATGCAGTATACCGCTCAAGCTGCCAGGCTCACCTATTCACAACCCAAGGATATGCTCGTATTAGAAGGCGGTAGAGAGAATGCCAAGTTGTGGCTCAATCAAAACAACTCTGCAACACCGAGCGCCTCTGCACGAAAGATCACGGTCACGCGTGGATCAATCGAGGCCTTTGGTATTGGATTTCTGGATCTCTCGGCTCTGAGCAGACAATCTAACACACAGCCTATGAATCCGAATCCACGACCGGCAGGCGAACGCGTTCCTGTTCCAATGCGTCCACGATAAACGAAATCGCCCGTGGTGCCATCGAAGCATAGTATTCAAATGAATGTCCGCCAGCCGATGTCTCTAAGTCACGATCGTGCGGTACGCCTAACGAATATAACTTCATATGTAATCGGTCAGAACTAGGAAACCACGTTTCATCTGTTGGGTCACAGCAAAAAAACTGATGCCTTGGCCAATTAAGTGGGTGAATATGCAACAGGGCAGTATCCTGTCTTGCAGCCTCAGGATCTTCATACATCCCCGCTAGAGCTTCATCACCGTCATACATACGCAGCTGATAATCAATAGCAGGGGAAATTGCGCTAACAACCGGAAACAAATCTGGGTACTTGTAACTAAACCGCAGGGCACCTTGCCCGCCCATACTTGTACCGAGAAGCGCTATTTGCGGTGGCTCAGTAGACCACCGATGTGCGATCTCCGGTAAAACATGTTCGAGAAGAAACTGCTCAGCAGTGTATTGTTCTGAAAACTCATGGCAAATCTTATCCGTCCACCAACTCCGTTGAGTCATCGGACAAATTACACGGAGCCCATATTGTTCGAAAAGATCTGTGAATTCTGTTTTATCGTTCAGTCGGCCCAAATGCACGCCGTGAAGATAGATGACAACCTGGTTGTTGGCACTTGGCCTTGATGGCTCAAATATGTCACATAAATGTCCATCAAGTGATATTTCTGACCACGAGCCTGCCATTAATTCTTCCAAGTTGGATTTCAGGAAATTGTTGAGTCTACATTGGAACATACTCTTCCATGGTGATGAAGGTGCGTCGAAGATTCGTTATCGGTCAACTCAACGGAGTTTGTGTGAATCCAAGTGTTCACTACAATGATGCAACAACAACTAGAATCGGTCAGGACTATCAATCGTGAAGGTACTTCTTTCAGAAGATGAATTACGTGACGGCGTCAAACGAATGGCGGATGAAATCAATGCGCGACTCGAAAATGACACGCTAACGGTTATCGCCGTAATGACGGGCAGTCTGGTGTTGGTTGCAGATCTGATTCGTTACCTGTCGATGCCAGTACAACTCGGCGCCTTGCTAGCTAGTAGTTATCGAGGAGAAACGACCAGAGGTGAATTGGAGATCGACCATGCAATGCTCCCAGATCTCGCAAATGAAAATGTCCTGGTGGTTGATGATATCTTTGACACCGGGCACACGCTTGAAAACGTAATGCAACGTCTAAGACAGCTTGGCCCGTCTGAAATTCATAGTGCCGTGTTGTTGCAAAAGAACGGTTGCCAACAAGTGGACATGAATCCGGATTTTATCGGATTTGAAATCCCTGATGAATTTGTCGTAGGGTACGGACTTGACTACAAAAACCTGTTTCGTAACCTCCCGTATGTCGCTGCGATGGAACCACATGATCTTGCTGCTTTCGAATAAGCAGAATTGAATTAAATGCCACAGCCAAGAATAGTTCTCATTACACGTCGCTTTTGGCCACTGGTCGGTGGTGCGGAAATGGTGATGGCGAATCTTGCTGTGGAATTCCGAGATTTGGGATGTGAAACACAACTACTCACTGCAAAGTGGGAGTCGCAGTGGCCAAATGAAATTATTCATCGGGATATCCCCGTTTCACGATTATCAAATCCACGACAACGCGCGTGGGGTACCTACAAATATATGCATGCCTTGGCTAAATGGCTCAAGACAAATAAGGACTCATATGATGCTATCCTCGTTTCCATGCTTAAACATGACGCATATGTCGCTGTGCGTATTGGACAACAACTTGGTAAGAGAGTTGTATTGAGAGTAGAAGGGGCAGGGGAAACAGGAGATTGTAATTGGCATGCAAACGCCCGGTTTGGAATGAAAATCCGAAGGAGGTGCATGCTGTCTGACCATGTTGTTGGGCCATCTGAAGCAACCATGGATGAACTTGCAGAAGCTGGATTTGACTCGTCCAGGACGACTCATATTCCAAATGGTGTCGGAATTCCTGAAAAAGGTACCTCACAAACACGATCAGAAGCACGACAGATTATTGCTGAAGCCAATTACGACCTTAAAACTGCTGAGTCTTCACGAATCGTTATCTTTACCGGAAGACTCGATAAGAAAAAAGGATTGGTGGAACTAATTCGATGCTGGCCGCGAGTTCTTGAGAAATGGAGTGATAGTCAGTTATGGCTTATTGGAGAAGGGCCTGATCGAGATCTCCTGTATCAGGAGATTAAAGACTTCGAAGTTAGATCGTCCGTATTTATGCCCGGTGCTTTTGATGATGTAACTGACCTGTTAACCGCAGCCAATCTGTTCGTACTTCCATCGTACACCGAAGGGTTGTCACTTTCATTATTGGAAGCGATGGCTCATCAGATCCCCGTTATAGCAAGTGACATTCCTGGCAATCGACAACTTGTTACACACGGACACACCGGTCGTCTTGTTCCTGCAGCAAACGTTACCGAATTAGGGAACGCCATTATTGAGGCGTTGCAAGATGACAATTCTGTCGAAATTACAACAACAGCGTTTAGTGAAGTAAAGAACAAATACTCGATTCGAAGAATGGCTCAATCGCACCTTTCGCTCCTTTCAGGGGATGGAGCATAAGGAGTGCGAATTACTCACCTCATTCCGACTAGTTCACCCGGTGGCCATATTTGCCAGCTAGATTTAATGCTGAGTGAATCCAGAACATCTCAGCTTGATCACAAACTGTTGTTCTGGTCGCGTGACAAGAATATACACGATGGCATTCGGGCCAGACTAAACGCGCCGATAAACATAATTCGTAATCGCGGAGTCCTTGGCGGACTGAAGCAACTTCGTCGCCATATCAATCAATCCAATACTGACGTCCTTCATATATGGCACCCATATTTGCTTAATTGGGAACACCTCGGAATGCTGCATCGCGTGGGCGCTAAGATCGTATGTAGCATCGGAAACCCGGCAGATCGTTGGATTAGATATCCAACACATGCATTCAAGTTTTATGTCCAGCGAAGTGATCATGTCATCTTTACTTCTACGGCGCAGCAGGAATTTGCCAGACAGTTCTTGAAATTCGGGGATAGCTCCGTAGTGTATCCATCTGAGCCCTTAACCAAGTCGGATCATAGAGCTGATATCCGACAGGCATTAGGTATTCCACCGGAGAGTTACATCATCGGAGCTGTCGGTCGACTGATTCCCGGTAAGCGTCTAAAAGATCTCATCTGGAGCATGGAAATACTTAAGACCCTTCGTGATGACATGCACTTAGTGATATGGGGAGATGGCCCTCAGCTTAAGGTGCTTCAGGAGTACGCTCGAGAACTAAATCTGCTGAGTCATGTCCACTTCGTTGGTTGGGAAACCGACTTTCAATTACATGTACGCGACTGCCTTTGTCTTGTCTCGTGCAGTGATGCACATGGCATGCCTTCATGTGCAGTTACAGCATCATCGGTAGGAATTCCACTCGTGGCGGCAGGGGGTAAAGGCGTTTTAGAATTGTTCGTAAACGGCAAGAATTCGCTGTTATTCGGCCCCGGCGATTCGGGAAGCTTGGCTCGTTGCATTAATAACCTGGCGAAGGATAGGTCACTTCCGGATCAACTCACAATGAATGCCCGGCTACTCCAACAATCGGATACGTCGCCGAGTCAATTTGTCGAAGCATATTGCGGTATATTCAACGCCGTAGCTAACGAATGATCGCTTCAATCGTTGCAATTAGACGCTCTACGTCATGGCATAACTGACCTAAAGATGAATTCACAACGTAGGATTAAGACGCAATCTATCCTTTAATACGTTGCAAACTCACTCAAGAAGTAACTCCTAAACATGTGCGGTATTACTGGAAGCGTTTGGAGAGATCCTGATAAGCGGATCTCAAAAGAGACACTCAGCCAAATGGCCGGTGTCCTACAGCACCGTGGTCCGGATGATGCGCAAGAATACTTCAGCTCGTCGGATATTGCTGGCGTAGCATTCGGATTCAGACGCCTGGCAATAATCGATCTCCATACGGGACAACAGCCCGTAGCAAACGAAGACGAATCCGTTGTCGTCATGTTAAATGGCGAGATCTACAATTATCTGGAATTGAGACAGCTTCTTGAATCTAAAGGCTATCGCTTTCGCACCGCCGGTGATTCTGAAGTCATAGTGCATATGTATAGTGAATATGGCACTGAATGCTTTAGCAAACTCAATGGCATGTTCGCCATCTCGATTTGGGATGATCGAAAGAAACAGCTCGTTCTGGCGCGAGACCGACTTGGTCAAAAACCGCTCTTTTTCTGGGCAGAGAATCAACGACTGTCATTTGCGAGCGAGCTAAAGTCTCTCTTCGAAATCCCTGATTGCCCTCGTGAAATAAACCAGCATGCATTACATGAGTATCTGACATATCAATATGTACCGCACCCTCGCTGCATCGTGGATGGATTAAGTAAATTACCCCCTGCACACTTCTTAGTCTTCGATGAAAACGGAATCTCGACATCACCTTATTGGGAATTGCCAACAACTGAATCTACCGCTTCCGAACAAGATATCCATGAACAACTTTGGTATACGTTGGAAGAGTCGGTTAAGCTCCGAATGCAAAGTGATGTGCCATTGGGAGCTTTTCTCTCTGGAGGTGTGGATTCATCATTGATCGTTGCACTAATGCAACGAAATAGTAGCGAACGTATCAAGACGTACTCGATTGGCTTCCCTGTCAAAGAATATGATGAAACGTCACATGCACGGGCTGTCGCTAAGCATTTAGATACAGATCATCATGAGTTTCAGGTTACACCGAGTGCCACGGACATCTTGCCAAAGCTGGTTTGGCATTATGACGAGCCGCTTGCCGACAGCTCAGCGATACCAACCTGGTATGTATCACAAATGACACGACAGGAAGTGACTGTTGCTTTATCAGGAGACGGTGGCGATGAGTTATTTGCTGGCTACCCACGATATCAGGCAGTGGATTTGGTAAGAAAAATTGAGCGGTGGCCGGGACTCAAATGGTTGCTCGGCAGTCCGTGTTGGAATATCCTGCCCAGTTCTTCACGCTACAAATCACGTCTGCGACGCCTTAAGAGGTTCATCACTCCATTACGCAAACCGGCCATGCAGCGGTACCTAAGCTGGATTAGCGTCTTTCCGGTCGAAAAGAACAATCCGTTCTTTACATCTGAATTTACACGCGAAATCGAGGCACAAGATGTCACGGGCTCGTTTGCGCAGCATTATCAACGCTTCAATCATCGAGATCCCATAACCACCATTTCACTAGCTGACCTTCATACATATCTGCCAGGTGACTTAATGTCCAAAGTGGATATTGCCAGCATGGGTAACAGCCTAGAGGTGAGGCAACCGTTTCTTGATTATCGTGTAGCTGAGCTAGCTGCACAGATCCCGATTTCATTGAAATTCTCAAACGGCCGCGGGAAACAAATCCTAAGGAACGTGTTTGGAGAGTTATTGCCTGATGAGATATGGGACCGGCCGAAAATGGGGTTTGGTGTGCCGATGGATCACTGGTTGAAGTCGGATCTAAACGAGTTGTTGCACGATACACTCTTGTCTGGATCACCTGCGGTATGCCGGTACATTAAGCGAGAAGCAATTCAGAGAATGGTCTCGAATCATGAAAGTGGTCGTCGGGATAACAGTCAGCGATTGTGGTCGTTATTGGTTTTACAGAACTGGATGGACCTCTGGAATATTAATTAAGTTTTCAAAGGTATGTACAGGCCATGGCGAAAAGGGTTGGATGAACTCTCGGTCCGAATCTGTTTCAACAAAGACAATCGCATCCTCTCTAGGTATAGCTGATAAATCCAAATCTCCCTTGTGTCGGAATTCTTGCTCCACGGTCCAATCGATCCTTTCACCCTTTGACTGAAAGTATGGTTTTTGTGCTTCGGTTAGCACCTGCCATGTGTCTGCATTTCCATACTGAACCTTTGTGACTTTCTTTGACAGCCAGTTTTTGTTGATACAGATCCCATACGGTGAAAAGTCCCATCGCCGTTTGTGGCTACGGAACTTTCTCAATTCAGACCACTGATTCAGTGGGACAGCAGTAAACGCGATCATCGTATAGCCACCGCGAATCATTGCTGAGCTGGCCTTTAGTTTCTTTTCATACACGATTTTGAATAGGACTCTCTCGACGGTGTGGAAGGAATGAGGATCCAGGGCGACAAGTTTTTTGTACCACTCTGTCTGAGACTCACCGCTGTAGGGTCCATCGATTGCCCGAGTAAAATGGCTGAGGTATTCGCCATTCTTATACCAACATGGTAAGTCAGCCACCTTCACGTCACTGCTTAGAACAGGTTGTGTCTTATGTAGCCAGTATTGAACGAGAGACTGGATGTTACCTTGTCCTGAATTGTTTAGCACGAATACGTTATCACTCGTGTAAAAACTCCATTGATCTCTAATCGGTACTCCGGAATGTCTATCCGTTAGTGGCGGGGTGTCTGCGGCGAGCAGAATTTTGCCAATGCAGAAACGGTCGTCTGCTAAAGCGTTATCTTCTATAAGCACTCTAAAAGCAGCGGATAGACAAGATCTAGTTTCAATAATAGAAACATCAAGCCAGGGTTGTTCGTAGACCTCACACGCTGCACGTATGAGATCATTTCCTGCCGTTTCTCTTACGACTTGCACGGTCGTGTTTTGCAACTGCTGAATTGTTGATCGAAGTCGTATTAGCCAATCTGTTTGATCGAACAGGGGGTGTGTTAGTCTTGATGAGACAATCGAGGTCAGATGGCCAGTGGGCAGAGCACAATTCGTGAGGATCCGATTTCCAACGAGTTGCATTGGTAATTCCGGCCATATTTTGATCGGATCATCGATTACGTGGTATTTATCTTCCGACAAGAGTATTCCGCAAAGATCGGTAATCGATTTTGGCATCCTTGGCACAATCAGAGTCCATTTATCAGGGTGATAAATGGAAGACATTAGAGCTGTCGTGTTGTGTTTAATTGAGAAGGTATGACAAGTAGTGCCAGCCTATTGATCCGAAGTGCTTTCGGATTCGATCAATTGTGTCGGGTCTAAGACACCAATCGCTTCTTCAAACGGTTCAGCATCAAGTGTATAAGTTGTCCCGGCTTCAACGGTAAAGGCACGTGATTGTGGTTGATGACCTCTACGAACCAAGGATATTCGTCTTTTACCTACATCCACCGGGAGATTAATCGGATTGTCTGTACCGACTGCGATTTCGTGACTATCTACTTTTACGGCCCATCCATTCTTATTGCCTCGCAGCTCAGTTGGCCAGTCAATGATGACATAACCCCTGTTATGGCCAAGCCATCCTGATCCAATGACGGTTAATACAATGACTGCAAGGATTGGAAGGGAGATAAAGTACCAATTGCGACGAAGAAATCCCCGACTTTTTGGGCGGGCTTCATTGAGCGTTGGCCTAACGTTTTCGAGCACTGGTGCAGTCGGCACAGGTTGTGCTACCTGTTGTTCGACCAGCACGGGGATTGGTTCGATTTGCTCGTCTGCGTCCACCGTTGCACTTTGACCATCACCTTGTGTCATAAACTCAGCTCTGATTTGCGACGTTGTGATTGTACTAACGGATTGTTCCGCCATAGTTGCGCTGGCAAATCCGCAAGTCCTCAGGGCATCGATTATCTCTTCCATTGACTGAAATCGATCTGCCGGCAACTTGGCGAGCATACGATGCAGGACCTGGTCAAGGATTTCTGGAACTTCAGGCCGGTAGACGCGAAGGCTTGGGATGGGATGTTCGCGATGTGCGATGATCTTCTGGACTGTCGATTCCCCTTCATAGGGAGGTTTACCGACAAGGACTCTGTACATGCTGCATCCGAGGCTATAGATATCCGCACGCGGATCGACATTGCGTACATCTTCCGCTTGTTCCGGGGCCATGTAATCAGCCGTACCCATTATCTGATTGTTCTGTGTGAGGCTCTCTTCAGATCCTTTCTTTTCTGGGGCATCAAGGTTTTGCAAAGAAGCGAGTCCCATATCGAGAACTTTTACAACTCCGAAGTTGTCCACAAGCATGTTATGAGGTTTGATGTCTCGATGGATAATGCCTTGTGAATGGGCATAGTGCAGTCCGGTGGCTGCCTGGCTAATGTAATTGATAGTATCATCGACATCGAATAGGCCATCGTTTTTGAGGATAGCTGCCATATCACGGCCATCGACGTATTCCATTACGAGGTAGTAGCCATCTTCATGTTGATCTGCATCGAGTGCTCGTACGATATTGTCGTGTGATAGTTTGGCAGCAGCTTCGACTTCGCGCAGGAAGCGTTTAATTGTCCCTTCTTTTTTTGTCAGCCGTCGGGATAGCATTTTAATCGCCACTTGGTGTTTCATATGACGATGTTCGGCGAGGTAGACATCCCCCATTCCACCGCGACCGATGATGTCCTTGATGAGATAGTTTCCAACGATCAGTGAGTCACCGATGTTATTGCGTAGTCGTTTGCCTTGATACTTGGAAAGCAGGTTGGCATTGATCATTGCGATAATTAGCGACTTTTCATCGGTAGGCTGCTCGACAATTGGCAGCGACTGACACCAATCACGCACGCCCGCTTCCGACATAATCCCAAGCGAGTCGATTTTTTCGATCAATTCCTTAATCGCCATAATTCCTACACTCCCACGTCGAGCTACTTTTAGACATCCACGAGCTATTCATCGACACCCATGTTTTATTCCACGTCCAAACAGGTTTAATCATAGCTATTCATAGACACCCATGTTTTATTCCACGTCCAAACAGGTTTAATCATAGCTATTCATAGACACCCATGTTTTCTTAAGATTCAAGTCCATTTGAATCGGAGATGATTCATAGACACCCATCATCTTTATATCTGCTTAACACTTTAAACATAGACACCCACCATTTCTCAGACCAATTTTTACTGTGAATCAATCACCAATCATAGACACCCACAGTTTTAGAGGTTTTCTGTATAGATTTGCAGCACCAAAACGATGGGTGTCTATGAATCACATGAGAATCACGGGAGGGCAGCGGCGTTGGAAACTATAGATTTCTATGATTTGCGTGCTGATGTAATGCGGGTAAGATACTCACTAGGTCGCCATGCAGAAAACGAATCGGCCACAGGCAGTCGAATTACAGCTAATTCACCAAAACTTGAGGACATCTATGACCATTGATAGTGACATACAAAGAAAAATCATGGGGATGTTCGCGACCGGAATTACTGTTGTCAGCATGCGTATTTCAGATGACGAAACCTGGGGAATGACCGCAAATGCTTTCACAAGCTTATCGTTAGACCCACCATTGGTACTTGTAGCTGTAAAAAAAGGCCAAACTCATGAAAACCTGCAAAAAGCAGGGCACTTTGCAATAAACATCCTCTCAGCCGACCAACAAGATCTTTCAGATCGATTCGCTTTCACCGGCCCAAAGGATTTTTCTGGTTTAGATACGACCTCAGATGCCACTGGTGCACCAATTCTCAAAAACACACTGGGTTACGTAGACTGTGAAATTCACGAGATTCTACCCGGCGGCGATCATGATATCTTTATCGGTAAGATCATCGGTGGAGAGCTTGGCGAAGGTGACCCGCTGCTATACTACTCAGGCGGTTATGCAAAGTTAGCTTCAGATTCTTAAATCAGCCTCTGGCATACGATAGACACTGTGTTGGAAGTACCATCGGCACTCCACCCATGTCTTCCGATGCCAAATTCCGTTCTGAACATGTCACTAAGTGACATTTGGTTATTGCGCCGAAGTCCGTCTCGCTGTCCAAAGTGGACCATGAGGAAATGCGAATTCTTCAAGCGTTTCTTGCTTCATCGTAATGCTATAGCCGGGCAACTGAGGTGCCATGTAGTGGCCGTCTTTCATTCGCACCGGATCAACAAAGTGCTCATGTAAGTGATCAACGTATTCCACTAACCGACCCTCCGTTGTGCCGGACACGCACACATAATCAAACATGGCCAAATGTTGGACATGTTCACACAATCCAACACCACCAGCGTGAGGACAGACTTTTATCCCAAACTGTTCAGCCATCAAAATCACGGCGATTACTTCGTTTACACCACCAATCCGACAGCTATCGATTTGGCAAAACTCAATGGCCTCAGCTTGCATCAGTTGCTTAAAAAGTACTCGGTTTTGGCACATTTCACCGGTTGCAACACCGATCGGCGCAATCTCTCTAGCAATTCGAGCATGACCTAGTACATCATCTGGACTCGTAGGCTCTTCAATCCACAATGGCTTAAATTCCGCCAACTTGTGCATGTTTTCGATAGCAACGTCTACATCCCAAACTTGATTGGCATCCATCATTAAGAATCGATCGTAGCCGATTTCTTCTCGAATGATTCGTGCTCTGTGGATGTCATCATTGATGTCTCGACCAACTTTGATTTTGAAGTGAGACCATCCTGCTGAAATCGCATCTCGACACAGTTGGCGTAGTTTCTCATCCGAGTAACCTAACCAGCCAGCGGACGTCGTATATGCCGGATATCCAACCTCTAACAAGTTATTTATCCGATCAGGCCTACTAGAAACTTTTTCTTCCAGGATTTCGCGAGCTCGTTCCGGGGATAACGCATCCGAAATGTAACGAAAGTCTATACAGCGGACCAATTCATCCGGTGTCATATCACTTAACAGACGCCACAATGGCTTCTTTTCAGCTTTTGCATATAGATCCCAAACGGCATTTACAACGGCACCTGTCGCCAAATGAACAACACCTTTATCTGGACCAAGCCACCTCAACTGACTGTCACCGGTGACATGCCTCCAAAATGCGCCCATGTTGGAGGCAATTTCATCAAGACTCTTTCCGACTAACAGTGGTTTAAGTGAGTCAATTGTATTGACGATTAGTTCAGTGCCTCGGCCTAGCGTAAATCCAATACCGTTTCCTGATAAACCGTCATTTGTTTCCAGTGTGATATAAGCAGCCGAATAGTCCGGATCAGGATTCATAGCATCGCTACCATCTAGATGGTCCGAAGTCGGAAACCGAATATCAATTGCACGTACGTCTGTTATTTGAGTCATAGACACCCATCATTCTGTTTTGGCGTTAAGCCGGGGTAAATAGTTTTGAGTTATTTCTAAGCTTGTAACTAACTCTCGAATGAAGTTTAGAAGAGACTTAAAGCAATCGCGACTAAATCCACTCAAATCTGTTATTTGATCAGTGAACGGCTTTCACAATTCTTACTTAAGGCGATTTATTCGCTCCTCATACTTTCTAAAAAGCCTCTTATGGCGATCATTCAAGGAAACTTGCCTTCCCTGAATGAATGCGACTTCCACATTAGATAACGTGTCTAGAATATGTCCGTCCGTTATCACCAACGTGGCATCCATTCCCGGTGCAATGCTACCGACGCGGTCATCAATACCGAGAATCTGTGCTGGATATAGAGTCACTGCTTTCACAGCCTCTGAGAGTGGAAGTCCATAAGCGGAGGCTGTTGCTGCATGATATGGCAGATTTCTTGCCATCGAACCACCAAATCTACCAAACGACGCAATGCAATATTGTACGCCTGCCTTGCGCAATGTTTCACAGAGTGTATATGACGAATCAAATGCATCGTCAGAACGCAGTGGAAGTCGATAGACTCCACCAACGATTACAGGAACACGGTGTTTTCTCAATAAATCAATACAGTATGGGGCATCATGACCGCCAAAGATGATCAATTTAAGATCTTGCAGTGATGCAAAGGCAACCGCAGATTGGATTTCCTGAACGCCGTTTGCAGTGACAATAATTGGAACTTCTTTTGAAAGGACTTGTCTCATGGCCTCTAGCCGTAAGTCCAATTGAGAAATCTCACCCGCTGCACGGGCTTCGTCATATCTCCTTGCTTTCTCAAAGTAGTCTTCTAATTGCCTTAGTCGCTTATCACGCTCTGCAATCTGCTCTTTCGCGCTCTTTGATACAAACCAGTCGCTCACCGGTGCCATCGTAGGCCATTTGATGTGCATACCAACCGATGTTTTGAGGGCAATATCTTCCGTAGTCCAACCATCAAGTTGTAAACATGCAGACTGTCCAGTAATCAATCCGCGATATGGCACTGTGAGACACATCAATACGCCGTTACTTCGTGTCACAGGGATAATCTCGCTGTCAGGATTAACAGCAATTTCAGCCTTTATATTTGGATTGAATAATCCAACTTCACCCCGGTCGTCTGTAGCCCGAACTGCATTTATCTCTACTAGACCGATATTTGAAAACGCATCAATTAACCCTGGGTAAACATGCTTGCCATTTGCATCGATCACCTTCACATCGTCGGGGAGTTTCACATCCGTTCCGACCTTCACAACCTTACCATTATCAAACAAAACGATTCCATTCGGTATTGCTTCACCACTGACGCTGTGAACAGTGCCGCCAATGATTGCAATGGGGCCCGATTGCTCCGAGCCAGGAACCTCAGGGTTAGCTAGGGCTATTGCACTACTTGAAAGCACCAGAACGAATACAAATACAGGTGTTAGATTATTGAACATCAAGCTATATCTCATCTTGCAAGGTATTAATTACTTTGTCTAAATCTCAATGATTGGTGATGCGAATGTTCTCCATGTGCGCAGAATATATCCTCGCGAGGCCATAACTCTTCCTCTGGCTTGGAATTTTCCCCTATTCCAAGCATTGCTTCACCTGACAAAAGTACTTTTTGAATGAGTTCTATTTTTCGTTTTGACATCATCGCTCGATTTTGGCTTTCCACCGAACGATCAAAGTACTTTTTGCCATCAATCCAAGTTTGTTCACACCGACTAAAGACCGACAGCGGCGAGTCGCTCCACAGTACCAAGTCTGCATGTTTTCCAATTTCAATCGAACCAACATATTTATCAATACGCAGCTGTTTTGCTGGGTTTAACGTCACGAATTTAAGTGCTTCGTCAGCAGGCACATCTCCATATTTAATTGCCTTGGCTGCTTCATGATTCAGATGTCGCGCCAACTCACGATCATCCGAGTTAAAAGACACTACGACCCCTGCCCGGTACATGAGTGCGCCGTTATATGGGATAGCGTCAAACACCTCATATTTGTATGCCCACCAATCTGAAAATGCAGAACCCATGGCGCCATGTTTGGCCATTTCCGGTGCAACTTTATAACCTTCCAAAACATGTTGAAAGGTACCGATCGTTACATCATGCTTATCCAAGGTTCGTATTAGTGCGAGGATTTCATCCTGCCGGTAACTATGGCAGTGAATCCACCTGTCACCGTTTAGGATCTGGACGATTGCATCAAGTTCCAGATCACGACGAGGAGCAGGTCCATCTTTTCGTTTGACCCATGATTCCCATTTATCTTGATATTGAATTGCGCGACGAAATGTATCACGCATGATTTGTTCCACGCCCAAACGAGATTGTGGGTAACGCGTAGTGTATTCATCGCCCCAGTTGCTTTGCTTTACATTTTCACCAAGGGCAAACTTTATTCCAGCGGGAGCCTCAGAGAACTTCATTTCTTCTCCCAAACTACCCCATCGCAGTTTGATAACCTGATTTTGGCCCCCAATCGGATTGGCTGATCCGTGCAGAATATTAGATGTGGTCACGCCACCGGCTAATTGACGAAAAATATTTACATCATTTGCGTCTACAAAGTCACCTATTCGTACTTCAGCCGTGACGGCTTGAGTGCCTTCATTTACACCGCCGTCGGTCGCCATATGCGAATGACAATCAATAACTCCTGGCGTCAGGTGCATTCCGCGACCATCAACGACAACAGCATCTTTTGGAGTCCTAATATCCGTTCCAACCGCAACAATAACTCCGTCACGAATCACCACTGTGCCGGATTCTATTATCCGCTGGGGGCCGCATGTCCAGATTGTCACATTTGTAAATGCCACGCACGGAATAGTATCAGGCACTTTATCAACACCAAACATGCCAAGTGGGTAGTTAATACCAAAGAGCGGTGTGGGCGATTCGAGAGTTTCCGCCGTTTCTTCTTCAACTTCGTCATCTTCTTTGTCTTCTTCAACTTCGGCCGACATTAGTTGTTTAGAAGCAGATAGCTTTTCAACAGTACCATCGGGCCAAGTAATCTGTCCTGTTCCTATGAGAGCACCTGAGACTCTAGAGAACACGATCGAGATCTGTACAACGCCTTTCTGGCCTAACTTATCTCCATCCAGCACGCCGCTTAGACGATTCCCTCGCAAAGTCACTTTGCTGAATTGCACTTCTTTCAATTCATCTTCTTCGAAACTAAATTGACCGGTGACTTTTTCCTCTGTCTGTTTAACTCTGAACACGCCACCGTTAATCGGACTCTCTTCCTTGGTTGAGATTTTCCAGCTCCCTGCAATTTGCAAATTCTTGATCTCAGGGGAGTACTCAACACCATTTATCCAAGTACTTAACACTTTGGTGTCGTCATCGAAGAGATCACCGGATGTAACAACTAGATTTGCTAAATAGCCCTTCGCTATTTTCCCTACGCGGTGATCCACTTTCAGCATCTTTGCTGGAATTGTGGTGATAGATTTGAGGGCATATTGCTTGTCCAAGCCACGTGCAACTGATTTTCGCATGGCTTTCCAGAAGTCGGACTTACTCTCCAACTTGTGACTGGTAATTGCGAATTCTATCCCGGCGTCTTGAAGTGTGGCTGGATTGCTCGGGGCATGATCCCAATGCATCAAGTCGGTATAACTAACATCGCGTGCAGACTCAAACGTACCTACATTCGGTGGTCTGGGAAATGAAATAGGGATAATTAGTTGGCGGCCAGTAGCTTTAACCGCATCGAGCCGTCTGTACTCTCTGCCGGATCCGAGGATGATGGCGTCTAACTCGAATTCTCTAGCCACTCTATCAGCACGCAGCAAGTATTGCTCATTAGCAGCTTCGAAGACAATGGTTTGATGTCCTGAGACGACACCCGAAAGTGCATTTAGTGCATCATTGCGTTCTGGTCGTTTTATCAATTCTTTATCATTGAATGCTTTCCATTGTTGGCTGTGCCAAGTGGCGTCAAGAAGTGTCTGACGCGCAAGCGCTACCGCTCCCATTGGCGAATCTGGGTAATCATCCCTGCCGCGACTTACAGATAACCTGGCATGTTGCATCGAATGGGTGTGAATTATCTGATCAGTCGCGTTACTGTCGCCATTCGTGACAATGGTACTTTGGCCTTTGAGAATACCGTTCTCGGGTGCCACTAATCGGGTCGTGAACCCAATCGATCTGAATTGCGCGTTTGTAGCTGAGTTAGTTTTATAGTTTTTAGCCACGGATATTTGTGGCGTGATGAGCTCATTCCAGTGTGGAGCAGAATCTGGCTGAGCGGAAAGTGATACGGCATAACTACTGAATGCATCGACAAATCCCGGGTAAACGACCTTACCCGTTAGATCGATTCTCTTAGCCTTTTTCGGAATTTCAATATCCCGACCAACTGCAGCAATAGTAGTGCCATCGATAAGGATCGTTGCATCTTCAATCCGTCGATCACCTTCAATGATCACAGCATTGACGAGCGCATAGAATTGCAATGAATTCTGTTCAATTCCTTCGTTCGGTTGAGATGAAGGCGGTTGTGCGGGTGATGAAATCACCAATACTGTGAAAACAAGAATTAAGGAAATCGCTGAAAGGCCTGAATTTCTCATATATACAATTCCTAAGCTTGATTGCTTGTCGTATCCTTCTCAGGATTCCACGTTGGCTGGATAAATTCAAGTACCGGTACTCACATTCATTGATTTCCCTGCGTGTCGAAACTGCATGACTGAACGTTGTTTTGGTACGATTACCGAGTTAGAGGGTTCTTTTGGAAAGGCACGAATCATGCCCGGTAGAAATCTACTGGTTATCTGGATAGCAATTATCTCCTCTGTACTTTGCTACGTACAGGTTCCACACAATCAATACTTCCGTGTGTATCAGCATGCGGTCAATCTAATTCAAACAGACTATGTTGATTCCGTGGAAGATCGCACGCTTTTCGAGCACAGCATGCATGGAATGATGCAGTCTCTCGATGAGTTCTCTGTATATCTCGAACCTCGAACTCATCAACGATTACAAGAAGGTCTAAACCAGCAATTTGCTGGAATCGGAATAAGCATGCTACCGAGAGCGCCTGAGAGTGGCTTTATCGTTGAAACACCGTTTTTAGATGGGCCAGCGCACACCGCAGGAATACAAGCTGATGATGAGATCATTGAGGTCAATAGTGTCTCGACACGTGAAAAGACAATGGCCGAATTGATTGACATGATAAAGGGTCCGGTAGGGGACGCTGTGACGATTACCATACGTCGACCTCAAACTGCGGAGAGTCTCAAGTTTGAAATTGTGAGAGCAATCGTCAATGTGCCAAATGTAGAAGGAGATCGACGGCGCCAGGATGGCCAATGGGATTTTCGGTTGGAACATAATCCCGACATTGTTTATATGCGAGTAAAAGAATTCGGAAGTGAGACTGCAAAAGAAATTGCGTCGATTCTGCGGCAAGAAAAAAAGAGGGGGGTATATACAGGGATAGTCATGGATTTACGGAGAAACGGGGGCGGCTTTCTCGATTCGGCCGTCGATGTTTGCAATCTATTTATTCATGACGGAACAATTGTCGAAGTTCGAGGGCGAAATCTAGCTGAGAATTCAAAGCCTAATTCAACGATTGAAAAACGCCTTTTTGATCGATATGAAGCAGACAACACGACCACGATCGACTCGTCGACACCATTAGCAATCGTGGTAAACGATGAGTCAGCCAGCGCTAGCGAAATCGTTGCAGCATGTTTGCAGGACAACAATCGAGCTACGATTGTCGGAGAGCGTACGTTTGGCAAAGGTTCAGTCCAAAACATCATGTCGCTTGGGCATGAAGCGGAATTTGGCGCGCTAAAACTCACCATCGCCCACTTTTTTAGACCCTCTGGAAAGAACATTCATAAGACCGAAGCCACGTCAGATGATTGGGGAGTTCATCCAAATGAGTCGTACGTAATTCCAATGACTGACGCACAGTATCAGGAGTATTACAACAATCGTCGAGAACGATTTATCATCCGCCCGCAAGGCTATGAAATGACCCAGCAACAAGAACAAACTGATGAAGCTACAGATGATCAGTTACAGCGTTCAATAGATTTCATTCGCCGCGAACGAATCAACTCTTCTGGGCCAAACAGGGTTTAATCAATCGCGACGTCGCTGTCACACCTTGTCACGCCCCGTTTGCATTTATCGACTTCAATGTGACAATTCACCGGCGACACCAATTCCTACCAGACCGACCCACCTCAGTACTTTTAATGTTGGGGGGTTCAAAATGGCAATTCCACGTTCGAGGTTGATTAATTCACAAGAAGTAGGCACATATCACTGCATTTCCAGGTGTGTCAGGCAGTCGTTTCTTTGCGGCAACGATTATTACACAGGCAAGGATTTCAAGCACCGTCGTGCATGGATTGAAACATGGATAGCATCATTAGCTGATGTACTCCTAGTTGATGTTTGTTCGTTCGCAGTAATGTCAAACCACGTGCATTTGGAATTAACCAATCGCCCAGACTTACTGGAAGAGCTTTCAGATCAGGAGATCGCTGAGAGGCTTGCACGACTTTATCCTGGCTTTCGTTGTTATCGTCATCTACCTTCCCAAGCATCTCCGGAAAGAGTTCAGTATTTTCTAGATCATCCGAATGAGATTTATGAAAAGAAGCATCGTTTGGCAAGTATTTCCATATTTATGGCCGTATGGCAGGAATCTGTTGCTAGGTGTGCGAACAAAGAAGAAGACAAGACTGGCAGGTTTTGGGAGGGTCGATTTAAGTGTCGGCGATTGGAGGACAATGGTGCCAAGCTTATGTGTTCGATCTACATAGACTTAAACCCATATCGAGCAGGTGAGGTGAGTGCACCGGAAGAATCTCCATTCACAAGTCTGGGGAAGCGGATACACGACATAAAGCGAGAGTCTCGGTCATTACCGCCTCAATGTGATTGGCTGTCACCACTCAAAACACTTGCCGGAGACAATGCTGATGAAGCATTTTTACCGGTAAACACGCACCAATATCTTGAATTAGTGGATTACATTTCACGTCGGCATCGGACTCAGGATACATGTGAATTGCCAGACCATCTGGAACCGATTCTCGATCGACTTGGCTTAAAGAAAAACTCGCTGCGAATGACGGTTAGTCGATTCAATAAGCTCTTTAAGTTAGTTGTTGGTTCTCCAAATAACATGGGGAAGCGTGCTAAGCTGAATAATCAGAAGTGGCATCAGGGTATCGCAGTTAGCAGAATAGCCTACGAAGATTAGGCTTTTTGTTGATACTATTCACCTGGTGATCTACCGATGGGTATCGGAGCGCAATTCTTGCGCGCAATCGAGTAACTTTCTAAGCAAACTGTCTGTACGCCGATACTCAATCAGGCGTTTTGCGCCGCAATCAGGCTAGATCACACCGAGATCGATGAGAATTTATAAAATTCATGGACATCCACAGATCTAAACTGACCAGAACCAACTGAAAACCAATTGAAAACATAGACATCCATTATTTGGCAGGTGCCTAAAAGATGGATGTCTATGATTTTGTGTCGAGATTGTAAATGTAAGAGATTGTAAAAGATGGATGTCTATGAATTGGAATCAAGAGTTGATTGCAGATGTGATACTTGTAATGCAGTCTTTACCATCCCCGAACAGCATTAACGTGTTGTCCTGTGCAAATAAAGGATTCGGTATCCCGGCATAACCTGGACTCAAACTACGCTTGATCACAATGACGACTCTCGATTTGTCCACATCCAAAATTGGCATTCCGTAAATCGGGCTGCCTTCTTCTCTAGCTGCTGGGTTTACCACGTCATTAGCACCCAACACGATCGATATATCCACTTCGTCAAATGTCGGATTGATCGTGCTCAGTTCCTTCAACTGCTCATAAGGCACATCCGCTTCTGCCAATAGAACGTTCATATGACCTGGCATCCTCCCAGCTACCGGGTGAATCGCATATTCAACTTCCGTATCATTTGCCTCAAGAATGGTTGCCAAGTCACGTATTGCCCGTTGTGCCTGTGCAACAGCCATTCCATACCCAGGTACCACCACTACCCGTTGTGCCGTTTCTAACATCATGGCCACTTCCTCAGGTGATGTACTCTTTACAGTTGCATAGACCTCATCTGCATCTGCTATTTCACCTTTGGTTACTGCACCAAACAAGACATTGACCAGAGAGCGATTCATCGCCTTACACATAATACTGGTCAGAATGATCCCTGATGCGCCAACCAGCGAACCAGATACTATCAAAACGTTGTTGCTAATCACAAAGCCTGTCGCCGATGCCGCCAAACCGGAATAAGAATTGAGCAAGGCGATAACCACCGGCATGTCCGCGCCACCGATCGGGCTCGTAAGTGTAAACCCTAGTAAACAACCCGTAATCGACACGCCTAAATACCATCCGATGCTAGCATCACCGGTTAATCGATACCCACAATACAAACAAACAAGTATCAACACAGAATTAAGCAGGTGACGAATTGAAGCTGGCAATGGTAATTCCCACTTGGCGAATCCTAATTCCCATAACTTACCCATGGCAATCATGCTGCCAAGAAACGTCAGGGAGCCAATCAACCCCGATACGCCTGTCGCGATCATCTCTGCACGGTCTGGTGTACCGGTAACAAATGACAAGTTCACACCTGCAACCAACAAGGATGCCAATCCACCCATTCCATTGAAGAAAGCTACCAACTGCGGCATTGCGGTCATTTCAATCTTCACCGCCAGCACCAACCCCGCCACTGCTCCTACAATTAGTCCGATATTTACCGAAGTCAAACTCTCGCTCTGATTCATAACCGCCATATAAATAACGATTGTCGCCACTAGCATCCCAGATGCGCCCAACAAATTACCGCGCACTGCCGTCCGCGGATGCGTCATCGACTTAATCCCAAGAATGAACAGGATCGATGCGACTAAATAAAGCACGTCATGTAAAACGTCTTGCACGATTGAAACTCCCTGGCGAAGACTACTCGCTTGTTTTCTTATTCCTGAGTTTGCGTTTTCTTACTCTTTGGCTTAAACATTGCCAACATCCTGTGCGTCACAAGAAAGCCACCCACTACATTTACCATCGCAAACACAACAGCAAGCATTGCTACAAATTGCCAATCACTCTCACGAGACGTAACGAGAATTGCCCCCACCACGGTGATTCCACTAATTGCATTGGAGCCCGACATTAGAGGTGTGTGTAACGTTGGTGGCACTTTGGTAATAATCTCGAATCCAATAAACACCGCTAATATAAAAATCGTGATCGATGCCATTAACATCTGCATCCGATTGTCGACTTCACTAGGCTCTTTCGATTCTTCAACCGTGTCGGCAGTCCCACTGACCGCCGCCTCCTCCACGACTGATGTCTCGTCAGAACCCGCTTCCTCAGCAAATGCATCTGCCGCACACCACGCTCCCAACGACAATAGAAGCAGGAATACTCCCTTTAGATTTGATCGACCATGTCTTTCATTCATCGTATTGACTTTCAATCGGCTACTTCCGTAAGCATCTATTCCAGTGACAATTCGTCCTGGTTTTGATCATCCTCAAGTGATTCCTGTACAGAATCATCCTGAACGTCGCTCATCAACTCCACTTCGCGATTTTCATCTGCATCAGCGCTAACATCATCTGCCACCAGATCTTCTTCGCCGGCTATATCATATTCGTCTTCAACGCTGCCAAGATCATACGGTGACACGTTTTCTTCAAGCTCCATTTCATCATTAGATTCCTCCGTGGCATTCCCATTCGACTGATCTTCCCTCACAGAATCATCGACCACGGCAGCATCTACATCATCATCCAGTAACATGTCATGGCTGAAGCCGTCTTCCACTTCAACACTATCTGATGCATGATCTGCGGCATCATCACTAGACTCAACAGCTATTGGTGAGTCGTCAAGACTCACAGCGTCTTGTAAGTCAGTGTCAGCAACTCCAACAACCTCTTCACACGTTGCATCCAATAAATCAATCACACGGTGATTAACCACAACACCTTCATGAGCTACGAGCGTGCCATTAATAATTTCATCATCCAAATCCAGAAAGAGATGCTGATCCTCATCCACCATTTCCAGTAATAAACGCGCTACGTTGTTCGAATACATTTGACTTGCGTGATTAGGAATCTCCGAGGGCAAGTTAGTTGGGCCGAGCACCACTACGCCTGATTCAATGACACGTTCATCCGGGCGGCTTGGTTCACTATTTCCTCCGCGCTCCGCGGCCAAATCAACAATAACCGAGCCTGGCTTCATTCCGCGTACGGCTTCCGTCGTAATCAATAGCGGTGCATCTCGTCCTGGAATCGCAGCTGTCGAAATGACCACATCTGACCCAGCAACTACTTCTGCCATCTTCTGTTGTTGCAGAGAAATGAAGTCATCTCCCATTTCTTTGGCATAACCACCCGCGTCTTCCGCTTCGCCTGTATCAAGATCCAGTTCAACAAACTTTGCACCAAGACTTTCAACCTGTTCCTTCACTGCCGGCCGAACATCATAAGCCCGTACAACTGCGCCTAACCGGCGAGCAGTTGCAATTGCTTGAAGGCCTGCGACACCTGCGCCAATGACAAACACCTGTGCCGGAGTCAAGGTACCAGCCGCAGTCATATTCATTGGGAACATCTGTGGTAATTCCACTGCAGAAAGTAATACAGCGCGATATCCGGCAATCGTTGCCATTGACGACAACACATCCATACTCTGAGCACGCGATATCCTCGGCACCATTTCCAACGCAAACTGCGTAATACCGTGCGATGCCATTTCAGCAACGGACTCAGGCTGCCCCAAAGGGTCACACATCCCAATTACGATTTTACCTTCGCTCAATAAATCCAAATCGGATCTGCCTTCAATAGGATTTGCACCTAATGATCGCACCTGCAGAAATACATCCGCACTAGCTAACTCACTTCTTTCAACAACTTGAGCGCCTGCATCCAAGTAGAGTTGATCGGCAAATCCAGCTGACTCTCCAGCACCGGTTTCGACCAAAATGCGGAAACCCGTTTTTTCCAACTTGGGGATACTAGCTGGAATCAGTGCAACTCGCTGTTCACCCGGATACGTTTCTTTTAGTACAGCTACTTCCATGGAAGATTGATCTCCAAATGGTGCCGTTCACCAATTCTTGTTCGACGGGAGAAGAGATGTCTGTGGCTGAGCAAGTACCAAGCCTGATATTGACATTTTCGAACATGCAAACATGTTTGTATACGGTGTTATACAAAATCAATTCCACGTTGGATACCGGTTGTCAGCTCTGATCACGTTCAGTTTTGTGTAGATTCGTCCTACAAAGAGGTTCAACAGAAAAAACGTCTCTAAAATAGGTTGAACGTACCCATTTCAGGCCTTGATGACCCAAAAATCGCGGCTTAGAATTGGTTGTTTCCCCGTAAATAAACGTCTTTAGTATACGGAAACGAGAGGACCATCCATTGGTAACTCAAAAGTCATATTCAGCCAAACCTGGTGAAGTAGACCAAAAGTGGTGGCTTGTAGATGCTGACGATAAAATTGTCGGTCGATTAGCAAGCGAACTTGCAGTTCTACTCATGGGCAAACACCGCCCAACCTATACACCGCATGTCGACACCGGTGACTTCGTTGTTGTTGTAAACGCCGAAAAAGTAAAGTTTACTGGCAAGAAGTGGGACCAAAAGAAGTACACATGGTACACCGGCTATCCAGGACAAAAGTCGATCACCGCTGGAGATCGACTCTCAAAGAAACCTGAGATGATCCTGCGGGAAGCTGTCCGCCGCATGCTGCCTAAAAACCGCTTAGGTCGGCAGATGCTAAAGAAGCTGAAAATATATACTGGTCCAGAGCATGAACACCAAGCTCAACAACCAGAACCTCGCGAAGTATAACACTCCCTTCTACATACATAAGATTGAAACATGTCAGCAGTTAAGCAGTGCAAATTCAATAACGACTTCCTCGGCACAGGACGCCGTAAATCATCTGTGGCCCGAGTTCGTGTGCGACCTGGAAGTGGTAGCATTACGATCAATAAACGTCCGCTAGACGGCTACTTTCATATCGAACAGGATCGCCAGCAGATTCTTCAAGTGCTAGAAGCAACCGAACAAACCAACGGCGTTGACATTGTTGTTTCCGTCGCCGGGGGGGGCACAACAGGCCAAGCTGGTGCGGTTCGCATGGGACTCGCACGTGCACTAATGGGATACAACGAAGAATTATTCCCAGCCCTTCGAGATGGTGGCTTCCTTACTCGTGACTCACGTATGAAGGAACGAAAGAAACCTGGTCTTCATGGCGCACGTCGAGGAACGCAATTCTCAAAACGTTAGTTGCCAACAACAACATTCAAGACACACGAAAGCCAAGCAACACTGCTTGGCTTTCTTTTTGCGCCTTATCAAACTCCGCGATGACTGTTGTAACGATTGCGACAATCATATCAGGGTCAGAACCTGCACAATGCGCACCATAATGCCGCATCAATTGTTCTTAACAATCAGATTGCCAACCCGACGATAAATACCATACAAGCCACGGGATCTGGCTTCATCATCAAACTGCGTGCGATTGATGGAATATGCTGCGCGCGAACAACCTGTTAACCCACCAAAATATTGTGCCAACAAAAGAATCAGGCCATTTGCGATTATTCGCTGGCCACGACGACCACCCTAGCGACGATTCTTCAGAAATCAAATCGCGACCATATCTAAGACGCGATGATTCCGTAACTGATGATCCGAATGACCTAGTCTGCCGCATTCAAGCAATCCTGGATAACGGAGTAGATATTCTACACGCATCCGCTGCTGCTCTTTACCTGATAGATGATGATACACGCCACCTCCTTCTTCAAGTTCCCTCTTCGCTTGGTGCAGTCTCCAATTGGGAGTACAAACGGCAACTGAAATCCGCTCATGCAGACTTAAAGGCGCTCACAGGCCACGTGGTAACCATTCAAACCACCGAGCGGATGAAACACTGGAATGCACCTACAGAATTCCCATCTGCAGTTTGTATTCCAGTCGTTGATGGCATGGTACCGCTAGGCACGCTCTGGTTCTTTTTCGAAGAAGAAGATGCTGGAAACGAGCAAGCCACGAAAATGGCAGAATTAATCGGGTCCCATATTGAATCTGAATTGAACCGAGCCGAACCAGAGCCTATAGCAGGTCAAGCAAGCGCACTTAAGTATGGCATGCTCTGGCAGCAAAACCGACTGCCAAACCCAAGCATCGACTGCGACCACTGGCTTCTACGGGGTCACGTCTCACAAAACAGCGCGTTGACTTCCGGTTTCTTTGATTGGGATTTCACAGATGATAGAATCTCAGCCACCCTTGGAGCAGCACAAGGCAGTGTCATCGAAGCTGCCTTCACGGCCGCATCTGTACAAACCGCATCTCGGTGCTACGCAAAACGTACACTCAAACCATCTGAAATACTCGAACTAACCAATCAGTCCATATGGACTGGCGGAGTTGGTGATCAATTTGCTTCCATGGTTAACATCCAAATAGCCAATGACGGCTCAGGACTCCTCGTCTCTGCGGCCGGCGACTG
This sequence comes from Pirellulaceae bacterium, assembly GCA_045566075.1. Lineage (GTDB taxonomy): Bacteria > Planctomycetota > Planctomycetia > Pirellulales > Pirellulaceae > UBA11883. Next base: position 109,806 of record JBJLEE010000023.1, on the reverse strand, counting down.
CCGCGTGCTACTTATAAAAGATCAAGAAAACATATCCGTCGCTCAATACGGCCCTGACCTTGGCACCGTAGATGCCGGAGATTACGAAGATGTTGAATTGTCGCTGGATTCCGGAGACACCCTTGCTGTTTTCTCCGACTCAGCCTGGGATGCGGTTTCACATCTTTTTGATCCGACAAATCGTACTGAGTCATGTGCAGAGGATCTTCAGCATTTGTATAGCGATTTGAAAAACACGCTCACGTATACAGAATCCCTAACAGACGCTGTGTTTATTTTGCTTCAAAGGGTGTAATTGCAGACCTGTTGACGAGGCGGTAAATTCACCTAGACTGAAATATCGCCGAACGCATTTCGGAATCGCGGGTGTGGCGGAACTGGCAGACGCGCATGGTTGAGGGCCATGTTCCCTTTTGGGAGTGGAGGTTCGAATCCTCTCACCCGCACTTTCTTTCTTGGAACAGAGAAATTCAGAGGCTATCGCCACCATTGCTCCTCTGGGTTTTTTCATGATCTCTACAAAACTGATTACCAGCGCACTGTCGCTTGTTTTTCTATACGTGCCATCACATCTTTTGGCTGGCGACTCGCTATCTCCAGTCGCTGTGAAGAAACAAATGGAACAAACCATTGGGTTTTACCAGCGTTCTGTTTCCATAAATGGCGGATACTTATGGCGTTATTCCGGAGACTTGAAACTGCGTGAAGGCGAAGGCCGGGCAAGTGATCACACAGCGTGGGTTCAACCACCCGGCACGCCCAGTGTTGGACAGGCCTTTTTAGATTCCTACAGATTGTGCAAGGAGTCGTTCTTGTTAGATGCCGCGATTAAATGTGGCGAAGCACTTGTACATGGACAACTTGTCTCCGGTGGGTGGGACTATCGGATCGAGTTCCTTCCAGAATCTCGTAAGCGATACGCTTACCGTACCGATACCAAGGACGCTTCAGGTCTACGCAATGTCACTACGCTTGATGACAACACTACGCAGTCCGCTTTGAGCTTTTTAATGCGACTCGATCATGAATTAAAATTCAAACACCAGTCAATTCATGAAGCTGCCACAACAGCATTAAAGAGTCTATTGCGTGCACAGTATCCAAATGGAGGCTGGCCACAGCGCTTTAGCACTCCACCAGTACCGGATGACTATCCTGTCAAACGTGCAGGCTATCCAAAAGAATGGCCTCGCAAATATGAAGGAAAGGATTACCGCAGCTATTACACTTTCAATGACAACTCAATCGCTGACACCATCAATGTCATGCTTGATGCGGCGATTATTTATGACAATCCGGAATATAAATCCGCTGCCTTAAAGGCTGGCGACTTTATCCTCTTATCCCAAATGCCGGAACCTCAGCCCGCATGGTCACAACAATATAACCACGAAGGACATCCAGCCTGGGCAAGAAAGTTTGAGCCACCAGCTGTCACGGGTGGTGAATCACAAGGGATCATGCGAGTCTTATTGTCACTTTACGACAGAACTGGTGCAGAGCGATTTCTCGAGCCCATTCCACCGGCTATTAGTTACCTTCGAAAGTCAATTCTTCCCAATGGGCAATTGGCTCGATTTTATGAACTCAAGACAAACAAGCCGTTGTTTTTCACAAAGGACTACAAGCTAACTTACGATGATTCGGATATGCCAACGCACTATGCCTTCAAAGTTGGCTCAAGGCTTGACTCAATTGAACGAGAATTCAATCGGCTAAAAAAGGACGGACCATCCGAACCTCGTAATCTTTTTAGCCAACCGCAACAGCGACTTACCAAGACGCTCACGATGCAGACGACCGACATCATAAACGGACTTGATGCTCGCGGTGCCTGGTTAGAAGACGCCACACTGCGATATCAGGAGCAGGAATACAGTGGGCCGATCATCGATATGCGTACTTTTGCCAGAAATGTGGTTACGCTTGCAACGTATCTAGGTGCAACAAGATAATCAAAGCTGATTAGTGTGAAGCCGACTGTTTGGTAATATGCTCATCTGGTTTTGGTAATCCGACGATGGCTATCACTGTATCTCCGGTCTTAACATCATGAGGTACATGAGCACTGTTTATATGCAATCGGTTATTTGAATCCAGCACAAACAACACAACTGCATTGTCTCTGCCGTATTTCTCGTAGAAGTCATCAATCGTATATTCATTAGTGATTGACGTGGTTTTCACTTCGGCGCCTTGCCGATAGCCGTTTCTTATACGTATGTAGGGCAAGTCATCCGCCGCTACTAGCCGACCAAGTGAATGCTCTGAGACACTTGTTCTCTTCCCAGCATTAATATCCCAAGGGGCCAATTGAAAGACATTTTTGCTTTCAAAGACACTTGTATATTCCTGAACAGCTAACGCATTAACTTCATCGCTCGGTGTAGCGGCAACCAATCGTCCAATGCCACTTAGATCTGTTTCCTCAAGTAAGTGTTCTGACAAAACACTTGCACATTCAACTGGAATGCCACGCATACGAGTTTCGCGCCAATTCGCATAACTTGAGTCCACTAACAGCACTTGTTGGTCGAGATTCATAAGCGCTTCTGCAACGTCTCGCACCCACTCACCAGCGCCCGCAAATAGGATGCCTTGAGGATTCTCGTCTGCCAGTTTCAATAACCGTGCAAGTGGTGCTGAAAACAGTCCATAGACCGTAACGGTTCCAACAATCAAGACAAACGTCAATGGAACAATCTGGCTCCTGAGATTTTGATCTACATCTACATTTACTAACTCAAGTGAAAAGACCGATGCGACAGCAGCAGCAACGATCCCACGTGGAGCAAGGAAGGACAAGAATACTTTTTCTTTGATGCTAAGACCGGTCTTGATCGTTGCGGCAAAGACACTGACCGGACGTACAACGAAAATCATTGCCAGCAAGAACCAAACTCCATTCATGCCAACAACCTGAATACTCTCAAGCTTGAAGTTAGATCCTAGAACGATAAAGAGACAAGAAATCAAGAACACACCCAGATGCTCTTTAAACTCCCGGACATGATGTATGGCTACTTGTTTCTGATTAACCAGATAAATGCCCAACACGGTTACGGTCAATAATCCAGATTCATGAAACATAACATTGGACACACCAAATGCGAGTAATGTCACCGCCAAGAAGGAGACAGCTTGTAGATAGTCCGGAATCCAAAATCGCTTAATGAATTGAACTAACAGGTAACCGCTAATCACACCCACACCCAGTCCCACGACACCGGTCGACGCCATATGCCATAAAACTGTGGAAACACCGCCACCATCTGACTCGCTAGTCACATGAATGTACTCATAAACCAAAACGGCCAGAATCGCTCCAACCGGGTCGATGACAATACCTTCCCATTTCACAATTGAGCCCATCTTCTTCGATGGACGAATGTGCCGCAGTAGTGGCACAACAACCGTCGGTCCGGTTACCACCAAGAAGGCGCCAACCAGCGCAGCAATTCGCAGGTCATCTAATCCGGCTATGTAATAGGTGCATAATGCGGTCAATCCCCATGTCACAATCGCACCGATCGTAACGAGCTGGACGGTAGCTTTACCGCCTTCTCGCATCTCAGACCAACGAAGTGTTAGGCCTCCCTCAAACAAAATGACGGCTACTGACAACGAAACGAACGGTAATAGAAACTTATTTGCTAAGTCTTCAATTTGACTTTCAGAATAAACCGGAGACTCTGAATGAGTGTTTTGGGTAACTACTTCATGGCTGTGTTCAGTGTTCAGCAAACCCTCAATAATATCTGCCGGTGAAAGGTAAACGCCAAGCGTAATGCCAAATCCAAGTAGCAGAAGAATCGAAGGAAATCGAAATCGCCATGCTAGCCATTGGGCGAGAATACCCAATGCCGGCACACAAAAGAGATAAATAAAGAACAGATTCATTTTGTTAATTCAAAGTGACCAAATTGCTGTGATGTAAAACTCTCCTCAAACATCAAAGGCCTCTGGCTACCTCCACCAAAGTTCTCACCATTACGCCGGTGGCTCCGCCATCGATCCAGTTCTTAGCGGAATCCGCAAAGGCAGGACCTGCGATATCTAAATGCACCCACGAACGATCCTCCACAAACTCCTCGAGGAATTTTCCAGCGGTGATGGCACCACCCCACCGTCCTTCTCCAATGTTTTTGACATCCGCCAACTTACTTTTGAGTTGCTCGGAGAACTCAGGAAACATTGGCAATTGCCATGCCCGCTCACCCACAGTGGCGGCATTATCAAGAATGGTGGTTGCCCAATCTTGGTCGTTCGTCATGACACCAACAACATCCAGGCCGAGAGCTACAACACAAGCTCCGGTGAGCGTTGCCAAATCGACCATGTGATCGGGATTAAGTTCATCAGCAACATTCAAGACATCCGCGAGAACGAGGCGTCCTTCTGCATCCGTGTTCAGCACTTCAATCGTCTTTCCACTACGCGCTGTTAACACATCGCCAAGTTTATATGAGTTACCGCTGACCATATTTTCGACCAAGCCCACTAGACCAATTACATGACACGGCAAACCAAGTCGGGCAATCGCTTGCATGGTCGCAAGCGTCGTTGCTGCTCCAGCCATATCACACTTCATGGTCTTCATGCCATCACTTGATTTCAGTGAAAGGCCGCCGGAATCAAATGTCACTCCTTTTCCGATTACAGCCATTTGCGGATTAGGTGCATCCGACCCACGGTATCGCATGATTAAAAGTCGCGGTGGGCGAACTGATCCCTGTGCCACAGCGAGTAGTGAACCACAGCCTTCGGCCTTAAGCCGTTGCTCATCCCATACCTCGATCTCGAACTGAGCATCCGCGGCAACTTCCTGTGCACGTTCTGCAAACGACTCCGGATAAATATGCCCGGCTGGTCCGTTCACCAAATCCCGACAAGTGTTAGTTGCCTCACCCAAAATCTCACCGCTTTCTACGGCATCTGAATGAGTAGTGAGCCAAGTTTGACTTGCAAGCGAGTTCAATCTGATTTCCTTACGAAGTAAATCCTGGCCATGGCAACCAACTTGAACACCGGCAACTGCACTTTCGACACACTCTTTGGATAACTGATCCGCGGCAATTACAACGGATTGATCTGCGTCAGCCGCTATTTCTTTAGATGCCGTTGCAAAGGCCTTATAGGCGCTTCCTCTATCAAATTCACCAGCTTTCCCAAGGCCAACAACAAATACACGTGCAAAACTAACACCGCTCGGAGCTAACCATGCTGTACAACTTCCCGATTTTGACTTTACATGCCCTGTCTCAATTAACCCCGCCAGTGTGTTACTGGAAGCTTCATTCACTTGAGCAGCCACGCCGGATAGTTCCTGATCTTCAAATACACCTAGTACCAGTACGTCGGCGTCGAGTGATTCAATCGAATCGGTTGTTGAACAAATACTCACTGGGATTCCTCTACCTTGGAAAGTGTGTGTTTCGTGTAGTTGCCTAGCGATGATACACAAAAAACTAGCGACGTTGTGGCATCTGCATCTGAAAGTTATGCAAACTGGTATCATTAACCAACAAGCAAAAATACGCCCGAGAGATACATTACAAACACCAGACCAGGAATTCATGGGCTACAAGACGCTAGAACATTGTGTCGACGATCTGCGAAAACACGGGCACCTTATCACGATCAATGATGAAGTGGACGCGGAGCTTGAGGCTGCAGAGATCCATCGGCGCGTGTTTCAATCAGGTGGACCGGCAATTCTTTTCAACAATGTCAAGAATTGCCAATTTCGGATGGTCTCAAATCTCTTTGGAACACTTGAACGCGCACGATTCATTTTTCGTGACACACTGCCCATCGTTAAGAAACTTGTCAGTTTAAAGTTGGATCCAAGTGCAGCACTAAAACGTCCCTGGCGACACTTAAAGACTCCGTTTCAAGCCATGCGGATGGTGCCAAGGAAAAAGAAAAAGGGAGCCGTATTAGAGCGTCAATGTTCTATTTCCGATCTACCGCAATTAAAAAGTTGGCCCGACGATGGCGGCGCATTCGTTACATTGCCACAAGTTTATACGCACCATCCGGAATCGCCCGGGATGAAATATTCCAATCTGGGCATGTATCGTGTTCAAATTTCCGGTGGTGAATACAAGAAAGATCAGGAAGTCGGACTCCACTACCAAATCCACCGTGGTATCGGCATTCACCATGAGGCGGCAACGCGATTAGGGCAACCGTTAGACGTCAACATCTTTATAGGCGGTACACCAGCGATGTCTGTTGCCGCTGTAATGCCATTACCGGAGTCCATGTCAGAGTTGATCTTTGCAGGCGCGTTGGCCGGTCATCGCATTCCAATGGTCCAATCTGCTAGTACCATTCCGATCTACGGAAATGCTGACTTTTGTATTCAAGGGCAGATCATTGATGGCATCACGAAATCCGAAGGGCCCTTCGGAGATCACTTAGGGTATTACAGCCTTCAGCATGACTTTCCTGTTTTAAAGGTCACGCATGTCTATCACAGGAAAAATGCTATTTGGCCATTTACCGTTGTAGGAAGGCCGCCGCAAGAAGACACACGATTTGGTGAATTGATCCATGAGATCACTGGCCCCGTCATTCCAAGTGTACTTCCGGGTGTGAAGGCAGTTCATGCTGTCGACATAGGCGGAGTCCATCCCTTACTTTTGGCCACCGGTAGCGAACGCTACACACCGTATCAAACAATTGATAAGCCTCAGGAGTTGTTAACCCAGGCAAACGCAATATTAGGACAGGGGCAGCTATCACTCGCAAAGTACCTGTGGATCATTGATGACCCATGCGATGCTATTGATATTCATGATATCCCGATGTTTCTTAGGTTTGCCCTCTCTAGAGTTGACTGGACACGCGACCTTCACTTTCAAACAAATACAACAATCGACACTTTGGATTACAGTGGAGACGATATCAACCAAGGGTCAAAACTGGTTATTGCAGCCGCTGGGCCGGCAATCAGAGAACTTCCCGCAGAAGTTCCATTGGACTTGAATCTGCCATCGGGATATCAGAATCCTACTGTTATAATTCCCGGCATATTGGTTATTCAGGGTCCGAGTTGGGCACCATCGTCAAACCCATCGATTCCAACGATTCAGGCCTTTTGTGATGAATTCACAGCGCAATCACCGATCAATCAGTTTCCACTGGTCGTAGTAATAGATAGTAACGATTCCAGTAATTCGGTACGTGATCTAATCTGGACGATGGTTACCAAAAGTAATCCCGCTGCGGATATCGGTGGAATTGCGCCATTTACGGTAAAGAAACACTGGGGTTGCAAAGGGTCACTGGTAATTGATGCACGACAAAAAGAACACCATGCACCTCCATTGATTCCGGATTCGAAAACTTGCAAGCGGATCGACGCTTTAGCTTCCCGCGGTGGTGAACTTGGTCGATTCCTGTAAATTCGATGGAATTGAACTAAATCGCTATTCAAAAAAGGACTTGAAACAGCGCTAATAAGGTTCCAATACACAAGCACGCTTTTCTATAGACACCTGTTTACTATCACAGCTGTGAAAACAGAGATTTTTAAAATGCAACATCTCAACAAACATCCAATCACCTTGCTCACCGTCCTACTTTTAGTGCCAATGGCACTCGGCTGCGGTGGCGAATCAGACGAAGCAACTGGGAAATCCAAGTACTCAATCAAGGCGTCTGAAAACGACACAAGTGACACCGTTGCACAGGTTTCCACCAATGAGGACACCACTCAACAGCAATCCACTGCAATTACCGACGAAAACTCGGACACGTCGAACACCGGTTCTTCCAGTACGGACCCCAACGATGTTGAAAAGACGATTACCACTTTGCGGGACACACCTGCAGAAGGTACGACACAGCAAGAGCAGACAAGGAATTATTTAAAGAACCAGCAATTACTTGTGCGAGAGGCCGATAAACTGCTGAGCATCGAAACGGCTTCGACAGAACAACAACTGCTAGCGGCAGCAGTCAAATTTGAAGGATTAACAGCCCTTGCAATCGGTAAGGTGCCAAATGCTGACGCTGCTCGTCAACGATTTGTACAAGAATTGCTAACCAAGAGTGGCACCAAATTAGCTGACGCTGGAAAACTATACGCGTTCAACATTTCAATTGATCAGCGACTAACCACTGCAAAAGACCCTGCTGAAATCGGAAAGCACTTAAGAGATATCACTCAAGAATCGATTGATTGGATTGATGGAAATCAAGACAACGCCGATTTATTTCAAAACCTCCAGCGTGTGGCATTGATCCTGAATCAACTTCAGGAGTCTGAATTAGCCCAGGAATTATTCAATGAAATTGGTAAAGGATTCAAGAAGAGTGCAAATTCGGACGTCGCTAGACAGGCCAAGATGATTCTTGAGCAAGCAGAGGTATTTAAGGTCCAACTTGGCGACAAGTTAAGTGTGTACTTCACCGAATTGTCAGACGAAGCACGCACTGAGTTGCTGAAATCCGTGGAGCAACTTCTCAATTTCCCCGATAAGAATGTTTTTATATTTCAGGAGTGCATCCAATTAGCGACCATCCTCATTGAACAAGGACAAAATTCAGACGCGACCAAGGTGCTCGAGTTACTAGAAAATGCATACTCAACGTATGAAGATGAAGCTGTATTTGCACAAATGCAACGAGAACTCAATACACTCCAAAAACGCAATTCACTTCCAGGGCAAGAGTGGAAACTGGCGGCCAATACAATCGATGGTAAGAAGTTTGATTGGACGCAGTTGAAGGGAAAAGTTGTCGTTGTCGATTTCTGGGCTACCTGGTGTGCGCCGTGTTTAGCCGCTATGCCGCACATGGAACAAGTGTATGAACAATTTAAGTCTAAGGGCGTCGTGTTTGTAGGGTTCAGCATGGACACTGATCGTGATCAGCTTGACAATTTCCTTGCGAACCGCCAGCTAAAGTGGCCGGTTATTCTGGATCCCGTTTCCGCCGAAGACCCGTGGGAGATTCCTGCAGCACTTGAATGTGGAATCACTTCGATTCCATGCATGGTTCTCGTTGGAAAAGACGGCAAAATAATTAAGCACCTGCAAAACAGCAGCATTCTGGCATTGGAATTACAGAAGATTTTAGATACTGAGGCAGATGCCGGTGATACGGAGAATCCAAGTGAGTCCGATACCAACGAGGCGCCCGCTGAATCGACCGGCGCCAATGCATTTATCCCTGCTAAACTCTTGCCGATACTGAGCCTATACGCTCAAGCTGACGATGCTACGCCAAAACAGCAAAATCCATATTTAGCTCCTGCAAGTTTAAGTGCACTAGAGTTGGTGGACTACCTTTTTGATATGCAGGAAAAGCCAAAAGCGATTCGATTTCGCCCGGGATTTGTAGAAGCCGTTGCTGATGCGGCAGATCGACTAATAGCGGCAAAAACCAGTGATAAATTCCATGCGATCGGAGTGCGATTGAAGCTGGACATGCTTCACGAACAAGCATCCTACGGAAACGATAATGCAAGTAAGCTATTATCTGACGCCGTCAAAATCCACTCGGACGATGATCGAGAGAGTATTACGCGGATTCTAGAGTTTTATCAAAAGGAAGCTTTTGTAATCGGTTTAGATGATGTTGAGCTAGACACGGTGCCAGATGCGCTCGATGAAACATACACCTATCTCAAGAATGAAAACCTCTCCGATCGACACTTACGAATGGCTTCAGCAGCAGTCCATGCCATTAACCGGTTTGATGATGCAGACTATCGCGAAGAGCAATTCAAGCGATTTGGCGAGCTCTTTGCAGAGAGCGGTAATAAAGAATTAGCCGCCTATGGCCGCAAGTTAAGTAAACCAAAAGGAACAACTGCGTCCGCGCTGGTTGGAAAGCCGGCGGAATTCAGCGGATTAACAGCCCTTGGCGGAAACTTGAATTGGGATGCTTATAAGGGCAAGGTGGTTGTCGTGGACTTTTGGGCCACTTGGTGCGGGCCATGTCGGCGCGAAATGCCTAAACTCAAGGCCATCTATGATCGGCTACCGAGAGATGTATTTGACGTGATTGGTATTAATCTGGACAAGGATCAGGAAGCACTCGCAAGATACGTGGATGCCAACGCAATTGAGTGGGAAAACATCATCACCGAAGATGCACAGGATTACGCCAAACAATTTTCCGTTGTGGGAATTCCCACGATGATGGTGATTGGGCCGGATGGAAACATCGCCGCCGTTGCACATCAGGTTCAACAACTCGAAGAGACGATCAAGAAATTAGCTCGAGCTGCTCTCGATGAACAGAAATAAATCTAGTCATTCATACTAGGAAGTGAATGCCCTAGTTTCTCTCGCTTGGTGTTGAGGTACTCAATGTTGTGCTCGTTAGGAGATGCAACGATTGGCACCTGATCCACTACGGTTACGTCGAAACCACGCAAGTTGAAGGCCTCGGTCTTCTTTGGATTATTAGTCAGGATTCGCACTTCGCTAAGTCCAAGATCCTTAAGAATCTGCAGACCGACACCGTAGTCTCGCATGTCTGCTTTATGTCCGAGAGCATGATTTGCTTCAACCGTATCCATCCCTTGTTCTTGCAACGCATAAGCCTTGATCTTCTCAGCCAAGCCGATCCCGCGACCTTCTTGCGGCAGATACACAAGAACGCCGCATCCTTCATTGCTAATCATCTCAAGGGCAATTGCAAGCTGATCGCCACAGTCACAACGAAGGGAGGCAACCAGATCACCGGTAAAGCAACTCGAGTGCATGCGTACGAGCGGTGGATTTGAAGTGGAGTTTAAATCTCCCATGGCAAGGGCAATTGGCTCCTGCATTTCAAATTCCACGCCATAGACAATAATGTCAAATTCACCAAAGCGCGTTGGTAGTTTTGCTTCCGCACTTCGGTGAACGAGCTTTTCATTGATGCGACGATGTGCGATCAACTGTTCGATGGATATGATTTTTAGATCATTCTCTGATGCAATTTCAAACAATAGCTCTCGTGACGCACGATTGCCTGTTTCATCTAACACTTCACACAGGACACCTGCCGGAGTAAGTCCCGCCATTCTGGCCAAGTCAACAGCAGCTTCCGTGTGCCCTGCACGTCGAAGTACTCCACCTTGCTTTGCCACCAGCAAGTGAACATGCCCGGGTCTCATAAAATCATCCGGGCGGCTTTCCGGATCCGCAATAGTCTTTACCGTCAGGCAGCGTTCATCCGCTGTAATCCCCGTCTTGCAATTGATGTGATCCAGTGGGGTTATAAATGCTGTGCCCATCCGTGTTGTGTTGGAATTCACAAGCGGCATTAGCTCAAGGCGGTCACTCGTGTCTTTCAGCACAGACATGCAGAAGTCGCCACGACCGGAGAGAATGAAGTTGATCTTGTCAGGTGTTGCCTTCTCAGCAGCACAAATAAAGTCGCCCTCGTTTTCCCGATCTTCGGCATCGACAACGATTACGACCTCACCGCGAGCAACTGCATCTACGGCTTCCTGGACTGACGAAAACTCATGTGTCATTTTTTGTATGCTCTCGTATGGCTGCTGTTAATGGCACTGGAAAAATACAGTTTGCAACTGCACAGTACGCCATGTAACGCTGATGGGTACCTTGTATTATAAACTTGGTAGTAGCGCACCGCATAGTTAGTGAATTTCAGCTGTACGTGTACCGGCTATGGATTAGTTACATTCATACCGGTTGTATTAATTGCACGATCGCCAGATTACTCATGTTAAACCGCGAAGAATATATTGAGCAGGCATACTTCTTTGAAGTAATCGCTAAGCGTCTACCAGAGAATATTCCAATGCAGGAGATTCTCGAGCAGTTACGTGCTGAGACACTCGCCACGACAAAACTCCCAATGGCGATTGACTACATGCTCGCCGAATTGAAACATAGTGGAACAATGCATCCAGCTATGCAGCAACTAGGGCATTACTTCTCACCATTTCAGACATATTTAATGTCGGAAGCAGAAAGCGACCGCGGACGATTTGATATTCGCGTTGCCATTGAGATTCTTCAGCGAGAAGCAGATTACCGCGGTAAGACACCAAGCCGCCAGGGTTTGTTCATGTATGAATTTGAGGCGTTGTGTAGAAACCGCCTCACATATGACCAAGGACTCTCTGCCATTGGTAACGACGATCACTTTGACGAACACTGGAAAGAGTGGATCTTAATTGTGAGACGACAAATCGGTATCGTTGAAATCGCAGACTTGATCTATGCACGAAGTTGGTTCTTCGTAAACCAGCAACGACAACTTGGCCGTGATGTGGATCTGAAGGATCATTCGATCCTGTTCGACGAAAGAGAAGGCAAAGTGGCTTTTGCAAATCGACAAAAAGATCCGCTTTATCTTTTCGCGGCGCTACAACGTCATCTGGGATATCCGACAGTTCCCAAGCCAAAACCCGATGACGGTTCCAAGCAACAGGTACTACAAATGACTCGATTGCTCGAGCAATTGTCTCAACGCGTGAAGTTACTGGAAGAAGAACAACGTGGTGGATTCGATCTATCGAATTTCTATAAGAAACAGTGATTAACGACTAATGAATTTTTAATGAAAAAACTCTTAAAACTGTGGTACTAAGGATCTATGTAAGGTGGTAAATTTCTAGTTAGGAAGGGTATAACATACGCTATCACAACTGGAGAAGCCTAAACTATTTTTCCGGAGATTAAGTAATCAGTCGTCAGGTTATTCCGAAATTCAAACAGTGGATTTTGGCACTTAGCTGAGCTAATATTTGTTTGAAAGACGTCCCGACCCAAACGTACTGAATGGACCTAGATGGTTTTTGCGGTAAGCACTAAAAGGAATCAGCTCACTGTCTTCCCGTCCTTCAAATGAGACCATGTGCCCACCAAAACCACTATCGCGTTTATCTCACTCTCCAAAACGCAATTTCCACAAAGCGCCCAATAGTCTAGCCTCACATGCGAATAATACTATAAGTGCTCAATCACCCTTGATATCGACACAAACATACAGCAGTTAACGGATCAACAATGTCGACTACGGCCCCAGTAAATACTAGCGACCGCCCTGTAGAGAACATTTCTAGCGCAACCGTCCGTCTTGCCGGAGACTCCGGTGACGGCATGCAATTAACAGGAAGTCAGTTAACCAATACATCTGCACTAGCAGGTAACGATGTAGCAACTTTTCCTGACTTCCCGGCTGAGATTCGCGCACCACGCGGAACGCGAGCAGGTGTCAGTGGATTTCAGGTGCAATTCGCATCTGAAGACATCTTCACACCGGGCGATCAACTGGACACGCTCGTGGTGATGAATCCAGCTGCTTTCATCACGAACATTGGTGACCTGCGTAAAGGCGGCACACTGGTTGTGAACACTGACTCGTTCACAGATAAAGACTTTCGCCTTGCTGCTATCGAAGAGAATCCACTGGATAATCCTGATCTCGAAGACAACTATCGAGTTATCAAGATTGGTATGACAACGCTTACACGTGCGGCCGTTGAAGAACTCGGATTGAGCACGAAGCTTGCCGATCGTTGTAAGAACTTCTTTGCAATGGGGTTTATTTACTGGCTCTATGGTCGAGACCTTCAGCCAACGCTTACATTCATCGAACAGAAATTCGGGAACAAGCCGGAAATTGCCGGTGCGAATGAACGCGCTTTAAAGGCCGGTTGGAATTTCGGCGAAACGACAGAATCAGCACTAAGTACTTACCATGTCACACCGGCAAAACTTGAGCCTGGCACCTATCGAAACATTATGGGAAATCAGGCTTTAGCACTTGGGTGTATTGCGGCTGCACGGCTCAGCGGCAAGGAATTATTCTTAGGGTCGTACCCCATCACACCCGCTAGTGATATTCTTCACGAGTTAAGTCGGCATAAGCACTTTGGTGTACGAACATTTCAAGCTGAAGATGAAATTGCCGCTGCGTGCTCGACAATTGGTGCTGCCTTTGGCGGAGCGATGGCGATTACAACATCCAGCGGCCCTGGTATCGCACTTAAAGGCGAAGCAATTGGGTTGGGCATGATTCTCGAATTGCCGATGATCGTGATCAACATCCAACGTGGTGGACCAAGTACCGGCCTGCCTACGAAAACGGAGCAATCTGATTTGTTTCAGGCAATGTACGGTCGCAACGGTGAATCCCCGCTGCCGATTATTGCTCCTTGCAGCCCATCAGATTGCTTCCGCACTGCGATTGAAGCATGGCAAATCGCATCAAAATATATGATTCCGGTAATGTTGCTTTCAGATGGCTATATTGCCAATGGTGCTGAGCCATGGCTGATTCCAAGTGCTGATGAACTACCGGAAATCGAAATTCAACATCCTGGACCACGTGAAGAGGATGCTGAACCGTTTCTACCGTATCTGCGCAATGAAGATCTGGCTCGTCCGTGGGCGATTCCTGGAACAAAGGGTCTGGAACATCGTATTGGTGGGTTGGAAAAGCAAGAGAATACTGGAAATGTCAGTTACGACCCCGACAATCACCAGCACATGTGTGAGCTACGGGATGCGAAGGTCCAAAAAATAGCTGAATTCATTCCTGAACAGCAAGTCACCGGCGAACAATCCGGTGATGTGTTAGTCCTAAGTTGGGGCGGTACATACGGGGCATGTGTGACAGCTGTTACACACTGTGTTAACGATGGCCTTTCGGTTGGTCATGCTCACCTGCGGCACTTGTGTCCATTCCCTCGCAACCTGGAAACCATTCTTGGTAATTTCAAGAAAGTACTTGTTCCGGAGCTTAACTTGGGACAGCTAAATACAATTCTCCGCAGTGAGTTCCTGTTGGAAACGGAAACGCTGAATAAGATAAAAGGCCGCCCGTTTACAGTTACGGAAATTGAAGCCAAGATTCGCGAACTCCTTTAAAAACAAATCAACGATTTCCACCGATCAAATGGTGATGACTTATGAGCACTGAACTTCCTGTACTTAAACCTGCTGAATTTGGTAGCGACCAAGACGTACGCTGGTGTCCTGGCTGTGGAGACTACTCCATTTTGGCCCAAATGAAGAAGGCGCTTGCTGAGCAGGCATTCCCGCGTGAAAAGACTGTCTTTATATCCGGAATTGGATGTTCAAGTCGTTTTCCGTACTACATGAACACCTACGGAATACACAGTATTCATGGACGTGCACCTGCGTTTGCTACTGGATTAAAGTCCGTGCGGCCTGACCTTCAAGTTTGGGTGATCACCGGTGATGGTGACTCATTGAGTATCGGCGGCAATCATCTGATGCACGCTTTGCGGCGAAATGTCGATATAAATATTATCCTGTTTAACAACCGAATCTACGGTTTGACAAAGGGCCAGTACTCACCAACATCTGAAACAGGTAAGGTCACCAAGAGCACTCCAATGGGCTCGATTGATAACCCACTCACGCCTCTGTCTGTTGCAATGGGCTGCGACGGAGCATTTGTCGCTCGCTCGATCGATGTGAATATTAAGCATCTTGGCAAAACATTGTTAGCAGCTGCAGCTCATAAAGGTGCCTCATTTGTAGAGGTATATCAAAACTGCAACATTTTCAATGACGGAGCCTTCAAGTATGCGACCGATCGGGAAACGAAGTCCGATAATGTTCTGGAACTTGAACATGGCAAACCGATGATCTTCGGTAAAGACCGAGACAAAGGAATCCGCCTCAATGGTATAACACCCGAAGTTGTGGAACTCGGAAAAGGTATCACCGAAGATGACCTGCTGTTCCATGACGAAAAGGCCTCTGAACCAACTCTCGCTTTTCTGCTTGCACGTATGCGACAACCGGAATTTCCAGAGCCGATCGGCATTTTCCGTAGTGTAGACGTTCCGGTATACGACGAGATGCTCAACGGACAGGTCGAAGCAGCCCGTGAGCAAAAAGGAACCGGCGAACTCGATGCACTCTTTAATGCTGGAGACACATGGGAAGTCAGCTAGCAGCTGGTTTCAATATAGAATACGAAAAAGAGCCGGCAGCTAATCACTAGCTACCGGCTCTTTTTTCTTAATACTGCTTATTCGATTTACATAAACTCCTGCAGCAGCGGTTTAATCGTAACTTCCGGAACATGAGCACCTTGCGGCAATAGTGCAATGGATAGTGCCAAGTGTCCTAATGATTCAGGCTTGAGCATCCGAGCTCGATGTTCTTCGGTGACAGCCGCCGGACGTTTTGCAAGGATTGGAGTATCAACTTCACCCGGGTAGATATTCGTAATCTTCACGTTATCAGCAGCCACTTCGTTTGCAGTGGCAATGCCGAGTGCAGCAACAGCAAATTTAGAAGCGGAGTATGCAATTCCACCCAAGGCTGATGCACGAATGCCCGACGTCGAAGAAATGTTTATGATCAAGCCGTCTTTGCGTTCTCTCATTTCGCTTAGAACTTCATACATGCAGTAGTATGAACCGCTGGCATTGATGGCCATGACCTGATCCCATTGATCTTGTCCCATCTCAGCAATGGTACGATTTGGAATATTCGTACCTGCTGAATTCACAAGGATATCCGGCACACCGGCAGTAGCTTTCACCCAATCGAAGAATCCTTTTACGCTTTCCTTACAGGAAACGTCGCATGTGTGATACAAAATCTCACCGTTGCCCGACCATGCATCTGCCGCTTCTTTTAGTGGCTCTTCACGGCGACCGCAAATAATGACCTTACAGCCTTCTGCTGCAAAGGCGTGAACAATACCCAGGCCAATACCGGTACCACCACCGGTAACGACAGCTAGTTTTCCATCAAGCTTCATGTCTCATCATTTCCTGTATATCTAACCGAATGTATGTTCATTTGGTTGTACACGGAAACACACACATTTCAATAACAGGGACGGGCTGTATCACAATTCCATGATGGATGATATTTTTGATTTCGAGCAGGAATTAAAGCAAAATAAGATACTGTGGTCATCGCACCATTAACAAAGCACGGTAGCTCCAAGCAAACAGCAGATTCTCCGCCGACTATGGCTAAACAACATCAACCCTTGGATACCAGCGTTTCGATCGTTACGCCTGAGAATATCCAATTTAGTTACCGGCTTGCTGGGCCGTTTCGTCGTGCCGGCGCTTTCGTACTCGACTCGCTAATACTTGGCTTGTTTGTGTTTTTGTTGATGATCCTCGTTACCTTCATGCAATTGGGTGGCGGTGGCGGCAGCGGCTTTGTTCTCTTCTTTGTCTTCTTCGTGCGCTGGACTTATTTCATCGTCTTTGAGACATGGAGAAATGGGCAGACGATTGGGAAAAAGATTGTTGGTATTCGCGTCGCAACGACCGATGGAAAACCAGTCAGCTTCGTGCAATCCATCGTGCGAAATCTGCTTCGAGATGCGGATTTATTTCCACTGGTGCCACTCTCGTTTTTTAATTCCGATATCAACCAGGATCTACTCTTAATTCCGACAGGCCTGCTGGCAGTCGTGATCATGACTGTGTCCAGTCGATATCAGCGTCTCGGAGATCTTGTCGCGGGAACGATGGTCATTGATGCCGAAGCCAGTGTCACTCGACCCGCTATTCATTTAAATGAACCGGGGATAGAGCAGATCATTCATGCCATCCCACAGAGCTACGCCATCCCACGAAGTATGGCACAGGCATTGGCGCACTATGTGGGCCAACGTGGGTGGCTAAGTCAGCCTCGTCGAGAAGAAATCTCTCGCCATCTCGGACAACCATTATGCGATCAACTTGGCATTCGGGTACAGAGTTTTGATTTGCTGCTGTGTGCGCTGTATCGCATGGCATTCTTTTCCGAGCCAACAGAACAATTCTTACCTATGAGCCAATACCTCACACAAGCCGGCTCGCTGTCAACAACCACACCATTTGTGCAACAAGGTGGGATCCAATGAAGGCAGCAGAATTAATCGAAAAACGACAGCCGCAATGGAGTGAATTGGAGCAATACGTACATTCTTTTCAGTACGGAAGTCGGCAGAAGCTCACCGGCGCACAAATGAATCGATTCGCCGCACTCTACCGTGCGGCGTGTGCAGATCTGGCACTCGCAGATTCCTATTCACTACCACCAGATACAGTTCAATATCTGCACGATCTGGTAGCTCAGTCACACAATCAGCTCTATCGCGCTGACCGTATGCGTATATCCAACTGGTTACCCGTCTTGATGTACGACGTGCCGCACAGGGTATTTCATGACAAGTCTGTAAGAGTCGTATTCGTTTTGTTTTGGGGCATGTTTTTTCTGAGTATGTGGCTTTCATATGAAGACACGATATGGCCCCAATTCGATAACCAGCCGATACTTTCAGATTTCATTGCGAGTGTGGACCAAATGCATTCGGACGCCGGGATCACCATGCAAGGAGGGCGTCATGCAACGCTCGACAGCCCTGGTTTCTATATCTGGAATAATGTCAATTTGTGCCTAAAGACATTTGTCGAAGGAATACTCATTATTCCCGGCCTCGTCTTTACCATGTTCAATTCATATCTATTTGGTGGCACGTTTGGATACTACGCGAGGCCGGATGCACCAGTAGACGTTTATAACAACCTAGTCAATTGGGCTACTGGCCACCTGGTGTTCGAATTTGCTGCCTTGATTCTTGCTACTGCTGCCGGAGTCAAACTCGGAATGTCGTGGATTAACACCAAGGGACTCACCCGCAAAGCATCGCTACAAAAAAACGGGATGGAAACCATCCCAATTATCGGATGTGCCATTGTCATGATGATCCTGGCAGCCTTTATAGAAGGATGGATTGCTCCGTCAGACGCTCCGTACTGGGTGCGATTTACCATCATGATCCTGTCATTAGTCAGCATCATCGGCTATTTCATTGTCCTTGGCATTCGACAGGGAGGTCGCCATGAAATTCGATAATCCGAGGATCGCAATACGGCGACGCAAGACCTACGAGTTGATGGATCTTTCACTCCATGTGATACGGACGTATCCAATACGACTCGCCTTGGCGATGCTCGTTGTTATTATCCCTATGCTGTTTCTCAACGACCAGTTAATAAGTCATCTTCTCTTAATCGATTCAGAATTTACGTCGTTTGTGCATTTGGATACACCTGAGTATGAATTGTCATATGATGCGATCATAAAGACTCCATTTGTCACCACATTGATTTGCTTGGTCATCATTCAGGCACCCATCGTGTCTATGCTGTCAGTCGTTCTGCTTGGACAAATCGTATTCGGCGTAGAGTCATCCTTACGAAAACTTATTTCGGAAACATTTTCCCGGTTTGGAGTCTTGTTCTGGAGTGTCGGTTGTTTACGCGGCATCATCCCGGGATTGTTGGTGATACAGGGAATCCAGACGAGAAACTACCAAAGTTATGACGACCATATTGGATTACTCGTTTTAATAACGCTTTACGTTGTTATTCTGAGAATGGTGAGACCCTTCATTCTCGAAATCATCCTGTTGGAAAAGACGCCACTTTTTGCAAAGTCCAAGGGGCAAATCACATTGAGTAAGCGGAGTAAAGGAGTACATCGAAGCCGCACGGGAGTAGGAGGTCGTGTCATGAGTGGAATGATCATGTCGATGATTATCACAACCAGTCTAGTCGGCGGCATGATATTCTTTGCAACGACGTTTGTGAATCAGAATCAAACGACGTTGTGGGTTCTACGATGGGGACTACCGATTAGCATGTGGATGGCAGCTGGATTCCTTTCCATCGTGCGGTTTCTAAATTACCTGGATGTGCGTATTGAAATGGAAGGCTGGGAAGCCGAGTTACTTATTCGTGCCGAAGCAGAGAAAATAAAGGAGCGAATCCAATTAGGAAACGTCTAACCACTAAGTCTGTATGAGATTCCAACCTGCCAATTCGAAGTCCATTCCACTTTGGACGCTCTGCATCCTGATCATTCAGACTGTCACAGTCTCTGCACAAGATCGTGACTACGTTGAATTTGGAAGGAAGGCACTCGAACAACAAGGTAAGTTGCCCTGGTACGACCAGAAGGGTGATCAATTCAAGTCCGTTCCACTGGGCCCAATAGATGATAAATCGCTCATCGACAGCGACTTGCCGTTTGATGATGAGTTTCTAAACGAAGATCTGAATTTCGATCGACTTGAGGAGTATCTACAAGATCCGGAATCGCGTCGGCAATTCGAACAAGACATGCGCGATTTCGCAAAACGATTTGAAGACTTTGATCCTGATGATCTTCCATTTGATGAAAAGTGGCTGGATGAGAATTTCGACATCCGCGACTTCGAACGCGCGATGAATGACCCGGCGACTAGAGAAGCATTCGAACGTCAAATGCAACGATTGCATGAATGGTCACAAGAGCAGGGTAGCGGCAATGATGAATCCCCCTTTGACCAAGAGCTAACCCAGTCCAATGTGGACTTTGAAAAACTTGAGCGATATCTGGATGATCCGGCTACACGTGAACAAGCCAAGCGTCAGATCGAACGAATGGGCGAATATGCTGAAAGAATCGGGGAACAGTTTGACGAGGACACGCTTAGGCGACTCGCCAATGACCCACGCACTCAGCGGGCTATACGGGATATGCTTAAGCGACTTGCTGAGCGACAACGGGATCGCCAATCACGCGATGGTTTTTTCAATGACGACCGCGCCGGCAATCCTTCTAACTGGGATCCCGGTAAATTTGATAATTCAGATCGTGATGCACCAGATTTCGAACCACCGGACTTTAGTGGATTCAGCTTTGGTATCTCCGGCGCATTCATGCAGGTTTTGGTTTACATCATTGTTGGATTGGTAGTGATTGCTGTCGTCATTGCGATTGTCTATGCGATCATTAATCGAGAAAAGCAACCCAAAAAAGCGAAGGCGGTCAGTGCCGATGATGCCTCTGACCTTGATGAACGAGCCGAGGAATTGCCGTTCCAATTGGATTTGGCTCCGGCAACATTACTGGATCGCATCAGACAATGTTATGCGAACGGCGAATTCAATCAGGCGATTGTCTACTTATTTAGCTATCAATTACTGGAATTGGATAAGCGTCATTGCATTAAGCTGACTCGCGGCAAGACAAATCACCAGTATCTAAGAGAATTGGTCAAACTGCCGAGTCTGAAGAAGCTTCTGTCGAGCACCGTGTATTGCTTCGAAGATGTCTTCTTCGGTAATCAGGATATATCCAAAACTGAATTTGATGAATGTTGGCTGCTGATTGATGAATTTCACAGATCGCTGCCCGGAGGTGTTCAGGCATGAAGCACTTTTGGTATTTGATGATGATTCTAATTGCATCACTAACAATTGCGGGATGCGACGAAGAAGAAGAGGAATCCGTTCCTTTCGACGCCACATACGGCGAAGGTGTGCAATCCAAAGGTAGATTTAGCGTCAACGGTACCGCGGTATTTGCAAACATGTTCGAATCGGCGGGACATAGTGTCCGGTTTTCAACACGACTCGATAGCCGCGTTCGAGCGAGCGATGTCATCATATGGGCACCGGACAGCTTTATTGGTCCTAACGAACGAGAAAGGGAATGGTTTGAGTCATGGATATTTGAAGGAACGGGGAAGACACTAATCTACATTGGCCGGGACTACGACGCCGAGCTGCCATATTGGAGCAAAGTCATACGAACTTCTACCGGAGATTCCAAGGCGGCAGCACAAAAGAAATTCAATCAGGCCATAATGCGTCACGAAGCACTACGCCAACGCACACCTGAAATACAGCAACTAGATTGGTTTACGATCGATATGACTCAATCCAATAGATTTGTACGAGATCTTACCGCATCTGACTCATTATGGCTTGATGGCATTGATACCGACAAATGCGAGATCGCGATTCGTGGTGAAATTCAACACCGCAAATTCAATAATTCGGGGTGGCATTATGAGGATTTGATCTTAGCCGAAAACACACCACTTTTATTTCGTATGGGGCCGGTCGGCAATAAGGACCGTAGCGTACTTGTCGCACAAAACGGCTCATTCCTTTTGAATTTCTCGCTGATCAATCACGAACATCGAAAACTAGCTGGCAAGATCATTGATTTCTGTGGTGAAGATCTGCAGGTGACATTTGTTGAAAGCAGACAAAGTGGCCCGTCCGTTGGTAGAAATCCACCCTCGGGAGCCAACCCAAACAGGCCAGACCGTGAACAGCGGCCAGGTTTCTTCAATTTACTAATGACCAACCCGCTTGGACTGATCCTCATTCATTTATGTATCGCCGGGCTCATTTATTGTTTCCTTAGATTTCCTATTTTTGGGCGGGCAAGAGAACGATTTACAGTATCGACGGTCGTTGATCACAAAGGCGAAAACCGAGACATCCGGAATTTCGGACGACACATCGACGCTGTGGGTGGCCTCTTAAATAAGACACGAGACACCCAACACGCTGGAATGACAATTCAGTATTACGACCAACATGTTTCCAATGACTAAATGACTAATTGAGTAGCAACGAAAGTAACAAATGGCCTCATCACCTACATTTAGCTGCCCAACTTGTTCGCAAGTGCTTTCATTACCTGCAGGGTTTCAAGGATCTCAGGTACAGTGTCCAAAATGCCAAACCAATATACAGGTGCCGGCTTCGCAACCGGCAACCGCGCCAATGGCAGCTCCAACAATGGTGCAACAACCGATCGTTCAGCAGACAGCGCCAATTAATTCACCGACGTTAGATGCCATTGGAAAGATCTCGATCGACATGGATTCGACGCGCGGAAGCGCCACGGAAACCAGACAGTTATTTCAAGCAATAACCAAAGAAGTTGGGAAGATCTTTGTAGGACAAGATGAGCTGGTCGTCGGTTCATTGGTCGCTCTGTTTTCAGGGGGTCATGTGTTAATTGAGAGTGTCCCCGGACTGGGTAAAACACTCTTTGTACGGACCCTTGGACATATTCTTGGGTGTGACTTTGGCCGAATCCAATTCACCGCGGACTTAATGCCGTCCGACATAACCGGCGCTCCAATCTTCAATATGAAGACACAAGAGTTCACGTTTTACCCTGGCCCTGTTTTCACACAGCTGCTCCTGGCAGATGAAATCAACCGAAGTCCGGCAAAGACTCATGCTGCACTTTTGGAGATTATGCAGGAGCGCCGCGTAACCGTTGATGGTGAAACTTACCCGATGGAAGCACCATTCCTGGTCATGGCCACTCAAAATCCAATTGAATCCGAAGGTACTTACAATCTTCCTGAAGCGCAGCTTGATCGTTTTATGTTCAAGTTAATGGTGGACTATCCAACAGAAGAACAGGAAGCCAACATCTTAAAAATGCATAGTGAACAGGTCGATATAAATAGTCGACTTTCCAATGACTTGGACACCATTGCATCGCCGGAACAAATAGTTGCTGTTACTAAAGAAACGGGTAATGTCTTAGTCGAACCGGCACTTGTCGATTACATCAACAAGGTCGTAAGGCTGACGCGCACATGGCCTCAGCTATACCTGGGAGCATCACCTCGTGCCGGTCTAGCTCTGATGCAGGGCGCAAGGACACTTGCAGCGTTCCAGGGGCGTAAATACGCGATACCGGACGACGTTGTTCAATTGGCACTGCCAACACTGCGGCATCGCGTGTTACTCGCGCCGGAGCTCGAAGTTGAGGGACAATCTGTGGACAGCATTCTCAGAGATATGATTCGAACAATAGAAGTACCGCGAGTCTAAAATGGATACCACTCAAATCCAACAGGGAATTGATCTGGTACAGACATTTCCATGGCTGACATTAGTCGCAGTCATCGTGCCCTTGCTAATCCTTGCGCGGCGCGATGTGTATCCGAATTGGGGATTCCTAATCTTGGCTGGTGTCCCATGCTTACTGGCAATCCTCACCGCATTCCAACCAGATTTACTTGTCTTCGTCTTAATTCTAGATATCGCACTTATTGCGATTCCATTTCTGGATCTGTTCACGTTGGCCAAGAATTCTCAGTTCCGGGCAGAACGACAACATCTGGGAGTCGCATCACTATCAAAAGAGCTGGATGTCTCCTTCGTTGTCCATAATGATGGCACCAATAGCAAGAATGTAGCAATTCGTGACGACGTACCAGAGTCGTTTGAAGCGATTCCCAACTTGTTTGCTGATACAATTCCGCCAGAAAGCGGGATGTCGTTTAACTACACGTTACGAGCCAACGAGCGTGGTGAATTCCCACTCGATTGTATTTACGTCCAAGTGACGAGCGCCATGCGCATGTTCAAGCGCATAATCAAAGTACCATGCAGGACCATCATTAACGTCTTCCCCGACCTGCAACAAGTTTCCCATTACACCCTTCTCGCTCGTTCAAATCGGCTTAATGCACTCGGGGTTCGTCGAATCAGACGAGTCGGACAAGACAACGAATTCGAACGATTGCGCGACTATACCAGAGATGACCATTATCGCACGGTTGACTGGCGAGCCACGGCTCGTCACAGCAAGCTGATCGTACGGGATTTCCAATCAAATCAGAATCAACGAGTGATTTTCCTGGTTGATTGCGGTCGGATGATGACGAATCACTCAGAAGGGCATACATACCTAGACCATGCATTTAACGCCATGTTAATGCTAAGTCATGTTGCGTTAAATCAAGGTGACTCAGTTGGATTGATCTGCTTCTCAGACCGTATTCACAAGTTCATACCTCCGGGCTCTGGCAAGAAGCATCTTAATCGTCTGTTGCATGCATCTTTTGATGAGTTTCCTGAAATGGTTGAGAGCCGTTATGACGAGGCTTTTCAATATCTTGCACGGCGAAGCAATCGCAGGGCGCTTGTAATCCTGATCACCAATGTGGTGGATGAAGTGAATTCGCAACAAATCCTGTCCTACATGCAGTCCGCTTCGACACGTCATTTGCCCATCTCGGTATTACTGAGAGATCATGAGATGTTCGATGCGGCAAATCAGCGGCAGGACATTTTTAAGAGTGCGGCTGCCGCGGAGATTCTAAACTGGCGACACCAGGTAATAAGCTCACTTGAGCATCAGGGCATTAAAGCTCTGGATGTATATCCCGAAGATCTAACTGCACCACTTGTTAATCAGTATCTGGAAATCAAAGCACGTCATCTGCTTTGATTTTAATTCTGATTAAAACTCAAACGGTACATCTTTAAGGCGTGCTTCGGTCTCTGCCATCAACGCATCTTCCGCCGCTTCATCATCTGCTACATAAGTAACGGAGAATCTCAGAAACGGCCCGGCATCATCCCACGGCACTGTCACGATCGCCTGTTCCGTGATTAGATACTGGCTTGCATCTTCAGCGTTTGAAAATGTGTGACTGCCTTGAATGCCTTTAGGTGCTTTGGTGTACAAAAAGTAAGAGCCACCTGGGAATTCACATTGCCAGCCGCAATTCGTAAGCGTTCTTACAAGCTTTTCCATTCGGCGACGGTACTTTGACCTGACCTGTTGCGGAATAGCATCATCATCAAGTGCTGCGGCTGCAGCTTTCTGAATGGCAATAAACTGACCTGAATCGCAGTTATCCTTAACGTCGGAAAAGGCCTGTACAAGAAGAGGGTTTCCACACACCCAACCGATTCGCCATCCGATCATATCAAACCCTTTGGAAAGCGAATGGACTTCAACGCCCACGTCTCTTGCGCCTGGGGTTTCAAGGAATGACATCGGTTCACCGTCGAACGTCAGTAACACGTGTGCTGCATCCTGTACGACAACGATGTTGTTTTCCTTCGCAAACTGGACTACCTTTTCAAAAAAAGCTTTGGTTGCCAGTTTGCCTGTGGGGCTGTTTGGATAGTTGATGACCAGTAACTTAGCTTTACTAACAACATCTTCCGGAATGTTATCGAGGTCCGGGAAGAAGTTGTTTTCCTCTAGCAAAGGCAGCTTATAAACCGTTCCTCCGTAATAGCCGGTATGCGTACCGGCAACTGGGTAACCGGGAACGGTCATTAATGTGATATCGCCAGGATTAATAAAACACGCCGGTAACATCGACAAAGCAGTTTTACTTCCAATACAGTGATTGATCTCCGTTTCAGGATCTAACGCTACATTGAAGTTTCTCTGCATAAACCTGCTGACAGCTTGTTTGAATTCATCAATGCCGTTATCTGCGTATCCGCGATTCTCTGGCTTATGGATTTCTTCAGCCATAACATTTCGGACGCTCTCAGCAGCCGGTGCGTCATTTTCACCGATGCCAAAGTCCAACAAATCTCGATCTGGATTCTCTGCAATCGCTTTACGCTTGGCTCGTTTGATCTTCTCAAACTTGTAGATATCCGTACCTTTCCCATAGTTAATACCGCCAATACGATCGGCAAACATTTGCTGGAAATATGGGTCGCTCATGATTCTTGATTCCGGTGTTGTGTTTCTAGGCTGCAAACATCACTAGTTGGTTGAGATGCTCGATTCGCATCTCGTATAGAGAAATAACTGACGCCATCAGACGCAGAACTTCATCGTAACCCAAGAATCACACCTCTTGGAGAGGGTGAGAGTTGCAATACCCGCCGCAGCAGCAATCCACGGTTGATTACCTAAGCTGATTTGGAAACAGGTCGTGTGGATACGACATCGTCCATATCACCGAGGTATTTTTGCCGTACTTCCGGATGTTGTTTCACTTCATCCGGTGTGCCGTGGTACAGCACTTGTCCTTCATTGATCACATAGCAGCGATCCACCGTTTGCAGTATTGCTTCGGCATTATGATCAGTAATCAGGATCGAGATTCCTTCATCATCTCTCAGCGCCAACAAGATGCTTCGGATTTCCTGAACGCGAATCGGGTCAACACCCGCAAACGGTTCATCCAGCATAATGACACGCGGGTGGGAAATGAGGCAACGAGCGATTTCAAGTCGTCGTCTCTCACCTCCGGATACCTTCGCAGATTTCGTCTTGCGAATATGAGGGATATTGAATTGTTCCAGTAACTCGGTACAACGCGTCTTCGCTGCTTTACCTTTGATGCCAACTAATTCGAGCATCAACAGCAAGTTCTTTTCCACCGAAAGCTTTTGAAAAATACTCGGCTTCTGAGCTAGGTAACCCATACCACCAATCTTGGCTCGCCGGTGCATCGGCCAATCGGTTACATCTTCTGACTGTAGAGTAACGGTACCTTCATCCGGTTCAAGTAATCCGCACGTCATGCGGAAACTCGTGGTTTTTCCTGCACCGTTAGGACCGAGCAATCCGACTATTTCGCCTTCATTAATATGAAAGCTCACACCATCTACGACGCGGCGGCGCCCAAATGACTTTACGAGTCCGTCTACTTCAAGAAGTGGCATGGACTTTGGTTCCTCCTTGAAACCAAATGGATGGTGTTTGTTGATTGCCTCATGCAATCAGGCTTGCTTCATTCTAACGGATTACACGGAATTCCTTAAAGTTCGGAATAATTGGAGCATTGAATAGCCACTTTTTCCGCCAACCATGAGGCCAATAGACCATAAGAGCTTCGCCAATTAGTAACCTACGATGAAGTGCTCGATCGGCAGACCATCCTCTTCCGTCAGAACTTTGCTGACTGTTGTCACCGAGTGGCAGGAAATGGTCTTCATGTACATCAAGTATCAACTCTGCACGCCCATCAAACAGTCGCTTACGTGCACGGTAGGCCTCTTCGGCCAACTGATCACGCGACTCACCAGGATTGAGATAATTGAAATCCCCGTGATTGCGCAGAAACGGTTGGTAGTCGCTACCTAGCCTGTGACCCGATTGGGCGATGTAATAAACATCTCTATAAACTCTGGCATTGTTGATCTTCATAGCCAATCCGTTAGAAGCAATACCAAGTGGTAACCGGTCACCAGCGTTATCTTTCGTCCAATTGGGTACTGGCGCTTCCCGCGGAATAAATGTTGCAGGCGTGTCGAATTCCACCAGTGAATCGTCGATCCAAAGGCGTAACTCATCATCGAAGTTTGAGAATCGCACGCTGTATGATCCGGTCCCACTTAGACTCGTAGCACCCTGAACCGTCACGTTTGTATTTCCTTGAGCATCCGTGAATTCCTGCCGACCGTCATCAATGACCAGTGTTGCAGTTCCTGTTGATACGTCAATTCGACACTGATGGGCGATCATGCCTTCAACAATCTGAAAAACCAATTCTCCTGAATCTGAATTGATTTCGATATCTGCTTCGAGACATAAATCCCCAACCCAGTGGATCCCGTCAGCCTTGTCGCGTTGTGGGTGTTCTCTGGCATCGGACGTAACGACAGCGTCCGGTTTCCGTCCGTAATGAAAAAATGAGTAGTTGTTATATGCCACAAAATCCTTAACGAGCGAGGAGTGTTGTGGATGTGGTATTTTTCCGACCAATTCACTGCGCATCAGGATATTATTGGCTGTGGTCATATCACCACCCTTTACCGCTTCCCAATATCCACCAAGCCGACGATTAATTTCATCCCACCAGTCAGGCCGGCACGGAATGTGATAGTAATTGATGAATTGATCGCCTTCATACGAACCGTCAGTTACAAATGGGAAATTGCCGTCGTGATCTGCCCATGGTCCTTCATACTTGTCGACTTTTTCAAAACCAACTTTGCGCCATCGGTACGGATATCGAATCAGGTTCAAAGTGCGAGAACGGTATTCTGAATCATGTACTTTGTGCATCATCGTGAGTTGTTTGCGGGATGGCTTTCTCGCGATGATAAACGGCGATTCGAGATCACCTAACGGTCTGGTGTAGATGTCGCCATTAAATATACGAACTTGCTCACCGGGAAGACCGATGAGTCGCTTGATGTAATTCTGAGTTGCATTACCAGGAAACTTAAATACGATGACATCCCATCGTTCCGGGTCACCAAACACGTAAGACAACTTATTGACGAGAATCCGATCCCCGGAAAAGCTACGCTCGTTCGGCTTGTCTCGATCGTATCTATGGACATGACGACAAATCGGACACTTCCCGGTTGCGACAAGTTTGAGATCTATCTCGTCTGCATTTTCATCGCTGGCCGTCGTTTGATATTGAAACCCGCATTCCGGACACTCAAGATCCATGTGTCTACCGTGCAGGCCTTCGGCCATGGAACCAGTCGGAATCACGAACGCTTCCACTATGAACCCACGGAACAGGAGCGCAAGAATAATAGCGACAACCACTGATTCTACTGAGTCACGTGTTGAGCTAACTTGCGAATCGGGAGCTCTTTTTACAAATAGTCTCACGTCTTGTCATTACTGAAAAAAGGGAGCTTGTTTAGCTGAAAACCGTACTCTCGCTGATCGGTGAAACCGTACGGCAAGTGCCATTTAATACGCAAAAAATGCACATTACGTTCACTTCCGGATGTTACACGATTACCAAAGGCAGGTATATACCGCCGACATCCGATGATGGGTAATTCCTACTACTGCAGATCCGCTCGTTGGACGAGTGAAAGTAGTTGATTGCGAATGACCGGTGCCCGCCAGTGCCTGCTATCGATGGACTGAACAAGATTGTCCCCCACTACAAACCACTCGCCATCTGAAAGTGCATTTTGGTATACACAGCGTTGATTGCCATTCTCCGCATCGATCCAATAGACGTCCCGATACAACAGAAATCTCTGTAGCGACACTTTTCCGCCGACAGCGGCTACACTTAGCGGAACAAGATTTACCCAGTGCTGGTTCCTTTCTCCAAGTGCCTTGATTAATGGCAAATCAAAGCTCACTGGATCGCGATCGTCTATTTGCAACCATGCCTTTTCATCAATTCGGCCAAGTCTTAAATGGACCGTTTCGGAATCGATCGAACCGACTGACACTGTTGATATCTGCTCTCCACCATACTGTTTAATAACACCTTGCCCGTCGCTTATCTGTAAATCTAGCACGACGTCTGACACGCGGAGGCCCAGGCGTTGCAGTCCATCTGTCTCAATTATGACATGTGCGAGAAGATCATAGACGTGATACATCGGAAAGCGATCTGCGTGCTGATTATACGAATTGAAATCCAGCACATATGATCCAACACTAATCTCTGCGGGAAACACTAATCCGTTAACGACGTACTGCTGGTGGTATTGCAGCCAAGTATCAAAGTCATCCGAAGTAGAAGTGCATGTCCATTGGTCATCCTCATAAGCCCAGTCTGATCCCTGTTTATTAAATTGACCGGCTGGAGCTTCTACATAGTCTTGTGCATCGGCGGGATCAAACGTCGACGACTTGAAATAACTGTCATGAACGAGTGTCGATAGGGTGAAGAATTCAAAAAGATCTTTTTGATGAAGCTTGTCATTTAGATACAACTCCCCATCTTCAAATGCGACCGATTCACCGGGTAATCCGATGACTCGTTTGACTGCCACGTCGCTTTCACCTTCCTGCACCCTGTCCGAATTACGGCGAAACGCAATAACATCCCAGCGATTTGGTTCGACATTGTCGCTTTCAAATAGTCTGACTAAATCACCCTCGTGCGCAATCCCATCTGTTTCGTTGATATTGCCACAATTAGGACACCGACTATAGGTTTGCGAACTGACGAGCACCGGATCCGTATCATACGAAAATGAACATGATTCGCAGATGAACTGCAGGTGGGGACCACGGAGAAACGGTGCCATTGATCCGCTGAGAACTCGCGTTTCAGTGCGAGCAACCGTTGGCGGTTTCCAAGTCAAGAGCACCGTCAATAGACCAAATAGCAGAACGAGAATTGACATCCGAAGAAACGGTTGCCGTCTGCGTGTGTCTGATCTTTCCATTTGGTTCAGCTTACCAATTCAGGACACTGCCGCCCAAGCGTGAATGTCAGCGGTTTTCTACTCCGGTATCCAGCACTGCCATAAATGCCTTCTGAGGAATATCCACACTGCCAATAGACTTCATGCGTTTCTTACCTTCACGCTGTTTAGCCCACAGTTTCCGTTTTCTGGATATATCACCACCGTAACATTTCGCAGTAACGTTTTTCCTTAACGCACGGACGGTTTCCCTCGCGATAACACGTGAACCAATTGCTGCCTGAACGGCAACTTCGAACATGTGACGATCGATTTCTTCTTTGAGTTTTTTGCAAACAGCACGTCCGCGCCGGTCGGCATCGTGCCGGTCACAAATAACACTCAATGCGTCCACTCTTTTCCCGTTTACGAGAATGTCCATGCGGACCAGATCGGCTGGAAAATAGCCAATCACTTCATAGTCCATGGTTCCATAACCACGCGTTGCACTTTTTAGCTTGTCGTGCAAATCATAAATCACTTCTGCCAATGGTAACTCGTAAGTAATCATCGTTCGGGTTGGTGACAGGTACTCCGTTGCCTTTTGAACTCCACGACGATCCTGGCAGAGCTTCATCACTGCACCGATATAATCTGCCGGCACAACAAAGTTCACCTTCACAATTGGCTGGCGGAATTCCTCTATATCTCCGGAATCCGGCACTTCTTGTGGCCTGTGGATTTCCTTGGTCACACCATCTCGTAGAGTCAACTCATACGTCACATTGGGGGCGGTCTGGACCAGATCAATATCCGATTCCTGTTCGAGTCGCTGCTGGACGATTTCCATGTGCAACAAACCGAGGAATCCGCATCGAAAACCAAATCCTAAAGCATCTGAAGTTTCTGGTTCAAATTCAAAGCTTGGGTCATTAATGGCCAGTCGCTCAAGTGCATCACGCAGTTCTTTGAAGTCTTGTCCGTCAGATGGATACAAGCCGCAATACACCATGCGTTTTGGTGGTTGATAACCCGACAGCGGCTCCGCACTTTCATGGGCCCCGCTAACGGTATCACCAATATTTACTAATTCAAGTGATTTGATATTGCAGATCAGGTAACCCACCTGACCGGCGTGTAATTCATCGCAAGGCCTCTGCTGAGGGGCGAATTGGCCAAGCTCGAGTACCTCGTGATTTGACTCCGTTCCCAAGAATCGGATCTTTTTGCCTTTCTTGATCGTACCGTTCATCACGCGAACATACGTAATCACGCCGCGGTACTCGTCATAATGCGAATCAAACACCATGGCCTGTAGGCGGTTATTTACATCACCTTCAGGTGACGGGATTTCTCGAATCACAGCGTCGAGCAATTCACCGATTCCCAGGCCAGCCTTGGCGCTGACCTTTTGAATCTCATCTTCACTCATCATCAGTGTTTGTTCGATCTCTTCAACGATTTCATCGACACGGGCATGGGTAAGATCGATTTTGTTGATGACAGGAATGATGTGCAATTCCTGATCCATGGCGTTGTAGGCATTCGCCACGGTCTGTGCTTCAATGCCCTGAAACGCATCCACCAGCAATAGTGCTCCTTCACAACAAGCAAGTGACCTGGAGACTTCATACTGAAAATCGACGTGGCCAGGTGTATCAATCAAGTTAAGCTCATACGACTCATCTCCATGCTTGTACTGCATGCTCACCGTGCGAGCCTTGATCGTGATACCGCGTTCTCTTTCGAGATCCATATCATCAAGCAGCTGTTCCTTCATCTCCCGTTTGGTAACTGTACCGGTGTATTCCAAGAGGCGGTCAGCCAGCGTACTCTTGCCGTGATCAATATGGGCGATGATGCAGAAATTACGGATGTTCTTAAGGTTCATATCGTAGTAGAGAGGCTCTTACTGCTGTTCTGCTCTGTTCATCAATGGTCCGATTTGACCAAATTGTGCCCTAGCAACACCTGCGGCTCCAATAAAGCCTGAATCGCTACCAAGCGTTGCAAAATCAATGATGGTGTTTTCTGCTAAAACCGGAAAGGTCAGTTCCGCAAATCGGGAGCGAATGTGGCTCAGAAACATTTTACCTGTGTCCGTGCTGCTGCCACCAAAATCCATGGCACCACCTAAGACCACGATATCAGGGTCTATGGTATGCACAAGGGACGTAATCCCAATCGCAAGATATTCAGCAGTCTCTTTCACGATATACTGGGCGTATGCATCCCGGTTCTCAGCATGCTCAAATACTTCGAGGCTACTGATCTTTCGTCCAGCATTCACAACTGCATTTAGTGACGATTCAGGATGTTGAGTTAATCCTTCGATGGTTCGTTTAGCTACCGAAGTCGCACTGGCATATGCCTCCATGTGCCCGCGCATACCGCATGGGCACATTCTTGCTTCGGCTGATGTATCAACGATGACATGCCCACATTCGCTGCCATGGCTATGCTCACCATCAAGTGAAATATCCCGAATAATGATCCCGCCACCTAAGCCTGTGCCAAGTGTCAGCATGATCAAACAGTCATTCTCAGAACCGGTACCAACCCAATACTCAGCATATGCTGCAGCGTTAGCGTCATTCACAAACGCGACCGGCTTTTGGCATGCTTCGGATACGGCATCACGTATTGGAAAATAATTCCAACCGCTCATATTGGGTAACTCAAGTAACTTGCCTGTTGGGATGTCCATCGTCCCGGGAGTACCCAGGCCGAGAGCCTGTATCTGGTCCCAATTGATATTGGCACTTTCCGCAAGTTCTGTCAGACACTGACTAATCCGCTTAACTCCGTCTTCAGGCCCTCTTTCCTGCTGAGTTAAAATGCGTTGGTAAGCCAATACATGACCATGGTCATCAACAATCCCAATCTTGATTCCGGTACCACCAACATCAATACCTCCATAGAACGGAAGCCGGGCATCTGATATTGAGAAGTCAGATGATTGTGGTTCAGAGTCGGTCAACACGCATTACCGGTTTAGAAAAAGCAATAGACATAGATTTAGGTATTAGAAGATCACTCTTCTTCGGTCAGCACCTTCTGTTTGTTGTCTGCCCACCACTTGGCCCATTTTTCCTGAGCCTGATCCCGCAACTCATCGCTCGCGAATCCACATGAATAGCCGTTAAAAATCATTGTCGGATTCGGCTGGATATACTTATATCCGTAATCTTCAGGAGACTGGCGGGTCATGTACAACAATAAAGCTAATGCAACATCACGTGCCTGAGTTCTGATAATTCCACCTTCAACCTGATTAGTACTCCAGGTATGTACTACTGTTTTCTCAGTAAGCAGTGGAAATAGCAATTCGATATCGGCCTTACTACCAAATTTTGCAATGGCCACAGCAGCATACTGGCGATATGACGACGATGTCGATGTATCCTCAAGCGTCGCCTTGCCAATCTCAAGGCCAGCTTCTTTAAGGTCATAGGTCATCGTGAGCATCAATGGATAAAATTTGTTCGCCCCATCGCTGTTTTCACGCACCCAGAGGTCCAGCAGCTTGATCAAAATTGGTCTTCTATTGCTGCCTCTTACGACTTCCATCGTCTTGTTGTAATTCAACAGGTTGTAAATATGGTGGTGCGTTGTGTTCTTTCCAGCCGTATCAATCGACAAACCTGCAAACAAGAGCGCTGCGATATTAGCCGCCTGTATACTCTGTGTATTTCCGACTCCCGTATATGCCGGTTGCAGTGCTTTCACTCGGCGTTCGAACATCGCGTTGAAGTGTTTTTTCGTATCCAAGGCGTGTAATAGCGATGCTTCACTCCGGACCATCGAAGCGAACAACAACCGATGATTTTTATCACTGCCCACCACTTCCCGATACCGCTTCCAACCTGGCAAGTCATGTTCAAGCTTACCTTCAACATCATGTACAAAGGCCTGAATCTTTCGTTCAAAATCATCTTGAAGTGACTTAACGAGAATTCGGCGTGCCCTGGTGCGAATTTCCAAATCCGGGCTTTTCAAGGCACGCTGTAGTGCCTCACTTGCTTGAAGCCCTATCTCCATCAGAGCCGATTCTGCCAGTTCCCTGGATTCAAACTCCTCTGACCCTAACTGTTCAATAAGTGATTGCACGCGGTCGATCTCTACATCTTGAAATGCCGTCGCAGAATCACACATCAGCCCTGTTAGGCTCAATGTTAATATCAGGATTTTGATGTGATTAAGCGGCATTGTGCGATGAATTGGAGTACGTATGTAATCGACTCTCGTTTCGGTACTAACTCTATTATAGATGCGTGTAACCAATTGTGCGATTCATCAATTCAATTGGTTGAAGTCTTTACTGGTCGTCTAACCATGCAAACGTAGTCCGCTCAATCACTCGCGTGCTGACCCAATAGCCATAACCCCAGCGATGGTCAACATTACACCAAGAATGAGAGGCGTCGTCACGGGTTCATCAAAGAACATGACTCCAGCGATTGCCGCTATTGCGATTTGACTGGAATTGAGCAGGTTTACGCTTGTGACGGTCAGCAACCTGAGCGCAACAACAAGGCATGCAAACGCCTGGAAATTACACACTCCAGCAACCAACATATACGTTAGATCAACCGGACTGGTATTAGAAATAACACTCCAATCGGCGCTGATAAACGTCGCAATCAAGAGCACGATGAATCCAACCGTGGACGAAATGAACAAGACCATCGGGTTGCTCATGCCGTTTTGAACACAATGCCTGATGACAATTCCAAACAGCGCATAACCAATACCTGATCCACAAACGAGCAATACACTGAGCGTGTCAAGTTTCAGTGATCGGGGGGCTGCATCTGGATCCGTTAAGACAGACTCCGTTGCTTCATCGCTGCCAAAAGATAGTAGAACAATGGCCGCCAACAGGATGAGAATAGCAATGATCGTTCGTTTCGAAACTTGTTCTTTTAATAGCAACCATCCTAAAACAGCTGATGCGAGAATCATGGACCCTGTCGTTACCGGTACTGCTAATGCGAGACCAATAATTCCAAGCGACCATTGAAAGACGACATTGCCAGCCAAATGGCCAACAATAGAGACTCCGATCATCAATAAGACTAGTCGCCGCGTCGGCGCCGTGCGGTGACCCTTTCGATAACGCAATAACAGCCAGGGAATCACAAACACCAGCGTGGGAATGGCCTTCACGCACGACACCCATGCAGGATCCTGATCCGAGACCATGCGGAGGAATACGTTGGCCGCTGAGTACCCTAGTCCGGCCAGACACGCAAAGATGAATCCCTGCCATGCATGAAAGCCAGTCACGGGTGACTTTGGAAGATCATCGGTTATCGATTCTAGGTCCGTCACAGATTTCTGGGCAACTATAATGAATGCCCGCCAGTTACCTTCAATAATCAATGGTGTCAGCGTGTCATTCTAGGTTTAATGTAGAAAATCTGATACACGACAATCCACGTCTATGACAATCGAATCAATCATTCCAGCTCATCTGTGTGAAACAGCGGCATGGCCGGATTTCATCAGCTCTCTTTGTGAGGAAATTCGTGCGCTCGCTGAGAGTGAGCAATCACGATTCGCATTTGCTGAAAGCTGTAGCAGCGGGCTGGCCGCAGCCAGCATTGGCGAAATTGCCGGGATCTCTCAGTATTTTTGTGGTAGCAAAGTTACCTATCGTGACAACACAAAGCATGAGTGGCTCGCCGTCACGCGCGACACGCTGAATCGTTTCACCGCGGTAAGCGAATTTACTGCTGATGAGATGGTTGCTGGATTATTAACTTCGACGTCGGAAGCAGATATCGGGATTGCCATCACCGGCCACCTCGGTCCGGATGCGCCCGCTGAGATTGATGGTCATGTATTTACGGCAATTGGGTTTCGTGATGAATCGAATACGGACAGCTTTCGCGTATGGACTCAGGAGATTCGATTAAACTGCAAATCCCGTCGTGATCGCCAGCGCGAGGCCGCAAGCCTGGTGCTATGGTGCCTGCGACAAGTTCTGCTGATAAAACACGCTCACAGAATTGTACAACTGGCAGATGCAGCACCTGTGTATATAACCAGTACACCTGATGGGATGGAACAGCCTTCTGACCTTCTGTTTCCTGGCGCATTTAATCCAATTCATGATGGACATCGTGAAATGGCTGAAATTGCCAGCACACTAAGAGGCCAGGAAGTTGTATTGGAATTGTCTATAGAAAATGTCGACAAGCCAACGCTTTCACAAACCGACTGCATCTGCCGAGTACTACCACTGCTCTTTGAGTTTCCAGTCCTTCTTACAGCTGCAGCTACATTCGTGGAAAAAACCTACAAGGAAAATATCACCTTTGTAGTTGGTGCCGATACGATAGCGAGAATCGGTGAAGATCGTTACTACAGCGACACGTTAACCATTGATGATGGGATTTCTCTGTTTTCAGACAAGGGAATTCGATTCATAGTTTTTGGTCGGGAAATGAGTGATTCGCAGAACACTGGTGCCGATGTGAAGGGCCAATTCCACTCGTTAGACTCTCTGGATCTGCCATCCACGTTGGCCGAAATGTGCCATCCAATCAAAGAATCCGGTTTTCACAGCAACCTCTCTTCTAGAGATTTACGCTGAAAACACTGCAAATAGCAGTCTTTCTACTAATCTGTCGGAATCTTTCCGGAAAAAAAGCTCTAGACTTTGCTAATAAATCGTTAGGCACAACGAATAGCTGTTTAACCGGGACTTTTGCAGAGTTTACTGCACCCGATTCCTTTTAGAACACAGGTCCTAGTCAGGCCGCAATGTAAAACTTTACGCCTTATTTTGGGAGGGCTAACATCATGACTAAGAAATTTAAACTTGTTGGTGGTGGAGTTGCTGTTGGCGCTCTATTACTTTTCTTATTGTTTGGAAGTGATGCGATGAGTTATGTCTCAACGTCCATTTCCAAGGTCCATGACAGTGTAAAGGGCAGTGTCCCTGTTGATTTTGAGCTAGAGAGAGCTCGCAATGAAGTCGACAAGATCACGCCGGAGATTCAATCCAACATGCAATTGATTGCAAAAGAAGAGGTTGAATTAGAGCAACTCAGTGAACGTATCGATTCGCTTGAAGAGAGCCTGGTAGGCGATCACCGAGCAATCACGCGATTACAGTCTGATTTGGAGTCCGGGAGCGAGACATTCATTTACACCGGTAATGAATATACCGTTACGGAAGTCAAGCGTGACCTTTCAAATCGTTTCTCTGAATACAAGGTCAACGATGAGACTCTGAAGAGTCTTAAGCAGGTGTACGCATCTCGACACCATAACCTGGACGTTGCCGAAGAGAAGCTTTCTGAAATGCAGTCGATCAAGCGTCAACTTGTCGCTCAAATCGACAACCTTGAAGCACGCAATAAGATGGTTGAAGTTGCTCGATCCAGCAGTGAGCTGGTCATCAGCGATAGCCAAATTGCCCGAACTAGTGAGTTGATTAACGAGATCAAGTCGCGATTGAGTGCTGAAGAGAAGATTCTTGATGCAGAGATTCTGCCTATGGATCGCATTCCGGTTGAAGCCGATGGTGACGAGAACGATGTTGTCGCAGACGTCGCTGCCTATTTCAACCAAAAAACTACCGACAGCCTGGCAGCCTCAAATCGTTAGGAATCCCCTGAATCGGTTAGCTTGCTAACTGACGACGAAACCGGGCCTTCGGGCCCGGTTTCTCCTTTGCGCTCGCATCACAAGTCACGCACACAAATCACCTTCTAAAGAGTATTTGGAAATGACCTCTGAAACACTTACCGATAGCATTGGCAATCGCTTTCTACTCTGGATCGACGATATTGGTGGATTCCTTATCACCCGAAGTAACTCGTTCACGATCGGCCGGTCCGGCACACATGCAACATCGGATGTGCCCATCAATGGTGACTTAGCCACCGAGCATATAACCATTCAAAGTGGAAGTGACTACTGCGTCCTGATACCGCATTCCAAGGTATTGGTTAATTCTCTTGAAGTCATGGGGCCGCTTGCAATCGTAACCGGTGATGAAATCACAATGGGTAGCGTTCAACTGGAAGTCCGGGCACGACATCCACTGAGCCAGACGATCGGTTTAAAAATCATAAGTCACCACAATACACATGGCGCCAAGAACATCCTGCTGATGACAAGGTCGATTATCCTTGGCAGTAAACAGCGCAATCATATCGTCCTTGGAAATGGACATGAAGACACTGTAATATACGAATCCTTGCAGAATAAACGACTGTTTTTTAAGCCCACCGCACCTATAAGAGTAGGTGAACGGAGTACTACAAATGACAGCGAACTTGTTAATGGCAGTTGCCTGGAATCGGGTGATTTGACAATTACTGTTGAATCTCTCGACTGAGTACGACGTTGTCGACATGATAGTATTAAATTCAACACACATTCATAACTCACAAAAGCCCGGAAAAATGAAGTACGCGTTCAGCAACGGAGACACGCCATTTAATGGTTACACCATTAAGCGCGGTGTTGGGCGCGGTGGGTTTGGTGAAGTGTACTTCGGTTTGAGTGATGCTGGAAAAGAAGTGGCGCTCAAACGCGTTAACGAGCATGGAGATACAGAGAGCAGGGGAGCCCGCGAATGCCTTAACCTGCGACATCCTAATCTGTTAGAGATCTATGACGTCAAAGCAGACGAAGATGAATCCGTTTGGATCGTGATGGAGTTCATGGAAGGTGCGTCGCTTCGTGAACATTTGAACGAGCACCTCGACGGCCTGTCTCAAAATGACGCGAGTGCATGGTTCTACCACATTGCGGCTGGAGTTCAGTACTTGCATGACCACGGTGTCGTCCACCGCGATCTCAAACCTGGGAATATCTTCATCAGCAACGGGTTCGTAAAGATCGGCGACTACGGCCTTTCCAAAGTTATATCCAACAGCCAGCGAAGTAATAACACGCAGAGTATCGGTACATTTCACTATATGGCTCCGGAAATCGGCAAAGGGAAGTATGGCCGGGAAATCGACATCTATGCCCTCGGTATAATTCTGTTCGAACTCCTGACAGGGCGACATCCATTTGAAGGCGAGAGTAGTCAGGAGGTGATTATGAAACACCTGACAGACATGCCGGACCTTTCAAGTATTCCAGTCTCCTACCGTACCGCCATCAGTAAAGCTCTCGAGAAAGATCCTGCTAAGCGATTTACTGATGTTACGGAGATGTTGAACTACGTTCCACCTGCTAACTTTGCTGAAATCGACTTGCTCGAAAAACCCGCGGGGCTCTCCGCAGTCGAATCCGTCACTACGCCAAGTGAGCCAATTGCTGATAGCGCGATGACAAAGAAAACCGTTCAGACGTTTACACCCTCAGCCGGTAAGCCACCTGAACGATGGGAGACTGTCGCCAAACGTGCACTAATCAAGCGTGAGCAGTCTGAGGTTGTTGCGGAGATTTTCTCCAATTGCATAACAGCATCAGTGATTTCCTCAATCCTCTGCCTGCTCGTTATGGGGCTGCATTGGTCTTCATTGGAACAAGCGGGTGGGGCGCTCGCTGTCTTTAGCTGGCTCATGCTCGTTAACATTACCGGCAGTTGGTCACTCATTGCGCTTAGCAAGTATCTTGGCCGCATGGAAGTTGATCTGCCTGTACAGCGATTGCTTTCCATAGCGATTGGAATCGGTGTTGGTGCAGTTACCTATGGTGCCGCGGCTCATTTAGATGTAAATCTCATTCAGTTGCATAGCGAGTTTCTCATCCCCTGGTTGCCGGATTCCTGGAATCCATCGGTTTCTAATGAGTTGCCCATCGCTCCATTTTTGATTCTCACCGGTGGGTTATTCGGCATTCTCAACTGGCTGGAATTTGCCAGTCCATTTAGAGAAGAACGGCTGGAATTCTCTGTGGTCGTAATGTGCGCTGTCATCGCATGGCTACTTCCCATCACACCACAACCGTGGGGCGCCTATCTGGGTGGTACAATGGCTCTCACCGTACAATTGTGCACTCCTCAATTTACTGAGTCGGAAGTAAACCGATTCAAGCAACTCGCGATCAAGACTCGTATCACTTAACGACAAATGGCAAATCAGGCTGAAAAACTTCTGGTCCAACGTATCAGAGATGGTCAGGAAGAAGCATGGCAAGAACTGATACGGCAGTTCGAAGGTCGACTATTTGCCTATGTTCACCGCCGAATTGCAGACCGGGCTGCCTGCGAAGATATCGTGCAGGAAGCGTTTATGGGATTCGTCAACAGCTTGCCTAACTTTGATGAAAACCGGCCTCTTGAGTCGTTCTTATTCTCTATCTGCTCGAACAAACTCACTGATCACCTGCGCCGCAACGGTCGACGACCTGCCATCCCAATGAGCACAACCGAAGACTCCCAGGGCCATCGATCGTTCACCGGCCCTGGCAGGGCAGCGAGCACTTTGTTCCGCAGCCAGGAAAGAAAGAACAGCGAAGTGGCTGCTCTTGAAGAAGCAATTCGAGAACAGACGCTACACTGGCAATCCACTGGTAAATGGGAAAAGCTCAAGTGCATTGAGCTGATTATGGTTTGTGGAATGGCAAATCGTGCAGTTGCTGATCAGCTCAATATCCCTCAAACACAAGTTGCCAACTACAAATTTGAGTTTGTGAACCGCGTGCGTGACCGGGTAAAAGCGCAAAGTGTCTCAGCGGATATCTTCCCGGAACTTACGGATCAATCTGATCAATCTGATCAAAAAAGCGATGCTTAGACCATGATATATTCCCTAGCACAACTTGAAGCGTATCTGGATGAAGACCTTGATGCTGGGATGATGTCAAACATTGAAGATGCCCTGCGTGAAGATACGCAGTTGCTCCAATCGCTTTCTACGATTCTCTCGCAACGTGAATCGGGAGTGCATAGCGTTGGTTCGGTATGGAGACGTGCAAGCATCACATGCCCGAGCCGGGAAACGATCGCTGATAGCTTACTTGGGATTCTAAGTGACGATCACAACGACTACATACACTTTCATATTAATGAAGTAGGTTGCCGCTTGTGTCAGGCACATCTCGATGACTTGACGGCCCAACAGGACGTTAATCAAGAGATGAGCTCCTCTCGCCGAAAACGATATTTCGAATCTACAGCGGGCTACTTGAAAAAGTAATTCCCCATTCCACCTGATTAGTGTTTGAACCGCCATTGAATCCACTTTCAAATGGTGTAATCAAGCGGTTCCATTTACCACCACATTCGATGGCTCTTAAGAGAATAAATATGCGATTTTGTTTCTTGATCTGTGCGATGTTTTCCATGATCGCGTTGAGTGCGATGGCATATGCCGACGAGCTACCAGCATTAACTTCGCTGAGTAATGCACACTTGGAATTCACCGTGCCAGAGAAAGACTATGTAGTCGTACGAAGAGATGATATCGAAGCTGTCATCGTGAATAATGCCGCAGTCGATGACAATGTCCTACAAGACCACCGGGCCGGGTATAGCGGTGTGGCGAGTCTTACGCATACCGACCACAAAGAAAACTTGTTCGTGCCAGGTATAGCCGGATTAAATTACGAACACATTCATGATGGCACGGTTCAGCCGCGACCAATACTGTTTGAGCCACGCAACGCTCTCATGCAATTGCGAGTCATTGATGAACATACCGTGGAGCTATATCAGGCACCCACACCGAAATACAAGCTCGAGAGTGTACTCCGGTATCAATTGATCGGTGACAACACGATCGAAATGACTCTCGAGTGCATACCGAGACAACGTTCATTTACCAATAACTACGTTGGCTTGTTCTGGGCAAGCTATATCCATAAACCGGAAAGCAAGGATATCCATTTTTTGGGATTTCCAAATGCAGAAGCAAACCCGGACAAGCCTCGCGGGATGGCTCAGTGGATCCGCGGTGTCACACCTAGTCACGGTGTGCATGCTACTCATGTCCGATGGAATGACAATCGGAAGTTTGCACACGACGAAGACTTCCCTTTGACGCTGGTTTTCAACCGATCGAAACACCAGTATGCCAAGCCCATGTACTACGGGGTTAGTAATGGCATGGCCTGGATTTGTATGTTCCGTGAAAGCGATGAGATGAGGTTATCTCAGTCACCATCCGGTGGCGGCAATGGCAATCCGGCATGGGACTTTCAATACTTCATACCGGACTACAAACTTAACACACGGTATCAAATGGTCATGAGAGCGAAATACGTCCCGTTCTTATCACGCGAACAGGTGCTTAAAGACAGCGCAACTCATATGAAAGCGCTGAACAAGTAAGTAGCCGATTGGCTGTACTTATTCTGTTGGCGGTGTTGGAATTTCGCCAACCGCGCCGTCAGGATTCTCTGGAGTAGGGAATTGAATCCCGCCTGCTTCAAGCTCCGGTGCAAACCGATAACGGTTAATGATTCCCTTGAGAACAAAGTCGTCACCAATTTCTTCATCGTATTGTTCGAGCAGTAAAACGTACTTTGCCAGAGATGGCATTAGGTTCTCTGCCAGCTCATCACTTTCCAGTTGTGGGTAATCTTTGAAGATCTTACCCCATAGATTCCATGCTTTTTCATACTCCACACGTGCTTCTTCAAGTCGATCCTGAGGAAACAGTCGATCTGCATTTTGCACAGCGATTCGCGCATCCGTGGCATCTTTGGTTTGCTCGACCTTACAGCGTGTGAGCCAATATTGATAATTACTCAGACCAAGGTAGTTCTCGGATGCCATTTCACGAGCTCGCCACATCAATACTCGCTCAGCTATTCGAGCAGCTTCCTTTAGCGTATCTTCCGCGGCCTCTTCCCCACCAAAGGACTCTGGTTGCTCCTCGACTTTGTCCCGCAAGCCGATGATGTATTGCTGTGGGTCAATAAACAGTTGCCCCTCAGCTTTGTAAGCAAGTTGCTTTAAGTAATCACTTCGAACAGCGGGATCCGTCTCTAATGCATGCGACTCCGCTTTGGTTAGCTTTAGCCGCCGTTCACTGACCATGTCGTCATATAGGTTTTGGTCAACCGCATATAGACTCTCTTGAGCTTCATCTGCCTGTCGCGCGTAATCTGCATATTCACTCATGCGAATATTGATATCACCGAATTGGCCGTGAAATTCTGCTGGAATCCGAAGCTCTTTCGCGCCAAGTTCTTCCCATTCGTCATGACCTTGGGAAAATGCTGCTCTCGAAACTTCGTTTAGTATTCCATCCTCTTCAAGTGCAATGGCATAGTAGATCTGTGACCGTGGTCGATTCGCGAAGAATACAACCGGCAATATCCCCGCAAATTGATCATCATCACCGCGGTTGTAGACTTGCTCACCCTGCCTATACCAAACCTTACTGACCAGCCAATTATCCGGGTTCCCATTCGGGCCATTGATTTCTAATGCGGTTTCGTCAATATCCTGAAGCACTTCGTCATGGAATGCTGTATCTAAATTAAACAGACTTCGGAATTGGTGCTTCTCGTCACTTCGGCCAATTTTCTGACCAATATAGTTACCTGTTTCCTCGAACAGTTTCGGCTCCGACTGATTGTAACGCGTGCCGTCCATGAGGAAGCGAATCCC
Source organism: Pirellulaceae bacterium (assembly GCA_045566075.1). GTDB lineage: Bacteria > Planctomycetota > Planctomycetia > Pirellulales > Pirellulaceae > UBA11883. The sequence goes on along the minus strand of JBJLEE010000023.1, from coordinate 65,656 downwards.
GCGTTTCACCCACTCGTAACGGTGTTTGTAATCATCGAATTCAACTGAAATGTTGTAAGCCAGATTGTGAGCCTGAAATTTCCAAATCGATGTAAAGTGTGGTTGGAGTTTGGCAATTTGATTTACCGTGGCGGTCACATTATCGAAGTCTTCCATTTCCTGATACTTTGTTGCCTTATGCCACAAGACAATGATCGCAATGGGTCGCATACCGAACGTGGCAAGCTGGAGAGAACTACTTACCGGATCAACTTCACCGAGCGAAGACTGGCTCAAACCATATGACGCTCTTAGTTGTGCTAACTTTCCACCACTACTGGATTTTCCCGACTCTGCAGACTGTGTTGCCGGTTGTCCAAGCATGAAGAGCGGAAATAACAGCAAAACGATTGCTGTAATGTATGCTACTTTCCGTGCAAATACGGTGTTTAGATTCACGCTGCTACTTCCCTCGAACGCAATATGAGCGTTCCAATTATCGAAATCACCATGAAGTATCCAAACGTCACAGTTAAATGCCTTAACAGCAAATCCATGGAAATGTCATATCCGTATGCCACTTTGTCCGCTGTATTAAATTCAGGATACCTAGGAGCGATTTGAGATACCACATTCATAGTCCAAAGATATGCACCATCGAGTGCTTCAATCACACCCCGTGCTCCATCCGATACGTTTAACTCAGTCTCCGCACCCTGTTGAGTGACACCACGCACCAACGCCTGGATCGGGCCGCCACCTGTACTAGCTTCGCCCGTTTGAATTGCCGTAATGAACCCCGCAAATGTCCCAAGCACGATGATGGCAAGCGTCGCCTTCAGGGAGATAATTCCATTTAAGAATGTACTAAAGAACACTCCAAATAATGTCACTAAGAGCATCTGCATCCAGATACCGACATATGACTTTGCAAAGTTAACAATAAATGACTGGTCCGGGCCTCTCAGATATAAATCCGCACGGGCCATACCGAAAAACTGAGCATGTTCCTTACAGCGAATACCCACCTTGAGCTCGCCGTTAACAATCAGGTCATTAAAGACATCAACCGATACCGGTTTAGCTGAGATCGGATCCAGATACTTCACATCACCAAACGGTATATCCATTCGCAGTGTTGCAAATTCGGTTGCCTCAAAGTTAATTGGCAGCGATTCCTGTACCTTCGCAATCGGATCCGTGCTCATTAAGATCACTTCACCACGGATTTGCGATTCGATATCACCACGGTTTGTACGGAATACGCGTAGATCCATTTCCAAAGGAATCTTCTCGTCGGGGAATGTATCTGAGGTAATGGGGCTCTTACCTTTATCTCCGAATTTCCATATCGCTGTATTGAGCGTGTTGCCTTCGATATAAGTACGGTATCCCCAGCTCTTTCCAACGCTCAAGCCTGATTCCGTCTGATTACCGTATCGATCAAGGAATGACAATTCTCCATAGACAGGAACACGCGCCAACAAGTCGCCGACAGGTGGCCCCACTTCGAATTGAACATCAGTGCCTTCGCCGATCACCGTTATTTCGTGCTGGTGTCCCTTCGATGTCATGGCGATCCCACGCTTGGTCTCGTTGCTGATAATGACATCATGGAAGTGATGGCGATCGAACGATGTGCGTCCAGTCCATTCCCTACGGTCTGAATCATAATTCAAGTCAGCAACATCAATGGTGTGAGTGTGATCCAAACCACGCCAGACAAACATGTAGCTGATCGTACCCATCATCAACAACAGAATCGTTCCAACAGCAGCAAACCCAATGACACGGCCCATAAAAATCTCATGAGATCGTACAGGCTTTGTCGTAATGGTGTAAATGGTCCGATTCTTGATGTCATTTGGCAAACTAAAAGCACTCAAGAACATAGCCAATGCAATGATGAGATAGCTTGTTGATGAAAGCACAAATGTCAGATAGAGTCTGGCGGGATGGTCGTTTTCAACGTCAAGAAACCAACCTGCAAACAAAAGCAGTACAACAAATATGGCAAATATGACGAGTACTCGACTTCGCAGAGCCTCATGAATGGCAAGTCTGGCCATCGCAAGAATTCGGCGCAATGAAGTGCTTGGCAGATCTTTAAAAATAGAGCTGTGCAATGTGCGGCCGATCATGTCGACTGCAACTCGTGGATGCCGTCGCACAGCCAACTGCACAAACCAAAATACCAAGCCACCCGCTAATAGCGTTACGATAGTCCAAAGGAACGGCATGAAGGCCGCTGAGAACCAGTCGCCAAACGGGATGAATTCACTAGGATCAACAACCATGGTGCTTTGCTCTTAACCTGACACGGAGGATTCCTCCGGCGCGTATTAAGGATTATTCCTCTTCAATGTGGCGGTGACCGGGACGTTCTTCGCTCTCACGAACGATACTTAGGAATAGCTCCTCAAGTGTTGACGTCGGATTTTCCATCGAAATCATTTCGCCACTATGTCTCTGTATCACTTCCTGGATCTCTTGCTTGGCTTCGTCACTGAGCCCTTTCGCCTGGATTTGAGTTACATCCTGAACGGAAAGTAAATTGTCGACGCGGCCAAGTTCCTTCAGTTCACCCTGATACAAAATTGCGATGCGATCACAGACATCCTGAACATCCGCCAACAAGTGTGAACACATCAGCACTGTCTTACCTTGATCGCGGAGACGAAGGATTAGATCTTTCATCTCTCGGGTACCAATCGGATCGAGTCCGGTTGTGGGTTCGTCCAACAGGATTAATTCAGGGTCATTGATAAGTGCCTGCGCTAATCCGATTCGACGGGTCATACCCTTTGAGTATTCCTTCAGTTGCCGTTTCTTAGCCCAATCAAGATCGATCATCTTGATAAGCTCTTTGATTCGCTTGCGACGCTTAGCGGCAGACATGTTGAATAGCCTGCCATAGAAGTCGAGTGTTTCTTCAGCATTCAGGAACTTGTATAGGTATGACTCTTCCGGCAAGTAACCAATACGTTCATTTTTTGATACATCTGATGCATCGGAACCGAATACGAGTGCTTCGCCGCCTGTCGGGAACAAGAGGCCAAGTAACAGTTTGATCGTAGTCGACTTTCCCGATCCGTTCGGTCCGAGGAGCCCAAATATCTCGCCCTTCTTAACGTCTAGATCCAGTGCCTTAAGAGCGTGCACTTTTGACCGTCCCCAGAAATCCTTATAGGTCTTCGTGAGGTTGCGTGTTTCGATCACAACGTCGGATTTCGACTTGGGTTTCTGTTCTGGGCTTGGTGCCGTTTGAGTGGATGACATCGTTGTTTCCAGGACAATTTCTGAATTGAGTTTTGTTTAATAAGGGAAGACGGCAGATCCTGCCAATTCCCCTTTTACGTGTGTAAATGTACATTTGTTCTGACGGAGATTTGCCTACATATTGCGCAATTCCATCGTAGGTGGTTTAAAAGTATGCCTTAGTCGCACTATAAAAGTATGGGAATTCCATTTACGAATAAGCCTCTTCCTATCAATCGCTGTTAATGCATTGACGGTTATGACGATAATGCCATGCCGTCAGAGATTGCAGGTGGGCAAAATCAAGACAGTACAAATATCGTGGCCGACAGTATCAGCAACTCACTTACGTTCCTTTACGACCGTATCAACTACGAGAGCACCTCACCGGCTGCAAATCGCGAGTTCAAACTTGGCCGCATGCGTAAACTCGCAAGGTTACTCGGTGACCCACAAAATAGTCAGAAGATAATCCATATCGCGGGCACCAAAGGAAAAGGATCGACCAGTCAAATGGTCGCCAGTGCCCTTGAACAGGCCGGCCACACGGTAGGGATTTTTTCTTCGCCACACCTGATTAAGGTCAACGAACGATTTTCTATTAATGGCAACAGTTGTACCGACACGGAGCTCTATGATCTCATCAATCGAATCCAACCCGTCGTAGCACAGATGGACGATGATCCTGACTTTGCTGGTGTAACATTCTTTGAGATTACTACGGCCATCGCACTGCTTCACTTTCAGGACAGAAACGTCGATGTCAGCATCCTTGAAGTGGGCCTCGGTGGTCGTCTGGATTCAACCAACATCTGTAACCCCGTCATTACGGCAATCACCAATATCGGCTTGGATCATACGCAGTTGCTCGGTGACTCCATCGAAGCGATCGCCGTAGAAAAGGCTGGCATTATTAAAAGCGGCATACCGACAGTCTGTGGCTCCAGTAATCCGGTCGCTTCTTCAACCATTGGTCAAATTGCTAATGACCGAGGGGCGCCAGTCGTACAACGAGGTATTGATTTTGATGTCATCGTCGAAAATGGATCCAATAAGAAATCCATCTCTGTTAATCTCGTCGACAAATTTCAATGGGATGATGTTCAATTACGACTGGCTGGTGAACATCAATTTGAGAATGCTGCTTCCGCAGCAGCGATCTGCTGGAAACTGCATGAACTGGGTTGGCCGGTAACCGCGCAGCACATTAAAGATGGCATCTCCCAGGCCACAGTGCGTGGTCGCATGGAAGTGATCTCAAAGGCACCTACTATTCTGATGGATGTCGCACACAATCGGGATTCGATTGAAGCACTCTTGAAACACGTCACGTCTGCATACTCCGGCACCCGCAAGCACTTGTTGATTTCCATCAGTCAGGACAAACAACACAACAGAATCGTCGAGTCCGTCTTGCCAATCTTTGACACCGTGGTTTTTACAACTTACAGATCAAATGCAAGAGGTGTGAATAGCCTCAATCTATTGAAAGATGTTGAGAGTGAGCAACAGCATCATGCATTCGCCACAATGCCAACACGAAGCCAGCCTGTTTGCATTGATCCGCCTGCTACTGCTTTGCGTTATCTCACAGACCTGGCAAACAGTGAAGATCTGATTTGCATTACCGGATCCTTCTTCCTTGTCGGTGAGATCATGGATGCCATGCAATCAGTTGATTGAAGACGCGGTGAAACGAGTGTTATGAGAGGATGTCTGAGAGAACGTTTCCGCCAACATCCGTAAGGCGAAAGTCCCTCCCACGATATTGGTAAGTCAGACGCTTGTGATCCAGACCAAGCTGATGAAGCATCGTGGCATGCAGATCATTTACGTGTACTGGATTGTCAGCCGGGCCATAACCCAGGTCATCTGAGGTGCCATAGCTAGTACCACCTTTTACGCCACCACCGCACAAAAACATACTGAACACTTGCATGTGATGATCTCTGCCAACCGCGCCTTTATTGGTTTGAGCCATCGGCGTTCGTCCGAATTCACCACCCCAAACGATCAGCGTGTCCTTAAGCATGTCACGTTGTTTCAAGTCATTGATCAACGCGGCAGTGGGACGATCGCAGAGTCCTGCACAAGTATTCATGTACTGAATCAGCTGGTTATGATGATCCCAACCGCGATGATACAAATGAATAAAACGAACGCCATGTTCTGCCATGCGTCTGGCAAGCAGGCAATTGTAAGCAAACGAACCATCTGCTTCCTTAACGCCGTATGACTCAAGTATGTGATCGGGTTCGTCCTTTATATCCATCAAGCCAGGAACACTCATCTGCATCTTGAACGCCAGTTCATATTGCTTGATGCGTGTTTCAATTTCGTCGCTTTGAATACTCTTATTTCTAATTCGATTCAGCTTACCCACGACGTCGACAAGTTGTGACTGCGCCTGCCGGTCAACACCGTCGGGGTTTCGTACAAAGTGAACCGGATCACCTGTGGAATAAAATTCCACTCCCTGATAACGCCCCGGCAGAAATCCACTATGCCATTGACGCGTAGCGATTGGTTGAGGATTGCGACCGCCACGACTGGTCAAGACGATAAAGCCGGGGAGATCATCCGAATCACTGCCTAAGCCATAGGTCACCCAGGATCCCATACTCGGCCTTCCGGAAATGGATGTTCCGGTATTCATCACGGTATGAGCAGGATCGTGATTAATCTGGTCCGTATGTAAGCTGCGTAAAATGCAAATGTCATCTGCCACAGATCCAATATGTGGAAATACTTCGCTGATTTGTTGGCCGGACTCCCCGTATCGCTTGAACGGAATCAACGGCGCCTGACAAACTAATTTTTGACCCTGCAATTGTGCGATCGGCTTACCTTTGGTCACCGACTCGGGGAACGGTTCACCGTGACGGTCAGCTAACTCCTGCTTGTAATCGAAGGATTCAAGATGTGATGGTCCACCCGCCATGCAAAGAAAGATAACTCGCTTAACTTGTGGAGGATGATGAGGCGTATCTGCAGACCCTGCCGGCAGTCCCTTAGCCGTCAACTCTGCACCGATAAGACCGCTTAATGCCGCAGCGCCAACACCCACCGAGGTACTTCCGAGAAAGGAACGCCTGTTTACCTCACGCTGAATTGCGTCGTTAATCATGATTCTTCTATTCTCTGACCGCATGATCCTAATCTCTCTCACTATGGCCGTGTAATTGATTCATCTAAGTTCAGTAACGCTCGTCCCACCGAAGTCCATGCCGCGAATTCCACAGCCGGGACTCCTTTCTCAGGCACTTTCATTCCCACATTTAACAGTTGCACTGATTCACGCACTCGTTCTTTGAAGTGGGTTCTGGATTCGTCAAGGTAATTGTGCAACACGGCCAGTTCGTCTGGAGTCGGATTACGCAGAAGTGTCGTTCTCCACATCCAGGTCAGCCTCGCTACATCATTTTCTATTGGCCTTGCTAGAGCACGTGATGCAAATTCGCGTGCTGCTTCAACAAATGATGGGTCGTTAAGTAAAACCAGAGCCGCCTTTGGGGTATTTGAAATGGATCGCGATGCAGTGCACTCTTCGCGACTCGGTGCATCAAAGGCCAGCAAACTCGGATGGAGAAATGTCCTTTGCCAGTGAATATAAAGTCCACGGCGAAATTGGTCCTCTGTTGTATCATGCGACCATGATCGCGTTGGGAAATTCAGATGTTGCCAGTAGCCCTTAGGTTGATAAGGTTTGATACTCGGCCCGCCGACCTTGCGGTTCAGCAAATCACCCGCAGCCAACGCATTATCACGAATAAACTCTGCCTCAAGTCGCCAGTGAGATTGATGAGAATACAGTTCATTCTGTGGATCACGTTTCTCTTGTTCTGCGGTAGCCTGAGCCGAACGCTGATATGAATTGGAACTTACTATCAGCTGAACCATGTGTTTTACATCCCAGCCACTTTCAACAAACTCGACGGCAAGCCAATCGAGCAGTTCCGGATGGGTGGGCCATTCACCCTGAGCACCAAAATCATCGAGGCGGCTGGAAATGCCGCGTCCAAAGAACATCTTCCAAAGCCGATTTACAAACACGCGTGCTGTTAGCGGGTTCTCCGGTGACACCATCCAATCAGCTAAATCCAAACGCGTTAACCGACGATCTGCATAAGGAATATCCGTGCTTAGAAAGCCCGGATAGTTGGCACCGACAATCTTGCCGGTATTATCGAGCCAATCACCTCTTGGTAAAACGCGTATCTCCCGCGGATTGGTTGCCACAGTGACCATCGTACGGACATATTGCGATTCAATTTGCTTTAATTGTTCTGTTAACTCCGAAAGCCTTTTCTTTAAATCATCATTTGCCGGATCACCTTCGAGGAGTTCCTTTACGTTTGCAATCTCGCCAGCGATTACCCTGGTGCGTTCTTCCTGATCCGGTGTCGCAACTCTGATCTCCGGATCTCGATTGCCTCCTCCATACTTGCCGACTTCCTTGATGTCAGCAAAGAATGCGACGAAGCTGTAGAAGTCCTCCTGAGAAAACGGGTCATACTTATGATCATGACATTCCGCGCAACCAAGTGTCACACCTAACCAGGCACCGGCTGTTGTCCTGACTCGATCCGCTGCGTACTTGACCAAGTACTCACCTGGTTGAGCACCACCTTCCTCCGTAGTTTTGTTTAATCGGTTATAACCCGTCGCAATGATCTGAGACTGGGTTGGACTCTCAAGCAAGTCGCCAGCTAACTGCTCGCGCGTGAATTGATCAAATGGCAGATTCTGATTAAAAGCGTTAATGACATAATCGCGATACGGAGAAATGAAATGCGCGACATCGCTGTGGTAACCACCTGAATCCGCGTAGCGCACCAGGTCAAGCCAATAGAGTGCCATGCGTTCTCCATAATGCTCGGATTCGAGTAGCGAACCGATATACGACTGAATTGCATCAGAGGTTGGGTTTTCAACCAATTCTCTTACAGACTCCCAAGGCGGATTGATTCCTGTAATATCTAGGCTCAATCGTCTGGCTAAGCTTGCAATGTCCGCTCGTGGCGCTGGAGTAATACCTTCATGCTCCAGACGCTTACTAATGAAGTGATCAATTCCATTCGCGATTGCACTTGGATTTTTGATCCTTGGCAATTCGGGTCGCAGTGGTGTGATGTATGCCCAATGATCCTGCCACTTTGCGCCACTGGCTACCCACCGCTTGAGCATATCAATCTGCTCGGCGGACAGCGGTTTGCCAAATTCCTCTGGTGGCATTCGCAAGTCTGGATCCTTACTTGCAACACGTAAGATTAATCCGCTGTTTAACTTGCCGGGCACAATCGCTGGTGGGGCATCGTCTCGCGGACTCTTCGCAAAGTCTTCGCCGTCTAGTCTCAGGTCAGCCTGCCGTTGTCCTTTATCCGGTCCGTGACAAGCGAAACAGTGATTGGCAAGAATCGGACGAATGTCACGATTGAACTCTACGGATTGATCATCAGCTTGAAGCCCGCGCACTTGCATGCTCGAACAGATCAATAGCCACACAGGCACACATAAGAGCAGTCTTCTTCTGTTTGTAATCATCTCATACACCGTTAGCGCAAAGCCACTTGCTCGACCTGTATTAGAATTGCCGCGGCAACGTCGTACACAAATAAACCGACGTGTTCTGTGCGATCTATTTTAAGACATTCTATTGAGGAAACGGTGACCGAAACGTCGAAGATTTGAATCGGTCTGCGGTAGAAGAACTTCTTCCAGCGTTACGGTTTAGGAATTCGGCTTTCTTATCAACGACCGGATCAGATTTCCTGCCGTAAAGTTCCTCACCGATTCTCAGCAGTTCTTCATCCATCGCCTTTAAATCATGAATCCAAACTTTCATGATGGCCTGAGAAACAGATGCTTCTCTACCGATCGCTGTATTTGAAAAACCCGGAAATCCTCGTGATACTCTGCCATCGGCAGCATTCATGACGCGACCCAGCTCGATCATTCCACGGTCTGGAACCCAAACCGTGGTCCCAATATTGAAGACCTGGTATTGAGGCAGCATGATAACCTGAGCAGATGCAGGTTTAGTAAACAGGCAGACAGAAAGCAAAACCATGGCGCCAAGAGTCCATCGGGATATGCTCTGACGTAAATACATTGCCTATCCTTCTTTTGCTGGCTCTTCAGGTTTCTTTTCCAACCGACTGATCCGCAAATGACGATCATAATGGACCGTTGCAATCTGAACTCCATCTGGGTGCAGATCCATTTCTACTGCGGTGTCCGGCATTTTGAGTTGGTGGAATGCCTTTTCTTCTTCTGGTTTCCAGAAGCCGAGTACGCCACCACCTGATCCGCCGGAAGCGCCGAGAATGTAGCCCTCACGATGAAACTCCGCTCGCCATAGAATTCCTTTGACGTTATCCATGACCAGCGATTTGGCTTTTTCACCCTTTTCCCAGTCAAAGAGCGTAATCAACGGTTCATTTACTGCACCCAGTGGATTCGTAGCTTTATAAAGACCACTAAATGCAATCATATTATTGTCCGGACTCATCGTGATACTACGAACTCCGCCGTAATCCACTTTTTGCCCACCGTTATACGTGTGCAGATCCTTGCTATCGAAATTGCGTACTTCGTTTCCGGTAGCGGTTTCCCATTGCTTTACCTGACCGGCCAGATCACCAGACATCAGGAATTCACCGCTCGGGTGGAAGAAGACACTGTAGACATCTTTCACGTGACCCGACATTTCACGCACGAGTGCGCCATCAGTTACGTTCCAGATGCGGACCATATTGTCATTTCCGCCGCTAGCAAGCAGGGTGCCGTCCGGTGAGATTGCTAAAGCACGAACCCAACCTTTATGTGCTTCAACGGTGCGGACCGGAGCAGGTGCATCTGCTTCGTCATTAACGTTCCACCAGATGATCTTGTCATCACAACCACCGGTGATCACGTGTTGCCCGTCGTGTGTAAACGCCATACCTCGAGACCATGACTCGTGGCCTTTGTAGATTTTTTGAGCTCCATCCGCCAAAGAAAAGCGAACGAGTGCAAAGTCACGGGCGGTTGCGAAAACATAATTGCCCGATGGGTCAAACCCACAATTAATTAACGGGCTTGGTTCATACTTCCATTGCTGGCTGATATGAACCTGAGTCGGTTCTGTCTTGGCAGGTTCTGACGTTTCATCAAAGAACGTCATATAATCAATTCCTCTATGCAATCATATGCGGGATCAGCCATTGGAATCGGCTTACCACCAACATTGAAAGAGCCTTTGTTATCCAACCCTACTGCACGCAGGTATGTGTGGAAGAGGTGGCCATGGTCTACTTCGCGTTCTGCAACAGCAGTTCCATTTTCATTTGTCTTACCAATCACAGCACCGGGCTGGATTCCAGCTCCACCAAGGCAAACGCTCCAGGCATTACCCCAGTGATCCCGGCCATAGTACTTATTGATGTTTGGTGTGCGGCCGAATTCCGAGAGCATTACGATCAGCGTACTCTCAAGTAATCCTCGCTCATGCAAGTCTGCAACGATTGTCGAGAACGGAGCATCCACTTCACCAAGTTGCTCGAGGTGGAAGTTGAAGTTCTCATTATGCGTATCGTAGTTTGAGTGACTTACCTGTACAAAGGTCACACCGTTTTCCAGCAGGCGTCGAGCCATTAGGCAGTGTTTACCGAATTCCGAATCGCCGTAACGATCCTGAACCGCTTGCGGTTCTTTAGAAATGTCAAACACATCTCGTTGATTCATTAACGAGATTGCCTGTTCGTAATTCTGCGTGTAGATGTCCGTCTTGGCCGTTCGACGACGAGCGGTGAACTGGTCGTTTACTTGACGTCGGAAATCATTTCGCAATAGATCTGCTTGTTCTTCCAAACCATCCGGTCGTGCCGAATTCTTTGGCGGCTGTCCGCTTCCAACCGAAATGGATGCAAACTGAGGACCAAGGTATGCGGCATTGTTGCCGCGTCCACCCGTTGAATTGGAAACAACAACGTGACCTGGAAGTGATCGTTTATCTGATCCAAGTGCCTTGGCCATTACAGCGCCGATATTCGGAAATACCATGCCTGGTGTCTGGCGACGACCATGGAACATTTCATATGAACCTTTACCGTGATCACCCTGACGTGTATTGATACTTCGTATCACAGCCAAGTGATGCATTTGTTCTGCGGTCTTAGGTAGCAATTCCGAAATATGTACTCCCGGCACGGAAGTCGGAATTGCACGGAATGGGCCGCCGGTATCGGTACCCGGTTTCGGATCCCAACTCTCCAGTTGGCTAAGTCCACCGGCCATGTTGAATACAAGAACCCGTTTTTGCTCTTTCTTGAGCTGCTCAGCAAACGATGGCTGTGCCAGTGCGCCTAAGCCACCGACAACACCGGCTGCTCCGCCCAAGACTCCGCCAAGGAACTGGCGTCGTGCCATTGTGTGTTCCGCTGAATTACATGCGTACGTGCATTTCATAACAGGATTCTCCTCGCTAGCGCGATTAATGATTAAACCGGAATTCGGCAGAAGCTAACAAAGCCCACACCATTTCCTGCACCGCTTGGGTGCGTTGCTCGCCACGGTCTGCAAGGTATTGCGTCACGCGTGCGATTTCCGGTTCACTCGGGTATCTGGTAAACACCGCCAAGTACATTTCATTGGCAAGTGCGCCTGACTCTTCTGTTTTTAGCAGACGGTCCACTAGGTTTCCACCAGAAGGATTCAACCATCCACGGACACGACCACCATTGGAAAAATACAATGCCTGATCAACCGTTGAGATGAACTCATCTTGTGGTTGTCCGGCAGCATTGGCGTATAAGCCAATGAACTCATTCTCAACTCCAACCAGTTTTGCATGCACGCCTTTCTCGATTGCCATTTCACGTGCAGCTAACTTGGCACTATCTTGTTTATCGGCATCACTGAGTGGACTATTCTTGTCCAATTCTGCAACAACAGCGTTTCGCTGGGCATCAATAATCCCGGTAGCTTCCATCAAACTCCATGCAAATGCTTCTGGGCCGATGTTCTTAATGTCTGAGACAGTGTACTGGATCAATCTGGTTTCAAACTGTTCATCCAGCTTTTCCTGCAACGTTGCACTGGACGTTGCAATGAGGCTCTCAGCTGTTTGTTTTTGTGTTGCGAGTTCTGGAATCAACGCGGCAACTTTATCCATGTCTAACTTCATGGCTGCCAGCTTCGCCTGCGTTTCTGTTAGAAGCTTTGTGGCGGCTGACTGCTTTGTCTGCAACTCAGCCATTTTTGCGGTCGTAACCTTGAGTGCCTCAGTTAATTCTGCATTTCGGGTCTTCAGCCCATCTGCAAGCGCGACCACTTCTTTGTCTTCCGGCAGTTTTGCACGTACAGCTTCTGCCTTAGCTGATGCATCGGCCACAAGCTTGGATGATTCAGCCTGACTATCAAGTGTCGGTTTTAGTGCTGTGACTTCTGCAGTAGCTGCATCAGCAAGACTCTTTTGGTCTGTTGCATTTTTCTCGACCGATGGAATCTCTTTCGCAAGCTGGTCTCGCTTGGATTGTGCCTCAGTCGTTTGTTTTGCAAGTGACGCAACCTGACTCTGTTTGGATGCTATCGTATCCTGGAGCACAGCGATCTCTCGTTGCTTCTGCAACTCTGCAACCTGCTGAATGGCGAGGCGTGACTCAGCGTATTGGGAGTCGTATTGATTTCGAATGCCTTGGCGGCTTACCTGTGCTGTTCGAATTTCCTGCTGGGCATCTGTCCACGGTTTCACCGTTGGGTCAAATGCCGTCTTCTTTTCATTGTAAGTAGTCTGAAACGCTTCAAGCTCTTTCGTCTTGGTCGCCACTTCCGCGGTGAATTTATCCACTTCAGGCTTTAGCTGATCGGCTCTGGCTCGGAACTTAGCGGCGGCTTCCTTGATAGATGCTTCGTCGGGCAGTTTTGCTAATGCGGCTTCTGCCGACTTCGCTGCAGCATCAAATGCATCAAAAGGGTCTTTCTTGGCCGTTAAATTGGCTTGGGATGTTGCAAGTCCCGTTTGGCCCGCTCGCAGTTTATTCGCAGCGTCGTTCAAAGCAGTGTCTGCTGCATCAAATTGTTTTTTCACTTCTGCATGCTTGGTTCGGATTTCTTCGATTTGAGATCCGAGATCTTCCCATTGGCTATAGAGTTGAGTGGAAGATTCAGTCAGCGATTTTTGTTGGGCGGTCAATTCGTTAATGCGAGCATCAATTGCGGCAATTGCTGGAGCAGTTTCGCCGTCTGCCAATTCAATGGCTCGTTGATATGTTTCGGAAAGAGCTATTTCCCGAAGGATTGTCTTTACATTGAATCCGGTGTTCACGATCGCAGCCGTAAGAATATCCATTAACTCCGGATTGCTTGGTGGATTGTCCGAATGGTGCATATCGAGCGGATGAACGACTCCACGGCCTAACATGTGTGCCCAAAGCCGATTTGCAATATTTCGATTAAACGCAATGTTCTTGCCACTGGTCATTTCAGCTGCGAGCAATGAACGACGACTGTGAGTTGGTATTGGTCTCACAACATCAGATTGCACTACCTTGTAATCCTCACCGCGTGCAACCACTGGTTCCGCGATCGGATTGTCACCAGGTAAGCGAGGACCAGTGACACCGGCAATGTCTGTGAATACTGACTTGAAGCTCACAGCTCCATCTGACTTTTCACCGACGAATTCTTTTTTGTTTTTGTCCACATAAAGGAATGACCGATTTACAAATGCGAACACACCGTAATAGTCAGCCTGGTAGAAGTGATCAACAAGTGGATGGTTGTGACATTGAGCACACTGCAAATCCATGCCGAGGAAAATGCGAGAGATATCTCGAGTCATTCTGTTTGGTTCAACATCACGTTCCAAAAAGAACTTACTGCGCACTCTGGTCGCATCCTCTGCTCCGTCAGCAACTAAGATCTCGGAGACCATTTGGTTGTATGGCTTATCCGACGCAAATGAGTCGTACAGATATTGTCTCCAGTCAGGTGTCTTCACCTGCGAATCCGCCACTCGCTCCATCAATATCAAATCAAACATGACCGCCAGGTTGCGGTTCAAACGGGGCGATGCGATCAGGCTGTCTACTAGCTTTTGACGCTTCTGCGGATCCGGATCATCGATGAAGGCTCTTGCTTGCGCTGCACTAGGTATGATGCCAACAAGATCCAGATAAACTCGACGCATAAATACGCTATCCGAAGCGATCGCAGAAGTCGCGCCGGACTGATGGCCTGATACTGCCGTATCGATCTGAGTGCGGAGGGGCTCCTGAGCCTCGGCCGTAATCGTTGTTGAGACAGTAAACGCTACTGCCAACACCGATGCCAGAATGTCACGTGAGCACATCATGTGTACGCTACTCCGTATTCTCAATAGTGCTGCAAATCACACGATTACATCCCGTTATCGTGAGACTTCAAACAGACAGGCATGTCAAAGATGGGTAGATTTGCCTATCAACTGGGTGGGGGTGCAAGCGATTGGCAATCCATCCATAGCGCCCAATAGCCACACCTTAACACTATCCTAATTTTACCTCAGCGTGCGAATGGGAATCAATGCTGACATGCCAAGCAGACACCCCATACTGGGAGGGTTTTTGGGCGGTTTATGCGGGTAATTCTACATTTTCCTGTGGTTTTTCAATCCTCGGCCGCCGTGATACTAAACAAGGGTCGTTTAATCGCCACTTTGTACATGGTGAAAAGGCGGAAAGCAGGGCAACAGAATCGACAATCTAGGCGCGAACACCAATTCCATTCAGATGACTCACCCGGGTCGCTGCCACCCCGCTTTCCATTCCGCAACGGACGCACGTACTTCGTCTTCACTTGGGATGCGAGATTCCGGTTTGGGGCAAGGGGTTGCCATCAATCAACTTGCTAAACGCTGTAACGTTGGGGATTCCACCGGAGTCGATTAACTCCAGAGTTCTCCTGCGGTTATAAGTTTGCGGAATCGTGTAACGCTGCTGAGTATGTACCGCGTTATGAATGTCGCAGAGTGAAATAGCGCAGACTGATTGATGTAACTTGCTTTCACCGGTAAGAATCCAGCCCGACGGATGAAGACAGACCGAGTACGGAGAAAATATGGTCCAGATTCCTTCCTCTGTCAGATCATCCAAACCGTGTCGACAATGATGATCACCCACCAACAGGAGTTTCATTTGTTTTTGATGGGTAATCGAGTACATGACTGCCTTGACCAAATCAGCCTCCAGTGATGTAAGCACTTTCGACGGCCAGTAAATCTGGCAGGCATTTAGCAGCCGACTGATCTGGATTTTTTGGTCGGCCGGAAACAGGTTTAATAGCGTGATTTGCGAGGCATCGTCCATCGGTTCATTCTGAAGTGCCGTCCATAAAGAAAACTGATTCCCAATCAGCGTGTCAGCCACGACAGCAAGTTCTTCCTTGGATCCAGCTGACCTACGATGTGCCATCGGTTCAGCAAGTCGGTAGGTTGATTTGTCGAGATCGAATAACAAATCAACACCTGCTTCGCGAAGCAAATTCAGGTCGCGAAATATCGTGCGACGACTCACCCCCATGGAGTCAGCTAGTTGTTGGGCATTTACCGACACACCCGACTGTAGTTGTTTTAAAACTCGAATCGCGCGGCCATGTTTACTCAATAGAATTCTGTCTGTGTTTTGCATCTTCGACTCCCGTTTCAATAACACACGCATTTCGGAGTTCACCATTGAGTTTGTTACCGTCTGAACTCATTAGCCGAACGTCGCGTATTTGAAACAAAACAGCCCCTACTATTCCTTTTGAGATTTCGTGGTAATTCGGCCCATAATTCTGAGAATTTTTTAGATTAATTATCTGTTATCTACACGTCCTTGCATCTGACGCGTATTTCCTTACAAAAGACACTGACCGAACACGTTGGCTGGAACAGCAGTGTTAGGACATGCGAAAAAATGCGACCCAAAAGGATTACCATGCAGCAACACGCATACATAGACCATCTCATTGACCTAATCGACACCGACGGAAACATTCTGCTCAACATGAGTTATGACGAAGCAGCCGAAGCGGTGGGGTCTGGCGATGCCGATGCGGTCGGACGTATCCAGGGACAGTTCGCGATTATTCAAAAGCGTGGCAACATTGTCCGTATGGCACGTACGATCGGCCGGCCCATGCGATACTTTCTGGCGAAGCGAACAGAAGGACCATGCCTGATCGTCGCAGAGCGAATCGATGAAATCCGCGACGCATTGGAAAAAGAGGGACTGTCTGACCAGTTTCATCCATCGTATACGCGCATGGTGCCTGCTCATCATATTATTGAGCTTGCGCTGATCGGCTGCCCAGATCCAAATCCCAACGCCCAACGGTTCTTTACGCCGTTGCGCAACCAGTTCTCAACCGATCTCGAAGAGATTGGTAAAGCTTACATCAGCACACTAAAGGAACAGTGTCGCCTTTGGCTCGACAGCATTGATCCGTATGAACCCATTGGTGTCCTTTTCTCAGGCGGTATCGATAGCGGAAGTATACTACTGATCCTCTATAAACTGCTGCTTGAACGGGGAGAATCTCCCTCACGGCTAAAAGCGTTTACCTTGTCCGTCTCGGAAGGGTCGAGTGACTCTCAACAGGCATACGAATTCCTCGATCACGTCGATCTGACGATGTTGTTAGAGGTAATTCAAGTCGATCCGGCCGATGTGCAGTACCGAGACGCTATCAAGATGGTTGAAGATTACAAACCACTCGACGTTCAGTCCGCAACTATGGCGTTAGCCCTTTGCAAAGCAATTCGTGCGCAATTCCCAGACTGGAAATATCTGGTCGACGGGGATGGTGGTGATGAAAACATGAAGGACTATCCGATCGAAGATAATCCGGAACTCACAGTACGAAGTGTTCTTAACAACTTGATGCTTTATCAGGAAGGCTGGGGTGTAGACTCGATTAAACACTCACTCGTCTATTCTGGCGGTCAAAGTCGCGGTCACGTACGAAGCTATGCTCCCGGAAAAATGCTCGGCTTTACAGGATTCAGCCCCTATGCACTTCCGGATGTCATCAACGTCGCCGAAGGAATTCCGTTTGTCGAATTGACCGATTGGAATCATGAGAAGCTGTATTCACTCAAAGGCAAAATCGTCAAATTGGGAGTAGAAGCCATTACTGGCCTGTCTATGCCAGTGTTTGATAAATGTCGTTTTCAACACG
This sequence comes from Pirellulaceae bacterium, assembly GCA_045566075.1. GTDB lineage: Bacteria > Planctomycetota > Planctomycetia > Pirellulales > Pirellulaceae > UBA11883. Next base: position 48,238 of record JBJLEE010000023.1, on the reverse strand, counting down.
GTGCTGTACAGGGCCAAAGCTCATTTGAAGCATTGTTCCCAAAAGGCGATTCGGATTATCGTGATTGCTTCAATGAGTTCTACGCACCGCAACACGGTTAATCACCATGGGTTTTACCGAGTAATAAAACTCACTGCCTTGCCTTCGATACTAAGGAATCGTGCACATGGCAATTGATCTTCCTGAAATCTCGACAGATCAATTGCTAGATATGCGGCCGCCGCGAAATCAGCTCGATCCGTTTCGGCCGTATCAATTCCTAATCGAGCAGGAATTCTCTGCTCACGGCTCGCTTGATAATGTAGCGACGCTGTTCCTTACGAACCGCGAATGCCCTTTCCATTGTGTGATGTGCGACCTTTGGAAAAATACACTCACATCCACGGTTCCTGAATCTGCGATTCCAACGCAAGTGCTATATGCACTCCAAGAATTAGAGATTGATCCGGCCGCGCCAATGTCAGTGCCGGATATCAAGCTCTACAACAGTGGTAACTTTTTCGACACCCGAGCCATTCCAGCAGATCAACGAGCCAAATTGGGGGAAATCGTGTCGCGGTTTCGAACCGTCATTGTTGAAAATCATCCAGCGTTCTGTGACCAACAGTGCGCGCAATTCAACGAATTACTTGAGGGCCAACTGGAGGTGGCAATTGGCTTGGAAACAATTCATCCTGAAATACTGCCCTGGCTGAACAAGCAAATGACTGTCGATACCTTCCGATCAGCAGTAGAGTTGCTTACAAACTCCGGTATTCGAGTGCGCACCTTTATTTTGCTTCGCCCGCCTGGCCTCAGTGAAGCTGAGGGAATTCAGTGGGCGATGCGTTCGATCGAATTCGCTTTTGACTGTGGGGTGGAGTGCTGTAGCGTTGTTCCCGTTCGAGGAGGAAACGGTGCCTTAGATCAATTACAAGACTCTGGTAAATTCACCACAACGACCATCCATTCAATGGAAGAAGTCCTTGAGAGAGGATTGGAACTTAATCGCGGAAGAGTGTTTATGGACCTTTGGGACGTGGAAAATTTCTACCGTTGTAATTCGTGTGGTGAGCAACGTGCTGCACGAATCCACAAAATGAATACCACTCAGCTCATAACCGACTCTGTGAATTGCGAGATTAACTGTGCTGGACTTGGCGAGTGATAATCGTGGACTATGATATCGCAGTTATCGGAGGTGGATTCAGCGGCACGTTGACCGCCGCCATCCTGGCCAAGCAAGGTCGCTCGGTATTGTTAATCGACAGTAACAGACAACCACGATTCGCTATTGGTGAATCATCCGTACCAGCAGGCAACATGGTCCTCGCTAGTTTGGCAGATCGATACCAGCTTGCAGACATCAAGCCGCTTGCTAAATACGGCAGTTGGAAACAGAAGAATCCCGAATTGAGTTGCGGTCTAAAGCGAGGCTTTAGCTATTTCTTTCATTCATGCAGTGCTGACTTTGACCCTGGCAAGTGTCATGAAAACGAACTCTTAGTGACTGCCAGTTCAAGCGATGCGGTAGGCGACACACATTGGTTCCGGGAAGAAGTCGATTTCTTTTTCTTAAAATCAGCAATCCGTGGGGGCGTCACCGTTCATGAGGATACATCAGTCGATTCCATATCCCGCCAAGGTGGTATTTGGCACCTCGAATGCAGTTGTGGTACTTCAGTTCAAGCGAAGTGGATTATTGATGCTAGCGGACGACGTCAAGTTACTTCGGAGTTGCTTGACTGCCAGGCTGGCAACGCCACGACTGACTCGAGTGCAACCAAGTCATTACACACCAATACCACTGCGATCTATTCACACTTTGAATCTGTAAGTAGTTGGCAATCATGGATATCACAATCACATGACGGTTGTATGGAGTATCCATTTAACAGCGACCATTCGGCACAGCATCATATATTGGATGACCGTTGGTTGTGGACGCTCCGGTTCGACAATGGCATTACCAGTGCCGGACTTGTTATTCCAAACACCGAGTCGAATACAGAAAGTCTTGCCGAGACCTGGGATGCCACAATAAATCGATATCCATCAGTTACGTACATGTTCCAGTCGGCAGCGCTGTCTCCAACTCCAGGAAAATTGTTCGGCACCGGTCGTATGCAATTCCTTAACGTCCCTCAGCAAATCGACGGATTGGTACACTTGCCTTCCTCTTTCGGCTTTATCGATCCACTTCATAGTACGGGTATCGCTCACAACCTAATCGCAATCGAGCGAACGGTACTGGCCATGGAACAGTACTGGGAGTCTTCTTTGCTTCAGGCAACTTTACATGCACACGAACAATTGCAATTCGAAGAGTTCATCGTCTCGGATTTGCTGATCGACGCAGCATACAAATGCATGGACTCACCAACAGCATTCGAGGCCGCGACGATGCTCTATTTTGCTGCTGCAATTCGATATGAAGAGAATCGAAAGAGTCATAATGATGCTTCTATGGGATTTCTTTGTGCGCACGAGTCATTTTGGAGAGCCGCCGCTGAAGAAGTGCACACGATGTGCACCGAATTGGACTTTGCGGATGCTACTTGCGTGCGGAAATTTGAATCCCGCGTGCGTAAACTTATTGAACCGTATAACACGGCAGGATTGTGCCGCCCGGAATTGCAATCAATGTATGCATACACCGCTGCTGAATAAGATGCACATGGAATCAATAGATTCCGTCTCGCACCTGGAATTTTGTTGGCTTACCATACATCGGCAAACCACGACGAATCCACTCGCTTCCCCACGACAACATCTTCTCGACACTCATTTGAGGAGTACCAATAAGTGGATAACTTGCGTGTGAGTTGTTTAGCAACGCTGTCGCGGCCTCATTGCCGCTGATGGAAACCGGCATGTTCAATATGTCACCCACCTGACTTGCCATCTCACGTACACTCAACACATCCGGACCTGTCATATTTAGCACCCGTGCGGGTGATTCACATGTGAACAATGCTCGCAAGGTCATCGCGTTGGCATCACCCAGCCAAATTACGTTGACGTATCCCATGCTGACATCGACCGGTTGCTGATTATGCACCTGCTGAGCGATATCCTGCAGAACACCGTAGCGCAATTCCGTGGCGTAGTTTAGTCGGATAATTACAACTGGTGTTTCCAAAGCCTCACTGAAATATTCATGCATACGTTCCCGGCCCAGCGCGGCCATTGGGTATTCACCGTCTGGCACAGGAGTGTCCGTGGCAAGAGAGCCGCCGCATTCTGGTGGCACCATTGGGTATACATTGCCAGTTGAAAATGCGAGGACGTTACTTCCTTGATAGCGATTGCACACAATACTTGGAATGATGCAATTCGTTGCCCACGTCATGGTAGGTTTTGTCTTCGCTCCGAACTTAAATCCGGCTAGATTCATAACCCATCCTGAATCCGGCAGCGATGCAACCTGGTGCTGATCAAAGAGGTCGCAGGAAATTGTTTCCAGACCCCAGTCATCCAATCGACGTTGTACGTCCGGATCGGAGAATCGAGAGACGGCGATTACTTTGTGCGAATTGCCCGCTTGTTGCATGCACCGATGGGCCATGCGTGCCATGGTCGGTCCCATTTTGCCACCGACACCAAGCATCACCAAATCAGAGTCCACCGCGGTGAACTTCTCGATCAAGTCTTCAGGCGGCGAAGACATTTGATCCTCTAGCGCTTCCACCGACTCTGGGAATCCTGCCAGTAATTGTTCACTCATCTCACACCTAGTGTTTCTTCCAGAATCCTGGGAGGAACAGTACAAGAACCGCAAACAGTTCTAATCGTCCCAGCATCATCAGCCAAGTGTACACCAGTTTGGTCAGTGGGCTGAATTGAGCATAGTTTTGAGTGGGGCCAACGATTCCCACTCCCGGGCCAATGTTATTAAGTGTGGCAGCCACGGCACTGGCACTGTCAAGTAATTTATTCTGCTGAGCTTCCGTCCCCCAGGTTCGGTCAGGCTCATAGGTGATGACAAATAGCCAACTCACCAGAAACAAACTCAGGATCAGACTGAAGTACACCAGAATATTGTGGCGAAGCGACTTATCTTCAATCGATGTATTGCCAAGCTGTAACGGCCGGACAACCGCAGGACGATAGGCTTGTTCCATTTCTAATCGGAGTATTTTTACAAACAACACATGGCGGATCACCTTCATACCACCACCGGTACTTCCAGCGCAGCCACCAACAAACATTAACAGCAGCAGGATGCCACGACCAAAGCTATTCCAAACATCAAAGTCGTTGGTTCCATACCCTGTAGTTGTCACTACCGAAACAACTTGGAATAGTCCGTACCGAACACCAGATGAAACGCCGTCAAAGTCACCACTTGGGATGCCGATGATGACGATGAGTAGTGTGATTCCGCCAATCAGTCCTACATACATCTTCCATTCTTCATCAGCCCATAATGCACCCGGCTGACGGTTGAGTAGTAAGTAGAGTAACGTGAAGTTTGTCCCGGCTAGGATCATGAAGAGAGTGACAATGTACTCGATCGTCGCACTGTCAAAGTGACCAAGGCTCGAGTCATATGTGCTGAAGCCACCAGTCGCCATCGTCCCAAAAGCATGACATATCCCGTCAAAAAAAGTCATGCCGCTAAACCATAACACCACGGTAAGCACTAAATTCAGCGCAAGGTAAATCCCAGCGAATCGCCAGGCAGTATGTTGCATGCGAGGCGACGACCCTTCTTTAGTTGGACCCGGCATCTCCGCTCTCATAAACACCTTGCCAGCAGACCCTTGCCCTAGAACAACGACGAATAACACGATGATGCCCAAACCGCCCAGGAAATGCGTACTGCTTCTCCAGAACAAGATGCAGTGCGGCACGAGACTCGGATCTTCTAATCTGGTAATTACCGTCGCCCCGGTAGTGCTAAATCCAGACTGGGATTCAAACATCGCATCAACGAGATTCATTGAAACCCATGTAGTCCGGACTTGTGGCTCACCATGTGCCGGATCTGAATCCGTAACGAGAGCTTTCTGAAGATCTGGTTGCTCGAGAAGTAATCTATCTAGCTTCTGCAGGGCATCTGTTATTCCTGCTTCTTCTTCTAGACGGGAAATCGGATACCACTGCTCGCCCGTATCTCCAATCAACGTTTCAAGTAGCTTGTATTGGTCCGCTGACATGTATGTGCCATCCGGTCGTTTTGGCAAGTCAGTACTCGTAGACCGCCATGCCCAGCTTGACTGGAAGACCTGCGGCGCGTGAACGGCACCCATCAATCGAATGGTCGGGCGGTACTTCACACCAGAAAACACAAACGGTAGTGCACCGAGAAAAGTGGCTAACATCCAGCTCAGGCCGACCACTGCCATCGCTTCTTTGCGAAATGGCTCCTGATCGGAGGGCACATTTCGGCCGACTACCTTAAAAACAACGGCGACAATTCCACTGACGAAGATGCCCATGAGCAATGCCATGAAACCATCTTCTTCAAACCGTAAAGGTTCGTTTACTGAGTAAATGCCCTCATTTGTCCGCTCGCCGATTCCAGGTATGGCAAATGGCAAACTAACCACCATTACACCTGCCATCAGAAGGCAGACTTTGTGGAGGTACAGGCATACCAACCGAATATTCATTCTTACCTGCCCGTCACGCTGAACATATCCAGCGTGGCATCTACAGCGGAATCTTCTATGAGTGCGACGATATAGTCACCTGCTGCAAAGTGATCATCCGGCCTTGGCACACGAACGCGACCTTCGTGTACCACAGCAGCAATAAGGCACTTGCCGCTTGGCAATTCAAGGTTTGCCAATATGTGCTCGCAAGCTGGAGAGCCGTCCTGAATCTCTATTTCGTAAACACCAATGTTTCCTTCGTGGAGTTGAGTGTGAGAGATTATCGCACCCTCATTAAGAAACGTCTTAACCTGTTCCACCATGGCTTCGCGAGGGCTAACCGCTTTATCGATACCAAGCTGGCTCATTAATAATGCGTAATCCGGACGTCCAACCACGCAAAGTACCTTCTTGGCACCTAAGTCGCCGGCTTCCACACCGGCCATGATGTTATTTTCATCTTCACCCATACATGCAACAAACATGTCGATGCCCTCGACGTGCTCTTCCTGCAGGCGTTTACGTTGCGTTGCATCGATATTTAGTAGAGTCACCGACGGTAACTTTTGAGCTAGTTCTTCACAACGCTCAGGTGATCGTTCCAGTAACGTGACGGTGTAGTGTTCCGGGTCAAGTATTTTAGCTAGATATACACCAGTGAATCCCCCACCAGCAATCATGACATTGAGCTTGCGCCGATCCTTTTGGATCTCATCGCGAAAGCTGTCAACCGCAGCGTCGTCTCCGATGAGTAAAACCTGATCTTCGACCTCTAGTACATCTGTCGCCGATGCAAGCCAAAGATCATCGCCACGTGAGATACAGCCCAATCGAACGCCTGCCGGAATATCAATTTCCTTGATCGGTCTGCCGACAAGCTTGCACTTCGACGTTACGTAGACTTCCTGAACCTTCAAGGCACCGCGAGCTACGTGTTCAACATCGACTGAACCTGGATTTCGAATTTCTCGAGCCAGCTCTACTGCGGTTAGTTCTTCTAGACTCAGTAACCGATCAACTCCGAAGTGCCACTGGTAGTCAAATGTCGAGCCATCCAGCATGCTGTCACTCGTTACGCGGGCAATTGTTCTGCGCGCACCCATCTCCTTGGAAATGCTGGCTGCCAGGATATTCACTTCTTCCTGGCCAGTTACCGCCAGACACAAATCCACACCAAGCACATCCGCTTGGAATAGCGTTGAAGAATGGGATGCACTTCCAGTGATCGCCATAACATCCAATTCGTTGTTAAACGATCTTGTTTTGTCGGGGTCAGTATCAACGATAGTGACACTGTGATGACGGCACAGTGTTTCGGCAATCCATCTACCTACAGTTCCACCGCCAAGAATCACAATTCTCATGTGAGGTGTCGGTCAACCTCATGCTAAGACAAGAAAAGACTGATCGCTTCATCGATCAGCGTAAGTAAGACATTTTAAGAAGGGAACGTACTCTTGGACAAGATTCCAATTTGTTCCTACATCAACCAATTAAAGAAGATGACGACGATTAGTACGAATCCACTGATAAAAACGATCCAACGGATTGCAATAAAAGACTGTGAAATCACGTCTTTTTGAGTCTCAAACCGACTTGCGGCATAAACAAAGCTGATTGCTGCTATCAAAGGAAAAAACAGCAATATATGCGTCAGCGATGACATGCTATCCACTGGTGCAAATTGATCCACCGGACCGGCGTGCTGACCTAACAGCGAAAAAAGAGTTAGAAGTGGAATAATAGATGCCATTTTTATTTATGTGCTTGTGCCAAATCGGCCGGCGCGATAGTTGCGCAACTTATCCTGGTTGCTTTGGTTTTTTTTGCTCCATATATGCCGGACCACCAAATGCATCAAAGACTGCAAGCAGGTTAAGTAATCCGGCGATCATGGTATATAAGGTGCCCATCTCAAAGTACATATGGTACTGTCGATGCCATGCGTTGCGTTCGTTGACACTGCCGTTTACCTGATCATAGAAATTGTATCGCGGTGGTGCCATGTAACCGCCCCACATCTGTTCGATATCTCCCCGATCGTACGGGTCGTCGTACCCATTGAAACTCGTCGCGTGCCGATGCTGCAAATAGGCCGGCAGAGCAGGGAGGCCTACTCCTGCCTGAGGAATGTATTGCCAGCGAAGGTCTTCACCTTCCCATGCAAAGTAAACGGGATGATTTCCACCTAATGCCATTCCTGTGTAGAAAGTGCCCAGAATACAAACGGCGTAGATAGTCGCCTTCATGAATCTGCGTTGATAAACATGACCTAAGCCTGGAAATAGCCACGCCAGAATTGCAGCCAGCCAGGGATTACCCATATCTATAGCAACGGGCGGATCTTCTGGAGTATCCAGTTCAAGATCGCGTTTCTCTTCGACACGTTTATCTTCAGATAAATTCACAAGTCAATAATCATTGGAGTTTTGAAATGGCAAAGCCACTTTAATCAGTCGCCCTGCTCTTGTGCTGTCATTGTAAATGCAATTCCCAAAGGTCGATACACCATCATTTGTCGTCGGCATATATCAGAGAGGATGAAATTGCGATTGCCGCTGTCTCAACACGAAGGATCCGAGGACCCATGCTCAGTGGCGCAAATCCGGACTGCACCGCCGCTTCTACCTCCTCGTCACTAAATCCCCCTTCCGGCCCAATGGCTGCTATGACTGGCCGGTCTGTTGTGATGGCGTTTACACCTTTTACACCTGAGGTGTTGGCATCTGTATCCGTATTTAAGTGCGGATGTGCAACGACGCAGGTGAACTCATGATTTGAATGTTCAATCAGATCTCCAAGTGATTGTGGAAATTCAATCACCATTAGAGTGTTTCTTCCACATTGTTTTGATGCTTCAATCACACAACGATGTAAGCGAGTCAGGGCTTTATCTGTAGGTTGTGCAACACTGCGTTCCGTTGTCAGCGGGATGACAGTTGTCACACCAATTTCGCAGAGTTTTTCTACAAGCCACTTTTGTCGATCGCCTTTGGGTAGCGAAACGGCAATCGTCACAGTACGAGTCGCTTCACGTGAAACTTGTTCACGACTCTGTATTTCTAAGTTGACTGTGTGTCGAGTGACTTCAGAAACTATGGCAGCAAATTGAAATCCTGAACCATCGAACAGTTCAACCTGATCGCCTGGTTTGGCACGCATCACTTTGGCCAGATGCTGCGCTTCCTGGCCTGTTAATTCTGCCACCTCGGCATCTGATTCCAGCAGGGTTTCTAGAAAATAGCGGCGTGGCATTGGAGTGGCTTAGCAAGCAGAAGGTTTAGTGATGAAATCTTATGAGAGAGCGGCCAACAGGCTAACTTACACAACGTCAGTTTCAGTTTTTATTCGTTAAACTCACACACGGCACAATGTGACAAATCCACTGTCACCACAGGGCACACCTCTTCAACTACGCGAATGCTACAAACGAGCAATTCTCCACGTCAACTCCAATCACCACCAATCATGGAAACGAGCAATTCTCCACGTCAACTCCAATCACCACCAATCATGGAAACGAGCAATTCTCCACGTCAACTCCAATCACCACCAATCATGGACACCCACTTTTTGTTTGAGTCTGTTTTTCCAGTCTTTTGCGAAAAAATAAGTCTCAAAATTCATAGACAGTCTATGTTCTTGCAATCGGAATCTATGACTGTCCTAGATTTGGGTCCTGGATTTGGATCGGTGTCGTAAAAAAAGCACTCAAACAAAAAGTGGGTGTCCATGATTACGGAGTTTAGAAGCTCAGTTGTAGGCCGGAAATTAGTGCATCACGTTCGTCGTTGCCGATTTGGAGGTGCTGATACCCGATGTAGGCCTGAATTCGTTTGCGTTGGTAACCAATGGTTGTGCGGAAATTGACTACCGGTGCACTGCTTCGGCCTTCCTGAAAATGTAGTGCACCTAAATTCAGTGAAGCGTTTGCGACCCAGGGGTCCTTAAGATACCAATCTGCTTCGCAAACGAAGTTCCAGCCAATATCAGAATCAATGCCATCTGAAAACCACATGAATCCACCGCCCGCCCGTAATTGCATCATGTCGGATTGGGCAAAGCGATATGTCATTGCCATGTCACCAATCCAGAAATCATTCTGACCGTTATAGCCAGCTAGCATCTCTACGTCCCGACGATAATCAAAACTTCCTCTAATCCCTACTCGCCCCTCACCCTCCAGCAAGAATCGGGTGTTTACCGCGGAAGCTTTTGAATTCCAGCTGTAATCCGTTTGTATCCTCATTTGGCTTGCTTCCCAGCCTTCACTCATCAACGGATCCTCAAGCCACTCCTTTGCTGTATAGGTGATCATGTTTCCTGATCTATGTGCCTGATACGGATAATCCAGAAACTTGGCCTTAGTGACATCCCTCTCAATAAGAGATTTCGGTATCGCAAATGGCAATTGAGCACCAACTGCTACTGGCACAAGAACGCCATCAACGAAACCACGGGTAAAATCTGCATCGATGGATATTCGGTCGTGAAGGAAGAACTTAATGAGACTCTCTGTAATGTGAACATCACCGCGAGTCTCGGGAATCCTAATATCTTTCTAAATCCAAAAGCAATGCCGCTCCCGTATATTCAACGTCTCCATCTGGCAACTAAGATGAACTCAATAATTCATCCATAGCAGCGCCTTCAAACAACAGCTGCTTTCGCAACCTACACCCGGTTTAGAATATTGCTTCAGATTCGCACCTCCGTTTGCCTTGCAAATATCACTCACGACTTGCGGCGTGGTCTAAAGTCCGCTGCCAGCATGGGAGCCGAAGCCGTCGAGATTGACGCTCGCGCCCATCTCAACATGAAAGAGATGAGTGACTCAGCGGTACGGCACGTCAAGAAACTCCTCAGTGACTTTGATCTGACGGTAAGCAGCCTGGCCTTTAACACACGCCATGGCTACGACATCAGTGAAGGCTTGGATCAACGTATCAGCGCAACTTGTGATGCGATGCTACTGGCATACAGACTTGGATCCAAGGTTGTCACGAATCACATTGGTGTCATCCCCAGTAACGAAGACAGTCCTCGCTGGCAGACGCTTGTTGAATCCTTAAACGATCTCGGCCGATTCGGTGATACCGCTGGCAGTTCACTCTGCGCGAGAACAACAAGCGACGATGGCAAGCTGATGCGAACGCTACTTGAAACCATGCCCGAAGGCACTGCCGGAATCGACTTCGATCCCGGCCGTCTAATGATGAACGGCAAATCTCCATCAGAGACCATCGACGCACTCGGAACTTTTGTGCGCCATGTGCGTATAAAAGATGCAATGAGAGATATTGCCAAAGGCCAGGGGCTGGAAACGACTTTTGGCGAAGGTGCCGTCGACTTTGATCAGATTTTTGGCGTATTAGAGAAAGAGCATTACACCGGCTATTTCACGGTGGACCGCGAAGAAATCGAAATGCCCGTACCGGAAATCAAAAGGACCATTGAAGCACTTAAGCGGATCTAAGTACCCTATACTTTGTCCAAGGCCCAGTTGTTTCTCATAATTAAGACTCACTCGGATCCCAAAAGACTTCCAAACACACACGACACGATTCAGCACTTTATCAGGAGCAAGAAGATGTTAACGATCAATAAGAAATTTGGCGCTGTATTCTGCCTGTTTGCTATGTCTGTGCTATGCGGCCCCGTGAGCGCACAGGAAGCTAAACCGCTAAAGCCTTCGAGTTACACGAAGGCCCAGCTGTATGAGTTACTATCCAAGAAACTTCATAATGTTAAATTCGTTGGCAATTTCACCATTCTGGGTAAAGACTATCCGGACGGGCTGCCTAAAGAAGAATACACCATCGTCAGTGCAACCAAACAGGAAAACGGCGACTTCTGGCTGATCAAAGCTCGAATCAAGTACGGCTCCACCGATGTGGAAGTCCCCATGGTTCTGGAAGTCAAATGGGCTGAAACCACTCCGGTAATCTCGTTGACCAATGTGGCAATACCGGGTTTAGGTACATTTAGTTCCCGTGTGGTCATTTATAAAAATAAATACGCTGGAACATGGTCTCACGGAGACGTCGGCGGGCACCTGTTTGGCACCATCGAAAAAAATGAACCTGCTAAAGACGAAGAAAAGAAGGACGGCTCAGAAGACAAATAACCACAAGTCTGAGTAACCCAAATGACAACTGTCGGACAAATCCGAGATGCGCTACTGCACATTGCGCCTGAACACCTTGCTGAATCGTGGGATAACGTCGGCTTATTAGCAGGAGATCCGAACGACATCGTTGAATGCGCAATGACATGTCTAACGGTAACAAAGCAAACGGTTGATGAGGCAATTGCGAAATCAGTGGACTTACTGATTACGCATCACCCGATCCCGTTTCGTCCGATTTCCAGCATAACGACTGAATCTCCAACCGGTGATTTAATGTGGAACCTGGCTAAAAACGGTATCTCCGTCTATAGCCCACATACAGCATGGGATTCCGCGGCAAACGGAATCAATCAGCAAATTGCCAACGGGATTGGCTTAACTAACACTGCACCAATAATTGTCAACGAAAAGGACGAGAACCAGCTGGGAGCTGGTCGGTATGGTGACTGGGAAGGAAAACTCAGTCACTTGGCTAAGGTTCTCTGTACATTTCTTCATATCGATTCTCTCCAGTCGGTTGGCAACCTTGATAACCAAATTGCACGTGTGGGCGTCGCATGTGGCAGTGCTGGCGAGTTTATTCAGGATGCAAAAGAAGCTGGTTGTGACGTGCTCATTACCGGTGAAACACGTTTTCACACTTGCCTTGAAGCAGAGGCTTTGGGAATCAGCTTGTTGTTACCAGGGCACTATGCAAGTGAGCGGTTTGCCAGTGAATCTCTTGCTGTGATGATTCAGGACTTGTTTAAAGACTTGTCTTGTTTTGCAAGCGAAAACGAATGTGATCCACTTCACTGGTACCTCCCATAAGTACCGCTTAAACGCAAATCACTCGCCTAATTACATTCCCACGCTACTGTTTGCTGCCTAGAATGGCGGTTTGGGAATACTCTCGCTTCGCTGACCAATATCCACCATGAATCTAAAATCCCTAACTGCATTACCCGTCTTCAACGAAGTTCAATATGTCGATGAAGTACTCGATCAGGTGAAACAATACAGTGAACATGTGTTGGTCGTGGATGATGGCTCCACAGACGGCACCGCGGAAAAATTAGCGAGCCGCAGCGATGTCACCGTTATTTGTCACGAAGAAAACCAAGGTTATGGTGCAGCCCTAAGAACAGCGTTTCAGTATGCCAGTGACAACGATTTTGAAATCGTTGTCACTATTGATTGTGACGGCCAGCACGAACCACAGAGAATCCCTTTGTTCGTGCAAGCATGTCAGGATGTCGACATTGTTTCCGGCAGTCGCTATTTGAAAGTGTTTGACGGTGACAGTGTTCCACCGGAAACCAGGCGTGCCATTAACATGCAAGTAGCAGCCGAAATCCAACGGAGACTAGGCATCCGGCTAACGGATGCCTTCTGCGGCTTTAAGGCATACCGAGTATCAGCATTAAATAAACTCGACCTCGCAGAAAATGGCTATGCAATGCCGCTGGAACTGTGGGCTCAGGCAGCCGCCAACAAGCTCGACATCATTGAATTGCCGGTACCGTTGATCTATCTGGATGAAAGTCGATCGTTTGGTGGCGTACTTGATGACGCACACACGCGATTGGAATATTATCACCTGGTGCTAGATCGAAGTATTAGTGTAGCCATTCACGGTGACGAGGTATTAGAGTTTCCATCCGTCTAATTCATCTAAGCCCTAACCGGCGATTTCTATGTTTCAGCCACGCCCGCTTACGTATAAGAAGCTTCGCGCACCTACGAAACATGGCGAGCAATTAATCTCACCGGAACTTTCCGTTACCAGTAAACAGATCAACTCCAATATCTCTGCTATTACAAATAGTGAGTTGGAAATTGATGGCAGAGCCTATTTAGAACTCGTAAGTCAGGCCCGCCGTGAGCTCTTTGCCAAAGCCACACAGTATACGGCTACGTATCGAGACACAGCTCAACTAGCCGACTTGGATCCCGACAAACCTACAGTGCTTTCTGGGCACCAACCAACGTTGTTTCACCCAGGGGTCTGGTTTAAGAATTTCTATCTCTCACATCTGGGAAAGAACCTCAACACAAATGTTGTTAATCTGGTCATCGACAATGACGTTGCACCGGCACGGTTCATCCACGTTCCAGAATGTATCGATGGTCAACACCAGCTGAGTCCGATCATGTTCGACACGGATGATGCTGCCGTCCCTTTTGAGATGGCACACATACAAAGTGCCTCACAGTTTCAGAGTTTCGCTGAGAATGTCAGCAAGTTAATCGGCACATTAATCGATGACCCACTGATTCACGAGCTTTGGCCTTTTGCACTCAAGCAAGCAGAGCAACACGGTAACCCCTATTTGGCGATTGCTCAGGCACGACATGTTTTCGAAGGAACACTTGGTCAAGCAACTTGGGAAGTGCCATTAAGTGACATATGTGACACTGCTGTATTTACTCGATTCGCAAGACATATCATGGGGCATGCGAGCGAATTCATAGTGCATTACAACACTGGTCTAGCTGAGTATCGACAGATCAATAAGATCCGCAGCAAATCACATCCTGTACCGGAGCTTGAGCACTCAACAGAATGGATTGAATTACCATTTTGGATTTGGACAAACAAGAATCCGACTCGCAGACGCCTATTTATGAGCGAGACTTCTGACGACTTTGGTACTGAATCTAAGACAGTCACACTTTCAGACAATGCCGGATGGAAAGAGAGCATTTCTTTAAAAGGTGATGAGGATACTCTATTCATTGCTGAATTAAGGAAAATGGGTATCTATATTCGCCCTCGCGCGCTCACAACAACCATGTTTTTACGGCTTTTTTTGGGGGATTTTTTCGTCCACGGAATTGGTGGTGGAAAATATGATCAGCTGACCGACTACATCATCGAACATATGTTTCAAATTCCCGCTCCACATTTTTCAATTGCAACCATGACGGCATTTTTGCCTCTCGATTTACCGGACGAAGGCATAGTAGATTTGAGTGAAATAAGTTCAGCACTGAGAGACTTTAAGCACGCGCCGGATCGATTCGCTTCCAAAGTGCGTAAGTTGTTACCACACCTGCACTTAGGCGATAACGTAGACGATTTAATTGTTGAAAAAGAAGCGTGGATCGCTCGAGATGTAGACCCGGCTGAGCGGCGTGAATGGCATCTGGAGCTGGAACGTATTCACAGCAAGTTACAGGTGTTACTCTCAGCAGCCCATGAACAGCTTTCGGAACACCAAGATCTGGTTGAAAAAGCGGTAAAGCAGCGGGAGTTACTGCAAACGAGAGAAATGTCATACTGCCTTTTTCCCAAAAAAAATCTAAGCGAGTTACTAGAAATCAGTTTGATAACGCCTTAGATTGTGGGTGCAAATGGATTTGCGGACGGATCGATCGCACCAAGAAGGGATTCTTCTCCATGAGTTCGACACTATCGAACAGGAGTCCACTAGAGCGTAAAAACTTGCTCGAACAAGGACTCCGAACAACGCCAGCAAGTCAACTGAATTCACTCGTCCAGATTGCCCCTGCACGTACGGGTGATCACCCAGCAATTCATCGATTCCTGATGAATGTCTTCCAATGCCCAAGCGGCACGGATTACGCTGCGCAACTGGAAGATCCTTATTATGAACCAACGGATCGGATTGTCGCACGTCTTGGATCACGGATTGTTGGTCACGCACGAGTACAATTTCGTGACATGCGATTTGGGCCAGTGACCGTGCCCATTGCGTGGCTTACTGAAATGGCCATAGCCCCGGAATTTCGTGGTCAGAACATCGGCTCCACGATCTTTGAAAAGTGCGAGCACTTGATGCGGGAGCAGGGGGCATGTGTCGGCGTGCTAACCACATCTAAAGCTGATTTTTTCAAGCAGTGCGGTTGGGCCGTTGGAATTCGACATTCGTTCAGCACAGCATTACCACGTAATATTCTCTCTTACATTCGGGAATACAAGCGAGCCGAAGAGGGCAAGAATGGAAACAACCCTCTCATTGAAAAAGGGTTGCCCATTAAAGTTCGAATATGGCGCCATGTAGAGCAAGATGCGTTGGTCCGACTTTATGACAACGACAGCGAAGGTGCCTTTGGGGCATATGAACGTACTGATGCATACTGGCGTTGGCTGCTTAATCGGCAGAGCTTTGACCAGATTTATGTGGCAGTAGAAGGTCTCGATAAGCTCAATCTGGAAACCGGTTTCGATGCTATTAAAGGTTATGCGGTCGTTAAGGGCGCTCGCATTATTGAGATGATGGCTGAAGATAATCGTGAAGATATAATCCTAAATCTTCTAGAGAGGATTTGCGGAGATGTTATCGAGCAAAATGATCAACCTGTGCGATTAGATGCCGCAGCTACAAGTCCTGTTCATGAAGTCTTCCGCTTGTCCGGCGGAAAGTTTAATGACACATCAGTAGCAAACGGTCAGGTCTTCATCACGAAGGCCTTTGATCCGATCAACTTGTTGGAGAGCGTACGTCCAGTGCTGTCGCAACAGGCGCGTAACTCCAGTCTGAATACTGGTGATGAGTTAGGTATTCAAGTTGGAGACAAAAAGGTTCTGATTTCGATCAACCAGCGTAGTATAAAGATCTCCACAGGTAAGCTTGGTCGGAGTTACATCACTTGTACACCGGAAGCACTTACGCAACTGTTACTTGGATTCCTTGATGTAGAAGATGCGATCTCTCACGATCACATTCAAGTTTCCACGCGCTTAGCAAGTGAGTTAGCAATTGGATTATTCAAACGTCTTCCTGTCTGGCTGCCACCATTAAATGATTTATTAGCATGACTGACATCCCGGAAATCATTCATCAGAAAACGATTTCAGGGAAAAAGTCGCAATTGCTGGGATGGTCGCTGTTCACCTTACTTACGGCTGGTGTTTTGGCCAGTCCATTCAGTCAGTCACCCGGATTACTGACTGATGTCGGCACATGCATTTCCGCAGTAGACCAATGGCAAATCGGGAATTCCCCCGATGCATTCACTAGTTTTCATGCCGACCCCGATGACCTGCGAGAAGATCTGGCGCAGCCGCTAACCTGGTGGCCACAAAGTTATGGCGCAATCCCGCTATTTGTACGTCAAATGTTGAGGTCATTCGGCGTTAATGCAAATTGGGGCACGACCATTCAAGTCACCGTCTTAGTTTTTATGATGATCGGTATTTCAGGATGGATAATACTATTCAAGCGTTGCGTGCCATCAACCTGGCTTCCCTGGTTAGGGTGTGCATTTGTCCTGTTTAGGTTTAGTCATATTAATGGCTACCAGTACGACGGCGGAGAATTTCAGTTCTGGGGAGTATTCCCGTGGATTCTGTTACTCAACGTACGAGCAATGACGTCAGACTTGTGTTGTAAGGGAAGTAACCATGCAGTGGCGACAGCAGCAGGAATCTGCACAGCATTACTCGTTCTGCTGAAATATAGTGCCGGACTAACGTGTCTTGGCATCGCAAGCGGCTGGTGTTTCGTTTGCTGGCGACATGGTGTCAGTCGCAGTCGGTTGCTGTTCTTCTTTTCGGGAGCAGCCATCAGCAGTGTATTGGTATTCACGTTCGGACTCTTACCAAGTGGAAACCCAACCACTCAAACCGCTGGTGCACAACTCACCCCTCTACTTTGGGCCCCTGGCAGTTGGCTATTGGCATGTTCCGATCTGGAGTCCTTGATCAATCGTGTCTTTGTAGCCGGCGATAGCCCCACCCTGAGCCCACTTGGGCCATTTGGCGATGGTGCTGCCGGCTGGCTTTCTATTCCACTGGCCATTCTCTTTGTTGCCATGTTGGTCTCGTATAAATCCACTGATAAGAATGACGGCCAACGTGTACTCTTACGAGACATCATTATCGTCTGCTGCTCTGTAAACGTGATTGCATTAACCTTGTTACTCATTAGGGGAAGTGCGATTCACATGGATGCACGATTGGTTCGATGTGTTTCTATCGCCACTCTCCCATGGATTCTGAAAATCTCAGTGAATCTTGTTCGACAACAACGATTGCGAATTCAATCGCTTGGCTGGGTATCACTCCTATTATTTGTCATCGGCCCGGCACTGTACGGTGCAGCTACATTAGTAGACAAGTCGTTAATTCGCTCGAGTTATGCAGCGAATTTAACTGGTGCGAGTGGTATTCGTCATGATGTGTTGACTAAGGATGGGGATGCAGTCGAATTCTTTGCTGAGCTGGAACAGCTCACAACTAACAAACGTCTATTGCTCATCATCGATCCAGCTATGCAACTCGAGTTACCCCACAGCCGAGTGTTGATGGAGCACCTGCACTTACGCACAAATGAACAGCTATCGGCCAAGCAGTCATACAATCACCTCCCTGAAAATGGCATACTAATAGCAGCACCATCAGAATTACTGCACGATGGGCGGCTGGATACCTACTTGGATTTATTTGCCGAGCCAAAGGTTGTCAGACAAGATTCATCCAGCTTTATGCCCGACTGGAAACTCATATACATCGACAGTCCATAGAGAGAGTTACACCATGCGCCGATTTTTCATTTTGTTAATACTGACATCATTTGCATGTGGATGCTCGAGCGAAACGGCAAGTGTGATAGATGATACGACAGCTGGTGATTCCATACGAATCGGTGTTATGCCGAAGCTGGTCGGTATTTCATACTTTGAGGCAACAGAAAGAGGCGCTCTCGAAGCGGGTAAAGAACTCGGGCTAGATGTTCATTTTGATGGCCCGACCGCAGCAAGTCACGAAGAGCAAGTTCGGATGCTCGATACATGGATCGCTCAGGGATATGATTGTATCGCCGTTGCACCCAATGACCCGGATGCCGTCGCGTCTACGCTACGTGCCGCTGAAAAAGATGGCATCACGGTTCTGACCTGGGACACTGACGCCAACCCGGAGACATCGCGCCGCCTAATCTTTGTGAATCAGGCAACGAATCAGCAAATTGCGGAGAATCTGGTGAACATGATGGTTGACGGTGCAAAAGACCGTGGGGCGGAATTGGCGGGTAAGTATTTACTTGTAAGTGGCACCCCAACCGCATCCAACCAAAACACATGGATGGCTCTTATGCGCAAAATCATCGCAGAGAAGCACCCTGAGATGGAATTGCTCGAACCACTCATGCCGGGCGAAGATCAAAGCAAAGCTCAGGAGATGTCTGCCGCAGCAATCAATGCACAACCTGACATTAAGGGAATCTGGGGCATGACATCGGTTGCTGTCCCAGGTGCCGCAAAAGCCGTAAAAGATGCGGGACTGGTTGACTCCGTTGTTGTCACTGGCGTCTCCCTCCCATCTATTATGCGTGAATACGTTGACGACAAGACCGTTGCCCGCTTTGCACTTTGTAATCCAGTTGACCTTGGTTATCTAACAGTGCATATGGCCGCATACCTAAAGGAAAATAAGTCTATCGCTGACGGCACGTATGATTTTGGCCGAATCAAGCAGGTGGTCATCGTAGATGGGCAAGCCATTCTTGGCCCGCACATCGTCTTTACCAAGGACAACATCGATCAATACGACTTCTAGTCCACCGCGTTACTCAATACAAATTTTAGATCATAAGAGAATCCACGATGAATACGATCCGAGTTGGAATCGTTGGCCTCGGAGCCAATTGCAAGCTGCGACACGTTCCTGGTTTGCTGAATTGTGAGAATGTTGAAATTACAGGCGTTTGCAACAGCAACGCCGAGTCCACCGCACGTGTCGCTGCAGAATATTCGATTCCCAACACATTTGATTCATGGGAACAACTCGTCGCAGATCCTGACATCGACGCTGTGGTGATTGGAACATGGCCTTATTTGCACTGTCCGATCACACTCGCTGCACTCGCTGCTGACAAACATGTCATGACCGAAGCCCGCATGGCGATGAATGCCGACGAAGCCCGTCAAATGAATGAAGCTAGCCTCGCTAAGCCCAATCTAATCACACAGATTGTGCCGAGTCCGCTCGGATTGCGAGCTCATAAGACAGTGAAAGAGTTTATTGCCGAGGGACGACTGGGGACATTACGGGAATTCGCAGTGCTGGGAACCAACACCGCATATGCGGACTCGCAATCACCGCTTCACTGGCGTCAGGCCGCAGAGTTTAGCGGTATCAATATGCTCGCTTTGGGAATCCTACACGAACCTCTGGTGCGCTGGATCGATCATCCAACCCATGTAATGGCTACGATCCAGACATTTACAGAGACGCGGTCAACACCATACGAAAACACCACTGGAGTCGTTGGCACACCGGATACAGTACACGCAGTAACGGAAATTCCCGGTGGCGCCCGCGGGATCTACCATTTGAGTAGCGTGATTCATCACGGCCCTGCTAATCAAGTACACCTTTACGGCAGCGAGGGCACGCTTAAGTACCGATTTGATACAGACACTCTGTATTTTGGATCTTCAAGTGCTTCCGAGATGACAGAAGTCACTGTACCGGAAGGTGATGAGGGTGGCTGGCGTGTTGAAGAAGAATTCATCAACGCTATTCGTGGCATCGAGCCGATTGAATTTACGACCTTCGACGCAGGTGTAAAGTACATGGAATTTACTGAGGCGGTACTAACGAGCGCTGACACAGGCGAACAAGTGTTGTGTTAATCACGCACTTTCTGATTCCAAATTGCCACTGCAACTACGAGACAGCCGGTAAGGATTAGTCTCATTTGTGGATTGAGCCATTTGAAATCGCTACTTAGAAAATTCAGGCCGATATCAAGGCTGGCCACGACTAGCAATCCAAGCAGCGTGCGACCGATGGAACCATGACCGCCAGTGATCAGCGTCCCGCCCACAACCACACAGGCGATAACATGCAATTCCATTCCTTCGTGAGCTACGGGATTCGCATTTAGCTTATACATGGTATTCAGTACAGCTACGATTCCAGCAACCAAACCGCTCAGTCCGTACAGCACCAACTGTGTCTTTTCAATCGAAATCGCGCTGTATCTAGCTGCTTCCATATTCTCTCCGATATAGAAACATGCTCTACCGATACGGCACCGGTGGAGCAGTAGATACCCGAGAATCAGCACTATTAAGAAGAAGTAATACTGCAGGGGATAGCCAAACAAGAGGTTGGCGTCTTCCATGGCCATTACCAGTTCATTAGTAAAACCTATTGGTTGGGCGTTGGAGAGTGCCAGAGCAAGGCCGGAGTAAAAAGCCATCGTTGCCAAAGTCACAATGAGTGGCGAGAGTCCGACGACGACTAAGAGTCCGTTGAGTAATCCGCAAGCCAAACCAGCCGCTATGGCACACACGCTCGCCATCTGTATTGATAATTGTGCATCTTCCCATAAAACGCCTATACACACGCTACACAGTGCCACCATCGATCCTACAGACAGGTCGATGCCGCCGGTGATAACAATCGCGGTCATGACCACCGCTACGGATCCGACTTCCATCCATTGCACACCTGCGCGAATCAATCCGCGTGGATTCTCCGTTTTCAGAAACATGACAGTCGCGAAAATCAGAAGCAACAGGAATGGCACCGCATAACTCAACAGAGTTTGCCCGATTCTCTTATCGTCGAATGAGCCATTACGTTCTTGAACGGTTTTACTACTCATGACGAATCACCACCGGTCGACTGCACAGATCGCTGTCGATTCCAAAGATGATCCATAAAAACAGCAACGAGAATCATCAGCCCGATAACCAACTTCATGCGATCACCCGGCACTCCGAACTTGATGAGCACAGCGCTAAAAGTCTGCACCAAGATAGCGGCTAGGATTACGCCAATCGCACTACCTTTACCTCCGTTAATCGACACGCCGCCAATAACAGCAACGGCGATGGCCTCCAATTCCCAGTTCCGGCCGAGGGTAGCCTGCATTTGCTCTTTCTGAGCCAACTGCAACATTCCGGCCAATCCTACCAGAGCACCTCCAATAGCAAACGCGTAGAACCAGTTCTTACTTTTTCTGATTCCAAGAAGACTGGCGGCGGTCGGAGAGTTTCCAACAGCGAAAAAGTGCCTGCCACATCGACAATGATGAAGTAACAGGAATCCAAACACCGAAATGACCAATCCATAGATAACGGATGTATAGAAGCCGTCAACGATGGCCAGACTGCCAAATCCATCTGGCAAATTTGAAATATTCTTGCCGTCCATAATCGTACTCACCAGACCTCGATACGCGTACAGCATGCCCAGCGTCACAACGATTGGATGAACATTTCCCCATAGCGATAAGGCGGAATTGATAAGGCCGCCAGTAGCTCCGACGGACATGGCAACGATCATCGCTAAGGGAATGGAGACCGATGGCGGTAAGTCCGTTTGCAATACAAAACCACCACATGCGGCGGATAGGGCGGCTAAGGATCCAATCGAAATATCAATACCACCAACGATGATCACGATGGCTGCTGCTAGTCCCAAAATCATCCATGTTGCGGAAGCATCCAGCAGCACTGAGATCTGATAATCCGGTTGCTGCACCTTCAATAAAATCAACAGCGCCACAATCATCGCGGCAAGCGCTGATTCCGTTCGGAGTAAGGCTCTCCAACCTGTTCGGCGGCGAGTCTGTCGTTTCGTATCTGGATCATCCGTTATTTCAAACGCTGTGTTTTTTGGAAACGCCAAGTCCGCGACGTTAGATGACTTGGCATTAGCCGCATCGACTTCACCAGCAACCTGCCCGTCTCTAAACACAACGATTCGATGGCAATAACGCATTACCTCATTTAATTCACTTGAGATAAGTAATATGGCGTGGCCGGATTCAGCAAGCGACTGGATAATATCGTGGATCTCTTCTTTTGCTCCGACATCCACACCGCGGGTTGGTTCATCGAGGATTAGCACCTTAGGTTTTGTAAGTAGCCAGCGGCCTGCAACGACCTTTTGTTGATTCCCACCAGACAATGTTTCAATTGGCTGACGATGATGAGCATATCGAGTGTTTAGTTTCTCCCCCATGTCCGTAGTAGCAGCCAGTTCTTCGCGACGATTTGTGAAAACATTTGAGATCTGACGTAGGCAAGCCACCACAGTGTTTTCACGGATATCAAGCCATCGAAACACACCCTTGTTCAAACGGTCTTCAGATAAATATGCGAGGCCATGGCGAACGGCATCGCGAGGTGTGCGAATCTCGACTTCAATACCGTCGATGTAAATTGACCCGGAGGACCTTTTGCGAATACCGAAAACTGTTTCAGCAAATTCTGTGCGGCCTGAACCGATAAGTCCGTAAAGGCCGACAATTTCACCGGCGTTTATATCGAGATCAATCCCATCCAGCACGTTGGCGTCGGATACTTGATGAGCCTGGAATCGTAACGTATTGGTTGGCGTGTGCAGGTCCCGATTCGACTCAATATCTACGGGCCGGCCGACCATGGCCGTCACCAGTGATTCCGACGTCACCTCAGAGCGATCCTTAGTCCAAATTAGTTCGCCGTCGCGTAACACAGAGATAACATCAGCGAGTTCAAAAATCTCGTTTTGCCGATGAGAAATATAAACGATTGCACATCCTTGCGAACGCAATGCCTTAATCTGCTCAAACAACCACTGTGACTCCTTAGCCGACAACGCACTGGTTGGTTCATCTAGAATCAGTACCTTGGCATTTTCTGAAACAGCAGCGGCAACCTGTAACATTTGTCGTTGAGCGACACTGAGCTGAACAGCATTAATCGTCGGATCGAGTTTCTCCGGAAGGTTTTGTAATTGGCGGAGCGAAGATTGTTTTATTTGTTGCCAATCGACCACTCCGAAATGCTTACATGGAAGGCCTTTAAGTAGAGCCATATTTTCCGCTACCGATAACTGGTCAAAAAGCTCAGATTCCTGGAAGACCGTCACAATTCCATTGCGATAAGCTTCTACGGGATTATGAATCGACTGCTGACCGTCAAGGACAACACTGCCACCATCGGGTTGATAAACGCCGGCTGCCAGTTTGATCAAGGTGCTTTTGCCAGCGCCATTTTCACCGACGATCGCGTGTATTTGTCCCGCACTTAATTCGATCGAGATGCCATTTAACGCGATGACACCGGGAAATTCCTTACGCACATTTTTCCACTGAAAGATGGGATGGCTGCTGGCTTCCGCGGGCATTTGCAAACGACTAACTGTAGCTGCGCGTTGTAAAACACTGGGATAAGAACTAGTTCCGTGCCGTTATATGATGCGGCAATTGGGAGTGACGTCGTCCTGAACAGAGGTGCCACCATAGTCATGATAAACGATTTTTTGTAATTGTTGAAAAACCGGTCTTGACGTGTTTTCGATATTTCAATAATTTCCCGCCCCGTTGGGAGTGTTTAACTTATTAATCATTTCTAACCACTCATTGCCATAAAGCTTGGCACGGATGCTAAAGCAATGGTGATAAAAAGTGACCTTTGTAGATAACATCAGCACGGATGCGAAGTGTTATCTCACCGTCCAATCGCTCCCGATGCGAATTTGTCAGCGTCCTCTGCCCCCCTGGGACAAGACTCACTCGCTCGGGAGCATTTTTTATGCGCGGTATGGTTTTCCGACTAATTTACTGCTGTATCATTCAAGAGTCATAATTAAGCGGTACACGCATGCCCACTCCTCTTTCAATTTTTTGGTTCCTGATTTCAGTCGTGGCAGCTGTAACCTGCTTCTTCCTTGGACGCAGGAGCATTCATGTTCACACCGGCGTTCACGACAATTCGGACAGCATTACCGGATTACCGCTGCGCGATGGTTTCGAACACACGTTGGATGGCCTCATAGCATCATCGAGCGAGTTTTCGATTGCGCTGATCGATGTGGATCATTTCAAGCGAGTCAATGATGAACACGGCCATCTCGCCGGTGATATGATCCTACGTGAGATCGCTTCAGATTTAGAATCTCAGCTTGCGCGGGGCAATAGTGCCTTTCGCTGGGGAGGTGATGAATTTGCTGTCATCTTCACTCAATCAAGTGAAGAAGCAACACATGCTCTAAACACGTGGATACTAAGAACCGCATCACAACCGTTCACGGCCGACGCTGCCACGATCTCCATAACCTGCAGCGCAGGAATCACGAGTTGGATGCAAGGTGAAGATCAGCAAGGCACATTTCGGCGTTGCGATCAGGCGTTATATGAAGCCAAGCGTGCCGGCCGCAACCAAGTCATATCAAACTAACCCTTGTTCGCCCCTTGTTCGCCCCTTGTCCACTTAGAAACTTTTGGACCAACTGGCCGCAAGCGTCCAATCCTGCCGCATTTGAATACCGTCGACGTGCTGATACAGCGGAATTCCAAATTCGAGGTTTAAGCGAGCACCGCTGTCGAGCGTGTAGATACCACCAAGTCCCAGATTAATCCAGTTACCGCCACTGAAACTAGCGTTCGCTACAGGACTCATTCCCATCATGAGATCTGCGTCTGCACCCTGGATACTACCGCGCCAAAGCGATTCAATGCGAGCACTAAAGGCCAGTCGTTTTTGATCATCAATAAGTTTGGTTTTCCAGAAACTTAAGCGGTACTCATCACCGACGGAATAGCTTTCGTCATTTGTACCGAGTGCGATGGCGGATTGAATCTGCACACCTAACGAACCACCATCATCTAAACGCTTATAGGTTAAACCAGGAAGCGCTCGCCAGTGACCGGCACCTGTTCGCATTGCATATGGAAATTCCATTGGCATGCCGTTCATCGGATTGGTCGTTTGATTGTCAATGTCACCTGTTGGCGCCGAAACTCCAATGTTTGCGATGAGTTCACCAAATGAGTTTTTCTTCAACAGCCACAGTCCACCAAACGGCAAGTCTGCGAATCCACCGTTGCTGCGGCGCATCGTGCCCATCGGCATCGAGCCCATCCCACCATCCATGTAAGTTGTCGATTCCATCGTATTAACAACCCACATTGGCATGATGTAAAGTGTGACATTTTCGTGCCAACCAACCATGTAATGCATCATGTGCATTTCCATATTCATTTTTGTCGGCACTGCCATGTAATCGGCACCGTTATACGATTGGGCTGCCATATTGGAAATCTCATCATCGCCCGTGAGTAATCCAGACATAGACATATTCATGTACTTGTATTCGAACATCTGGCTTCCGGGGGCGTGAAGATGATCACCCATTAGCTGTCCCGGTGCGTGAGTGTCCGGCCGGTCAAACGAAATCGGTTCTGATTCACCGCTGTCTGCCTGCAACATCTCTTTGAATGTTGGCAGCGGAGCGAGAAGATCTTCTCCCTGCACAGGTGTACTAATTACAAGAATCGCAATCAGAGTCAGCGAGCTAATGGTGTGGAAGAATCTATTCATGACTTCCAAGATCCTTATTCCTGCGAATTTCTAGCGATTTACCTATCCAACCAAGTGATTTATCGGCACGTGCATATGTCAACAATCGAGCGAAGTAGGTGCCGAATCAAATTTTTATATACATCGGTTTACGCTCTATCGTTACAACCTGTGCAATTGGATTTCGCATCCATTTGCAATGATGCGTTGGATTGAGATTATGCGTTGGAACGCTTCACCGCATAGACAGTCCAGTGACCAGAAAATCCCTGGGGGTCATTCATCCGATGGCTTTGGACACGCAAGATAAGAGATTGTCCTGAGCCTCCATCATCGATATCCAGTTGATAAATTTGAAACACACGAGTCGTGCCACGGTCTTCCTGATGAATAATCTCATTGGATAGGAGCTTCAACCCATTGAGATCCCAATGATCCGTGGTGGCGATAATCTTATTTATTGGGTCTTCCTCAAAGAATGCATTTAGCTCAAGACGATGAGCCCGATCATTTTCATAATACTCATGCAGAGTAACAGGCTCTTTTCCTCGTGTATAAATCGTCTGTGATAACTGGTGAGCCTTACGCAGTTTATTGTCCTTAATCAACTGCATCCAGTTCCGAAAATTGGATTCACAAATGCTGTAGACATGATGTTCGTAAGCCTGGCGTTTAGAGAAGGCCCAACTGATCAGCGTGGCTGACACCATTATGCCAATCATGGCCACTTTAGCTCCGGTAAATCGTGCCTCATCACCTCCGCGGCATGCCTTTAGTGCAATCGCCCCGGCAATAAGCGAAATAACCGGAAACAGCCAGAAGACAGAGAATAACAGTGCGAGTGGCGATGGAATGGCACAGCCAATTGCCACGACCGCCCACGGAGAGATCGCCTTGGATCTGGTTGATTCGCCCCAATCATCTGTTGCTGATTGAATATCTACTTCGCTACTGGCCATCGTCTGAAATCTCGGATCTGAAGCGTCCTGTAGGCACAAAACCTGTAAGCTGCGGACAAATCACCGTTGCTGGTCCATGAATCTTCATTAATCAAGTCGATCAAGGTGATTCACACCCATCTTGTTACGGCAGAAAAGCGAAAGTGTTCAGCTTATGCCAGAACCCTCTGCAGCTCCTGCATGGAAGTGATTCCCTGTGCAAGCTGAACAATGCCATCTTGCCTCATTGAAACCATACCACTTTGTTCGGCGACTTGATGGAAAGTTGCAGGATTTGGCGAGGAAATAATCGCTTGTTTGATATGGTCACTTGCTTCAAGCAATTCAAACAATCCGACACGTCCCTTGAACCCTCGACCACTACACTTTGGACAGGGCGGAATCTCGCCCATTTCAGCGGGGTTAGGTTGATATTGCTGGTAAAGTTCCTGCACATGTGATTGCGGTAAACCGAGTTGTTGCAATAGCTGTGGATGTGGCAAAAAGGGTTGCTTGCATGTGGAACACAGCCGTCTTGAGAGCCGCATATTCAAGCTACAGGAGAATACTTTTGCAATCTTCTCTCCGGGGACTCCAAGCGCACATACTTTCGCAAGTGCTTCTGCTGCGTTATTTGCCGTGACGCTGACGACGGCCATACGATCCATAGTCAGAATCTGATCGCACAAAGCATTCAGAATGTGTGGATCCGAAATCTCCGGCACAGCAAACCCATCTGGCTCTCGCAGCACCGCTTTTTCAATTTGTGGGATAGCCTCGATACCTGACTCAGCACCGTAATGATTGATGGCGATGTTTTCCACCATGGTTTCATTACTACCATCTGGTTCAAAGGCAACGAAGTCACGCATGAAGCGATCAGCGGCGCTAAGTGCACACCGCCAAAGAGTTGACAGGCCGCCTCCATTTTCAGGTGCTGACACGATTAGCAGGCCGTTGCTGATTGTCTCGCCTTCTTCCTGATGTACGCCGATCCACTTTTTGAAACTATTTAGAGTGATTTCCCGGCAACCGAGATCTGAAAGTGTTTTAAGCGGATCCTTCTTCACCCGAAACTTGATCAGAACGCGTTCACCGGAAGGAGTACCTTGTGACTCAAAACTGCAGATCTTCTCAATCTGCTCGAGTTTTGCAACAAACTCCCCTGTCTGTTTCGTTTGGCGATCGGCAGGATCAAGGTGAGCCAGCGTCTTAAAGACGGCGAGCATCATATCACCGTTCTGACGATCGATAATGGGCATGTTCTCCCACATGCCATCAACTTCCAATTGCATCGCAACCGCCTGAGCTGAATAGTCAAACAGAATTCTGGAGGCATCACCGGAGAGCGCCTGCGCCATAATATGTTTGGCTGGCACACTGCCCGGTGACTGCCGACAACGGATTGTTGCTGTTTGGTTTTCTTCATTTCCACCAGTTGTTGCCTTGAATTCAACCGGCGGGCCCATTTCAGTAGGATGCAGATCCTGATTTTGCTGCGAATTCGCCATGGAAAGAAATTGTGCCCCGTCTCAATGTGGTAAGTCTTTGCAAAGCGAATCGGCAACTCCGCCGCTTCGCTCTTTGGGTGTGGATTAGAGAATTCCAGGTTGCGATACGTTGATCCCTCTTAGTGCCATCTTCAGAGCATCTCTGTTTGGAGCGACACGGAAAGCGGTTTCACGATCAATTAGTTCTTTATCGATCAACTCTTTCAAGCTCATCGTGAAGTCTTGCATACCGTCTTCCGCACCAATACGAATCGCATCAGGAAGTTTTTCATCATGACCTTCAAGTACCAATTTGGTAATCATCGGTGAGAACGTCATGACTTCAACGGTTGGCACACGACCAACACCTTCGGCAATGGATGGCAGAAGCTTTTGTGCAATAATTCCCTTCATGTTAAACGCGATGGCACTTCGAATCGCACCGTGCATTTCTTCCGGGAACAAGTCGAGGATACGACCGATTGTTGTCGGAGCACTCGAAGCGTGAATGGTTCCAAACACCAAGTGGCCGGTTTCAGCGGCATGGATTGCCGTCATAAATGTTTCTTCATCACGCATTTCGCCAACGAGGATAATATCCGGGTCTTCACGTACGGCATGCTTCATCGCGACACTAAAGTCGACAACATCCATTCCGATTTCGCGTTGATTGATCAGGCAATTTTCTTCGGTGTAAACAAACTCGATTGGGTCTTCAAGCGTCAGGATATGCTTCGTGTAATTCCGGTTGATCCAGTTCAGCATCGATGCAATCGTTGTTGACTTACCTGAACCAGTCACGCCAGCCAACAGCACCATACCCTGATCGAACTTACACAGAGACTCCATTACCGGAGGAAGATTTAGGCCTTCAAAGTCTGGAATCCAATTGCTAACTCGACGAGCCACCAGACCGATATTGCCAAGTTGCTGAAGCATGTTGACGCGAAAACGCCAGGTCACGCCGTCCACTTCGACCGTATATGCGAAGTCGGCTCCACCTTCATCTTCGAAGATCTTACGGTTACGCTTGTCCATCATTGGAAACAGGAGCCGTACCATTTCCTCTTTCTCGATCGGTGGACGACTAAGCGGCTTAAGCGTACCATCCACGCGCACGATAGGCGGCCGTCCAACTTTCAAGTGGAGATCCGAACCCTCGAGCTTCACAATCGCACGGAAAAGCTTGTCGACTTCTAAATCCTTGCGCTTTTCCAGAAACCGTTCAGCACCCTGTTCGATTTCTGGTGCTGCTTGTTCGGTGGATGCCATAACAAAGGCTCCTTTTGCGAATGCGAGATCTATTGTTCAGAAAAGCCAAGTGGTCGTGCCGTGCTTCTGCTGCAATCAGCACCACCTATGAAAGTATAGTACACAACTTCGTCTCTGTTCAGCACCTTCAGAATGACTTCAGAAAAAACGGTGCCTAACGGATAAACTGGCCGTTATATGTACCTATAACCAGACAAGTTTTCGTGTCATTTGTCCGATTAGGCAAGCCTTACGGGCACATTATTTGCCGCCATAACTGCTTTGGTTTCCTGGATAGTGAATTCACCAAAATGGAAAATACTGGCAGCAAGGGCTGCGTCTGCTTTACCAATGGTAATCGCATCTGCTAAATGCTGAGGATTTCCGGCGCCTCCGCTCGCAACCACTGGGATGGAAACCGCTTCACTAACCGCAGCGGTCACTTCCAGATCATAACCGTCCTTTGTGCCGTCACAATCCATACTGGTAAGTACAATTTCGCCTGCACCGAGTCGCTCGACTTCCTTGGCCCAGGAGACCGCTTCCAGGCCTGTTGGCGTACGACCGCCGTTGATGTGCACCTCCCAGACTTCCTCACCGTCCTTGTCGATTCGCTTGGGATCGATATTTACCACGATGCACTGACTGCCGAATCTCCTCGCTGCTTCCCTTACAAACTCCGGGTCCTTACAGGCTGCTGAGTTTATAGACACTTTGTCGGTACCGGCATTAAGTAAGATACGGATATCTTCGATCGTTCGAATACCACCACCCACTGTAAGCGGCATAAACACTTGTTCCGCTGTACGCTGTACAACGTCGATCATAATATCGCGTTGTTCGTGACTTGCTGTGATATCAAGGAACACAAGTTCATCAGCGCCTTCACGCTCATATCGTGCGGCAACCTCCACCGGATCTCCAGCGTCTCGTAAGTTCAGAAAGTTGGTTCCCTTGACCACTCTGCCCTGATTAACGTCGAGACAAGGAATGACGCGTTTCGCCAGCATGATGTTTTCCTAAATCGAAGGGGTGGTGTCGTGGGAGACCCATCCTCGGCTTTTAAACAACAAACGGGAAACACCCATTACCGGATCTTTCCCGTTTGATACCTGTTTCATTACTGCAGGGTCACTTAACCTTGGCAATACTTTCCCTGGCTACTTCAAGACATTCTTTCATATCGTCGATGGGGTTCTGCGGATTAGCTTCGTATTCAAGCGAGACACTTCCATCGGCTGGGAACTTCGTATCTTTTAGCGCCTGGAATAAACCAGTCACATCAAGATGGCCGGCACCGATAACGACATTGTGAGATTGCTTCTCTTGTTTAGCCTCGTCCTTTACATGCAGTGCAAACACACGGCCTTTGAGACGATGAACTGCTTCAACCGGGTTTTCCTTACTACGGATGAAGTGGCCGGTATCAATACATGCACCAAACAGCGGGTGTCGTCCTTTGCATGCATCTACGACCGATTCAATCTTGTCGTATAGGGCGTCCGGGCCATGATTGTGGATGGCAATTCGAACTTGGTACTTCTCACAGAGTTTATCGAGACTCTCAAAAGATGCTTTTTGAGGATTAGCCGTGAGACACTTGATGCCTTGAGCCTTTGCGTAGGCAAAGATCTTTTCATTCGCAGCGTGGTCGGCACCGAATCCGTGCACACCATGAGCACTCATGCTGATTTTTGCTTTTTGCAGTAATTCGTTCACTTCTTTGATTTTCGCAGCATCATCTGTAACGGGTACGTGTCCCGGGAAAAACTCGACGAAGTGAAGGCCCATTCCCTGAATGTGACGAACAGCCTCAAGCATGTTGAAACCACGCAAGGAGTAGCTTTGTACGCCAACGGGGAATCCACCGTAGGCATCTGCACCTAAGATTGCTGGTACATCAAAAAAGGTAGCTCCAGCTGCTGCGGCAGTGGAAAGTAACATCTGTCGACGGCTGAGTTTCATGTTTTTATTCCTAGACTTTTTGAGCGGGACACCTTATGAACCCTCATTATGTCTCACAGTTTTATGCTGAACAATAAGTGCGCAGTATCAATTCACGTAAGCATGATTTGATAGACGGCAAGGCCAAGCCATCTACTCGAAACTCTGTTGCACACTCTCTTCAATAATCTGACAAGTGGGCAGCGAATCGATGAACACTCTGCCGTATCGACGAGTGTACACGCGCGGATCCAGCACAACGACCATTCCGTGATCCTGCTGCGTGCGAATAAGCCGACCGAATCCCTGGCGGAATCGGATGACGGCCGAAGGCAATGAGTAGTCAGCAAAGGGATTTCCGCCAGACTCTTCTATGCGTTCCAGTCGTGCTTCAAGCAGCGGTTGGTCCGGTACGCTAAACGGCAGTCGCGGAATTATCACGTTTTGCAGGGCATCGCCAGGAACATCAACTCCATGCCAAAAACTCTCTGTACCCAACAGCACAGCAAATGGATTCTCTTTGAACCGGCGAATCATTTCGCTACGTGGAATACCATCACCCTGACTGTATAACGCTAATTGCCGATCTGCGAGCCAGGGTGTTAACGCCTCCTGAGCAAATCGCAACATGCTATAGCTCGTAAACAGAACAAATGCATGGCCGTCTGTTTGATCAACATATTGCTTGATTTGCTCGACCATTTGCCTTCGGAATTCATCCGCTTGCTTTTGAGGATCCGGCATACCTTTAACAAGAACTAGTTTCGCCTGCTTTTCATAATCGAAAGGACTTCCAAGCTGCTGAGCAGTGGATTGAGTGAGACCGATTCTCGAACGAAAGAAATCAAATGACTGGTTATCACCTATGGCCAGTGTCGCGCTCGTCATGATGACACTGGGCACCTCCTGAAACAGTTCTTCCCGAAGCGTCGGGCCAACATCCACCGGTGCAGCACGCAGTGACACACGCGGGTGTGAGCGACCACGTTGATAACCTTCGATCCAATACACCATATCGCTCAGTGCTTGTTTATTCCATGCATTCACAGAATCTGCCAACACCTCAAGTCGATTGTGAGCAGCCGTGAAATCCTGACGCTTGGTTGGATTTTCAATGGTGGAAGCGATTCGACGGGTGGTTACGGCGAGTTTACCAAGTACCGCAGTCAAATGATTCTTTAGGACTTCCGCCTCCCGGATTCTCCCATTGTTCCCCTTGCCCGACTTACTGGTCTGTGCCAGATACCACTGGTACGCCTCGTCAAAGAACTCGTCAGCGGCGATATGACATTCCACCGTTTCTTTCTGAGCTTGTTTATGACCACCACTAACGAATAAACCCTTGTTCGTGCGATCATTGAATAGACGGTTGAGGATATATCGCACCTGACCGGAAGTCACCGAGATACCAAGATGATCGGCGGCAACCGCTTCGAGAGTGTGGGCTTCGTCAAGGATTACAGCATCGTAATCCGGCAAAATGCTAACATTGGCCCTTCGTAACGCGAGGTCACTGAAAAACAGAGCGTGATTCACCACAATGATCTGAGCGTGTTCCACTCTCGATCGCGCCCGGTAATAAAAGCAGTCCTTATATGTCGGACAATTGCGACCCATGCAATTGCTGCTATCACTGGACACTTCGTCCCACACAACCGGCAGCACGTCGAACATTAAGTCGCTCTTGCTACCGTCACCCGTTTCTCGCACCCAGGATCGCAGATCGCGAAGTTGATCAACTTCATTGTCATCTGTGAATAGGCTGGCGGCCCGTTCACCGGCGGAGTCCAATCGGCGGAGGCTTAAGTAATTGCTCCGCCCTTTTGCTAGTACTGCTGTGAACTCACGAGGAATAACGCTATTGAGCAGCGGGATATCTTTTTGCATCAGTTGCTCCTGCAAACTGATGGTATGTGTTGAAATCACAATGCGTTTAGGTCGATTGGGTTCGGATGATAGTCCTTCGCTCTCCGGTTCTGTTGCTGCTAATACAGCCGGCACCAGATACGCGAAACTCTTACCAATACCTGTCCCGGCTTCCACAATAAGGTGCTGGCGGTTTTGAATAGCGTTGCCAACCGCCTCTGCCATCTCAAGCTGTTGAGGTCGTTGTTCATAGGACTTCAAGCGAGAAGCAATTAACCCGTCCGAGCCGAGAATGTCGTTGATTGTGAGCAGGTCTGTCATACGTGTTCGATATACTTATAGATAAGGACCTTGTTACGGACGACGGCCCAATTACTTTTCCAGCTACTTTACAGCACATGTGAGCAAATCGCTCGTCGGACTAATCCATAAATGGCTATTGAATTTCTGTGTAAAACCTGTCGCGAGCCTATTCAGGCTCCTGATACCGCAGCAGGGAAACAAGGGAAGTGTAGCCATTGTGACACCGTTATGGGAATCCCCGTGCCGGATTTTCAGGGCCTGGAAGATCAAATCCGGTCCGGCGATTTGCAATTCCTGATAACCACTGCTTACCGCGACTCTACTGCGAGTGACGCAATATTGCGATTTCAATGTGGGTTATGTAGTAAGCGATTGCAGGTTCCGGCTGCTCAGTCGCACAAGAAAGTTGAATGCTCGGAATGTCACGCGGTGATGCGGTTGTCTATCGACTGCATAAACTCCACGCCGATGGTTACCACAGCGAGTAACCCCCTGCCATCGGATGATTTGACGCCTGAAAAAATTGAGTTTGAGTGCGATAACTGTAATTCGGTGGTTGCTGTGCCACAGGACTTCGCGGGCAAGCAAGGCAAGTGTCCTTATTGTGATCAGGTTATGATTATCCCTGAGTACTCGTCGGTGCGTCGATTCCGGGATGACCCGCTGTCTTCTCTTGCAGCAGGCACGATGTCCAACGCAGCTGGCCCGGACAGCTATGATCCACTGGGCTTGCCTGCATCCAATACAATCCCAACAACGGCGGGTGGATCCTCTCACTCTCATCGTTCAACTCCCAAACAATTTGACGAATCCAAGGTGCTTCCGTGGGAGCAGGATGAGTATGACGGAAAACGTTTCTGGGACTCGAGTAAACGCCTTCTGTTTTCGCCGGCACAGGCATTCGGCAGTATGAAGTTTGACGAGTCGACCACCAAGGCAATTGGCTATTCAACAAAAGGTCATCTGATCGGCTGGTTACTAACTGTCCTGACTGCGATTCCCTGGATTGCATTTCTATTGATGGCAGCCGAGCAGGCATCGGACGAGCAATTTGATTATCCGAAAATCTATACCTGGATCGGCATCGGCGCCGGCGTCTGGCTCGTTGGCTCGCAGTTATTAAGCATGGCATTTGTGTTTATCTTTACGACGGCATTTCACGGCGGGCTGCTCATCACCGGTAGTTCACCACGGGAAATCGATGTGACATTTCGCATCACCGCATATATCTCTGGCGTCATAGGTCTGACCACAGTGTTATCACTACCGATTGCAATCGTCAGCAGCATCATTTGGATACCGGTGTTGGCTTATCACGGTGCCGTTGCAGTACATAAGACACCACCACCACAAGCATTTCTCGCTGCCATTGCGGCTATGTTTATTCCAATCGTAGTTGTTGGCGGGTTCTATCTGGTGATGTTCAGCTAACTCTCATATATTCCGCTTCACTCAGTGGGATTTAACTGCGTAGAATACACGTAGGACGGAGATTCAGACTTCTGAATGGACTACTGTGTTATCGAACCATCTCGCTATTGAGAATGTCACTAACTTTTAAACAACTCGTCTCGTCGCTTGTCATTGCCTTGACCGTTCTGGCCAACGGTCAAGATGCGCACGCACAAGTCGTCATACAGGCACCGTATGGTGTATATAACGACAGCTTTTATGAGCATATGGGCTCAACATGGAGTCTTTCCAACTGGGGTCGCCGCGGTGGTTGGTTCTTCAACGGTCCCGGTGCAGCGTATCCACCGTTTGGCGGATACCACGGCTTCGGTGACGCTCGATTCGGATTCGGCGGACGGCTGGGAAATACGAAATTCAGAATTAACATGTGGTGCAGCCAGGCTTCGTCACGCAGCATGGTCATGACAGCACCGATGATTACCGTTCCCAATGGCGGATACGGCGTCATACAAAACCTCAGCTGGCATCCATTTGTAACGGGTTGGACGCCTGTAGTCGGCGGGGCTCCGCAAGTTCCAATGATGTCGCCCGTACAGCAATATGTCCGACAGGCAAGCTCTGAAGCAGAAGTCTATAGAATCACACAGCCCAAGACGAATTCACTTATCAGACGGCAAGCCGTTATCGAAGCGGCTAAAGTGGAGGAGCCGAGGCGGCCACCGGTTGTGCCGAAACAGCCTGTACCCAATCCAGCTGCGGAAGACGAAGATCCTCCGCTGATTCTCAAGTAATATTTCTAACGGCTTGGCGTGTTCTAAACCCGAGCTCTACTGTGGCGAAGTGGCACCCATGCACCATTCTCAGCACTGCTGGCTACGCACTGCTCAATGAAGTACATTCCTTCAACGCCATCGTTTACATTTGGGTAGACGCTATTAACGCGATCAAATTCTTCCCCGGCCGCACGCTTGATCATGTCGTCGTATGCTGATCGATAGACATTGGCAAACGCTTCGAAGAATGCTTCAGGATGGCCGCTTGGCAATCGGCACGCTCCGGCACCGGAGGCATTCATAAATGGAGCATTCGGATCACGTGTATAAATCTTGTGTGGCTCACCGTTGCAGCGAACGATCATCTGGTTCGGCTCTTCCTGTCTCCAGCTTAATGCACCCTTGGTGCCGTCTATCTCTATGAACAGATCATTTTCACGGCCATGGCTGATTTGTGATGCCGTCACTGAACCGAGCCCGCCGTTTTCATAACGAATGATTGCAGTTCCATAGTCGTCGAGTTGACGCCCTTCTTCAAATGTCTTGAGATGACAACTCACCTCGGATGGCAACAACCCTGTCATGTATCGACCAAGGTTATAGGCGTGTGTTGCGATGTCACCGAAGCAACCAGCGGCACCACTTCGTGACGGATCCGTTCGCCAGGCTGCCTGTTTTTGATCGTCAGATTCCAGCCGGGTTCGTAACCAACCTTGAATGTAGTTTGATCGGATCGCCTGAATCTCACCGAGCTCGCCATTAAGAATCATTTCGCGAGCTTGTCGCACAAGTGGATAGCCCGTGTAGTTATGGCTGACAGCAAATACCACATCTGATTCGTCAACGGCAGCAGCAAGCTCCTCCGCCTGTGCCAAATCAAATGTGAGTGGCTTATCACAGATAACGTTAAAGCCTGCCCGCACGGCGGCCACGGCAATTTCAAAGTGAGTGAAGTTTGGTGTTGCGACGGAAACGAAATCAATTCGTTGATCTTCCGGAAGCGATAATTCCGTATCCAACATCTCCTGATAACTGGTATATGCGCGGGATTCCGCGATATCGTATGCAGGCGCAGATGCTTTTGCCCGCTCCGGATTTGATGACAAGGCACCTGCAACCAATGCGGCACGGTTGTCCAGTACGGCGGCAGTCGCATGCACACGTCCAATGAAAGATCCCTGACCACCACCTACCAGTGCCATACGCAGTTTTCGGTTAAGGCTTCCATTGGTTGTTTCCATCTCTTGTCTCCATCGATATTCAGAAAGTGTCAAATTCGTTCACAAGCTTAGCCACTGGCTTATGGAATGAAGTGGCGAACGATTGTGTGACTTAGATTAGTCAACCTTGTTTTTACCATACTCGACTGCGCGCACAATCGGACGACTTGAATTCAGAATCGGGGCCCTCGGCTATATCAGGGATCACGGCTATCGCGGAAGCTATGACTCACGCTTGTATGGATGCGTAGTCACGAGCCCTTCTTCCGGGCTACTGGCTGTCGCATAAAGACGCTTGGGAATTCGACCTGCCAGAAATGACTTGCGGCCTGCCTGAATAGCATCTTTCATCGCTTGTGCCATGAGCAGCGGATCACGGGCATGTGCAATTGCCGTGTTAAGCAGTACGCCGTCGACACCCAGTTCCATTGCTCGGGCCACATCACTCGCACTGCCGACACCCGCATCAACGATAACGGGATAGTCCGGGTCATCACCTTTGAGGTATTCAAGGATAATCTTGATGTTGTTTGGGTTTAGTATGCCCTGCCCGGAACCAATTGGGCTGCCCGCTGGCATAACACTGGCAGCACCCGCTTCTTTCAATCGACGGGCACTGACAGGATCATCGCTCGTGTAACAAAGTACATGGAATCCATCATCAACGAGCATCTCGGTCGCTTTAATCGTGGCAACAGGATCCGGCAGTAAAGTCTTGGCGTCCCCAAGAACTTCGAGCTTCACCCAGTCAGCTCCTCTGTTACCTAACGCTCTTAGAATCTCACGTCCCATGCGAGCAACTCGGACAGCATCTTCAGCACTGTAACAACCTGCGGTATTCGGCAGCAGCGTGTATCGATCCGAGTCAATATAATCCAGTAGGTTTTCACCATTAGGATCGTGAAGGCGTTCTCTTCTCACGGCGACTGTAATGCAATCAGCACCGGACAACTCGAGTGATTGCCGCATTTTTTTGGCGTTCTCATATCGACCGCTGCCGACGATGAGACGACTACTGAGCGTAAAAGGGCCGATCGTCAGAGACGAATCCTTGAATGCCTCCGGCGCCGTAGTGATGTTAGTTTCTGTTGCCATGCCGATCTCCCTAGCCGCCACCCACAAGTGTAACGACTTCCAGTTCATCTCCGTCTGAGAGTTGGTATTCAGAGTGGCGATCAAACGGCACAATCTGAAGATTAACTTCCACTGCTACCGGCTTGCCGGAGAATCCCAGAGAATCCAGCAATTGCAAAACGGTTTGCGGAGGATCGACCGGTACCATTTCGCCGTTAACGCTGACATGCACGGTCGTGGTCCATTACTCGTTAAGGTTGAGGTTGCGAGCGGAGCCGCGGTGAATGATGGCCAGCTGACCGGCCTGTGCTTTACCTGTTGCCTGAGCCTGTCGATTGAAGGGAATTCCGTACACCGCGAAATTCCCTGTTGCGGAATCCACAACATAAACAACACTGTCTGCAGGCTTCGTGTTGGCGCCGCCAAGAAAACTGATCTGGCCGGTTACCATCAGAAGTCGTGGCTTCTTGCTCGGCTGAACGGCCAAGTCTGCAAACACGTTTCGTTTGTAGTGGGATGCAAATGCACCACCGCGAGGGTTGTATCCTATTACCTGTAATTCACCCGTCAGGAAATCCAGAAAGAATGCACCTTCTGTTCCATCTGAAAGTGGTCCGGTGGCAACCGCAAACGTCTCTGAACTATTTGACGCGGTTGCCTGAACACCGTTGATTTGAATCGTTGGGTCCTGCAGATGACGCATCGTGACAAGGCCACCCACCAACATACCTGCACCGATAAGAAGTCCTAGTCCAAGCCCGGTCGCAAACGACCACTTTAAATTCTTATTATCTGACATTCGTGTTACTTCCTATTCTTTCAACTCACGGCTTTAGCTGGTGGAACTATGCGGCATTGAATCGAAGCTCAAGCTGCTGTGACTCACCCACATTGTAACTCTATTCGCCCATCGGTCACCGGTAGTAACATCATTTTCATAAAACGAATTATGTCATATCAAGAAACTTCGATGCCTTTTTAGTTGTTATATGATAAGAAGTGACAAGTAATGCGCCGGCACTAGATTTGTTTGACATCTGGTTGCATTGGCTCATTGTCACTCGCGTCTTTTCTCGCCTGAAAGGTATACGATGAAAAAGATCATTTACAGCGTCGTGATTCTCTCAGTGGTTGGAATAACTAGCTGTTTTATTGCCAGTTCCATCACTAGCGCGCAACAGCAAGACGAGATTACTGATGTCGCTCAAGTACTTCCGGAATCCACTATTCTGGTGGTCGGATTGAATGATCCATCTGAGTTGATCGAATCGATTGACAACCATCCGCTGTTTCAAAGAATTAAACAGCTGCCCAATTACCAGCAAGCACTCAGTAACCCACAGCTACTGCAACTTGAGAACTTCGTCGAAACACAACTTCAGATGGAGTGGGAAGAAGCCCTATCAAAAGCGACTCGGGGCGGAGTGTACGGAATGTTTGACGCCGAACACCAGGCAGGTGCCATGTTGCTTCACGGTGACAACGATACGCTCACTCAGGTTCAGGATACCATCGTCGGATTTGTTCGGTCTATTGCAGCGTTGGCAGGCCAGGATCCTGTGAAACAGGGAGAATACATGGGAATCCAGGCTTACCAGATTGGCGAAGCCCGATTTGCCACTCATAACGGCTGGACCGTAATTACCAACAACGCTGAATACGGTCGCCAGATCCTCAATCGACTCGCCGGCACATCAACTTCGTCACTAGCTCAAACCGATGCGTACAAGCGAGCTTCTGAGACGAAAAACAAGGGTGTCGGCGACGGCTGGGTATTTGCCAACACGGCCACGCTCCAAAA
Organism: Pirellulaceae bacterium; assembly: GCA_045566075.1. Taxonomy (GTDB): domain Bacteria; phylum Planctomycetota; class Planctomycetia; order Pirellulales; family Pirellulaceae; genus UBA11883. The sequence goes on along the minus strand of JBJLEE010000023.1, from coordinate 8,206 downwards.
TGATGGCCAATTTGATCAAGCCGAGTTAGGCATGCAAAACAACATGCTCGTCGAGTTGCTCTTTGGTGGTACCCTCAGCCAACTGAAACACACGCCCTATCTGCTTGGTTCTATTGATCTGGAAGATTCACATATACGTTTTGAAATAGATTCTGCTTTTGATGACAGTCGGATCCCCGATATCCGCCGGTACTATTTTGGCGAACGCGATTCAACCGCAGCCCCATTATCGCTGGACACTCCCGATCAAGTGTTAGCGATCAACACTTACAGAGATCTTGGGCAGTGGTGGCTGTTAGCACCGGATTTATTCAGTGATCAGGTCAATGAAGGCATTGCCCAGGCAGATGCCACGCTGTCGACCTTCTTTGGCGGAAAGGACTTTGGACAGGACATTTTGGCATCGCTCGAGCCAGAGATTCAAATCATTTCGACCACTCAGTCTTTCGATAGAAAACCTGAACCTGAAATCAAGGTCCCTTCATTTGCACTGGTCGCAACCCTGAAGAATCCTGAAGTTATGAAGGCGGAGTTGAGACGGACGTTTCTCAGTGGGATTGGATTTATCAATATCGCCGGCGCCATGGAAGGTCAGCCTCAACTTGATATCAACCTCGAAGAAGTGGACGGTGCCAGTCTTGTCACGACTAAATATCTAAAGCCTCTCGATGGAGAGCCTGTTGCCATTCAATATAACTTTTCACCGACACTTGCATTCTTCCGGGATAAAGTTGTTTTCTCCAGCACTCGCGATCTGGCGCTCGCTGTTGTGCGTTCCAAACCAGCACCACCTGCTGCTGCAAACGCAAACCGAAAAACCAACTTCGAAGCTATTTTCAATGCTGATTCAATCCACAATGTGATTGAGGCAAACAAAGAACAGTTTATTGTGCAAACAGTGCTGAATGACGGATCATCTCGCGAACAAGCGGAAGCCCAGATTGATCTAATCCTCGAAGGAATTGGGCTCACTAAGCAATTCTTCGTGCGATTGGATCATTCGGAAGACAACCTCAAGCTTACGTTTGAACTGCAGTTTAAGAATCAATAAGGCACAACGATCACCGATGACGGGGAGTGTTGTTAATGAGTCAAAAACAAATTGATCCTACATGGGCCTGGCAGCCATATGCACCATCGGCCGACCAGCCCTGGAATCTGCGGCGCGTGGCCCATTTATACCGCCGTCTTGGATTTGGTACAGATTGGGAAACTCTAAATGCTGGTCTAAGCAGCACACCGGAGCAGTTGGTCAATGATCTCGTCTTCGCTTCGCCAGAGTCGGATAGTTTTCAATCCGAAATGAAAGCGATGAGCCGCGCCTTGGTAGCTACAGGCAATCCACGCGATTTGGCGTCGGCCTGGTTATATCGCATGATCAACACGACGAATCAGCTTCAGGAAAAGACAACATTATTCTGGCACGGCCACTTCGCCACCGGAGCTCAAAAGGTTCAGGATGCGTTCATGATGCAGCAGCAGAATGAGCTGTTGCGCAAACATGCACTCGGTGACTTCAATGAAATGGTCCAGGACATCTCTAAAGATCCTGCCATGCTTCTGTATTTGGACTCCGCTTCAAATCGCAAGACACATCCAAATGAAAACTATGCACGTGAATTAATGGAGCTATTCTGTCTGGGTGAAGGTAATTACACAGAACAGGATATCCGTGAGTTAGCAAAGTGTTTTACCGGCTGGGAAGTTCGTAATCGCCGATTCCGATTTAATAAGTATCAGTTCGACACTGGATCTAAGTCCTTTCTCGGTACGACCGGTGAAATGACCGGTGAGCAAGCGGTCAATCATGTTTTAAATCAACCGACGGCCCCTGTTTTTATTGCTCAGAAGCTGATGCGGTTTTTCGTCATGGACGAACCGCAAGCAACAGCAGAGCTGGTCGCTCCACTTGCACTACAACTTCGCAAAGACAACTTCAATGTGGGCAATACCCTTAAGACGATTCTGGGTAGTAATTTATTCTTCTCTGATCTAGCGATCGGAATGAAAGTTCGATCGCCGGTCGAGTTGGTCACAACTCTTATGCGGTCACTGAATGGCACATCCAGTATGGATTTGCTTGCATCAGGATTGCACGATTTGGGGCATAGCATCTTCTTTCCGCCGAGCGTAAAAGGATGGGACGGTGGTCGCACATGGATCAACTCATCAACACTTCTAGGCAGAGCAAACCTGATTCATCGCGTATTGAGAAGTGAAAACACTCAATTCGGAGGTGGAACGCTTGCAGAGTATGCCGACAAACACGGATTATCATCGCTGACGGATGTTGCTGATCGGCTGATTCAACAGTTGTTTGCGGTGCCGATAAGTAATGATATTCGAGATGAGATTGTTAGCAGCAGTTCGGAACAATTCTCACAGCGAGAAGAGCAGTTGCGATCACTCATACACACATTCACTTCAATTCCACAGTTCCAACTTTCCTAGACACAACGACGAGGTCATTTAAATGAATCTGACACGACGAAAACTAATTGCCAGTTCACTTGCCTCTGCGTCCATGATTACCATCGGCAGCAGCAGTCGATCTCTGCCCGGTTTCCTGTTACAGGCTGCTGACAGCAACGCTAAAAGCGATGAGTCAGTCTTGGTCGTTGTGCAGTTAAGCGGTGGCAACGATGGGCTAAATACCGTCGTACCGTTTACTGAGCCGGTTTATTACAATCAGCGACCTGATCTTGCGATCCCAAAGGCAAATGTTCTTTCGATTGATGATTCATTGGGATTCCATCCTGTCATGCAGGGTTTTGCCGATCTGATGGAAGACGATAAGCTCGCCGTTGTGCAGGGTGTAGGTTATCCAAATCCAAACCGCTCTCACTTCGAATCCATGGACATCTGGCACACATGCCGCCGAAAGAGCGATGTGCGGGAAGAAGGTTGGCTTGGCAATGTAATGACTCATCAAATACAGGAAGGCTCAACAGATATTCCCGGAATACACCTCGGTGCTGAGAAACAACCTCTGGCTCTTGCAAGCCGTTCGTTACGAATCGCCTCGGTAAAATCTCTGGATCAATTCAAGCTGCCTGCCGATTCAAAAACACTTTCCAGCGTAGTGGCTAAAGGTGAGGGCGGAGGAAATGGCGGACTGCTTGATTTTGTGCAGTCGAGCACTCAGGCCGCAATCCGAACAAGCGAGCAGTTAGAAGAGATTCGATCCGGAAATACGTCTGCTGTCACGTATCCCAACTCTGCCTTGGCAAAGAAACTCGAGACTGCAGCTCAGTTAATTGATAGCCCGCTCGCTACGCGGGTTTACTACGTAACAATCGATGGATTTGATACGCACGCCAAACAGGCTGATGCTCATGCCAGTCTGCTTAGGCAGGTAAGCAGTTCCATCAAAGCATTTGTCGATGACATCACACATCGCGGCCACGACAGGCGGGTAATGGTTATGTGCTTCAGCGAATTCGGCCGACGCCTCAAAGAGAATGCCAGTGATGGCACCGATCATGGTGCCGCGGCGCCTATGTTCTTTGCCGGTTCCCGGGTGAAAGCTGGATTTCATGGCAAGCACCCGTCCCTAACCGATCTGCAACAAGGTGATTTAAAGCACCAGTTTGATTTCCGGCAGTTATATGCATCGGTTCTTGAGCATTGGATGAAATGGCCCGCAGCTGACGTACTTGGCGGCCAATTCAAACCACTTGATGTCTTTGTGTAACAAGCTCATCATTAAGACATATTCATCATCAGACGGCTGCCGTGTCTATCAGCCAGTTTGGACTCATTCAATCTCTGGAATAACAACTATGAAAAAGTTTGCTGTACTCCTGTCACTGATAATTGCACTCGTTGTAACTACTTCATCGCAAGCTGAAGAAAAGGGTTTCCAAACCATTTTCGATGGCAAATCCATGAAGGGCTGGAAGGCGAGTGAAAACAAAGATTCGTGGAAGTTCAAAGATGGCTTGCTCGTCTGTGATGGCCCCCGCAGTCACCTGTTCTATGTGGGTGCTGACAAGCCTTTCAAAAACTTCGAATTCAAGGCGGAAGTGAAAACAACACCCGGCAGTAACTCCGGAATTTACTTCCACACACGCTATCAGGAATCCGGCTGGCCGAAGTTTGGCTATGAAGCTCAAGTAAACATCACACATAAGGATCCTAAGAAAACTGGAAGCCTCTATGGTGTTGTCAACGTTGCGAATCCACCGGCCAAAGATGGTGAGTTCTGGGAACAGCACATCATTGTTAAAGACAATCACGTCACAATTAAGATCAACGGCAAGACGGTCGTAGATTACAAGGAGCCTGCCGGCAAAGAGGCGTTCAGCAAAGATTTCGAACGTCGTTTAGGAAGTGGCACGTTCGCCCTTCAGGCACATGATCCTCAAAGCGTGGTTTACTACCGCAACATTCGGGTAAAGCGGATCGACTAAGCATCTCTACTGAGACAACTACTGAAACAAAGTAGATACAAAAATAAAGGGCGGCATCCTGTAGAGGGATGCCGCCCTTTTCAATGAATAATGAACTATAAGTTCAACCCGGCCGACTGCGACGAGTGGAGTCGCTTCGAGACTGACGTGGATCGGGCGTGCTGTGCACTAGCTCCATGGTGATCCAGGTCAACGATTAATGTTGGTCCCTCTGCCGGAAACGACCGGGAGTTAGTAATATCGGCCGCACCGGATTTTTGCGCTCACTGTTTTTGTCGAATCAGTCTCAATTCCTGCTTATTTCAATTGCTTTGCCCAGCCGATCTAACTACTATACATTTGTATAGTTCTATACATATATATAGTATCGCTGTTTATCCCGTGCCGGTGAGGACGTAACCGATGGAAATATCTGCTCTGATCGAATCGATAAAGCAACATCCGGGATATCAGCAGCAGATTATGCATCACGAACTGCTCGGTGCTCGTGATGGCGAATACAAATCACTCGAGTCACCACTGCCGGTTGAAATAAGCCAACTGCTTCAACAGCGTGGAATCGATCGGCTGTTTTCTCATCAGGCTGACTCCATCGAAACCGTCCGCGAGGGCAATGATCTCGTCGTGGTAACGGGAACCGCTAGCGGGAAAACTCTGTGCTACAACATCCCTATTCTTACAACCTGCCTGGCCGAACCACAGGCGCGAGCGTTGTATCTTTATCCCACTAAGGCACTCGCTCAAGATCAGCTTAAAGGTCTATTACAACTGCTAACCGGCGTGGATGATCCATTGCTAAACCGGCCACAGGACAACTGGGGACAGATTCCGGAAACGTTGCCCTTCAAGCCAGGCGTGTATGACGGAGATACACCTACTGCTCAGCGGCGACGAATCAAAGCCGAATCCAATCTGGTACTGTCAAACCCCGATATGCTTCATGCAGCGATTTTGCCTTACCATCCCAAGTGGGCGAGGTTCTTTTCAAACCTGCGCTACGTTGTGCTGGATGAAGTGCATATGTATCGAGGGATTCTCGGGGCTAATGTGGCTTGCGTACTACGGCGCCTCAAACGAGTCTGCCGACATTACGGCAGCAACCCACAGTTTTTGTCCACAAGCGCTACCATTGCGAACCCCGGTGAACTGGCAAACAAACTGATCGGCAGAGAACCAGTCGTGATTGATAACGACGGATCACCGCGTGGTCGCAAGCACTTTATCCTCTGGAATCCGAGCGAGCTCGGATGTGACAACCTGGCAAGAGCCAGTGCTAATGATGACGCTGTGTGGTGGATGTGTGAAGCTATTCAGCAGGGTGGTCAGACACTTGCTTTTACACGCACTCGTCAGGCAGCTGAACTCATCAGTCGCTATGCACAACAACGACTGTTTGACGAACAGTCGCCTCATCACAATCGTATCTGTGCTTACCGAGGCGGTTACCTACCGATTGAGAGACGGGCCATGGAACAGGATTTGTTTCAGGGGCGCATCCGTGGCGTAGCTTCCACAAACGCGTTGGAGCTTGGTGTTGATGTTGGTTCGCTCGATGTAACGCTGCTCGTACACTATCCCGGAACCATCGCCAGTACTTGGCAACAGGCGGGCCGCAGCGGGCGTAGAAATGATGAGAGTCTATCAGTGTTGCTTGCCGGCAATGAACCCGTTGACCAATACATGATTCGCAATCCCGGGTACTTCTTTAGTCAGTCGCCGGAACAAGCCGTAGTTGATCCGGAAAATCCTTACGTACTAGCCAAGCACTTAAAGGCGGCGGCCTTTGAACTACCGCTGGATGATGAAGGACTGGCTGAATTTGGTGAATGCGCAAAGCCGATAACGGAAATCCTCCACAACAATCATGAACTGAATCATGTAGCAGACAAATATTATTTCAGTGGTGGTCAGAATCCAGCTCATAAGATTAGCCTGCGTCATATGTCTGACAACACATTCAGCATCGTTGAAATCTCTAAAGATCCGGATGCGCCAAATAAGGTTATTGCTAACGTTGATGCAATTAGTGCACCGGAATTGGTATACCCAGAGGCCGTTTACTTGCACCACGGCGAAACCTTCTTTATCCGTGAACTGGATCTGGAAGGACGAGTAGCCTACGCCGAACGTCAGGAAATGGATTACTACACTCAGGCTGTGCTTGATAGCAGCGTAAAGATCCAGCAGGAACTTGACTCTCGTCACGCACTTCCGAATACGGCGCTGGCATTTGGTGAAGTAGATGTGAGTTGGAAGACCGTATCATTCAAGAAAATCAAATTCTCAACACGTGAAAACGTGGGTTACGGTAGTGTCGATATTCCCGCACAGAAGCTACCAACGACTGCCTTCTGGTTCACGCCGGAACAATCTATCACAGATGCCATGCAGCAAGCATCCTTTAAGGTCAGCGAAGGCTTATGTGGATTGCGGAACCTCGTGGTCGTTGCACTGCCCATGCTGGCGATGTGTGATAACCGTGATATTAGCGGCGTGGTAGACAGCAAAAATCTCGGCACGCCAACGATGATTATTTATGATCGCTTCCCCGGTGGACTTGGATATAGCGAACAGGGATATTCCCGACTCACAGACCTATTCAAACTCTGTGAAGAACTGATTGCTAATTGTGAATGCGAAGATGGTTGTCCTAGTTGTGTTGGACTGCCAAACCTACGGCCAGCAATTCATAGCGATCCGGACCTGACGCGTGGTTATCCCATTCCTGATAAGCACGCAACATCGAAACTCCTCCAGCTTGTACTTCATTCGGAGGCCATGGCTGATTGTGCGACGGTGGCACTTGCAGCGGGACACTGATGCAAGACGCGATGATCGCCGGACTAAATAAGTTCCGGATTAAGGGACTACGAAATTAATACGGCAACCGGACAACTGGGAAACTTTAAATCTGGAAATCTGGAAATCTGGAAATCTGGAATTCATGGGATGCTTCATATGTTAAGCAGTGAAACACTTTCGCAACTGAGAGCCTTCTCGAGGAATCGACGTGTAGACATGAAGCCGCTGGCAACAGAAGTTCGCCGGACTTCGACTCGCTTACTACCCGACGGTACGTTATTTGAAACGCCGGTTGGGATGCATTGGCAATCCATTGAACCTGTTATCGATCAATGGGTTCAGCTACCAGGGTGGATGGACAAGATGGAGCGGTGCAAGGAGTTTATAGCGAACGCTGAACCAGATAATCGCTCATGCATTAATGAAGTATTTCAGTCGTTCATAAATCTCTTTCCTGACCGCATTGCGTTATTAGATCTTGAGACCTGTGGCTTTGCGGGTTCCGTTGTATTTCAGGCGGGCATCATGTTAGTTCAGGACGGGCAGTTACAATTGGTCCAACTCTTGGCTAAGGATTATTCACAGGAACCATCACTGCTTTACCAGCTTAGAGATCTGCTTCAACCAATTGATGTTCTCGTCACATTTAATGGAAAGAGCTTTGATTGGCCGGTGGTTCAGGATCGCTGTATCATGCATCGACTCGATCAATCCCATCCTGAATTGATGAATCAAATGCCAACTGTCCACTGTGACTTACTTCATCATTCGCGGCGACACTGGAAGAAGATGCTTCCAAATTGCAAGCTGCAGACAATCGAAACATACGTCTGTGATCGACACCGGGCAGGGGATATTCCTGGTCGTGATATTCCCTCGGCTTACCATGACTACGTGCGCACGGGTGACGCCTGGCAGATGCGAAGTGTGCTGCATCACAATGCATTAGATCTGATAACCTCGCTGGAAATCGCGATGAAGATTGCCTGCTA
>JBJLEE010000022.1:0-31757 GCA_045566075.1 Pirellulaceae bacterium | reverse complement strand
TACAAAATCTAAATCCGTCCAATATTACTATGATAGCCTTTTGTACAGAGAAATGGGTTATCGGCGTGCTCAGAGCCCGCATCCTCCGTCATCCTCGGCTACCGCCTCGTCAGACGGGAGTTGCGGTTCGGGAGGATTTACTTGCTCATCGCCCGCGTGTGCGGTCTTCCAGTGGTTCGAGTAACCATGGACCGCTATCAACAAGCTGATCCGGCATTGGTGGAATTGGATCCCCGTAGAGTTTATTCAATGCCCAATTACATCCATCCTTAAGCACACTATATTCAGGTGTGGATACCTGCAAGTCGCGAATATTTCGTTCGATTTTGTCATCGTCGACGCCCATTTTTGCCAGTGCTACGACGGCCATTCGCTTCACCAGTGGAGATTCCGGAGGCATGGGCGCATCATCATTTAATCGTTCAAGAAGCAACTTAATCCATCGCTCATTCTCACTATCGCCTTCAAGAATCTGAGCCATAGCCCATGTAGCTGCAGCGCGAATTCGGAATCGTACGTTTCCGTTTTTCTTTACAAATAACTCAAGCACCTGCGTAGCTTCAGCATACTTCACAAGACCAAACCACTGAAACAAATGAGCCATTTGTTCGTTGATCTCATGTTCTATGTCACGAGGTAGTTCTTCCTTCGGAAAGTGAGGAGCCCACATGGTGCAATAGGCCAGTACTTGGGGCAATTGTTCACGATCATCGAGTACACGCAGAGCCCACGCAGCCGTGACAAATAACTCCGGACGAGAACCTGGTAATAACTTCACAAGATTGGGAGTGACGCTCTTTTCATCCAGCTTGACCGCCAAATAAATTGCCTGCTCTCCAATCCACCAATTCTCCTTGGTTACGGATGCAAGGACTGAGACGACCCTTTCACGAATAATAGGTGCCAGTGCTTCGTTATCGCATGCAGCCTCCAGCCAAATCCTAACTTGCTTGCGATTCCTTGGATCAACATCATCAAGCATATCAACCAGCTCATTAACACTCGCATCATCGGGAACCCCTGCGAGCTTTTCGGCATAAGCCAGTCTCACATCAGACTCAGCGTGCCGTCTTAATGCCTCACCGGCTGCTAATGCATTTTCGGTATCCCAACTAAGCCATGCTTGAGCTGCGAGAATCGACGCCGGCCCGTCCTGTGCAATAAGAGCCTGTGCAATGGCAGCTTGCTGTGCGAGTTTTCCTTCTGCCGGTGGATTTTGAATTAACCAGCTAGCCACAAGACCCGTTAGCGGGTCTGGGTTCCCATCACCAACAAGTGAAGCAGCAAGATCCGTAAAGGAGGTATCCGCCGCATTAGCGAGTCCTTTGGCTGCAGCAATTCTGTTGGAAGCACCGACACGTTTATCCAACACGTAGCCTCGAAGTAACTCTACGTCATCAGCCGTTGCTACTTTACTTAGGCATCGTATCGCTAGTCGTTTGGCGGCGGATGACTTCGAATCGGAAAGCACCTCAAGCCAGTATTTACGTGCACCGTCTGTCTGCCATTGAGCAAGCGTTGGTTCGATGATCTGTCTCATTCCGATAGAGCAACTGGGTAGCAATTCGAGCAATTGCGGACCGCTTTCACTTGCTTCCAGCCTGACAAGTGCCGTCAGTGCCGTTTTTCGAGTGGTTGTCGGTTGTTCCTGACTTGTGACCAGATTGACAAGGTGAGGAATAGTTAGCTCCAATCCGGTCAGTCCGCGGGATGCAGCAACGGCCACTGAATGTGCTGCCAGTCGCGCCAGCTCTCGATTATCAGACTGCAGAGAATCGATCCAAAGTGGCACAAGCTTCTCTGACTGGAACTTCACCTGATTTATCTGGGGTAATGCCGGTTGCTCAAACATCGGCCAGTCGTCGTAAATCAAATCCCGCTGGCCAAACGCGCTGCCGCTGAGCAAGACAGTACAAATCACTGCCATCCCTACGCGGGAACGTGTTTTTTGGAAAATAGATTTCATAAAATCTCAGTCTCTTTCAACAGGCTACTATTCCGGTTTCGTGAGCTTATCAAGCCTCACGGTGATTACCACAAGGAATACCACGGTTAAGATGCTCATCAGGATCCAATTGACCGGCATCATGAACTCATTGTCTTCACCCCACGGCATTCCAACTGGAATGACGTTTTGGAATTGTGCAAATCCCTGCACGTCCAGAATTCCGAAAGCGGTTGCTAACGGATTGATTGTAAGAATGGTAGTGACTGTCTCATTGCTGAACGGACTACCACGTCCAAGCCACACAAGAAATGTTCCGGCAAATACCAACAACAGTAACCCGAATGAAACCGAGGTTGCCGTTGCTGTGACTCGGCACATCGTACTGATAGCCATGCTAAGTGTGAGACAAAATGCGCCGGTGAGTATAAGGCAAACTACGATTTGTCCTACCTGGCCAATCAGCCCTCGTTGAACTTGCAGTAAAACGATGTAGCCCGGAATGGTCGCGATAAGAATCAATGCAACCGTTACCAGTACACTCATCAGCTTGCCGGTGAAGATTTTAAAAGGTGACATCGGAGTCATTTTCAGCAATCGCCAACTGCCGGACTCCAATTCACTGCTAATAAGCCCTGCAGCTAAACTTGGAGTCACGAGGATAACCAATCCAAATTGCAGATTGGCCATGATGCCATTAATAATCTCTGGTCCCCATTTTTCACTGCCCTGTGTAGAAGCAATAGCCAGGGCGACTGAAATAATTACGCACGCTGCCATCATTCGAACGATCCAGTGTGCACGTCCGAACCTGCGAGATCGGAATTCCTTATAGATAATTGGATTCACGAATCGAGGAATGGGGGACTTTCGTCTTTGCGGATCAAGTCCCATGAAGAAAACATCACGAAACCGCTGTGCACGCTCAGACAAACTGTGGGTCATGGTGCCTTGTGATCGCGCTCTGTCAAACAACTTAAAGTTCAGCAGTGAAATGGCGCGGGCAATGAAGAAGATGCAGGAAATACTTGCGATCAGGCAATAGCGACCAACCGAGTCTTCATTGGATCCCAGACCGTAAGATCCAACGTCGCCGTGTCCGAGCACGTCCATTATTGCGGGAACTGGAGAGACGCACCTAAGCCAACTGTTAAAATCTGCGACCCATGTGTCAGTACCCTGTGTAAACAAGTGAGGTCCCATGACAAGAATGCTCATTAGCAAAACCAGACCATAGGTAATTCGCAACGCAGAATCGACTGTATTGGCCAGACAACTGACCATTAATCCCATCGCTGTATATTGAAATGCGGTAAGCAGGAGTAACCCGTATAACGGCAGCACATCTGCTGTAAGATCCAATCCGCCCATCCCAAGGCATGCAATGAGTGACGGTAGGCTCAGGAACAACAGCAGAATGACAAACGCCATGACGCCGGTTAGTTTACCGATGTATACGTTCAAACTCGTTAACGGAGAGTTCAAAACTAAAGCCAGTGTCCCGGCGTGGCGTTCACGTACAACAGATGTCGCAGGGAAAACTGGGATGAACAGAACCAAGGCACTTAGGATTCCATATCCAAACAAGCGGAAGACCTGCATGGCTTTCACACCGTCAAGGTCGGAAGTTGGATCTAATGGCCACCGCAAAATCACGAGAACTGCAAACATGAAAACAAGCGCAACCTGAATTGCGATTGCTTTCTTCGTTCTTAGCAATCCAACGAGTTCTCGGTGAATGATGGGGTTTTGAAACATTGTCTGATCTTATGGTTTGTGTTTGTGCTCTGTTTTGGTCCTGTGAATTGGCCTTAGACCATCTTCTCCCGATCTTCCTTGGTAACTGTCAGGAATGCATCTTCCAGATCCGTCTGCACTTCATGGAATTGAGAAACACTCACATTTCCGTTGACCAGGCTCGCGAGAAGTTGCTGCATTGCTTCTTCGGTCAGATTCGCTCTGAAACGAATCAACTTCTCACTTTCAGAACTGGTGGATTCCACTCCCGGTACGTTTTCTTCAAGCACACTGACTGCGTTTGAAACGTCTGAAGCATCTCGCAATTCGATCTCGACCATTCTCATTTGGCCAAGCTGTTCGGTGATTTCATCGAGCGTACCTGACGCTCTGATTTTTCCAGCGCTGATAATTGCCACTTCATCACAAATCCTCGATAGCTCTGGCAGAATATGACTTGTGACGATCAACGTCTTACCCATATCTGCCAGCCGCAACAGCAATTCACGCATTTCAATACGTGCTTCAGGATCCAGACCATTCGCCGGTTCGTCGAAAATAAGCACTTCCGGGTCATGAAGCAGTGTTCGCGCGATCCCCACACGCTGCTGCATACCATGGCTGAGCGTTTCGACGTAGCGATCCTGCATATAGGTTGACCTGGTGATTTCCAGAACATCGTTGATATGATTCCGACGACGTTGAGGCGGGATCTTAAATGCAGCGCCAAAGAAATCCAGATACTCACGGACACGCATGTTTGGATATGCACCAAACTTATCCGGCATGTATCCAACAAGATGCTTGATCTTCTTTGCATCCGTTACGCAATCTGCGCCGGCAATCGTACACTTGCCAAGCGTTGGTCGTGCCAAGCCCACCAGGATCTTGATTGTCGTTGTCTTACCGGCACCATTTGGGCCAATGAAACCAAGGATACGTCCTCGATCCACGCTCATCGTAATATCATCAACAGCGGTGAACTCGCCGAATTTCTTCGTTAGGTTTTCAATGACAACGACTGGCTCGTTAGTACTCATTGCGGTGCCTTCGGTTTGTTTTCAGAATAATTAAATTGTCGTGTTCAGCTGCAATCGACAGCCTTCACTGTGTTTTTGTTCCGCTCAGTTCCACCTGCACATCACTGATCTGCCACGGTGACGACACATCATCGCCACTCGCTGAATTAGTGATGTTGAATCCAACCAGATAGCTTCCGTCTTCTTCACGCTGCAGGTACTTTTCATCTGTAATTTCAAAAATTACGGTTGTCGAAACATCGCGTTTTGTTTCCAGAATCTCCACAGCGCCCTGATCCTGACCAACAAGCTGTATCTCTCGGTCGGGGGCCTTGGCGGACAATCGAATCACCGCCTTACTTAACTTGGCCGGGGACACCTGTGAAGGCAGACGATATTTCAGCCAAATCTTTTGAGCGCTGGTCATGCGTTGCCATTCTCCGGCAACACTGTTGTAAGCACTGGACGGCGTTGGCTGTAAGGGACCGGAACTATTCTTGAATGAAAGAAAAACACTTGGAATGGTAAACGCTGAACCAACTGGTGTTTCATCGATTACCACTGGTATCATCACCAAGGCATCACCAACGTGCTCTTGTTGCTCAGGGAATTCAAATCCTTCGTCAATTGGATTAGACCACGTCAGGATTGATGGTTGCTCTACCAGCGGGATATGCAACTTGTAATCCTGCTTGGATAGCAGTTGTTCAAGAATCGGCAACCGCCGCTCCAGATTTCCATCTACCTGTGACTTTCCTGTAACAGCATCACCTATATCATCGCCGGAAACCACGATAGATCCGTCTGACAATTCTGCCGAAATACGTCGGCCACTTGGCATGACCAAAAGACTGTCTTCTGTTTTGTCGAATGCCGCAAGATCATAAGCCCCAGTCAGCCCCTGCTCGCTAAACTGCGCTCTTGCAAACACCTCATGATCAAATGTCACATTCGTAGTGAACGGTAGCTTACGCAGTCCCGCAGGCAATTCGAGATTCTGCCAATGCCATTTCTGAAGATCTGAAAACAGAATACGCAAATCCTGTCCTTCTAATCCCTGTAACTGCGGCCAATATAATCCACCATCCACGGATCGAATCTGGCCGTTAGTTTTAGCGGTATTAAATACCGCAGCAAGTCCGCGGACAGCAGCCGTATTAGAGTCATTTTCAAGTGTGACCCATTGGATAGATGCCTGCATGTTGCCAGATGTGTTGCGAGAACTGTTTCCAATCATCGTCAGATAGCCTGCAAATAGCACTGCCGCCACTGGCCCAGCAATCAAAATGAGCTCACCTCGACCGCGCTTTAGCAAGACAATACAGCCCACAAGCACCAACAAACAAAATCCGCCGAGCACTGCCATAACATGGCCACGCGAAACAATCTCATAACCAATTCGCTGACTGATATACTCGTCAAACGGCCGTGATTTCTTATCGTACGATTGTGAAATCATAAGGCTCCGATCGATCTCTAACTCATCTTCTGTCGGATCATCGTCATCCGACTGTACAACATCGGTTGCTGTAAACAAACGAGCGGAATTCAGATTCATGCGATCACCGAGACGGCGTAATGCCTGTTGAGGTATCACCTGCAATTGCATGAAATCATTTTGAGGAATGGTCGACCACGCCTCTGACGCGAGTGTTGTAATTAAAACACTACCGTTACCGAGGTCTTTCCAAAGACTCGCCGGCCAGCCGTTTACTTCATGAATAACTTCAGCTCCATCGGCAACGACACGCAGCATCGTGAGCGGATTCTCATAAGTAAAAGTCGTTGGTACAAAACCAAGCGATGGGTTCGCTTCTTCTATCGTCACTTCTGATAGTCGGGCCGGCTCTAATTCCGCCAGATCCACCGTATCACCCAATATGGTTTGAGCCAGATCCAGACCAGTTCTATCCGCCATGATCCAAAGGCGGCCACCGCGGTAAACCCAATCGCGTATTTCATCTAGAACTGCAAATTGATCTGAGTATTCCGGATCTGCGACCACTAGTTGATCCAGCGGATCAAGCGCAGCGGGTGAAGGGGGAATGCCAGCATTTGCAGGGCGATAAATCCGCTCGCGAAACTTGAAGTGCTTTCTCATCGCCTGAAGGGTGCGGAAGACGTGTGTCGGCACCTCATCCACGCCAACGCCACGCGATGCAAGATGCAGACGGTTCTCGTTTGCTTCATGATTCACAAAGGGAAGCACCCCGAGAATCGGTGACGAGAAATCTGTATTAACAACCCGCGGCTCGAGTATTCCACCGGACGGGCCACCTACACGCCGAGATGATCCATCTGTCTTATCGAATACTAATGACTGAACATCAACACCCGACATTTCCAGAGACTTCAAAGTCATTTTATGATCTGGAATACGAATCGGATAGGGAATGATCTGCTTGCTTTTAGCCGGAAGTAACACGCTTCTCCCAATTTGAACCGTCGTTTCCCTGCTTGCGCGACTGTCAAACATGCCATAAATGTCAATCAGTACATCGCGGTCACTTCTGTTCCAGACTTCAGCTTCAAGAAGTGTCCATCGCTTGGGCTTCATTGCCTTGAAGCCTCCGTCATTAGCGATACGGATAATGGTAATATCTTCCTGCTCCGACTCTTGTGCATAGATTGCCGTGTCAGTGGCAAGCTGGATTGCTATAAGGAATAAGAGAGTCGCCGCACACCGGTACCAACGTGATACTGCATTCAGTTTTTCAAGAGAGATTAATAACATGTATGTTGCGTCTGGTTGTGTTAAATCAAGCGATGCAGTTAAAACTCGACAATTAGATTTGGGTTCTTTTCAGTCAGCTGGCTCGTTCCGAAATCTGATACGCCCGAGCAGAATTCCACGTTAAGCGTCTCAAGCGACTCCAATGCTGCCAACAATTCAATTCCGTCATCCGTAATCTGTGGGCTTGAGCCGAGATGAAGCCATTTCAGGTTATTGAGTTTACTGACATGCTCCAGGCCGGTATCCGTGAGATTACCAAGTTGATTCAAGTTAAGTCGTTCAAGCGATGTTACAGATACCAGGCTTTGTAATCCGCCATCTGTTACCGTCGTTGACCACAAGTTGAGATTCTTCAATGATGCGATCAAGCCAACCGCAGCCATTCCTTCATCACCCACCTGCGTTTCACTCAAGTCAAGCAACTGCAGATTGGATAGTTTTGTCAGATGTTCAAGGCCATCATCCGTAACCTTGGTGCCCCGTAGAACCAGCTGTTTTAGCGACTTCAATTCTGTCAGGTGTGCGAGCCCGGCACCTGTGACATACGTTTCATACATTTTCAAGTCACTGAGTTTGGTTAACTTTCCGACAGACTTCATACCTTCATCTGTCACGGTCGTATTATCTAAGCCAAGTGACCTGAGTTCGCTTAGGTTTTCAACGTGCTTCAAACCTGCATCACTGATTTTAGATCCCCACACTCGAAGAAACCGAAGCCGCTTTAAATTGACAAGATGCGCCATTCCTTCATCGGAGACTCCAATACACTCTTTGACATCCAGCATCTCAAGATTCGTTCTGTCTTTTAGAAATGACAAGCCTTCGTCGGTTATCTTGCAACGAACCAATCGCAGTCTCTTTAAAGACGGAATCTCTAACAACGTCTTCAAGCCACCGTCAGTTATGTTGGTGCGCTGAAGATTGATATCCTCAAGCGACTGAATTTTAGCAAGGTGTTGCATACCTTCATTCGTGACGCCAGACTCTGAAACATTCAGGATTTTCAGACGCGTAAGCCCTGACAGGTTTTTAAGTGCATCATCACCCGTGACTGACTTGCCAATGACGATTAGCTGCTCAACTGATGGTAAACCCGCCATGATGCTCAGATCCACAGGCTCGCCGAAAGCACCCGTGAAGTCGACAAATGTGACGTTTCCTTCATCATTTGTTTTGTACTCGCCGTACATCTCTTCAATTTTCGCCACAGACGCGGGGTCGTCTTTTGCTACCGGCTGGACAACGGGTGGTGCATTTGCCGAGCTATCTTCAGATTGCTGTGCGGACTGGTCTATGTGAAGGTCCGTTTGATCGCCGGATTTCTCGCTGTTACACCCACAAAATGTGAATAAAAGCGTTGTTGCACTAAGCAAAAACAGTTGAACCGAACGATGCACCATTGGAGGAAAAGTCCCTACTCATAACCGACCCTGCTATGAAAACCAAATCTGAGATTTCTCTTATCAATGAGCTAATGGCTCACCGAGTGAAACCTGTTTTGAAACGCACGTCTGGCTGGTTTTCCAGAGAAGTGGTTGAAATCACAAAATCTTTGAATCTGAATAATTCGCGAAATAAGCCGTGTAAGTTCACCATACATAAAAAATACACCTTGGGCAATGATGACAAGAAAACCACCGCCGGATTTAGTTTACCAGCCGTTCTGGTTGTAACGACTAGTGATCTGACAAGCTTTCTAAACAGGCCTCTATCCATGTATCGTCGACGAATCGGTGTAGCTGATTTTTGAGCAATAGATTGATTCTTTTCATCAATTCTTCGTCAGACGACCCCGCGTGATCTGACCATGGTTGACCATCAAGTGCTACAAAGGCGTCCCACGTGAGCCTGATTTCCCAATCCTGCATACGTGCGTAAGCATTAATGCTCTCGCAGGTTCTCACAGCCCATAGCCCACCAAATGTATCGCGATATCTAAGCCAAATCCGATCGATTCCCGACCGACTGGAGCGATCCGGTGCTCGTAACAAACATGCCAATATTATGGCGATCGCTGCAACTACTAATGCTATCGTCTCACTAAATTCCGTTGAGAACTGAAACCATGTGGGAAGAAACTCGCTGACAAGAAGTACCTGAGCAATACCGACGAGAATCCCACAAATCCAAAAACGTGATAAGGCGATATTGGACACAGAAACAAAAATCAATACGACAAAAAACCAGGATCGTAATCCTCGCACATCAAACGATTCACCCTGTCTGGCAAATAGCACTTCGAGTGCGGGTAACGCCAATATGATCCACAGCGATGCTGTAATAAATTCCCATGCCCGGTTTTGAGGTCGTCGGGCACCTAAAGCCGACATGACAGGACAAAAGATCAATACGCTGGCGCAGTAACTAACCTCCGGACTGCTCTCGAAGAATCGTGCAATCGCAATACTCCAAATACTCACAATGGCCCAAATCCAACTTGCAAGCAACGTTGTACCTTTCACTCGCGCACGCAGGGTAACGAGCAAGATTGTTACGGATAACGCTATAAGTAGATTCACCATGACTCGTTTTTTACGGGGAGGTGACAAATGGCTGTCACCGGGCTTTGTCACTTGTGTGTTTTTATCATTGTCAGACTTCCACCGTCCGTCACAATAGTGATGCGACACCAATTCCATATTCGCGTCAAACCTTCGATACGAACAGCAGCGACTCACTCCTAATTACCAACCGACATTCACCGTGTAAACCATCGGTGCAATCTTTGATCGGTCGGTTCATGCAACTAATAGGAGTATGAAGTATGCGTTTTTTAATACCTCGATCGTTTCTTATCCACATCACTTCCGATGCCAGGAACATTGCCATTGCCTGTCTGGCCGTTGTGGTAATGAATCTCGCACTTGTTCTAACAGCACAACAACCAGGCAAAGCTGTACCACAAGTAATCCAGCCTCAAATCCCGAAAGGCAGGCTACCAGCGCACTTCTCCAAGGTGGTCACACCCCAACAGCGATATCGGATCTATTACATCCAGTATCGTTACCAACAAGCGATCTCCAAACTAGAGAATCAGCTCGATTGGTTAAAGCAGCATCGCGAATCAGAGGTTGCAAAAGTCTTGACCGACGCACAGCGCGCACGCGTCGCCCAACTTAGACAGGAAGCCAGTAAGCTTAACCAACAACTAATCCCGGCAGATCAGTTTAAGCAAAGAGATCCGAGATGACCGTTCCATCGCGAACGATAGTGATAGGTCTACCAGTTGCCGTATGGTATTCCTTTTCGTGATCTATTCCCAATGCATGATAGAACGAAGCAGCCACGTCGTCAGGGGAATATCCTGCGTGTAGCGGGCCAGTTGCCTTGTCATCACTTTCACCGATGACCTGACCGCCTTTAACTCCACCGCCGCCCATAACCATGAACATGCATCGTGGATAATGGTCGCGGCCGCCTTCGGCAGTTCGTGTGTTGATCTTCGGAGTACGCCCAAATTCCCCGGTAACGTACACAACCGTGGATTCAAGAAGACCTTTTTGCTCAAGGCCATTAAACAAGGCACTGAGTCCTTCGTCCAATTGTGGCAATTGGCGTGTTTTAAGCGCGGTAAAGTTATCACGGTGGGTATCCCAACCGCCAAAGCTAATGGTGCAGAACTTTACGCCTGATTCAACGAGACGAGTAGCAAGTAGACAGCTCATTCCAAAATTCGTAGAACCAAACTGCGATGCAAACTCTTCCGATTCTTTGCTTACATCAAATGCATCACGTGATCGTGGGGATGTAATCATTGCATGAGCTTGTTTGCTGAATTCATCGAGCCCCTCGAGTAATTGACTATTACTGTCGATTCCCGCAAACGTTGTATCAAGGTCATTTAACAGCTGATTTCGCTTGTTAGCTTTTGCAACGGTTAATCCACGCCCAAGAGAAACTCCACGCACCGTAAACGGTTGCCCGGATCGTGGCACACTACCTGTATTTAGCGGTGCGTAACGAACCCCAAGGAATCCAGCACGTTGGTTACTACGTGGAATGGAAACGCTTGCTGGAATATCGGAAGGTTTATATGTTTCCCGAGTGTAAACAGCGGAATAGCCCGGATACTCAAGTGATGCTAGCGGACGATTGCCCGTGTTGACATACTCGCTTCCAAGCCGGTGAGCACCCAGAGTATGATGCACGCCACGCAAGATTGAGTATTTATCAGCACACTGAGCCAACTTAGGCAAATGCTCTGAAATCATCATGCCTGACACATTGGTTTCAATCGGATTGAATGAACCACGATATTCACTTGGTGCATCTGGCTTTAGATCAAACGTGTCCATGTGTGATGGACCGCCTGGCAGGTTAATGAAAATCGCAGCCTTGGCCGTGCCTTCATGATGCACTGCACCTTGTGCCTGCAGTGCAGAAAAATCAGCAAGGTTCAGTCCTGCAAATCCTGCAGCTCCTGCTCGTAAAAAGTCGCGTCGCTTTGCGCCATCACATGTTTTATGAGTTGCCATGTCAGTCTCGCTTTCCAGTTTCTCTAATCCGCAAGTATGCTATTTGGTTTTTAGTCTTGCATTAGTGATTCACAATAAATTCTTTGGTGTTGAGCAGGGCCCAAAGAACATCTCGAAGACCTTCCATTTCAGATTCGGCGTCTTCGACAAATGCCAACGATCGTTCCAGTTCCTCATCGGTTGGGAATCGACTAAGTGTTCTCAAGTATGCTTGTTTAACCAACTCGCTAAAGTCCACATCGCTGTTGGTGCGAACATCAGCATCGTTGCTGGATTCATCCTCTAACAGGTGACCATAATTCTTCAATGCAAAATTAAGTCGTTGTCGAGCCTGATTCAGTTGCGTGGTTTTTCCCTGTTCTTTGAATATGCTTATCTGACGTTTGATTGACGCGATACGCTGTGTCAACTGCTCCTTAGTGAGCTTCGGTAGATTCCGTGGTGAAGCCACCGCGACTGTTGGCATTGGTAATTTATGAGTTTGCGAAACCTGTGATAGCCAACCCTCTCCACGCCGATTAATCAACTGATCAACGCTGGTGTCATTTTGCAGGAAGATCGTCTGCAATAGCGTTGGATCTTCACTTCGGTCGCAATCGCAATTACTTTCACGCGTCGAACGTCCAAACACCATCAGAGCAAAGTTGTCACCATTGTTAGATTGCAGCGCTCGTTCACTTGATGTCGGGATCGAAATTGCACGACCTCTCATCTTAGAATGCATCGTCTCTGCATGAGAATCTGACGCGGTAGCAATCTTGATTGCATCATAGGCTACTTCTGCCGGCAGTCGACGCGGAATGCTATGGCTGAAGTTACGTAAATCACCTGCATTCGTTTCATTTGTATGCCAACTTCGTTGATATGCATCGCTGTTGAGAATCTCCCTGTGCAGCCACTTCATGTCAAAGTCGTGTGCAACGAATTGTTCTGACAAGTAATCAAGCAGGGCTTTGTTACTTGCTGGATTTCCAAGGCTCATATCATCCGGCGGATCAACAATGCCAACATTAAAGTAGTTAGCCCAAACCCGATTCACAAATGCACTGGAGAAGTATCGGTTGTTTGGTGATCGAAGCCATTTCATAAGCGGTTCACGAACATCCTGACCTCGCTCAAATTGTACGGATTTTTCTCCGAGGATGGTTGCCTCGCGGATTACCTGAGCATTAGCCCCCTGCCCTGACCTTGGAGGACGGTTATAAACTACCGGGAATGGTATCGTCATTCCTTCGTTTAGCTTCGCTGGCAGTTCACGCCGTAACTGGTTACCGCGAAGACTCTTATCAATACCCAATGTTTTGATGATCTTGTTGTATTCTTCTCTGGCCTCGGCTCCCGGGAAATTATTACCGGCAATCGTTCCCGTAAAGAATCCGGAGAACTCTTCGAAATCCTGTTTTGACCAAACATCAAACGGGTGTTTGTGACACTGTGCACACTGAATTCGCACTCCCATGAATGCATAAGCAAAGCTGATAGCTCGTTCAGGTGCGGCTCGAAAATCCCGGCGAGCCCAGTAATACGGCATGTGTTCCTGATCGGCGAAAGAAATGTCGCCACGAGAAATATCACTCATTCGCTTGCAATAGTCTTCGTACGATTCTCCATCGTTCATGCTGGTTGCTAGCACAATCCCGGAAACTAAATCATCGTAACCCGCATTGTCCGCCACTCGCTTGTAGATCCAGTCATACCAATGTTGACCGGGCTGATTTCTGACAGGAGATGTGTTGTTCAGTTGCTGATCATTGTTTCCTGTGAAGTCACATATTTTCGTTGTCCACCATGCTGAATAGGTGGGACGCTCAAGCAACTCATTGATTTTCTTAGCGCGTTTTTTGGTGTCACGATCTTCCAAAAATGCGACAACTTCAGCAGCCGTTGGCAATGACCCAGTCAGGTCCAATGAAACCCGGCGAATAAACTCAGAATCATTGCAAATCTCCGATGGAACAATACCGACCTTACGAAGCTTGTCGACGATCAACTCGTCCACTTTCGTTGGGATGGCAACCTTTGGATATCGCTTGTCGATCTTATTGGTGACTGGGCGAATAACGGGAACAGGTACAACAGCTTTGTCATATGAAACAATGATATGTGTATCACCACGCTGCCCAGACGTCACCAAACCGTCTTCGTCAACTTGAACCACCAGATCATCGCTACTCTTATAGCGACACAGATGCGTGACGTCTTCGCTCGTACCATCTCCCCAATGCACGATAACCTGAAGATGCGTTTCTTCTCCAGCACTGCGTGCAAGGATTTCATTTGGAATGATCTCGAGGCGTTCTAATTTGACGATCTTTTCCTGATCAAATGGCGCACCTGCTTCAAGCCACCGACGGAATAGGTTGTATTCCCAACCATCTTTCTTATAGCGTTCTCCACCTTCATGCATGTCTTCATCTGTAGGCTTCACCAAAATGAGACTCTCAAGTGGCTTTTCTTTGTCGATGCGAGGGCTCTCTTCGTCCAGCAACGCATCATGGTCCATTTTGAAATCGTAACCAAACAGGGAAAGTTGGAATCCTCCACGACCCTGAAACGAACCATGGCATGCCCGACCATTACATCCCAGTCGCCCCATTAACGGCGTCACGTGCTTTTGAAAGCTGGGAATCTCATCTCCATCAACCGAAGCAAATCGCTTAGGAATCGGCGCAAACGCACTGTCCTTTGCAAACAGTTGATTCAAGTTGACAGTCAAACCAGCAACAATTGCAGCGGTTAATGTCAAAATCCTGATGGTCAAACTCTTTTGCATGACGCGCTCCTAAACTCCTCAATACAGCCTTGGGATGATCGTGCGCAAACTAACCAAAACCACCCCCCATTAAAGAGCCTCCACGCAGAAGACGCTTTATTTTAAGTAGTTTAGCGTCAATCGCACCTTATCGTCTATGTATGATGTCAGCAAATTTGATGTGATTACGGTCGCAAAACGATTTCTTACACGCAAAAAACAGGTCAAATATCCGCGAACATATCGATCAAAGTATATGTATAAGAGGTTATCGGGTGTAGTTTTTCGAATCCATCACTCGATACATAAGAATAAGCAGCATTGAATAACTAAATACGCATTCTCCAAGTGTTAGACGTTGCTGCTTTTTGTAGCCATACTTTGACTCCATGTACGACCGCGTGCTTTGTGCTCGCACAAAGGCTCTGGTGCTACTATTGAGCCGGCAACGAGAACCCGCATTTGACAAGTAATTCATAACCCATTTTCACCATGCTCATTCACCATGCTTGGCCCCGTATTTAACCGCGAAGCGATCACGCTACCTCGTAGACCGCGACATTATGCGCTGCGTGCCATTTATGTCACGGCGCTTTTGATTCTCACCTGCACGGCATGGATGTTATTGGCAGGTACGCAGGTTATTGACGACATTGGTGATCTGGCACGCTTTGGCGTCACGCTGTTTCAAATTGTGGCTCCACTGCAGTTAGCTCTGATCATGTTTCTGGCAGCATTCGGTACGGCGAGTTCAATTTCTCAGGAAAAAGATCGGCGAACCATTCTGCTACTGTTGCTTACTCGGCTTTCGAATCACGAACTGGTACTTGGTAAGCTCATCGCTGCTTTACTCTCTCCGCTGGTCATGGTCATGGCCTCGATTCCCGTATTTCTCACGATCCGGTTATTCGGTGGCATTTCACTCGATCAGGTTGTGCGTGTACTGCTGATCACAACCAGCGCAGCACTAGCAACTGCAAGCCTTGGTTGTATGACCGCATTTTGGAGAGAAAAGACGTTTCAAACATTGTCAATCATGACCTTGGGAATCGTAATCTGGATTGGCGGTTGGGAAGCCATTTATGCCAGTGGTGCGACGGATGGTTTCATGGGAGCACTACAAGGGTTTGCGACATGGGCCAGCCCAGTGCGTGGAATCTCGTCAGCAATCTATCCAAACATTCTCGATGCACAGCCATGGACTGTTTCAGATCCTGCAGTGCAATTCACCGTATTTGCGTTTATCGCGTCCATCGTGCTAAACACCGTGACCATTCGTCGTGTTCGCAAATGGAATCCATCACGCCAGGTTCGACAAAACCAACAGGATACCGAAGAGCTTGACTCGATTTGGCAAGACGTATCGTTACTAGAAAGCTCAGATGAACAGGTTGCCGAAGCAGCGGCCGCAGCACGCGCAACTCATGTCGACTCCATTCGTCGCGCTCAATCTCAAACACAGGCAACGCGTCGCGTGTGGGACAACCCTGTGCTTTGGCGGGAAATCTGCACATGGGCGTACGGCCGAAAAATCTTAATCGTGCGAATTGCGTACGTGGCACTTTGTGCAATGGTGGCCATCGAGCTAAACAAAACAATCGTCAGCATTCAGGCGGGGGACTCCTTCGGAGGACTCGACGCATTCATTCCTCCGGTCGCAACAACGATCGCACCCTTATTTCTGGTCTCGCTGGTCATCCTCAACGCGTTGGCGGTTAACGCCATTACGAATGAACGTGACGGGCAAGCTCTGGATCTACTACTGGTTACAGACTTGCGACCGGCTGAGTTGGTGCTGGGGAAACTGTGGGGGGTATTCTGGGTTGCTAAAGAAACAATCGTGCTACCAATCGTGTTATGTGTTTTCCTTTGGACCAGCAGCGCCATTTCGTTAGACGATATGTTGATCATGGTTGGGGTATTGGTCGTATTGGATTTCTTCGTGGCAATGCTGGGAATCCACTGCGGGATGACTTACGCCAATTCGCGTACGGCCATCAGCATCAGCATGGGCAGTGTCTTCTTTTTGTTCTTGGGAGTGATTACCTGCATTATGGTAATGATCTCGTTCAGCGGTGACTTCCAGCAACAACTTGCACCCTTCCTCGCCTTTATTCTTGGCGGAAGTGTGGGGCTCTACGTTGCCTTAGGAATACGCAATCCGTCACAAGCGATATTCTGGTCCACCATGTTGCTGCCGTTTGCGACGTTTCATGCGATTACCAGCTTTTTCATTCAGCATACGATGACGAGTTTTATCGTTATTTCCCTCGTATATGGATTCACAACGTTGGCAATGCTCATGCCAGCGATTGGTGAGTTCGATATCGCGATGGGCCGTACCAAAAATAACTAACAGCAGTTATCCGGTCGGCTCCGCAGCCCGCATGGCGCGAAAATTAAATAGTCGCCCCGCAACCTGGTTCAGATAGACCAGTCCTTTGGTGACACCAGATTGATCGACAACTTGTGCCATTGGCTCATGTTGCGTTTGCAAATAAATCACTGCTTCGAGAATTGGCATATCTTCCGGAACACTTACCAACGGTCGCATTAATTGAGTCAAATCGTCCTTATGCACCTTTAGACTAAGGACAGACAGGTAACCGGAAAATGATTCTCCGCTTTTTCGCAGTACTGGTATCGAACTGCGATGCAACTTCTTAGCACAGCGTTTTATATCGTCCATGGACGCACCTTCTGAGAGTGCGTGAACACGACCAACGGGTACAGCAACTTGTCCGATCGTCATATGCTCATGGGCAAATAATCGTTCTGCCAGGCCAGTCTGAACGGGAAGCAAGACTCCCCGCAACTCACTTTCCTGAAATAATGATTGCAGAGAATTCCTTGCCATATCCAGCTGGACTCTCAGCGGTGTTTCACCTACAAGCGATTGCAGCATCCGTGCAAATAGCCAAAGGATGAAGGCAATCGGTGCAAACAATGCAGCACAAAAGAGAAAGAACGGGCCGACGATTCTCAGAAGCCGATTTGGCGCATCGTGAAATACGGTTTTGGGAATCAGCTCGCCATATACGAAAACGATTGGGCTAAGCAAAATCGGTGCAAGAACATCAAGTCTGGGGATGAGTGGTTCAGAAATCAATCCTACGCCAAGAACGATTGCCAGCGACGTCAGATAATTTGCGATGTTGTTTCCAATGAGTGTCGTCGCTACAAATGCCGTCGGATTATTCGTCATCCATAGTAAACTTCTGGAGATATTATCACCCTGACGACTGTCGAGCATCAAACGCAATCGTGTTACACGATAAAACCCCGTCTCAGCACCACTGAAAAAAGCGCTCAAGACTACGCCAACCAGAAACAGAACAATGACACTCCACATCAGGAAGTTTCCTCCGCTGATTGAGCCTTTTTCACTGTGATAATGGACTGACCATTGGGCCGGGTTTCGTGAACCATCAATTCAAACGAACCCCAGATGCAGTGGTCACCGGCTCGAGGAAGCCGTTGAAGCACTTCCTGTAATACTCCGTTTAACGTCTTGTTTTGACTTTCTGGTAATTCCACCTCTAAGTGCTGCCCAAGTCGCTTTAGACTCGTGATCCCAAACACCCTCCATTGATCAACTCCGACCGCTTCAATCGCGACGACATCCGCTAGTCGCTGTGTTCTCGAAGGGTCCATCGTAAGTACGCTGTCGAGAATATCCTCCATCGTAATAATGCCGATGGTATCTCCGAATTCATTCACGACCGATGCAACCTGAGATCGTTCCTCATGCATATGTTGAAAGGTGTCGGCAACCGATGCGCTCCATGGCACGTGTGTCACAGGTTCTGCAAGCCTGTCGAGGCGGGATATATTTAAATCATCTAAATCTGTAAGTGCGATGGCTGACTCGATTTCTTCACTATCTCTTTCAGTGATGAGAATGTAGCCACTCGGCGGCAACGACTCTTTTAGATCTTCCCAACGCGTAGGACGTGAAAACGTGATGAAGCGACTGCGAGGCCGCATCCATTCATCCGCTCTGAATTCAGAGAGACCGACGATGTTCTTTAGGATTGTATGTTCGTCAGATGTAAGGCCGGCATCCTCAGCAGCGATTTGCATCGCACGGCGAATGTCCTTCGTCTCAAGCTGCTGTTCCTTCCTAAATCGTGGATAGAACAGTCGGCCGGTTAGAGTCTGTATTCCACGAATCAGCGGCATTAACGGGTCCACGATGCTGACGGCAACTGAAAGTGGTAATCCGATAACGGATGCAAATGACCGTGACCGCATCACCGCAAAACTCTTGGGCATCATCTCACTGAAAAAAATGATCGCAAGAATGCTAACAACATTGAAGACAATGGCGGTCGTCGGACCGCCTCCCTCTCTCTGCATACGCAAGCCCACACTGGCGCTTACTGCAAAATAGACCATGTTGATCGTTAGATTCCAGAACAACACTGCAGACAACAGTCGATCCGGTAAATCAAGTAACTTTACCGCCAATTGCTGCGATCGACTTCCACGTGCTAATACGCGAAGATCCTGCGGCTGGAGATAGAATAACGCTGCCTCGCTAGCCGAAAAAAAAGCAGAGAAAAGGATCAACACCACCATCAAGATGATGGATGGTGCTTCTGTGATAAGCACTATTTGGGCAAACCATTAAACACAAGGTTGTTTGTTCGGAATCGATAACCGAATCACCGTCTAAATAATAACAAAAGACGGTACATGAATTGGGTCAATTGTTACTAAGGAGAAATTGCGCCGGTCGATTTAACGAGTCGATAGCCAGTACTTCGGCTGCCTGCTGACGCGAGCGAATTTTGTCACCATCATCGGAAAATGCCTGAGCGAGGCGCAATCTCAGGTCAATACTCCTGGGATGCTGCGCAACGGCCGATCTGAGAGATTCCGCTTCAGCTCCGTATCGAAACAGCTGCCGGTACGCGACAGCCTCAATATCAAGAATCTCAATCGGCACGTGATCTTCTGCATACTGATCATGAATTGGCGCAAGAATCGCAAGCGCACGCTTAGGATGCCCTGTTTGCAGATAGAGATGAGCTATCGCCTTGGATACCTCCACATTTTGTTTCGTACCGGTGATGACTCGTTCGTAATCTGCAATCGCCTCCGCGTAGTTTCCAACACGACTGTGAATCTGGCCTCGCAAATTGAATGAGCCTAATAATTCCGGATCAACCTTGATCGCGATGTTGATTGCACTAAGTGCGCTTTTCAAGTCACCACTTTCCATATGCATGCGTGCGAGTATCTGCCAGTTTTCAACATCAACTTGAGAAAGCTTCACCGCAGCCTGCATTTGATTGATCGCTTCATTACGATTGCCCGTCTCCCATAATGACCGTGCATATTCCGTGCGCGATTGCGAGTCCAACTCGTTTATTTGAACTGCAGCTCCGAATAACTCGTTCGCCTTAACAAGGTCGCCATCTTTGTGTGCACTTTGACCGGCCCGAATCAATGCATCTGCAGATTCACCGCTAAATCGCATCAGCGAACAGCCACTTGCCGATATACAAAACGGCAGCGATAGTAACAACAGAAGGTGAAAACGACGTTTCATTTGCTTTACGCAGGACTCAATTCCAATTCACAGATGAGCGAACGTATCAAATCCCATGGATTGACTCAATATCGACACCCAGACTCAACTTCGCATCCAACCGAAAATCAGGAAGAAACTTCAATGATCAACACCTACAGTGAAGGATCAATTCAATTCATTTATCCGGAAAACTGGAAGGTCTCGGATGAAGATGCCAACGAAGATACCTGGCAAACTGTGACTCTCGAAAGTCCAGGTGGTGCTGAATGGACAATCTATCGACACCCAGTCGATGCCGATGGACAACAAATATGTGCTGACGTCATCGAAGCGATAACCACTGAATACTCGATGGTGGACGAGTCTAACGACTATCAGACTCAAATCGATGGTCAGGTGTTGGAAGGAACCCAGCTCTTCTTCTATTTTCTGGATTTGCTGGTAACCGTCGTCTGCTATTGCATCACCACCGGTGATAGCACCTATGTCTTCGTCTATCAGGGAGAAGATCGCGAATATGACGAGAATGAAGAGGTCATTCGGGCACTAACGCTGTCTGTCATTTCAGAACAACTTCCGAACATGACAAATTGACGCCGAATCGCATTAGCGCAAAAAAAGAGACCCGGTCGGATGCGGGTATCCGATCGGGTCTCTCGTGCTTCCGCAAAAATTGGACATCTCTCGTTGTGAGAGTGTATTGGCTACCATACCCCGGTAGCACTATTCACTAAGATTTACGGTCTGCTTTGTTACCACGTCAGGTTGCTGACGGTGATCTCTGCCTGATAAGCTCACCTCGCTGCTCAATCGGCATGGATCATTGTGTTCCACGCTATTTGATATTGCATATGCCGTGCCAAAAGTCTCAAAACCGCATTTCAGGCTGTTTTCGACTGAGTTTTGACGGTTATCCTGATATCAACGAGGGCTGATTTGTAAGCATTACAAACAGAATTGGTGGGGTTCGTTGTAATTATTTCAAAAACCGGTGAACCAGCATCCGTTTTCGGTTCATTTAGAAATTCACAGAGATCGCTTACTCTTTGCTGCCTTCGTCATCACTCTGGTCGTTATATAGCGGTAAGTGACGATAGGTTACTTCCAGCGAAAGCAGATTCATGGTCGTGATATAGATTCGACCAGCGTGTGGTCCCCAACGATCCGGTACCGGCAATCTTGGATCCCAACTGCCTGTTAGATCACCATCCTGCACCTGAGTCTGGATCAACATGGGATGCAGTTGGTCATTCCACTTTTTCCAATACTCACCACCCATGTGGTACATAAACTGAGTAGCGTAATACCAATAGTAGGTATCCCGCATAGATCCATCTCTGGTGATCTCCGAACTCGGCAGATTATCTAACAGGTACTTTGCGCCGTTGACACTCCCGGTGTCCGCCTTTTTTCCGCCCAGATACAGTTGCATCAGTAGCCCAACTGACGTCATCGTCTTGCTCGACGTACGACCTGCACCCTGACGAATATTATTCGGTGCGAATGGATTGTATCGGTACAAATGTTCGGCTTCCGGATCGCGAGCATGACCGACCCAGGTCTTAATCATGTCCATCGTTTCCGATGGGACTTCAAGATTTGCACGACGTCCACTTTCAAGTGCCATCATCATCCAACCGGTAACGGATGTATCGCCTTCACGACCTGGCACATAGCGCCACGCGCCGTACGTTTCGTGCTGTGATTTAACGATAAAGTCGATCGCACGTTGTACAGAATCCTTAATCGCAGGATCTTGTGTCATGCCATACGCTTCACACATCGCAAGTGTTGCAATCCCATGAGTATAAAGGCGCACAACCTGATTCGTTGCTGCACCCTGAGTTAGGTAATAATCACCTTCTTCAGATTGCACTGTCATTAAGAATTCGATAGCGCTACGCAGTTGATCTTTGTATTTGTACTTCAGGTGGTTATATCCAGCTCCCTGAAATGCCAGAACGCTTAGTGCTGTTGCAGCAGAATCACTTTCCAGTGATGGTGAACCATCCGGTCCTGCAAACTCCTGTAACGTCCAGCTACCATCACCTCGCTGGCATCGAGCGAGAAACGCCAATCCACGTTCGATCGCTTCTTCCGTTTGGGGACCGGCAGGACCATTACCGCCAGCATCTTTATTAGTCCTGCCCTTAAACGATTCAGAACTAATGACCACCTTGGTACTGATCCCGGGTGCTCCGGCAAGTTTCACTCTCTCAAATCGTGAGGGTTTCAATTGAATATTGACACTATCATCGCTCGCGCGACGATCAGTAATCCCTGCATCATTAGCTGCAACTTCACCCAGCC
This sequence comes from Pirellulaceae bacterium, assembly GCA_045566075.1. GTDB lineage: Bacteria > Planctomycetota > Planctomycetia > Pirellulales > Pirellulaceae > UBA11883. The sequence goes on along the minus strand of JBJLEE010000022.1, from coordinate 9,246 downwards.
CACCAGAGCCATCCGGTGCATTTACCTTGACGCTTGCCGGATCTGAGGATGCGCGTGCGGTTGGTCCAACCACATAAGCACCCGCATCACCTTCATCTTCACTTTCCGACTGCGATGCAGCACCACTACCCGGGATTTGTATCTTGGCATTTAGCGGTAATCCTACATTGCCGGCACCAGAACTTTGTCGCATCGGTCCACCGGCATTGCTTGCCATCGTCAAACTTGGACCGGATTCATCATTACTAGATTCCTGACGCTGACCGACTCCGGCATCCGCCAGACCCATATCGGCATCCGCGTCCACTTCACCGGCTTCACCGTCAACTGCACCAATTTCGGCTGGAGCGTTTGCGCCACCCGCCACGCGATCCACGTTTTCACCCTGCGCTTCCACCGGGACTCCACTCTCCGCTCCGCCAGATGCCGGCGCGCCCTTTACCTTGATCATGGCAGACGTATCCAGAGCAAGTGGTGCAGCACCGGTCAGATTTCGTTTGGGTGCTTCGGTTCCACCACCGGGAGTGAATGCTCCTAGTGCAGCGTCCGCTTTTTCAGCTCGTGCTACCGCACCGCCGACAACGGATTCATCTCCAATTTCCTCACCCTGCACATTAGTCGGTACATCTGGCAATCCCGTATCTCCATCAACACCTTGTCTCTGTGGGCTGGAATCTCCTGCCGCAACCTCTGTTTCGCTCGGTGCACCAGCGGTTGCTCTATTAGGCTGTTCCATACCCGGTACAGTGATTTGCGTACCGCCAATTGGATTGCTTGCTTTGGCAAATTGCCGACGTTGATTGTTTTCTCCAGTATTTGCCCCACCATCAGGTCCCGCAGAAGATGAAATATCCGGAACACCGCCAGCATTGGAGTTATTTGCAACACTGCGTTCGACGTTTGCCTGTGCAATCTCAGTTGCACCGCCTGAATTTGGATCTGAACTGGTCACTTGGGAAACATCACCGCCAGCAGATTCATTCCCAGCTCGTTCACGTTCAACGTTGGCGGCAACGTTACTGACTTGTTGTGAACTTGATTGCCCTGGCGTTCCCGTCGGGGATACCACACGTATCTGACTATTGATACCAGCGAGCGCCTCACTTGACTTGGAATTACTGGTTCTCGATGGCGACCCCTGTGCATTGTTTGCATTTAACTGAGGCTGTCCGCCACCTGCCGCTCGACCTACTTGTCGCTGTTCCAATGAAGATTGTGAACCAGCATCATTCGTTGCAACACCGCGTGCGGCTGACTGCCCTGCTGCGTTCGCAGCATTCACAGCGTTTTGATTGTTCGCAGCATTTGACTGTTGCCGTCCAGCCTGGGCAACGTTCGGTGTTGGTTGTTGATTCTCTGCGGGCGAATTCGATCCAAGTGACTGAGTATTTACATTCGGCACGTTTGGCGTCATGGCAGCAATACGGTTATTCGACTGGTTTGTTCTGGCCAGAGACCCAACATCGCGCGAAGCGTTATTAGATGGACTTGCGTTGTCTGATTGACGTTGGATGTCAGCAGAATTCAGAGACTGCTGCGTACTGTCACTATTGGATGCAGTCCTCTGTTGTGCTGTCTGATTGGCGTTGTTGTTATTCGATTGTTGACGCTGTGTCGTGTTTGGTTGAGCGTTTAATGGATTGTTCGAGGCGACTGCCATCGGCCGGGGCTGGACATTAACTGGCTGTGGGTCAGCGGTGGCTGCTCGATCAGTCACACGCTGCCGCTGGATGTTTGATGGAGATTGATTTGTTGCAAGGCTGACTTGTCGATCCGTGGGGCTTTCACGGCGAACTTCAACCTGTTGCGTTACTTCCTGTGGAGTATCAGGAGCCGTCGGTTGATTTTGTTGTACTTGTTCCGGGCTGGTTGAATTTTCCTGACGCGCAACCGTATTTCTGGGAGTTAACTCCGTCGGTTCGGTTTGCTCGGAAACCGCTTGTTTCATCGGTACGGGAATTGAAGCAGTTTTCGGGACATTCCGTGCGTTATTATTGGAACGCTGCACCGTCTGCTTTGCCGAAATATCTGTCTTGGGACTGTCTGATCTTTGTACACGTTCCACATTTGATGCTAACTGCTGTTGTTCCGATTCACTTGGCTTTGACTTCAGCTGATTGGCTGATTGCTGTGTAGTCTTTACTCGTTGAGCAGAATTGGCGTTTGTCGTCAGCTTCTCACTCGTATTTTGTTTAGCCGTGGCACGTTGATTGACCTCGACCGATACCTGTTTTGGCACTTTGACATTGCTCTCAGAACGACTCAGCTTAGACATCGTGTTGCTGCTGCGCGGGGTCGATGCTGCATTTTCCGCACGCTCGTTCACCACCTCACGCTGCACTTCCGGCTCTGGCTCATTGACCGGACGAGGCTGCACTTGTTCCGGCGATTGATTATCTTCGGGAACATCACGTTCCACATCCTGCGGTTCCGGCTCAGGTCGCTCGGTATCCACCGGTCGCATAAAGTCCGGCTGTCTCACGTTCTCTGAGGATTGAACGGGATGGTATGTATTTTGGCGCACCTGTTCAGGTCGTGGCCGTAACTCTGTTTGCGCCACCTGTTCTGTAAACATTCGCGAAAAGATGGTGTTTTCGGCGGACATGATGAGAAAGACCAGATGCACGATAGCACACAGAATCACCGCTAGCTGCATGGTTCGCTTCACGAACCGGTTTCCCATGTAGTAGAACGTGGCCATCGTACTGCAAATCAACAGCACGACCATTGAAATAGAAACCCACGGGCTAGCCCACCAAGCCGAATCATCAAATTCCTGATAAGCAAGAATAGCTCCGACCAAAAATCCACCGAGCACAACCAATGCCACGTTTACCGGCCACTGCTGATCGCCAAACCGCGATCGCACATGCGGGTCGATTTTTTTAACTAGCTGGCGTTTGGCCATCTTGTTATCCAAAGTTTAATTAACCGGTTAATTCAATTCACACACTCGTGAAATTGTATGCATCCCAATTCGAAACAACGACATTTACATTTCGCCGCTTGTGGCAACGGTATAGTCAAAAATTCCCGCCTGATTACATAAGTCCATTGCGGTGGCAACAAAGACAAACTCAACACGCTGGTCTGCCCTGATCACCACCGTCTGGCTTGGGTTATTTAATACGGAGGATGTAAGCAGTAATAGTAATTCTTGCTGGTTTACTGTTTTTCCGCCAACAAAATATGCTCCACTGTTCTGGATATTTATCGTTAGTTCCTGTGGTTCAATCACCATGGGCTGTGCTTTGCTCGCCGACGGCAATAACACATCCAATTCGTTCTCTTCCTGAGCAAATCGTGTTGCAACGAGAAAAAAGACCAACAGCAGAAACACCACATCAATCAGCGGTGTCAAACTGAGTGTCTCAAGTGCTCGTCCTTTGTCTATTTTTGCAGTCATGTATCAGGTATCACCCTTCCTGCTCTACGTCAGGTAATTCGTCCGCCTGGCGAGTGAACCGCATTTTGCCCTCAAAGCGTTCTACCTGGGGCATCAAGCCAATCATCAATTCGTCGACTTCATGAAACTGTTTTTGCAAACGACCTTCGAAATAATGTGAGAATATCGCTGATGGAATCGCAACAATCAGACCGCACAATGTGGTCACCAATGCAAGATAAATACCCTCTGCGAGATAGTCGGCTTTATTCTGCCCGGCTGGCATATTCGATGTATCGTGAAAGGCACGGATCATCCCCCAAACAGTACCCAGCAAACCCATCAAGGGAGTAACGGCAGCTGACAAGTTCAGCCACCGAACGTTGGAATACAGACGTTCCACTTCGCGCTCACTGGCTTCAGTCGTTGCACGATCCACTTCGCTTTGAGGTCGACCCACCTTGAGAAGCATGGCCTGAATAACCTTGGATGCCGCGGATGGAAATGACTGGCAAAGTCTAAATGCTGCCCGAGGATCAAAACTACCCTGAGATTCACCCAGTGCCGCCAACTCACTAACAAGATCCGATGGGATGATTCGGTCTCGTCGTAGCGCAATGGATCGTTCAATAATGAACGTCAATGAAATCAGTGACATCAGGGCAATGGGTGCAATAAACCAACCACCACTGATGATCAGCTCAAGCAGATTCAGTCCTTCGCTTTCAACATGCGTGACTGTGCCATCACCTTCCGGTGTGCTAACGCCTGCTTCACTGCTCGTTTGATCCGGGCTATTTGCTGTTGGCCCTTCTTCAGCGGGAGTTGGGGGTTGCTGTGCCAGACTGCTGCGCATCACCATAAGTAGCGGGATGACCACAAACAGCAATGCCACTAATCGAGTCACTTGCATCCGTGACTCACCTCTAAATGATCGATTTACCAATTCGTTGTTCCTGTATGTTGCTTTTCACTCGGTTGATTAAATCAAGATGTCATATAGCACGGCGTCCAAACACAACATGCATGTCTGGCAACTGGACTACAGTTTGGACAAGGCCTCAAGTCGTTTCTTAGCCAACTCGACCGACGTGCTCATCGGATGTTTTTCGACGATGTATGCATAAAACTCCACAGCCGACTTTATCAGGCCGTCACGATCCTGTTTGGTCTTCGCATCCTCGACCTGCACTTCCATGCAACGACCTGCTTCCATGGCCGATTTACTTTGCCATACTTTCACGGCGGCAACTGCTTTGTCGCCACCAAACCCGAACATCACTCGTTGGAATTGTTTCACAGCATCTTCGAGATCTTGTTTTGCAAATGAGATTTCACCAATCATGAATCGGGCACGTGCACCAACTCCGCCGCGTGATCCACGAGCTACCTGTTCATATTGCTTTACCGCGTCGTCATATTTCATTTGACGATGCAAAACCCAGCCGATCTCATAGCGAGCATCAAACTCACTTGGCTCACTACTATTCTCCACGACCAGATTTAAACTCGCCAAAGCCTTGTCGTATTGCTTTAGCTGCGATGCAGCCTGGCCTGCATGAAGCCATGCCAGCGTCTTCATTTGAGCACTCTCAAGCTGTGTTGCGTCGATTTGTTCAAATGCCGCAAGTGACTTCTCGAAATCCCCAAGTTTATGAAGACATTCAGCATTCATAAATCGGCCCTGCAATGCCTGTGTGCCTTCTGAGAAATCTTTGATCTGACTTGCAAACTGCACTTGGGCTTTCGTGAAATCATCCTGTTGATAAAACGCCCAGCCCAGCTTGTGAATCACGTTTTCCTTCAAGGAATCAGACGGATTGGCAGCAAGCGCCGCTTCGTAGCGGCCTACAGAATCAGCGTATTTTTCATCGCCGTAAAGCGACTCTGCAACACGGAAATGTGAATCAGCAAGAAATTGACTTTCTGGAAATTCCCTGGCCACGCGGTCAAACATGCCAATGGACTTGTCAGTTTCCTCCAATTCGCCGTAGGCCCAACCAAGTTCGTACAGCACGCTGTCGATCCTGTCGAATTTTGGATAGTCTTCTAATAACGATGTGAAACTGGCGATGACAGCTTCATTCTTCTTAAGGGCAACTTCCGCCAGACCACGTTGGTACACAGCTTCCATCTTGATCGCGGCATCGGCCGTTGATTTCAAGACGGTGTTTGCGTCTTCTACGACACCATCGAACTCATCGAGTTGGTGACGACAAATCAATCGGCCAAGCAACGCAGCCGGATGCAATTCATGTTGACTGTGATTATCGACAACAACAGTAAACGTAGCGGCGGAGAGCTCGTGTTTATCCAATCGCAATTCGCACCATGCCTTGCCATACAAGCTCGGCACGAGATAAACCGAGTTCGGAAATCGCTCGATGACCACTTGATAGTCTTCAATCGCCTTGTCGTATTGCTTGCTGTCGTTGAGAAAATCTCCGCGTCTAAAGTGAGCCTGGTCAATGACATTGCTCGACTCAAACGTCTCGATAAGTTTGGAGACTGTTTTTACGGCGTCTTCATACTTCTCAGCGTTAGCGTGAATTCGTGAAATGAATAACAGTGCATCGTCTGCGTAATTGCCACCCGGGCTTGCCGTCAATGACTCGTTCAGCTTCGTAAGAGCTGGTTCATTCTGCTTTAGGAAAAAGGCGCTCGCACCTGCAAGATAATGGGCTTCGGCTTTGCCTTGGGCTGACTCGATTGAATCATTTACGCCGTCGAGATACGACGTCACGTCTTCATATTTCTTTTGAACATATAGTGAAGCGGCAATTCTCACCGTCCAGTTTTCATGCTTTGGATGGTCAGGGTGATTCTCGACAAGCTTTCTTAAGGTAGCCTCCGCCGTTTCGTACTGCTTCAAAGTCAATTGCGACTCGGCAACCAGATGCTGCACGTCGGGCAATAAATTGTGTGAGCCATTTTTCTCAGCAAACCGAGTACCATCAGCAATTACATCTTCATGTGATGAAAGCTGATACGCTGAGAACACCGCGTTGTAGAGTGCATCAGCTGACAGAGCGTGATCCGCATGATCATCAGAGATAGCTAAATAAAGTTTTCTGGCCTCTTCGTGATCCCCTTTAGCAACACGGGCGTCTGCCTGATCCATCTTGAGATTGACCAGAAACTCACTGTCACCGGCATCCGAAAGCGCTTCGGTTGCAAGTGAAAGTGCTTCGTCGTTACTGCCTGCCGCAAGCAGAATCCGGCATTGCCAGTGCTTGGCTTCAATCGCAAATGCACCGCCCTTCTCTACGACCTTCTTGAAGGCCACATTGGCGGATTCATGATCTTTCTGCTGATAGCGAATACGTCCAACCAGAAGATTTGACTCGGTGGCATATTGAGAATCCGAAAAGCTCTCTGCAAGCTGCCCATAGGTACTCGCAGCGCCATTCAGGTCTTTTAATTGCACCAGACAAAATGCCATTCTGAATAAGGCATGGTCAGCCGATGAAAACCCATCAATCGATGCGACCTCACCAAAAATCTCCGACGCCTGTTTGTAGTTCTCTTCCTGAAGAAACGTCTCTGCAAGACGCATACGCACCTCTGTGAATAAATCATGCTCGTCACCGGCTGCGTCTAGGAATCCGGTATAGACTTGTTTGGCCTGGGGGAACTTCTTTTGTTCTTCAAGAACCGTTCCTAATGCGTACATGGATTCCAACACCAATTCACTTTTCGGAAAACCATCCACCAGCTTCTGATAGGACACCTCTGCTTTAGCGGCATCCCCAAGCGCGTAATAGGACTCGCCCTGGAAGTAGAGTGCTTCATCTGAAAAATCACTCTTCTCATAAGCCGCCAACTGCTTTTCAAACACATCAACGGCCTTGCGCAGCTTCAACTGTTGGGCGTCGGCATCCTCTGTGTTGACCGCAACCTGATAATTACACCAGCCAAGTTGAAGATAAGCTTGCTCTGTCAATTCGAATGGTTTGTACTTCAGCGCCTGCTCAAATGCTTCGGCTGCTGTTTCAATTTTGCCAAGCTGAATCCGACAAACACCTAGAAAATATGCGACTTGAGGTGCCAACGGATCGGTCTCATGACCCTCGAGAAATGCCTGCCATTCCTCTTCAGCGATATCGAACTTCCCACCATTTTGTAACCCGGCAGCATCTTCGAAGATTCCCAACGCAACCTGCGAGGATTCTTTCTTCGTTTCAATGTATTTTGGCTCACCATCCGCAGCGTCCTCCTGGCTGAAAGCCATTGAAGAAAAAGCGGTCATGGCAGTAGCAACTGCGATAAATACTAAATGTTGAGAGGCTCGTTTCATCATTGAATTACCCAGGTACATATTGTTTCTCAAGCAATGGGAGGTGAATACATATCAATATCCATGAATTCAACCTATGCATTAGTTTAATGGCTCAAATTCGCCGCCGAAACTGTTCTTCCTTATATGTGACCATTTGAAGCACACGAACCTGACTGCGGAGCCGGAAAAGTTTGGCTATCTTACCACTCAATGGAGTATTTAGCCGAACTATCCATCATATAACTGCATAGAACTTGGTGTACCATGCGGCGAAATGCCACAAATCAGCCGAAACTTATATATGTGGACTGAATATATGTGGGCTGAAGTGGTTATGGGCTGGAAGTCTTGGATCACATACGCGTCAATCTGCAATTGGTCATGTTATGAAACTATACGGTGCATCTTGCTGTGTGGCCACTTAGCGTCATATCGGAATCACTAGTTTGTTTATGGTATTGGAATCGAAGTGAAAGAGATTTTGATTACCGGCGGAGCGGGATTCATTGGATCTCATCTTTGCCAGAAACTTCTTGACGACGGCAACCGCGTCACCGTCGTGGATGACGAATCCACTGGTGCCAAGTCAAATTTGGAATCCTTCTTGAATCATGAGCACTTTACGTTCGTAAACGGAGATGTGAGTAGCCCTGATCTCGTGGATGAATTAATAGATGGAAAGGACCACATTTACCATCTGGCCGCCGCCGTGGGCGTTGCGCTCATTGCCAAGCAGCCGATTGCGACCATCGAACGCAATATTCATCCAACGCAACTCATTCTGTCGTCATTGAGAAAACAACATGATGCCGGTCGTACCGTACGAATGTTCCTGGCAAGTACAAGTGAAGTCTATGGAAAAAACCCAAAAGCAACCTGGAATGAGCAGGACGATTTGGTGTTCGGTGCCACAACAAAGGCACGGTGGTCCTACGGTGCCTCTAAAGCGATTGATGAGTTTCTGGCACTTGCCTCATACCGGCAGTTTGGTTTGCCTGTCGTCATCGGTCGGTTCTTTAACGTTGTGGGGCCACGGCAATCCGGAGCATACGGAATGGTATTACCCCGATTCGTCGAAGCAGCTCTAAGGAACGATCCGCTGGTAATTCATGATGACGGTCAACAGACACGGTGTTTTGCTCACGTGAATGATGTCGTAAACGCCGTGGTCGGATTAATGGATGTACAAGACGCCGTGGGCGAAGTGATTAATATCGGTTCTGACCATCCCATCACGATCGAGCAATTAGCACAACGTGTCATCACGCTTGCCGATTCAAGTTCACAGCTACAGCACCAAAGTTACCGCGAAGCATATGATGATGACTTTGAAGATATTCGTCATCGCGTGCCGGAATTGGAAAAAATAATACGCTTAATTGGAAATCCCATTACGCGTGATCTCGATGCCATTATCACAGACGTCATTGCTGATAAGAAACAACTAAGTGTCTAAACCATCCTTGATACACCGTTGCCAGGAGACGCTACAAAGCTAGCTAACCCGTCCGTTATTTTGAAATGCGAGTTCACCTGATTGGCTCATCTGGATAACATGGTAATACGCATCGCATAAAGCAGT
>JBJLEE010000021.1:0-41049 GCA_045566075.1 Pirellulaceae bacterium | reverse complement strand
TTTCCGTTCTCGATATAACCCTCAAAAACGATACAGCCCTAATTGTGGGTCTATTTTCACAGCGGAATAACTAAATTCGACGATGAATGGTGTGGAGTAGTGCCGGCGCTTGGTCAGAATGGACTATTCCGTAGTTGAAAACACATACTTGTTTTGTCGTTGGAGGAATAGTGATGAAGCGTTTAATGATTGCGATGCTTGTTATTGCCAGTATTTTCACCGTGTCTTTAAGCAACAGTTTTGCTGGTGAAAAACGTGCAGTAGTAGAAAAGATTTCATCGATCGTGAAGATTGCAAAGCCTGAGAAGTCCGAAGATGCAAGACCACTGATCACCCGTATCAAGAACGGTGTGGAGGCAACTACAGACGCAGTGAAGGATGCAACCGACGGCAGAGTGGCAACCATTTGCGAGAAGTGCAAAGGTGCTGTTAGCAAAGCTAAGAGCGTTGTAGCAAAGGTACGTGAAAAGGTATCTCGTAATTAGGTTGCGACTTGCCGGTATTGATTCATCTATTGATGAATCGGTCGAAACAACCAAACGCACGGTTGAGACTCCAAATCTCAACCGTGCGTTTTTTTGTCCTTTGATTAGCAGTGGATTTCGACGATGTCTTTATCTGCCGGCACGTAGTCGCCTTTCACCTGAGTTCCATCGTGGACATTGATTCCCCAGACTTTCGCAAATTTGAATGACTCTGCTACATCTTTATGGATCAACTGTGAAAGCTCCACTAATGTCTCTCCGCGTTTGATAGTAAACGGCTTGTCAAAGTTCGCTTCCTTTTGTGTTGGCATCTTGGTGTAAACACGAACGACATCCAGTGCACGAAAAACTGCATCACGCACTTCATCTAGTCCAGTCCCGGTCGTTGCTGAGATATCAAAGGACTTGAACGCGATTGGGCATACTTCGTTAATCCATTCTCGCCTACCGGCTGAGTCCGAGTCATCCGTCTTGTTATAAATAGCATAGGTGCGGGTATAGGATCGCCCGATGTCTTCTTCATCTAAATACGTATCATTGGCCAGGCGCGTTTTTCCATCGTTAAATCGATGAAGTATGGCAGCGATATCTTCAGCACAGTCATCATTCCCTAAGTCGATAAACAGAAGGACGATGTCCGCGCCGCGTACGAGGTTGACCATGTTTTGGTCCATGATATCGTTGGTGATCGGCGGCGTGTCAATGACCTGGATCATCACGTCTTCAAAGGCCATCATGCCTGGAATCGGATCTCGTGTCGTAAATGGATAATCGGCTACTTCCGGTGTAGCTCGAGTGACTGCTGTTAGAAATTGACTCTTACCACTGTTTGGTGGCCCGATAAGGACGACGCGTCCGGCACCCTGATGTGGAATTTTAAAACCACTTTGAGCATCACTTGCAGGTGTTTTCGCACCATCGGAGATATCATTCTTTACCTTGCTGATCTTCTGCTTGAGATCAGACTGGAGCTTATCAGTTCCTTTGTGCTTGGGGATTTCACGCAGCATAATCTCAAGGCAGTCCAACTCTTCTTGCGGGCTGGTTGCTTGACGGTATGCTTGTTCAGCTTTACGGTATTGCGGTGTTAGATTTGCTGGCATGCAAAACCTGGTTAAATACGTGCTAGATTACTATCCTGTACGCGTTCAGTTTATCGCGCCATTGGCGCTGGCTAAACAGCTGTTAGCTTTTAATGATGAGCCATACAGAACGTCCGGATTTCGAGGGAGAGTGTGTTGGACAACGCTAAAATTTCGCAAACGATAACGATGCTCGCTGACCTACTGGAGTTTCAGGGTGCCAACGCGTTTAAGATTCGGGCATATCGAAACGGTGCTCGGGTTATCAAGGATTATCCGGACTCCATCAATTCGATCATTGAAGAAGATCCAGTGAGCCTTGTCAGTATCGATGGGATCGGCAAGGGTGTCGCCGAGAAATGTATGGTGCTGGTCGAGACGGGCGAATTGCCGCAAATCAATGAGATTCTCGAAGAGATTCCTAGGTCTGTTTTAGATCTCTTGAGAATCCCGGGTATGGGTCCTAAGAAAGGAGCTATGCTTTACCGGGAACTTGGAATTGCGAATCTGGATCAACTCAAAGAGGCCTGCGAAGCAGGCGTAGTAGCCGATTTGAAAGGATTTGGTGCCAAGACGGTTGAGTCGATTCTCTCAGGTATCGAGATCGCGGATGCTGCCAATAAACGTGTTTATTGGGCAAAGGCAGATGCTACTGCCAAGCAGATTCTTGAATATATGCAGAGCTGCGAAGACATCATCAAGATTGAACTTGCCGGCAGTTATCGTCGTCGTCGCGAGACAGTCGGCGATTTAGACATTCTTGTCGTTTCCGAAAATGCAGAAGCCGTCATGGACCACTTTGGCGATTATCATCTGGTGGAGTCTGTAATCGGTCGGGGCGATACGAAAATGAGTGTCCGTATCGAAGAGTCGCTACAGGTGGATTTGCGCGTGGTTCCGGCAGAATCGTTCGGCGCTGCCTTACAGTATTTCACAGGTTCCAAAGATCATAATGTCGTGCTTCGCGGGCTAGCGAAGCAAAAGGGACTGAAAATAAACGAATACGGCGTTTTCAAGGTGGAGGGAGACAGCGAAACATACGTTGCCGGCGCGAGTGAGGAAGATGTTTATGCTGCGATGGAATTGCCGGTCTTTCCGCCAGAACTGAGAGAAGCGCGTCGTGAATTTGACTGGGCTGCTGCCAATACGATTCCCGACTTGATAAAGGAGCAAGATCTTGTTGGTGATTTGCACATGCACACTACTGCAACCGATGGCAAGGCAACACTCCAAGAGATGGTTGAAGCAGCGCAGTCGCGTGGTCTCAGTTATATCGCAATCACGGATCACTCCCAGCGTGTAAGTATGGCTCACGGTCTTGATGCAGAACGCCTGCTGGCTCAGTGGAAGGAAATTGACACGCTAAATGAAAAACTTGATGGCTCGGTCAGAGTATTGAAGGGGATCGAGTGTGACATTTTGGAGAAGGGCGGTATGGATCTGCCAGATGATGTGTTGTCTCAGGGAGATTGGATCATTGCCAGTGTTCATTACGGGCAGCGTCAGAGTCGCGAGCAAATTACGGACAGGATAGTCGGTGCACTAGAGAATCCTTATGTGCATGTTGTTGCTCATCCTACCGGACGACTCATAAATCGCCGCGAGGCATACGAGGTGGATTTGGAGGCGGTGATGCAAGCCGCAGTGGACAACGGCAAGTTGCTTGAGCTAAATGCGAATCCAGCCAGACTTGACCTCCATGATGTTCACTTAGCGGCCGCCAAGAAGTATGGGATACCAATTGTTATTAGTAGTGATGCACACAGCGTTGATGGTCTGGATGTGTTGAAGTACGGTGTGTTGCAGGCACGGCGCGGTGGGCTGACGGCTGCTGACGTGGTTAACACCAAGAGTTGGGATGCAATTGAGAGTATATTAGGGCGATAGACCTACACTTGGAATGTTTTCAACAGAAGGATGAATCATGGACCGACGTCAGTTCATTAAAGGCAGTGCTGCGGGAGCAGTCGGAATAGCCGGAACCATTAACGCTGGGTTGTTTGCAGCTGAACCCATCTCCCGCCATAGCGGCCATAAATTCAAGTACAGTCTGGCTGCTTACAGTTACCGCCAGCTTCTCGGTGGTAACCTTAAATCGCTTTCGCTGCATGAATTCATTGATGACTGTGCCAGTATGGGACTAGAGGGTACAGAGCTAACGAGTTATTACTTTCCAACGGAAGTAACGCCTGAGTACCTAAACTCACTCAAACAACATGCCTTTAAGCTTGGAGTGGATGTTTCGGGTACAGCGGTTGGAAACGACTTTGGATATGCAGAAGACGATCCGAAGCGTCAGGAGCAAATTGATCATGTGAAGACCTGGGTCAAGCATGCCCAGATTCTCAATGCACCGGTCATTCGTATTTTCGCCGGTCACCAAAAGGCAGGTGTTGATGAATCCAAAACGCATAAGCTGATGGTATCGGCCATCGAGGAATGCTGTGACTTTGCCGGAAAACATGGTGTGTACTTGGCACTGGAAAACCATGGTGGACCAACCAGCACGGCCGAGGGGCTAATGAAATTTGTGAACGATGTGCAGAGCCCTTGGTTTGGTGTAAATCTGGATACCGGAAACTTTAGTAGTGATGATGTCTATGCAGAAATGGAGCAAGTGGCACCTTACGCCGTGAATGTGCAGGTAAAAGTAGCAGTACGCGGTCCTGATAAGGTGAAAAAGCCATCCGACTTCAACCGGTTACGCCAGATTCTGGAGAACTCAGGTTACCGAGGATATGTAGTGCTTGAGTATGAAGAAGGTGGCGAACCCAGAGAGGAATCCCGACGCTGGATGTTGGAACTCAGAGAAGCGATTGGTGGCTAAGTGACTCTGGCGGTGTCTTTCAGAAGTTCTGATTTTCACCATTCTATTACAGGTTTAATCGTCTGTTAGTTGCCCAATAAGGGAACCGACGTGCTGAAACTCGAACGGATCTGGCAGACCAAGCAAAAATCACCATCCCAGCATGCGCGGATGCTGGGTGTACTGGGTGAGTTGGTTTTCTACAACGTATTATTCTTGCTGGGCATTATTGCGCTTGGATTTCTACTGTTTGCGTTTGAGCAACGTATTCAGCACTATTTTCTATTGCTTGCGATCATCTCATTTTTGGTGATCGGTGGTCGTGGAATTGTAGGAATCCTGAGTAGCAGTAAACTGGCCGGGCGGCGATTGCTACAGATTCGACGCGTCCAACGAACCGGTAAGACGCTATTAGGGGAGATACAGGATCATCTGCCATATCTCCCACCGCATGATGTGTATAGCGACAGCCATGGCACTCATTTTCAATACCGACTGGATAGAGTGAGAAGCGACTTTTGGAGTATGTTGGCTATCGCTTGCTTTTCGTTCACATGGGCTGGTGTGTCAGTGTTTCTGTTGCTGATGTGCTTCGATTCCCTCTCAGAAGGTTTTTGGAGTCATTGGATTCTTTGGGCATGCTTGCTTAGCTCAATTGCGATTTGTGCTTGGTCGGCCAGATATTTCTTCGTTCAGCTCAAGGTAATCACGAGTGTTGGGCCAACCATTTTGGAAATCGACACACACCCGTTAAGGCCGGGGATGACTTTTAATTGCATGGTCCGTCAGACAGGTATGCTCAGTGTGAAGTCGCTGAGGCTCTATTTGATATGTGAAGAGCAAGCTAGTTACCATCAAGGCACGGATGTTAGAACGGAAGTCGTAGAGGTCTATAACGAGCAGGTGGGCATTGAAAAGAATTTCCAAATCTCGCTCAATGAAGTTTTCTCGATGATTACACCAATACAGGTTCCAGATCAGGCCATGCATTCATTTCGAAGTAGTTCGAATGCAATTCAATGGAAGTTGGTAGTGTTAGCCAGATTTAAAACACAGCCCACGATTCGCCGACAATTTCCCATCATCGTGCATCCTGTTGGTGTGCCCGAACAGGCAGATGAGATTCAAGGAGATAGTGGTGAGGTTTGACCCGTTAATCAGTATTCATCTAGACAAGCCCGGCAGGGATTACTTGCCTGGTGATTACATAGTATGCGACTATCAAATCGATGCGATCGATGCGGAAAAGATTTTAATGGTCGAAGCATCCGTGTTATGGGTGAGCAGCGGCAAAGGCGACGAAGACAGCGGTATTCATTTCATAAGGCGACGACTGGCTGATACAGCGATGGACGCTGATCTGCGCGAAATGGAGCGAATCGAAACAACATTGCCACCAACGCCACTCTCATACACCGGCGAAATACTCAGCATTCACTGGTGTGTACGCATCCGGCTGATCCTCAAAAATGGCGACGAATATGTAGTGGATCAGGAATTTCGAGTCCGTGACATCGCACGTCCAAAAATGGAAGGAGCCACCGCGTGACCGACCATTCATCCAAATGCATATCACACAAGACTTCGTTGTTTTCCAACCCATTTTGTACACATTGGATAACTCCCGGCAGCTGTGACTTTTGCCAGCGGTTTGATGGTGAAATAAAGCACGTGGTACAGACGTTTATCGATTCGGGCTTTCGCGGGCAAATTGTCGGTCCGCATGGTGTAGGTAAATCCACACTGATGCATCGGATTTCTAAACAACTGGATTTGGAAGGACTCAATCCTGTCCAGATAAAGGCCAATTTCGAATTAGGTGGCGACTCAGAAAAGTCACTCTCTGCCGAGAATTGCATTTGGGTCATCGACAGTTTCGAAACACTCACACGTCGTCAGCAAATGAGGGTTATCAAGTTTACAAAGCGACAGCGGTTAGGATTGCTGGTGACAACGCATCGGCAGTTGTCACTGCCTGTAATTACTCGTTTGAATCCGGACATAGATCACGCGACCTCAGTAGTCCGAAACCTGCAGTCAAGATTTGGCAAGGTTTATCTGAATGACGATGACGTCAGGCAGTTATGGGCAGAGTGCAGTTGCGACTTGAGGGAGCTGTTAATGGCCTGTTACGACAAATGGCAGGAGCGCTCACGCACTCCTGCCACTTTGGTCGTTTAGCATCAATTCGGGATTCTAATTCCGGATGAGGTTATTTCACCTTTTCCCATCCTTCGTCATCGAAGGTGATGGTGCGCTTCACAGGTCGTACAACGGTCTCTTTGCCGTTAGTGTTGTACAGGCGAATTGCGGTCCGATCGAGAGGATTTGAAAGCTCGGGCTGTTTAAGCTCAGCCTTCGTCTTTTGGTTTTCCTCCTTTTGGCCTTCAGGATCCGGAATTGGCTTATTTGGATCTTCAGCAGACGCTTCAGGTTTTGCATCGCTAGCTTCATCCGCGGATTCATCAGGCGTTTCCGGAGTTTCGATTTCCGGCTTCTTTAACACGCTGGAGCCTTTGGATTCTTCCGCAGGTGTTTCCGTTGTCTCACCGGAGTCGTCGCTTGTACCCTTATCGTCTTCGCCGGATGTGGCGTCGCCGTTTTCTTCTGCAGGGATAACCGGCTTGAGTGATTCACGTTGATCACTGATATCGGGTTGTTGCAGCTCGTTTGGATCCAGACTTGGCTTTTGATCAGCTGCACTGTTGTCGGTGTTATCCGCAGCAGCACTTCCTTGATCGTAATACTGGGTACCAACCTTGCCGTGATCGTCAACCTTCTGACAACCGAGGCATCCATTCGGCATGATGGGGCTCAAGAGCACATCAATGGCGTTGATGTTAATCCCCAGGAATCCTTTGTTGTCATCCAGGACAGGTCGGTAGCTAGTCATTGGAACCATGCGCAGTTGATACACATTTGATTCATATGGTTTCAACAACGTTGTTTGACCTGGCTTTTGAGTTAAATCCAGATTGGGTCGGTACAAGGTAATTGGCACTTTGACCCAATGAGGCTTGTACTGTGTTACTGGTTTATAGTCTGTGACCGTGCGGTATGGCTGCCACGGTGTAAGTGGGCTCCAGACTGATTGACCGACCGAGGTCGGTTTCATTGCCGTCGTCTTGGTCGTACCATCTTCATAAACAGGAATAATGGTCGACTGTTTGCCACTTAACCAAGCAAATATATCTGCATTGGCTGAAGTGCTGGTGAGCGCGATGATAGACACAACGCTCAGCGCAGCTGAAAGGGATTTGAATGACATGGTTTCATTCCTCAAATTGATTGCTCTGGTAGTTGGTCCTTGCGCACCAACTACGTGATTTTGAGGACCGGCGAACCGGTTCCTCAATACTCTCGACTCTCTGTTGTATTGCCAGGTCGGGCACTTCGATGCGGGAGTGAAGTGACAAATCTGGCAACTGTTTCAGTTTGATTACCGCTGCTAGGTATGAGCAAGGATTTGTTCTACTAAAGAAGCAAAAACAGCTACGTTTGGTAGCTTTGCACCATAGGTTCACAACGATTTTGCGGGTTATGCGGGGGTAAACCCTGACGGGAAAACTGAATTTTCCACTAGACGTTGGTCAAAACAGAATTCACGCAAACAAAGGTAGGTTACATGGTGGCCGTGACGGTTTTATTTCTAAAGTTTTAAAGAAAAATTACCGGTGCAAGATGGCCACTCAAATTCACTTACCGACTTGATAAGCTGTGAGTGTTCCACTTTGAGCTCGATTGTCGCGTAGAAAGAGGCGACCATTGGAAAGTGCTGGAATAGCCCGCGTTGAATTGGTGGAAATCTGTACCTCACTTAGCTGCTCATATTCTTCGGAATTGACTTTGGCTAAAAAGAGTGTTCCATCGGATGTCAGCATTATCATTTTGTCCCCTGCGAGAATGGTGTGGGCGACCCCGGTGGATCCCTGCCAGGCTACTTCGCCGGTTTTTACATCAACGCATCGCATCACACCATTAGCAAAATCTTCCCGCCCATGCGTACCGTATAAAAACCCGTCCTTATGTACACACGTCGAATACTGGCTGGACATAGATTCGTCGTTGCTCCAGCGTTCAACCATTTTGCCTGCCGATGTTAAGGCAAGTAACTTGGCACCTACACCGTAACTCGATGAAATGAACAGCTGTGATTCAAACACGAGTGGTGCAGCTGCATTGACTGTTGGGCCCGTCTTGCCAAATGGAATGGAAAATACAACTTGGCCATCCACAGGATCCAATGCAACACAATTCAGACGAGTGATGAATACGACAATTGTTTTTTTGCCATACTTCATTAGCGTTGGCGATGAATAGCTTGCTTTCTCTTCGGTCTTGGCCCAGACGGTCTCGCCAGTCTTAAGATCCAAGGCAACGATTCCAGCCTTTCTGCCACCAATGTTGACGAGCACGCGACCATCGATTGCGATCGGACTACTGCCAGCTCCGAAGTAACCATCTGTGGCCTCGTAATCTGTACTAAGGTTGCGTAGCCACCGCTGCTTACCATCAGTAAGTGAGACACATGTCATGTCACCAGCCGCGCCAAAAGAGACAACGGCGTCATCCGCGATTAATGGAGTAGCTCGTGGACCCAGATCGGCATTAACGCCGCCTCGGTAGTAGGCCTTTGTCTTGTGAGTCCAGACCTCTTTGCCATTTGTAACGTCGAAGCAACTAAGGACTTCCTGATCCTCAAGTCGGTGGAATTGAATTACCTTATCGCCTTTGATAATAGGCCCTGCATAGCCGCTGCCGATCTTAACACTCCAGATCTCTTTTGGACCATCCTCAAGCCATTTGCCAAGAAGCTCTTCGTCTTGTGCGGTCCCGCTACGCGTTGGACCGAGGATTTGAGGCCAGTCACCCGCCATGAGAATAGCTGGGGTGAGAACCAGTGTGAAGATTATCCACGTGTGTCGAGGCATGATTATATCCACTTGAGTTTCAGTACACAGTACACAGTTTCGAGTCCTTAGCATTATACCGATTCCTAACAGCAACTGCCGGCACACACCACCCACCACCCACCACACACCACACACAACCGCGGGGCTCGGCGCAGCCGAACCCGCAGGGCTCCCGCAAGTGCGCCCGCACGCTAGCTCCCCTACGGGGTGGCGGGGCTACGTATCTGCTAGCACCTTAGCAAAAAACATTGGCACAAAAACTCATCTATCGTTTATACTTCTCACTCGTCGCCATTGAGTTGTGAGGATGATCAGCTCCGGTGATGAACGGACGGAAAACTAGAGGCACTAGAACGCGAAGGGAGGGACCCCATGACGCGCATTCCCCTTAGTACTGCGGATGAAAATCGTCGCAGTCTAAAAGAACGGCTGGAAATGAGTACGGCCGAGATCGGACTTGCAGTCCGAACTACCAATTGTCTTGAGGAAAAGGGCATCTTTTCAGTCAACGACTTGCTACATAGCACGCCGGATGAATTGTTAAAGATTGCTAACTTCGGTGAAAAGACACTCGAAGAAGTTTACCTCGCATTGGAAGGAATCGGTTTTGCTCGCCATGCAGCAGCATAGGTGAGATTACTTTAGACCAGCACTTGTTGTTTGGGATACAACAACGAATTCCGTATCCAATACCCGGTGAGTCACTAAAAGACTTACCGGGTTTTTTTGTCACTGCATGACGCTGTGAGGGGTAGCAGTCGAATGTCAGATGTTAGATGTTATGAGTTAGAGATTTGACAAAAGACAAGCCATAAATGACCGAGCCACTTTTGCAATTATTGACTGACGCCCAACGGGAAGCTGTTGAGACAGTGGACGGCCCGTTGCTGATTCTCGCCGGTCCCGGTTCGGGTAAAACTCGAGTGGTAACGCACCGTATCGCGCACATGCTCAACAGCGGCATTGCCGGCCGTAATATTCTCGCGCTGACGTTCACCAACAAAGCAGCTGACGAGATGAAGAATCGTGTGGAACAGCTCGCACCGGGAAGTCATGTATGGATGGGGACATTTCACAGCTTTTGCGCTCGATTACTTCGAATTAATGGCCATCTTGTAGGCTTGGCTGAGAACTTCACGATATTCGACACGCAAGATTCCAAGCGGGCACTCAAGAGCGTATTGGCACAGGAAGAGATTTATCTCACGCATACATCGCCCGAGGCGATTGCTGATGAAATCAGTTGGGCGAAGAGTGCTCTATTAAACCCCGACGAATATGAACCTCGTCGAAGCAGTCGGTTTACCCCGGTTGGTGAAATCACAAAGCGTGTATACAAGCTCTATCAGGATTACTTGATCAAGAATAATGCTGCCGATTTTGATGACCTACTGCTGCATATAGCAACCTTACTTCGTGATAATCACGAGCTTCGTGAAACGCTCGATGAGCGTTATCGATACATCATGGTCGACGAGTATCAGGATACAAATGTCGCTCAATATATGATTGTTCGTGCATTGTCGATAAATAATCCAAACCTGTCAGTTACCGGTGATCCGGACCAATCAATTTACAGCTGGCGTGGTGCGACGATATCTAACATTCTGGAATTCGAAAAGGACTATCCGAACGCAAAGGTCGTTAAGCTCGAGCAAAACTATCGATCAACAAAACGGATTTTGAGAGTTGCAGATGCTTTGATTGCAAATAACACCAAACGAAAACACAAGGAGTTGTTCACCGAGAATCCGGAAGGGGATCAAGTACGTTTGGTGCAGTTTCCAGACGGCCGAAGTGAAGCGGATGCAATCGTCGAACAGATTCAGGCATTAGTTGGACAGGGGAAAGCAAGCTATAAGGATTTTTCTGTCTTTTATCGAACCAACGTCCTTTCACGCCCTGTTGAAAGTGCACTTCGCTCACACCAGATCCCCTACCAAATCGTGCGAGGTCTGGAATTCTTCCAGCGTAAAGAAGTAAAGGACATCGTGGGTTATTTGCAGGTCCTAAATAACCCAAACAACAATGTGGCACTCGAGCGAGTCATTAACACACCAACACGAGGAATAGGAAAGAAGTCGATTGAGCATTTGGTCGCTCATGCCTATCGATATGACTTGACCATGCTGGAGGCATGCCGCGAATGCGGGCTGATTGAGTCTCTGAGTAAAAGGGCGGCAGCGAGTGTTTCCAAATTCGTTACGATCCTCGACGTACTCGCCACTCAAGTCCACGAGCCCCTCGGTCACTTGGTGAAAGAAGTCGTCGACAACACTGGTTATCTGAAATATATCCAGCTACAGGATGAAAAGGCTGACGAAGATCGCGAAGCCAACGTTCATGAATTGATTAGTGCAGCGAAGGAGTTTCAGCGAGAATTTCCCGACGAAGGACTGGATGAATTTCTGGAAACCGTTTCACTTACTTCGGACACCGACGATATCGACTCCGATCCGGATCGTGTGACGTTAATGACACTGCATGCCGCCAAAGGACTTGAGTATCCGCGCGTTTTTATCATCGGTGTAGAGCAGGGGTTATTGCCGCACGAACGCAGTCGCGACGACGACCGCGCCTATGAAGAAGAACGGCGACTCTTATTTGTGGGTATCACACGTGCAGAAGAGTCACTGCAAATGAGCTACACGGCTCGTCGCATGACACGTGGGACATTTCGTCCGGCGATCGCCAGTCCGTTCCTTCTTGAATTGCCTCGCGAAGAGATGGACGTGCACTTGCCTACGCCTGCTAGTTCCTGGACCGCTGATGGATTTGCGCCAAGCGAGTTCTTTCATGACGATGTACCCGATGACGAATCATGGTTGCAGGACTCGGCCGTTACTGAATTTGATGAGGTCGACGTCGAAGCCAAGCCAGCTGTTCCGGAGGTTGCAGAGCAACTTGCAAGCATGGTTCGGCCTGCGGCATCAATGGCACCTGGAGCTACGAAACAGGAAAAACTTGCTCAGATTTCACAGTTATCCGAAGGCGTTATCGTTTTGCATGCGGAGTACGGTACAGGTGTGATAAAACAAATGTCCGGCAACAACGAAAAGTTGACGGTTTCCGTTGAATTTGGAGTCGATGATAAGTTTTCCAAAAGGTTTAGGTGGGTCTTTGCACCGCTGATGATTGTTCGGGCTGAATAAGGCAAAATATGTCTACAGAGAATTACATCAAGATCGCCCAACTCAAGAGCGTTGAAGCTTTTCAGCAGCGTAGCAGAGAGATTGGAGCCCAAATCCCAATTGATGAGACTGTCTTGACGGCCGCTGAAAACTCTCCCATGGCACAGTCGATATCTGTCGGTGGATTTGAAGTTGGAAATCGCTGGTGTATTCATCCCATGGAAGGTTGGGACGCCAAATCAGACGGTTCACCTACAGAAAGAACCATACGACGCTGGCATAATTTTGGCATTTCCGGTGCCAAATTCATTTGGGGTGGTGAGGCAGCTGCGGTCCAAACCGACGGGAGAGCCAACCCGAATCAGACTTTAGCAATTCCGGAAAACGAAGCCGGGCTGAAGCTGTTGCTGGAAACACTGTTAGCTGCACATAGAGCCAACTGTGGAGATTCAGATGATTTGCTTGTTGGACTGCAGCTCACACACTCGGGCAGGTTTTGCAGACCCAACAGTAAGAAGCTAGAACCGCGTATCGCATACCATCATCCACTTTTGGATCCCAAGTTTGGAATTGAACCGGATGACCAATCGGTTGTATGGACAGATAACGAATTGGAAGACCTGATTTCGAATTACGTGGCGTCAGCGAAAACAGCCGAACGATGTGGCTATCAATTTGTAGACGTCAAATGCTGCCACGGATATTTGCTTCATGAATTCCTCAGCGCTCGAATGCGTCCGGGACAATTTGGTGGAGATTATGACGGTCGCACCCGATTACTTAGGACCATTATCCAGCGAGTTCAGGAGTCTTGTCCCAACCTGATGGTTGTTGTGCGTTTAAGCCTGTTTGACACTCCGCCATTTATTACGAGTCGCGAGATTGGCGAACCGATGGATTACTCGTCGTTGTTACCGTATGACCTGGGGTTTGGTGTTGATTCCGATGATCCCATGCAGATGGACCTTGATGAACCGCTCAGACTGATTGGTGATCTTGAATCACTGGACGTGGCATCGATCAACCTTTCATGTGCCAGCCCATATTACAATCCGCACATTATGCGACCAGCGATATTTCCGCCAAGTGATGGTTATCTACCTCCGGAGGATCCCATTACCGGCGTGGCACGTCAGCTTGATGCGGTGCGAAAGATCAAACAAGCATTTCCGGCACTGCCACTTGTTGGTACGGGATACTCATATTTACAGGATTATCTGCCGCATGTAGCTCAGGCAGTCGTGAGGGAAAATTGGGTCGATATTGTTGGGTTAGGAAGAATGGTTCTTTCTTATCCGACGTTGCCTGCAGATACGCTTGAAACTGGTATCATGCAGCGAAAGAAAGTCTGTCGTACATTCAGTGACTGTACGACAGCACCGCGAAACGGACTCGTATCCGGATGCTACCCGCTTGATGCTTTTTATAAGCAAACTACTGAATTTGAACAGCTCAAAGCGATCAAGCAGGGCTTGAAGGAGTGCTAGTAAGGACTCGGCAATCGAGTCATTACAGCTGACACGTGGAATCCAACATTGCGGAACTGATGCAAAATCAGCTTGATTCCCACACTGGGATTCTTGCTGCCGATCGAGACTTCGTAGACTTCGTTCATGACCTTAAACCTGGTCAACCAGCGACGATCGATGGAGTCTATGGATCATCCTGCGCGCTGGCAATCGCCTCAGCGCTAACTCTTCTCCATTCACAAGCCTCGAAGTCTAGTGCAGCCTTGGTCGTTGTGCCACGTCCTCAGGATGTGGATAAGATGTGCGATGACCTACGAGTCTTCTTAGAATGCGCACCATTGCCGTACCCGCTTACTTCTTCTTCCGGAGCTGGCGTGCAACACAGCGATGACGAAGTGCAGGGACAACGCGTGCGATTGCTTAAACGGGTGGCTAACCGGAGTGGTGAACGTGAGATCATCGTGGCGTCAATCGCATCATTGTTACAGCCGGTTCCATCCATTGAGCAGTTGAATAGTCAGCATGTGCAGTGGCAAGTAGGATCACGGATCGATCTGGAAGCATCCGTTGCCTGGTTACTGGCTAGCGGATTTCACAACACAAGTGCGGTGCAATTACCGGGTGAATTCTCACATCGCGGCGGCATACTTGATGTCTACTCTCCTGAATGGGAGTCACCGGTTCGCATCGAGTTGTGGGACGATGAAATTGAGTCGATACGGCAATTTGATGTAGTTAGCCAACGCAGCCTGAGCAACCTGTCAGAAATCTCGATGTCGTCGATGCGGTCGTATCGAAAAGGTGAAGCGTACTTAACGGATTACTTCGAGACGGATGACTGCTCAATGGTTGTCGAAATGGGTGCCATCGATTTGCAGGGACGGGAATATCTAAAGCGATCCGCAGACTTTGAAAAGTGCCACGGCCTGCGGGACGTGATCAAACGATTAACAGATCAACGATGTCTTCTTTTGAACGCGCTCGCTCCCGGGGACCTCGGAAATGTATACCGATTTAAGACGGAATCGGTGGACCGCTTCCACGGCAGTATGGAACAGGTTCGCTCTGAAATCGCCGCCCTCCCGGATACGTACGAAGTAGCGATTGCTTGTACGACGGCAGCAGAAGCGGAACGCTTGTTTGAAGTGTTGCGTGAAGATTCCATTGTGAATCGTGACCGTCTAACTTTTGTTCTCGGGTATTTGAGTAGCGGCTTTCACTGGCTCGATCAACGTAAGGTGATTTTATCACTAGGTGAAGTGTTTCGCCGATCGCAAATTCGGCGTAAGAAGTCGATCAAGCACAAAGGCAAAGCTCTCGATAGTTTTACAGACCTATCGAGCGGAGATTTAGTGGTGCATTTAGCACACGGGATTGGAAGATACAGAGGCCTTGAGCTGTTGGATAAGGACGGCCATGTCGAAGAGCATCTGGTCGTGGAGTTTCACGGAGGGACCAAAGTCTTTGTTCCTGCCACTCGAATTGATCTGGTACAGAAGTACATTGGTGGAAAAAAATCACGTCCTCCACTAGCTCGCATTGGTGGAAAGACATGGGGCAAGCAGAAGCGGGCAGCGGAATTGGCCGTTAAGGATATGGCTGCTGAAATGCTCGAATTACAGGCAGCCAGGCTTGCTAGACCAGGGATCTCTTTCAAGAGGGATTCACATTGGCAAATGGAATTCGATGCTTCTTTTCCTTATGAAGAGACGCCGGATCAAGTCACCGCTATTGATGCGATCAAGCAGGATATGGAGACTCCCAGGCCGATGGATCGACTTCTGTGCGGTGACGTCGGTTTTGGCAAAACGGAAGTGGCAATGCGAGCTGCGTTCAAAGCAATTGACAGCGGTTACCAAGTGGCAGTCATGGTGCCGACAACCGTGCTTGCAGAACAGCATTACATCTCATTTGTTCAGCGTATGGCGCAATTCCCAATTGATGTTGGTCGGTTGAGTCGGTTTGCTTCCTCAGCAGAGCAGAAAGAAGTTCTGGCTGGCCTTGAAAGCGGGGGTATTGATATTGTTGTTGGTACGCACCGTGTAGCTTCCAAAGATGTCAAATTCAACAATCTGGGGCTGGTGATTATCGATGAGGAGCAGCGTTTTGGAGTCGAGGTGAAAGAGCGATTGAAGTCGTTGCAATCCAATGTGGAATTACTGACTTTGTCTGCCACGCCAATTCCGCGAACGCTGCATATGTCGCTCGTTGGAGTGCGGGACATTTCGAATCTCGAAACACCACCTGAAGATCGCCTTGCGGTGGAAACCAGGGTTGTACGATTCCAGGAGGAATTGATTCGGGAGGCTATTTATCGAGAACTGAATCGCGGAGGTCAGATCTATTTCATTCACAATCGTGTAAATGATATCGATCAGATTGCTGCCGGGATTCAGAAGATTGCACCGGAAGCAAGGATCAGGATCGGGCACGGTCAGATGCACGAATCGGATCTTGAACAGGTGATGCTCGACTTTGTGCAGCATCGATGTGACATTTTATTGGCGACAACAATCGTTGAGAACGGACTGGACATTCCAAATGCCAATACGATTTTTGTGAACGAAGCGAATCGGTATGGTTTGGCTGACTTGCACCAACTTCGAGGTAGAGTTGGACGTTACAAGCACCGAGCGTATTGTTACATGATGATTGATCCGAATCGTCATGTGACGCCGGATGCAGCAAGAAGACTACATGCGATTGAGGAGTACAGTCAGATGGGGGCTGGCTTTGCAATTGCTATGCGGGATCTGGAGATTCGTGGAGCTGGTAACCTGCTTGGTTCTCAACAAAGTGGGCACATCGCTGCCGTCGGTTATGAGTTTTACTGCCATCTGTTAGAAAACGCTGTTCGGCATTTGAAGAAGCAACCACCTAAACTTGCCATTGATGTTGAGATTGAACTGCCCGGTGAGGCATTTTTGCCGGACGATTATATTCCGGACATCCGTGCAAAGATCGACTGCTATAGACGCCTCACCCGGATTGAGACTTTTGATGACATTGAAGTCATTCGACAAGAGCTTACGGATCGATTTGGCAAGCTCCCAATGCCGGTTCAGAGATTATTTGAAGTAGCAGCGCTGAAGCTTGAAGCAACGATCTGGCAGCTTTCGGCGATTCAGCTTGAAGGTGGATTTCTCTCACTCAAGTACACAAATCCAAGTCGAATTGAACAACTGGCTCGTCAGACAAACGGTGCACTACGTATAGCTGATCATGAATCAGCATATGTCACGGTGGAAGAAGGAATGGACGATCCGGATCGTGTGCTGCCGTGGGTGAAATCAGTGTTGCAGCTGTCGTAGTCTCTTTCTACAATCCCCTTCCGATTAAATATTGCGAATAGCGTGCGCGCTTTAGCTGCGTGCACGAGTTTGAAACCCTCGTTACTAAACACACAGACTGAATATGAACCGTCGCGTGCACATTGGTGCAGTATTCCTTTGTTTTGTTGCTCTCCTGTTCGGCTTAGTTGTTTCTGAGTCGTGGGGACAGGCACCAGAGTCTGGAAATCCACTGCCGGAAATAAAAATCCCGACGGGTAACACTCCGCTCGCTAGTGATTTCAAGCCCTTTCCTCGTGTTACCGAAGTTGAGGTTGCTGGTAATCGTAACGACACCCCACTCACAACTCCCCAGAACCCGGTAACAGATGTGCAGCAAGTGTCGGCGGACACCGGTGCCGACGATCCTACTCTGCCACAGATTTCAGGACGTATTTATGAACCAGCGAGGATTATTGCCGTCGTAGCGGATCAATATATTCTGGCTGGTGACTTGTTGCCGCAGGCTGACATTATGATCTGGTCGATGATGCAAAGCATGAAACCGGAAGAGTTAGAGGATCTCAAGCAAAATCGAGAGCGGTATCGCCAGATGGCGATCCGATCGATGATCGGTCAGACGGTCCAAACCAAGATGTTATTTGTGTCATTTCTGCGGACACTTGATGCTGACCAGCGGGAACACACAGCCGACATCATCAATGACAAAGGCCGTGAAGCCTTTGAAGAAGTACTGTTGAAGATTTATCAGGCGATTCAAACTGCCAGCCGACGTGAATTCAATCGCATGCAACAAAGTGAGCCTCAAATGACGTCGCTCGCTCAATTAATGATCAAGTTTAATGCTCCAACGATGGCGGAACTGGACAAAGTGCTTCATCGCTTTAATACGAATATTGACAAGCAAGTTGTGTATTTTTCAGAGTTGAGCTTTGGAAAACAGAATCTGTTTCAAACGATAGACCTTGATCGCGAGGTAAGCCATCAAGAGTTGCTCGATTACTATTACGCACATCTTGAAGATTACGATTACACCGCCAAGGCACGCTGGCAGCAGCTGACCGTGCGATTTAGTCAATTTGAAAACAAGCAACAGGCATACAGTGCGATTGCGAATATGGGAAACAAGGTGCTACTCGGTGCAGACTTTGCTGAAGTTGCTAAGCAGCAGTCTCAGGAGTCAAAGGCCATTGATGGCGGGATCCATGATTGGACGGAAAAAGGCAATCTTGCTTCGACGCAGATTGATGAATCCCTCTTTAGTGTGCCTGTGAATCAAATGAGTCCAATCATCGAAGACGATCGCGGTTTTCACATCATCCGAGTCTTAGATCGAACATCAGCAGGTCGGTTTACGTTTGTCGAAAAACAGGACGAAATCAAGGCAGATCTAAAGAATCAAATTCGAACAGATGCGATCGCTAAATTCATGGAGAAGCTCGAAAAAGAGATTCCTCATTCCTCTATCCTTGATCAGCCTCGCATCGCAAACCAGTCTCCTTAAGCTGGTAACTCTCAATTGCGGTCTACTACTCGGACGCTATTTTCAGTGATATATTAGGAGCAATCGGTCACAAAACGGCATGAAAGTGCTGACGCGTGAATGACAATTGATTGTCTCTGATTACGGAATACGCGGCTCATCTTCGGATGAAACATGCGTGTCCAACTGCTGATACTTCCACTGCCCGCAGGTAGCGGAAGTCAGTACAACGACGAATGGATCTTGTCGTTCAATGTAAGGCGTGGAACGAGAACGCGTGATTAATAAATGCAGTTGTTAGGGAATGCCTGAGACTGTATTTGTTAGATGGAGCAAGTTAGACACTGCCAAGGAATGCAAATTGATATGTCGGAAAATGCCAAATTAATCAACGGTGAACAGGAAATCGAGTTTCCTTTGATCATCGGAAGTGAGCAGGAAGTCGGCTTGGATGTGAGCAAGCTTCGAGCCCAGACTGGAATGATCACGCTCGACGAAGGGTTTGTAAATACAGGTTCGACGCGCAGTGGCATTACCTTTCTAAACGGAGAGCAAGGGATTCTTCGTTATTGCGGATATGCCATTGAAGATATTGCTGATAAATGTGACTTCATCGAGTCGGCTTACTTGTTGCTCAATGGTGATTTGCCAAACTCAGAGCAACTCAGTGAATTCCGCAGTGCCATCGTTAGTGAAATGGCAATTCCTGAAGGTCTGACGAATATCATTACCAGTTTCCCCAGGGACGCCCATCCAATGGCTGTCCTCTCGGCTGCCGTTAATGCACTTTCGACGTACTATCAGGATCAGGTAGACCCGCTTGATAGCGATCAGGTTAACTCATCAGTTCGTCGACTCATTGCAACATTGCCAACGATTGCCGCCTATAGCCATCGGCACGCAACCGGGCAAACGTTAATTGCGCCATGTCCGGAGATCGGCTATGTAGAAAACTTCCTGCGCATGATGTTGGCAGACGACGACGGTAACTATGAAGCTGATCCAGACTTTGTTGATGCACTGAACTTATTGCTGATCGTGCATGCAGATCATGAACAGAACTGCAGTACGTCCACCGTTCGCATGGTTGGCTCTGCAAATACAAACGTATACGCATCAATCGCTGCAGGCATTTGTGCACTGTGGGGACCACTTCACGGTGGTGCCAACGAAGCATGTGTAAACATGCTCAAACAGATCGCTGCTGATGACGGCGATGTGGAAAAATACGTTGACATGGCAAAGGATAAGGCAAGTTCTTTCCGCCTGATGGGCTTTGGCCATCGTGTATATAAGAACTACGATCCGCGAGCTCGAATCATTAAGAAAGCATGTGACATGCTGCTTGAAAAGCTCGATACTGATGATCCGCTTTTCCTAATTGCTCAAAAGCTGGAAAAAGTGGCATTGGAAGACGAATACTTTGTAGCTCGCAAGCTCTATCCAAATGTGGACTTCTATTCGGGTGTGATCTACCGCGCCATCGGAATTCCGGTGGAAATGTTTACTGTTCTGTTTGCCATGGGACGGCTTCCAGGCTGGATTGCCCACTGGCAGGAAATGCACGCGTCACCGAGTAAGCGAATTTGCCGACCGCGGCAGGTGTACACCGGCGCTAACGCGCGGGAATTGCCGGATATTAGCGAACGGTCCTAAAATAGATGTCATGTTGGCCGCAATAGCCAACGGATGATATCTAACCTCTAACCGCTATAACCGGAAACAGCGGATTAACCTCTATCAACGGTCTAAAACAGGCTGTTCTGCTGCGCCTATCCCTTATTCGCCGATACAAGAGAGGAATAACTGTGCGCTAGGTTTGCGCATATTCCGATTTTGGATTGGAACAAAAATGGCTCGAGCAGAATCACATCCTCATTCGTTGCGTATCCAGCACGCAGGATATGTCGTGCTCTCAATCGTATTCTTATTGGTCTTGCTTTCTCAGCTCATGGCACAGGAGCCGACAACGAAACGCGACCCTGTGATCAGTGCCGTTGCGCTGCAGCCGGGTGGTGATTTAATGGTCACCGCCGGCGACGATCACGTTGTAAGAATCTGGGACTTGGCAACCGGTGAACAGACTCATCAATTGGAAGGGCATACAGACTGGATTCGTACTGTTGTATTCTCGCAAGATGGTGAATTCATCTATTCCGCTGGAAACGACGGCCAGATACGAAAATGGAATGCGACTCAAGCGGATGCGGTCGGAATTGTATTTTCGGCCGACTATGCGATAGCTCGAATGGAGATTAGTCCGAATTCAACTCATTTGGCGGTCGTCGGCTTTAGTAATGAAGTCTCGGTTGTGGATTTGCGTAGTCCCGATCAGGTTACTCGCTTTGTAGCGACATGCAACGACTTGCATGCCATTGGTTTTTCACCAGACGAACAATTGTTAGCAGCAGCGGGTAGAGATGGCGTCGTTACAGTTTGGAATATCCAAAGCCGAGAGGTTGTCGCTCAGCAAAAGTGTCATACGCGGCGCGTAAGGGATCTGTGTTTCATTGGTGATTCGTCGACGCTTGTTTCGGCAAGTGAAGATCGTACTTTGTTCGTCTGGAATCTCGGTGTCGAATCCAAGTCGCGAACGCTAATGCTTGGCGCTATGAAGGCAATGGCGATTGAAGTCTGCGGACCAAATCTAATTGCCGTGGCTGGTACCGATAACACCATTCGTTTATGGGATATCACGGAAGACAGAGAGATTGACCGACTGCACGGTCACACCGGAAGCGTAACGTCTCTGGATCATCATGAAGACCGTCTGGTGAGCGGCAGCTATGACACGAGTGTACGGTTGTGGCGGATGAATCCTAATCAGGCACCCATACGATCGGCCAAACTGGAAGAGTAAAGTGGATCAACGCAGGAAATCAATTCGACGGTTGCTCGAAACTGTATCGTCAGTTGCAAGAGATACTGCGCCTCGGCGACCCCGGCAGAGTCGAAAAATTGGCGTGTTTGAGGAAATGGAACAGCGAACGATGCTCGCTGCTGACATGTTGTCCTTAGGCGCTGTCTATATAGAACAGGATTTGGGGTCCGATTCTCTCGGAGATACGATCGAGTTTTCCTTCACCGGTGGTGCGGAACAGACTGAACTCAGACAACTTGTTCTTTCAACCGACCGAGTCATTCCGGGATTGTCATCGGGCGATGCGATTTTTGATGTGGCGCCGGGAGGGATCGGCGCTGACGCGTCGTCTGCATTCACCGTATTACAAAAACCGGTGTCTTCGACCATCTCTTCACAAGTAGTTGACGGTTCGACGCAATTAACGATCGACTTAACCAGGTTTTACACCGGCGATAAACTTGTGGTGAGTCTTGATGTGGATGAAGTAGAATTCTTCAGTCCTTATGAATCAGACCTGGAGAGAATCAACTCGGGACTTGATCCAATTACATCCGGCGTTGAGTTCCAGGGTGTTACGGTGGCTGCAGGTTTCACGGCACCCGGGTTTTACGACCAGTTAGTTTCTGCCCAGTTCTGGAATAAGTATGACGCACAGTTGTCGGACAGTGGCTTGCAACTCACCGCTGATAACGCCGGCGGACTGCGAGATCGAACAGCCGGTGCCTTTGCGACGGGACAGCAATCACCGCTACCGGTGGCTATCGGTGGCAGTGTTGTTCTTGATAGAGATGCAAATGGACATGAGGATGGGTCAGATAGTGGCATCTCCGATGTCGTGATTGAATTGTTTCGAAAAGACGCTGGTGAATATGCCGACACCGGATTGAGAGCTGTGACGGATGCTGATGGCAAATTTGAGTTTCCCGCCACCGATTTGTTGACGCCAGGTATTTATCAACTACGACAAGTCCAACCACAGGGATATATAAGCGTTGGTATAGCGATTGGTAGCATTGATGGCCTGACGAGTGGAGTTGCACTCGGTCCCGATGTTATTTCAGAAATTGACTTAACGGCACCTTCCGCGAGTGGAAGTAGCTTCCAATTCTTTGAAACACAACCCGTTTCAGTATCTGGCCGAGTACTGGCAGAGGATTATTCTTCAGGCGTACAAGCTTTTGTAGGTGTCTCGCGTGCCGAAATTGACGTAATGAGAAACGGTCTGATTGTTGCAAGCACGACCACCAATAGCATCGGTGAGTATTCAGTAGACAGCATGCTTCCAGGGTACTTCGAAATAGTACAACGAACGCCTGATGGACTGTTTGATGGCCCGGAGTTTACAGGCACGGTAAATGGAAGGTCCTCGGGATTTATCGCCGGCAATGATCACTTCTCGGGATTGCAGTTGTCTGCCGGTCAAAGTGCTAGAGATTTTAATTTCACTGAACTGATGCCAGCGTCGTTGAGTGGCCGTGTCTATCAGGATGGTGCTGCTATCATCGTCGATGAGGATGTGTTCCTGGACGATGTAGTCTGTCGCGACGGTCAATTTACTGATGATGATACCGTGATTTCTGGCGTCACCGTTATGCTTTGGAATGATGCAGGACAAATGGTGACGGCGGCCAAATCAGGTGAAGATGGCACCTTCAGGTTTGAAAAGTTAAGACCTGGTCGCTATGCGATTTCTGAATTACAGCCGGATGGTTGGCTGGATGGTCGTGATAAAGTTGGCACCGCAGGTGGTTCGACTGACCATATACAATTCAAGATTGCCATGACTGAGTCGGAAGTGCGGGGTATTGTTGACAATGACCGGATTGACGGAATTGCATTGCATTCGAATGTGAATGCGTCCGGGTATTATTTCAGTGAATTACTTGTAATTGATCAGGAAACGAAGGAACCGATTCGCTGGGTCGGGGTACCGGACTTTGACGACATATTGCCGGTAACCGGATATGAAGCGACCGTACCGGTTGTGGAGAGATTGGAGTTCTCGCCACCATTAGCACCATCAACTCTTCAGAATCATCAGCGTGATGCACTTCCGGTAGCCATTCCACAAAATGGAAGTGGAAATCAAATTGCCTCGTATACATGGCATTTGAGTATCGTGGACGGTGGTTTTCCTCGTGGTGCTGCCAGCATCGGAAACATCATGCCAGTTGCTGTGAATTCTAATGCGGTTTGGGATGAGTACGACTTAACTGTCGGTGAATGGACGATCGGCGAGGCTAAGGGGGCGATCGGTCTTGGTATTGAAGCTGGTTTTCCTGTAACAGGTGACTTTAACGGCGATGGTATTTCTGAAGTCGCCATATTTCGTGATGGCCACTGGTTCGTAGACCTCAACGGTAACGGGCGATGGGATGAGGATGACCTGTGGGCTGAATTAGGAGCGGAAGGTGACTTACCGGTCGTCGGCGATTGGGATGGTGATGGTAAGGACGATATAGGCGTGTATGGGCTGCAGTGGCAAAGTGACTTACTTGCCAATGCAGAAGAGCCGGGTTTGCCGGATCCACAAAATCTTTATCGCGGTGTGCTCAAAAACGTGCCACCTCAAATAGGCCAATCCAGCGGTACGCGTGCACTGCAACAGTCGCGTGGTGGTGAGATTCGGGAAGACGTTGTTGACCACGTATTACGTTATGGACACGGTCCCGATGCACCGGTGGTCGGGGATTGGAATGGCGATGGTATTTCAACAGTTGGTGTATTTAGAAACGGAGTCTGGAAGCTTGACACTGATGGTGACGGCCGTATCTCGGAGGCAGATGAGCTCGTTGAATTCGGTAAGCCCGGAGACGTGCCTGTAACAGGCGACTTTAACGGTGACGGAATTGACGACATTGGTGTTTATCGTCACGGGACATGGATTCTTGATAGTGACGGTGACCGGCATGAAACAGCCGTGGACAAAGTATTTCATCAAGGCGGCGCAAATGACATTCCGGTAACCGGAGATTTCGATGGTGACGGAATAGATGAAATTGCGACGTATCGAGTGAAAAAATCTGCGTAGTCGCCAGAATCAGGTGTTTTGCTATGACGCCTTGAACTTCTCTATATCAGATTGTGTTTTTTGAATCTCTTCTTCCAGTCTTGCAACTAACTCGGGTTCGTCATTTTGTTGACGTGCGCCGGAAATCTGTGCCTGCAGTTTCTGAAGTCTCTTGCGTGCGACTTCTAATCTCTTCTTCGCTTTTTTATCCATGATGTCCCTGCTTAGTATCGAGAAATGTCTCAATCGTTGATTGTTCGGTTGGCTCTTCCGTTGTCTTCTTGGTCACATCCGCCGATTTCATCGTGCCTGCAAGTATCACGAGGATCACTGCGCATAGCACGCCAATATTGAGTAACTTCTTCTCGTTCTTGCGCATCTTCTCGGCACTTTCACTTCGACCGGTTAAGGTCGACATGATCCAGAAGATCGCCAGTGCCAGTAGGATCTTAATTCCAATTAACGGATGATAGTACGACGGCAATTCGAATGTCTGGCTCTTCTGTACCACGTTGTAAAATCCGGTCACGATCAGAAAGAATGCACAGATCATCACCATCTTGGATAACTTCTTTCGTAGTGACGCCTTAAACGTCTCCACGTCGCTTGAATCGTCGTCCTGATCGCCAGATGGCATCAGCCACAGCGTAAACAATGCTCCGACCAACACGGTTGCAGGTAGGATGTGTAGCCATCGGGATACAAGAGCGGTGATTCCCATAACTGTTTTCTTTTGAAGAATGGAGGTTTCTAGTCAGCTTCCAAGATATCCTAGTTCCGGTACGGTTGTGCGTCCAATACTCTATGTGTCTTTATTGGGTACGGTCAATGGATTGTATGTGGGAAATGGCCTCTGAGGTTGTTGTAATCTCGCCCAATAGTTGTGCGTCTCTAACAATCTTAAGCAATCTGCCGATTTCTTTTCCCGTTGCCAATTGGCGTTCCAGAATTATATTGCCGTTTAACAATGGCGGAGGATTAAGTTTCTCGATTGGCTGATCAAGCATGTCCTGACAAAACCGAATGTGGTCTTGCTGGTCTTCACTGTCCGCCACAGCTAAGGCTGCATCCATCAGGCAGTCGATGCGAGGATCAATGAGGATCTCCTGGATCTCCGGCCAGAATTCGGTAGACGCCGTTAGGATTTTCGGTAGCGAGGTAATGATCCAATTGATGGTTTTGATCGAGTCATTGCTGAGTTTCATATTCCGCTGATTGAGCTCAAGTTCCTTCCTGTTAGCGGACGTCCACGATCGTTCTCCGATCAAAGTCCAGATGAGGGCGAGACTTGCTTCCAGAGGTGATTTAGTGAGTTGATGTATTGTATCGAGTAGTTTTGTCCACGACTCGGATTCTGAGTCGGTGCCGACAGCGGTAATCCCTGGAATGATGTGTTGCAAAAGGCCGCTCTGATGTAACAGCAGCATACCTCGTTTGCGGTGTTTATTTTTCAGGATTAATGACAGCTCTACGAGTATCCGCTCACCACTAACGGCGCCAATTTTAGTGGCATTGGCCTGTACGGCTGCCAAGGTTGCCGCTTCAATCGTAAAGTCAAAGGTCGAAGCGAATCTGATTGCCCGCAGCATGCGCAGTCGATCTTCTTCGATTCTGGTGTTTGGGTCACCAATCGCACGAATCAGTTTTGCTTCGATATCGGCTTCGCCATTTACGAAGTCAATGTATTGCTGGTTGATTGGATCAAAGAACATACCGTTGATTGTGAAATCACGGCGCAGAGCATCTTCTTTGGCGTCGGTGAAGCGCACACTATCCGGGCGGCGTCCATCACTATACGAAGCATCAGCACGGAAGGTTGCTACCTCGATATTTCCGCTAGCTTTCGAGCCGATTACCGTGATTACGCCAAAGGCCTCACCGATTGCAATGGTGTGTTTGTGCCCAAAGACAGTCCGCACCTGATCCGGAGTGGCATTCGTGGCAATGTCATAGTCCTTGGGGGACACTTGACGCTTTTGATCCCGTACGCAACCACCTGCCCAGAGAGCTTGATAACCGGCAGACGTTAGATCGTCGACGACGGTTTCGGCAAACGTTCGCATTTTGTCGGGATCAAACATCGGATGGAGAGCTGGAGTATTGGACGGTAAACTAATGATAATTTGCTAAAAGGGGTATCGACCCTTTGACAAAAATCTGGCAACCTATGGGGCTTAGAATACTTGAAAACAATTCCCAATCTACGCTCAAAAGGAACGAATAGACAGTATGGATATCGAAATCGAAGTCGGTGCGGTTAAGCAATTGATTGATGATGATGCAGAATTCCTGCTCTTAGACTGTCGAGAACAGGAAGAGTGGGATTTAGTACACATCGATGGCGCTTTATTGATTCCGATGAGTGAAATACAACAGCGCGTTGAAGAGCTGACAATGCATAAAGATGGACACATTGTTGTGCAATGCCACCACGGCGGCCGCAGTTTACAAGTGGCACATTGGTTGAAAAATCAGGGATTTGATCAAGCACAGAGCATGCGTGGTGGAATTGATGTGTGGTCTCAGGCAATTGACAGTTCTTTGCCTAGATATTGATGAAGCCATATCAATTTATCGAAACAATTCAGTATGCTAGTTGTTTTATAGAAACGGCCAACCGCAAAAAGTAGTTCACATCAGTAGCTGCTGATATGAACGACCCACCCTCCCAGAAATCCTCTCCCAATTGACTTGACTTCGTATGACGGAACAACAGATGTATAGAGTTAGCTTTAGAGTCGGCAAGATTACATTCGGCCAATATGTTCAGGCCAACAGCATGCAGGATGCCAAGGATATTGCTGTTAACACCTGGGGTGATCGCTTTTATGACGACGATCGCAATCGCCATACGATAACTGTGATTAAAATCTCAGGTGTTTAGCAACCACGGAGTGTTGTGAAATCACGGGCAAGTCGTCTCTACGGCTCGTCTTTCTCAAATGCTGCTGATGGTACTTTTACCACGCCAAGCTTGATCGTTTTGTTAGGTAAGACGTTCACATTCAAGCGGCCACGTGTCCATTCACTTGCAACACCATCTATGTTGACGCTCGAATATAGCCCGCGGTTTCGTGCCAGAATTGTATCTGATGTTCACCGGCGGGCAGGTGCCTAAGCGAAACAAACTCGTTCTTGTCGCTGATACTGACGTATGGATTGTCGCGGATGATTGCATAAGCATTCATCCATGGATGTACGCTACAAGAGATGGGGGATGGAATGTGCTCAAATGTTGAATACTCGTAGCGATAGTCTTTATTTGGTTTTATAAGAAAGCTCACAGGTGGGTTTCTGAAAGTCTGGACAACCGGGTTATAACCGTGACCGTCACCATTTAGGAACAACAGTCGTTGTTCTGTCCATAGTCCAAAGACATGCGGTGCAATACGACGGTCTTTCATGTGTACGACGACGTCTTCTTTTGCGAGCTTCTTAAAACTCGGGTGAATGGGTACAGGTGACTTGTTTCTGAGGTAGACAGCAACGTTGCGCAGACCCTTGTTTTCCGGATTAACCACGATTCTTTCGTCAGCGACTTTGATGTCAGGATTCCGTGTATCGAAATATCGGGTTTTAACCGGCGGGCCATCATATCGAATCGTGACTTCTAGATGACCCCACTTTTGATCTGCCAACGCAGAAGCTGATAGGACGCATGTAGCACTTATCAGCAAGAAAGCGGTAACGACGGTCCGAGACTGGAGAGTAGGGATTTTCCCATGTCGATCGTTGTGGTAATGGCCGGTGCAAATACAGTGACGATTGTTACATTTGCCTTTCATGATCGCCATCTCCGTGCAACGAGCGTTTAACCGCCGGGTCGATATTCCGGATCGAGTATACCAGCTAAATGCATTTCTCTGAATTTCATGATCGAGTAACGAACACCTTCGGACATATCCGTTAGAGGCATATTTGGAAATGCTGTAACGCTTTCCTGATCGTCCAGGTCGTTTGCAAACGGCATTGATTGAGCATCATCCGCAATGGAAATATCCGGGTCAGAGATTCCAAGTTCACCGGCAGCTGTTTTAGCAAGTTCGATGTATTCGGTGGTATGAATCGTCCTGCCTCGCAAGTTGAAAACACCGTAACCGGAAAACGGAGAGATTCCAACCTCTGCGAATCCGGCGCCAACATCACCAACAAAATGGAAGTGTTCGCGACCTTGGTAGGGCATCTGAAACGATTGTTCAGCAGCGACACATTTCAAAAGAGTTGTCGGTGCAGATGTCATTCCCAAGTCACGTCCTGGACCGTAGCAAGTTGACAAGCGGACGCTTACTGTGGGAATCTCAGTCTCAGCATGAAACGCTTGCGCCATTCCTTCATTAGCTACTTTCCAGTAACCGTATAGATTCCGTGGTGCATATGGCACATCCGTCACAATGGAGTCGCCAGGGTACATCTCGCGGTGTCCATAAACGGCGGACGAACTTGCAAGTACAAGTCGCTGTAAGGAATTGCCGAGCTCTTTAGCCGCCAGCACAATGTTACGCGTACCGGTGACGTTTACTTCCATGCCCAACAACGGATTGGCCAGACAATCTGGAGTTTGAAATGCTGCCAGATGAATGATGGTGTCGGGATTGGTCGAAGCGATCGCATGAGAGACCTGATCGCGGTTTGTAATGTCACCCTCGATGAATTTGATTCGGTCGTGGTATTCCGGATCAATTCGGCTCAAATCTCGTTTGCGGCTCATGCCGATGACGTGTTCAACACCATGGTCGATCAGGTACTGAACGGTGGCCGCTCCAATACAACCGGTAGGTCCGGTAACAAATGCCGTTGTCATGCTCATCTGCAGCGTTCTCTTAAAGTGTTAATCATGCTGAGTAGGCGCCATTCTACCTGATAGATCGATCGTGTGGACTGTCTGTGTTTTTGGTGTTTTAGTGGCCTTTTGGCGAGAGAGCTACTGAGCTTACAGAGAAAGTACATGGTATTTGGCAAAAACTACGGAATCTGGAAAGTATCCTCGCTACCACTGTGCGCTTGTAGGTGTTTACACGGATTGAGTCATATCGACACGTACATATATATAGATATGATTATGTCAATCGAGTGAATCACCGCCTTAAATGCAAGTTTAAGAACAATCGGATTAGAGTTAGATGCGTACCTTAAGTTATCAGAAACTGTTAATCGTCTTTGTGGTGCTTACAACGGGTTGTGGCAATTCAGACAGTGCAAATTGGCCAGGCGAAAACGACCGTTATCCTGTCATTGACAACCCCGTTACCGTGGAGGTAGCGGACGTTTCAAACACGATTCATGACGACGAATTGGTGTTAGGTGTCGTGATTGACGGTGAAGCGCGTGCATACCCGATTAATATGCTGACCGGGCCAACTCGCGAAATCATAAATGACGAATTGAGTGATGTGGCAATCGCCGCAACCTGGTGACATCTTTGTCACAACGGTATCGTGTATATCCGTGAATTTGATGGTAAGCCGCTTACATTTGCTGTGTCACCGCTCTTATACAACGAGAGTCTGGTGATGGTGGATTTAGAGACGAGCACGTTTTGGAGTCACTTGCTTGGTAAAGCTATGCATGGCCCATTGGAAGGTCAGACGCTGAAGATGATTAATTCGGTAGTTTGTGATTGGAAATCATGGAAAGCGGATCATCCGCAAACAAGTGTGCTGGATATGGTTCCGACAATCTTATCACTCAAGGATGATTATTATGCTGATGCTACAGAATACATTGTTGGCATGACAGCAAAGGAACAATCTCGAGCGTGGCAATTAGATCATTTGAAGAGATCAACAATCATCAATGATGATTTTAATGGGCCGGTAATTATTGTCCATGATCAGAACGGGTTAGGGACTCGCATATTCAGTTCAATTATGGATAACAACTCACTGACCTTCGTAATCAAGAACGATCAGATGAGAGACCTGGAAACGGACAGTACTTGGAACATGCGAACCGGTGAAGCGATCGACGGTAATCTAAAAGGACGTTCACTTAAACCGCTGGAGTCTAAGATCTCCTTAAAGAAAGCTTGGAAGGTATTCTATCCGGAAAGCAGCTATTGGTTTCCGGTAAAAGAATGAGCGACTCACTGATTGCTCTTGTCTGATAACCCGCGGTGAACCGCATCATCTCCAAATCTGTTTTTGATTTGATCCGCCACGGAGTCAATCGACTTATTTCTTTTCTGCTCCTCTCGATCAAACATCAATTGTTGCGACTGGCCGGAATCATCCAGATTTGAGACGCCCATTCCCAATAGTCGTAGGCAAGTTGGTCTGTCCGGAAGCTTACTTAGTAACAGTTCCTTGGCAATTTGCCAGATGATATCCGTCTGGTCAGTTGGTTCCGATACGGTTGCACTACGCGTTACTGTTTGAAAGTCGTCATAACGAGCTTTGATGTTTACGGTCTTGGCTTTGAGATCCGCCCGTCGCAAACGACGCCCAACTTGTTCGGTTTGATCTAAGAGGGTTGAGGTAAGGATATCCAGATCAGACACATCACTGGCAAATGTTGTTTCATGTGAAATGCTCTTAGCTTCTCTATCCGGAATGACGTCACGGTTATCAATTCCATTGGCGAGGCTCCAGATTTGAGCACCCGATTTCCCAAATCTGTCGATGAGCAGTTGTTCTGGTAATTCTCGCAGTTGCCTGATGGTACGGACACGCAGTTTTTCAAACACTGCCTGGGTAGCCTTACCGATTCCCCAAACCCGCTTAATTGGTAGTGGATCGAGGAATTCTTGAATAGCGTCTTCTTCAACAATACAAAATCCATCAGGCTTTTTGATGTCGCTTGCTAGCTTGGCAAGAAACTTATTCGGTGCCACCCCGACTGATGCAATTAAGTTAACCTGCTCACCGATATTCTGTTTAATGGACATGCCGATTTCAGATGCGGAACCAAACAGTCGCATACTTCCACTTACATCGATGAATGCTTCGTCTAATGCCAGCGGTTCTACGATTGGTGAGTAGCTTTCAAATACCTCGCGGATCGATTTAGAAATCTCTCTGTAGTAACTAATACGAGGTTTCAATACGAATGCGTGTGGACAGAGTTTAAGCGCGGTCTTGGTAGGCATCGCACTATGCACGCCGTATTCACGTACTGCATAATTCGCAGCAGCGACCACTCCTCGCTTATCGGCCGAGCCACCGACAATTACAGGTTTTCCCTTTAACGACGGATCATCACGTTCTTCGATTGATGCATAGAAGGCATCCATGTCAACGTGCAGGATCACAATGAACTCCAGAATTGCAGGGTCGTGCTGGTCGCACCAAAAAAGGGACCACTCAAAACGAGTGGTCCCTTGGTGTATCGAACGAGAGATCTACTCACCGAGTAACCTACTTGATTTGAGAATAGTCAGTCGACTTCATGTATATCGAAATGGGCGGCTTAGCCAGACGTCCTACACCGGATGCGGCCGCAGCTTCTTTCCATTCAGGATCTGCAATAAATGCTTGCCAAGATGCCTTGGCAGCATCACGGCTCTTGTGGTGAATAATGTAGTACAAGTGATCCTTTGAAATCGGCTCATCGGTTGGGTGCCAATAGGCCAGGTTTCTCATGCCGTGTTTTTCAAACAGCGCAATGGTGTGATCACGGAAGCGTGCGTCGAGCTTGCCAAGTTTTCCCTCAGCCGCCTGATAAATACGCAATTCAAACACACCATCATCGCCTTTGTTCTTCCAGCCTTTTTTGGGTGAGTAGTCAGTCGACTTAAGGAAAGTGGCTTCGGGTGCCTTGGATAGCAGCGGCCCGTCTACACGCGACTTCTTGAATACATCTTGCCATTCCGGGTCAGCGACGAAATCAGCCCACGACTTCTTAGCGGCGTCGCGACTCTTGTGACTAATGACATAAATCAAGGTGTTCGGGATGTCTTCTGGGACCCAGTAACCAATGTTCTTCATGCCATGCTTTTCAAAGATCCGCATCGTGTGGTCACGGAAGCGTGCATTGAGATTGTCTAGTTTTCCTTCGTGTGTTGTATAGACGCGAAGTTCAAGAACATCGGCTGTCGCTTCGTCTGACATGGTGATACCTGTTAGAAGAAAAGTCGCAATTAGTGTTTTGATGGTGAGTTGCATTGAGTGCTCTCCGAGCTGCAAATAAATAGAATTAGTGGTTCTAGCGTGAATTATAAACTGAATATGTACAGTCGTGTTCACGGTAACTCGATGCGGTTGAAGAGAGTTGGTAAAGCTGATAGCTTCGGTAGGGTTGATTTCAGTGCTCTGGTGAGAAACGTAAATCCAACCAACGCCCCTTATCCGGAATTCTCAATGCTCGATTCCTTGCGTCGTAGATTAGTCACGGTCACGACTTGCCTATTTGTTGCCACCACGTCACTAGCAGTGGCCGAAGAACGTCCGAATGTCGTCTTCTTCTTACTGGACGACCTTGGTTGGACGGATTTGGGTTGTTATGGCAGCGAGTTTTATGAAACACCCAATATCGATCAGTTAGCTAAAGACAGCGTGCGATTTACGCAAGCCTATGCGACCTGCCACGTTTGTTCGCCGACACGTGCGAGCATTGTGACCGGAAAATACCCTGCCAGATTGCACTTAACGGACTGGTTGTCGGGCCGACGTGACTACCCGTTTCAACAATTGCTTAATGCAGAAATTCATCAACAGCTTCCGCTCGAAGAAGTGACCATTGCTGAAGCGCTAAAGTCACACGGTTATCGTACAGCTCATATTGGAAAATGGCATTTAGGCGAAGAGCCATACGGCCCGACCGCCCAGGGATTTGATCTTCAGATTCCGAAATGGAATAAGGGTTGGCCTAAGGTCGGCTACTACGCACCGTTTAAGTTAGACGGTCTGGAAGATCAACCTGGTGATTACCTGACCGATCGCCTAACGGACGAAGCACTTGAATTTATAGAGTCGAATCAAGAGCAACCATTCTTCCTATACATGTCTCACTACGCCGTTCACGATCCTATTCACGGTAGGCCCGATCTGGTAGCGAAATACGAACAGAAGCTTGCAAAGCAGAAGCAACAGGCGGGGTCGGCATTTGTACTGGAGTCGAACCCGGACGATTTACTCCCGTTATCGCGACACGAATTGGAGCATCTGGCAACAACGCCCGAATTTGCAGGATTTAAGATACTGCCGCGACGTACGGTAAAGATCAAACAGCATCAGGATAACGTCCATTTTGCTGCGATGGTGGAATCCGTTGACGAAAGCTTAGGGCGAATACGTCAGAAACTCGCGGATCTGGGTATAAGCGACAATACGATAATCATCTTGTTCTCTGATAATGGCGGCATGTCGGCCGGTAATTTTGGAAATCCCAACCGCGTTGTGAATCCGGAAGCACTCGATAAGGCATTTGCCACGTCAAATCTGCCTCTACGCGGTGCGAAGGGCTTTCTATATGAAGGTGGCATTCGTGAGCCGATGATCGTGCACTGGCCAGGTCGGGGGAAGTCAGGCAGCGTGTGTCGTGTGCCTGTGGTGAGCACGGACTTCTATCCGACTATTCTCGAAATGGTCGGTGTCGACGCGATGCCAGGCCAGCATCAGGATGGCGTTAGTCTCGCTGGCTTAGTTCAGGGTGATAAACAGCTATCGCGTGATGCCATCTATTGGCACTTTCCGCATTACAGTAATCACGGAATGCAAAGCCCTGGCGGTGCAATCCGCGTCGGCGACTATAAACTACTCGACTACTTCGAAAATGGCAGCGTTCAGTTGTTTAATTTGAAGAAAGACATTGCGGAACAAAAGGACTTGTCCGAAAAACATCCACAAATTGCTTCGCAATTGAAAGCAAAACTCGATGCATGGAGAGTGGAAGTGAACGCCAACATGATGAAACCAAATCCACAATACGATCCAAACGCACCAATCAAGCGGTAAGCCAATTTGGTGATAGCCCACAACGATAAGCTGCAATCGCAAGAAAGTAGATCATGATGAAAACAGCCAAGCTTCTGATTCTTTTAGCCACACTCCTCGTGGTCAACGTTTCCGTTAAGGCAATCGAGCCGGACAAGGGGCTGGAATACCCTGAGTATTCACCGAGTGGTGATGATTTGGTTATTTCCCGAAGTGCCTACCATGAAAAACTCAAGGGCTTTTGGCTGGCTGAGTGTATCGCCAATTGGACTGGCTTACGGACGGAAGGCGTGAAGAAGACGGGACCGTTTTATACAGATGAAGACTGGGGAACCAAACGCGGTAGACGCAAAGGCAGAAACGGTGAACCACAGATGATTGAATTCGTGCTCGTGCCGGAAGGTGAAGTTTGGGGCGCCGATGATGACACAGATATCGAATATATCTACCAGAGTATTCTGGATACGAATGACACGAGTGTGGTTTCCGGTGAACATATTCGAGATGGGTGGTTAAAGCACATTAAGCACAAAGAGCAGAATTTCTTATGGGTATCAAATGAGAAAGCGCTGCATTTGATGATTGATGGCTTAGTACCGCCGCAGACGAGTATGCCGGAAAATAATGAACACTTTGATCAAATTGATGCGCAGCTGACCACGGAAATCTTTGGACTATTCGCGCCAACTCGTGCAGACATTGCGCTGAAAATGTCACATATGCCGATTCGTACGACGGCCTACCGCGATGCAGAATGGATCGCAGAATTCTACGTCATCATGCACGCCTTAGCATCAAGTGTCGATCCGGATATGAGTACGCACGAGCAGGTGATGTGGTTGGCAGAAGAAGCACGTGGACGGCTCCCAAACGAATCGTTTCCGGCAAAAATGTATGACTTTGTAAAACGAGAGTACGAAAAAAATCCAGATAAAGACAATTGGGAAGCGACACGCGATTATTTGAATTGGCGTCACACCGGTCAGACGATCGATGGGTATAACTACCGCAGTTGGTTC
Organism: Pirellulaceae bacterium; assembly: GCA_045566075.1. GTDB lineage: Bacteria > Planctomycetota > Planctomycetia > Pirellulales > Pirellulaceae > UBA11883. Next base: position 5,629 of record JBJLEE010000021.1, on the reverse strand, counting down.
GATGCCGGTATTAACTATGGCGCCAGTTTAATTAGCTTGTTTTATGGCCAAGGAGATCTAAAACGGACGATTAAAATTGGTTCACTATGCGGATGGGATTCAGATAACCCAACAGCTACTTGGGGTGGTTTACTCGGTTTCTTAATCGGTGAGAAAGGTGTGGATGAGGCATTTCCGGACGTGAAGCTCTCAAAGCTATATCGCATCGGCCGCACCCGAGTGAATTTTCCGGATCGTACACCCGACCAGCCCGGCGATGATTCATTCGAGTTGATGTCAACGCGCGGGATTCACGTAATTGACAGAGTGGTCATCGAAGAAATGGGTGGCGGCGTGGACTTGGAAAAAGACGTCTGGTACATCCCGCGATCAACCGTCGGTGTTGTGCGTGCCAAGTACTAGTCAAGAAATAGTGGTGTACGATTTGCGGATTGCCCAAGTGCAGGGAAGGTCAGCCAAAGCAATGGCTCCAATCACATTTAAGGGCTGCTATCAGTAATAATATTACTATTACAAAGTCAGTTGTAGGTTATGAATTTCACACAACAGTGAGTGTCACATGATGCGACGGATATCCCTTCTACTTTTGACTCTTACTTTTTCATTTACCTTTGGTGCATTAAGTCATGCTCAAGACAGCACGCAAGGATTGATTGAAGCAACTCGCAGGTTGCGAACCAAGTATCTGAACGACCGTTATCGACCTACGTGGCACTTTCTGGGGTCAGAAGGTGTTTGTTTCCCATTTGATCCTCAAGGTTGCATTTACTGGAAAGGGAAATACCACGTTTTTTATGCTATTCAGGACAAAGGAAAAGGAGCCTGGGGTCACGCGTCGAGTATCGACCTTGTTCATTGGGTGCATCATCCGATTCCACTAACGGTTAACGCGGGCGATCCGGAAGAGCATGTTTTTGCCGGGGGGTCGCTCATCAGTCTCGATGGTAAGCCAACGATGATTTACCACGGAGTCAATTCGGGGACTTGTATTGCACAGAGTCTGGACGATGACCTCATTCGATGGCAGAAATCGTCTAGAAATCCAGTCATTCATTTACCGAAGGCGGGAGAACCTAATTATGGAAAATACCATGTGTGGGATACCTGTGGGTGGGTTAAGGATGGTGTGTATTACTCGATCAGTGGAGATCATCCTAATCATGCACCTCCCACAGACGGAGATATTGCCTACCTATTCCGATCAAAAGATCTGGTGAAGTGGGAGTATATGCATCCGTTTTACAAATCGAAACGTGAATGGACACCAGATGACGAAGATTGTTCCTGCCCAGATTTTTTCAAGTTAGGTGATAAGCATGTGTTGATGTTCATCAGTCATACGCAAGGGACTCAATACTATATTGGCCGATATGAAGACGATCGGTTTTTTCCGGAAAGTCACGGCAAGATGAACTGGGCGGGTGGCCCTGTATTTGCCAACGATAGCCTTGTTGATGATAAAGGGCGTCGCATCATGTGGGCTTGGGCATGTGAATCCTGGGAACGCGATACTCAACTTTCAGCTGGTTGGTCGGGTGTTATGACAATGCCTCGTGTCCTTTCCATGTCAAAAGAAGGCACGATGCTGATTAATCCTGCAGAGGAGCTGCAGCAATTGCGCATGAATCCAGTAGTTAAGGATAAGTTTACACTCCCAGCAGGGGATGCCATTTCAGTCAACGAGGTTGAAGGTGATTCACTGGAACTGGAAGTTAATGTGGATATGGCTAGTGCCAGTCAGTTCTCGATTTTGGTGCGGTGTTCTTCGGACGGATCTGAAGAAACGGTGATTACATATGACAAGAACGCCGGTGTTATCCGAATAGACACTACTAAATCGAGTCTGCGAGATGACATATTTCAGCCATTTCCTTATCCGCAAGCGGCCTATTTTCCAAAGCAAGTGCGGCAGTCCAAGGATGTTCGAATCCAAGAGGCTCCATTTGAAGTGAAGCCCGCAGAAGTCTTAACGCTACGTGTGTTTCTGGATCGCTCGATTCTTGAAGTGTTCGCCAATGGTCGTCAGTGTGTGACTCAGCGGATTTATCCATCACGCAAGGATAGTACCCGGATTAAGGTGAGGAGTGCCGGAGGTGATGTGACGGTCCAGTCTATTCGCGCCTGGGACATGGCACGAGCAAATGCTTTTTAGACAGCGCATTGCACGATAAAGATCACAGTGCCAGACTCGAGATTAAATCAGATTTGTGACATTTGTAATGTTTCTTCGTAGGTCTTTATACCGGCGATCGCACCAACTTGGGTAACACAGCATGCGCCAGTTGCAGAGGCGAGTCCCGCAGCAGCGTTAAGATCAAGGCCGTTGCACAAACCGGCAATGAGCCCGGCATAGAAGCTATCTCCTGCACCCGTTGTGTCGACTACCCTTCCAGGTGGCGTGACCGGTGCTACTTCGAGCCAATGATTCGCGTCAGCACTCAATAAAGCTCCTTTATCCCCAAGCTTGATCCCGAGTAGGGCATTGGGTGCGAAGTTTCGGTAGGCGGAAATCATTTCTTTCGGGTCTGTATATCCCGTTTGAGAGAGTCCTTCTGAATAACTGGGAATGTAGAAATCCAAATAGGGCAGGCAGCGATCCAGCGGCTGAAGGTTTCCACCGCCACCGGCCGTATCGAGTGCCGTTTTGCATCCGGTTTCCTGAACCTGCTTTAGCACTTCCGGCAGGTCATCTTCCATGTTGGGCATGAGATTGTAGTATCCGAACAACGCGTATTGAGTTCGTTCAAACAAATCGAGATGATCCAGTGCCGTGTTCTTGTCGAAACAACGTGATGCACCCGAATGATAGATGAACGAATGCTCGGCATCATCACCGACTATCACAGCAGTTGCACTGGTAGCTTCTTGTGGATGAACCAGAACATAACTGGTGTCGAGCCCACCATTTTCAAACGCTGCTTTTACCAAGTCTGCCCACGGGTCATCGCCAACGTAACCGAACGCTCCGACTCGCAGTCCCAGGCGGGCCATGACCAAACCGCTGTTGGAGACGATTCCACCCACGCCTGGGCGGATCGGATCGATGCGAACCGTTTCCATTTGTTCCAGTGGCAAACGACGATCCACGGTGCGCATTGGTAGATCGACGCATATTTCGCCACAAACCATGCAATCGAATCGATCACTCATTTCGAAAATACCAAAAGCTGATAATATGTTGGAAACGTATGTTGTAAAGCTTCAAGAGGAATAAATCGACCGATGGAAAAGTCACTGGACACGAAAATCAAACGGATTCGCGAAGACTCGTCGGTTAAGGACTTCATCCTAGCGGATGCTAAGGACGGCGATATGGGATTTGGAATCTCATGCCCGGGGCCAAATAAAGGTGAGACGAAAGAGAGAATTCCTTTTGGTACGTTGGAAAGCTACAGGCAATCCATGCGGGAAATCACCGAACAGGGTCTCGTCGACATTATGCTCATGAGTGCTAGTGTCAGTGAGCAACTCACAATCAACGAGCGTATTTTTGATAATTCCACGGTGACGCCTGCAGTGCGTGCCAACGATACAACAGATATCTGGCTTGGATTGAGTGCCGACTACACATCTCAGCCATCGCAACCCTTCCGCTCTGCGACGATCGACCATATTCAAAGTAGCAAAGTCGACTGTACTGATGAAGATCGGAACCTTGGTGCTAATCTAGGACTGTATTCGGTTACGTTCAATCATGATTCAACATTAGATAGTGCGTCATTACAAAGTTACGCTGAATTTAGATTGGAAGCAGAGCGTAAAAACTTCAGGCACTTTCTTGAGGTGTTCGCTCCAAATGCACCCGTGCGAGAAATCAAGGATGTGCCGAGGTTTGTGAATGATCACATAGCGCGATGTTTGGCCGGAGTTGCCAGTAGTGCCCGCCCATTATTCCTCAAAATGCCGTACTTCGGACCGGCGGCTATGGAACAGTTGGTCGAATATGATCCCAATTTGATACCAGGCATCCTTGGTGGTTCGTCCGGGACAACGCATGATGCGTTTCGAATGCTATGGGAAGCCAAGAAATACGGTGCTCGCGCAGCGTTGTTCGGTCGGAAAATTAACTTTGCCGAAAACCAATTGATGTTCATCCGTATGTTGAGAGCATTAGCGGACGATGAAATTGAGCCAGAGGAAGCGGTAAGGGATTATCACGGACAGTTGCAATCAGCAGGTATCGCACCGCATAGAGATTTGGATGACGATTTACAACTGACTCAGCTCTAGAAGGTGGCTGGTTGTGATTCACAAGAATGATCCCGCTCTGTTGGGAGCCCAGCCAATAGAGTGAGAATTGCAAAGGAAACGATACAGTGCACCGCAACATTATCTGGACGATCTTTGCATTACTAGTCCATGGCGAAACCGTAAACGCCCAATCAGCGATCGAAATAAACGTTTCAGATCGTGCACAGCGAATTCATCAGGGGTCGTTTGTCTTTGATGGACACAACGATCTGCCATACACGCTGCGAAACCGGGCGTCATCTTCTTTTTCCAATATGGATATCGCCAAGCCTCAACCGGATATTCACACCGATATTCCTCGTTTACGAAGAGGAAATGTTGGTGCTCAGTATTGGTCTGTATATGTGCCCGCATCCACGGCGTATCGTGGCGATGCGTTGAAGCAGACACTCGAGCAAATCGAAATCGTACATGACATGATGCAGGCGTATCCAGACACGTTCGCGTTAGCCGGCAACTACGAAGAGATCCAGCACGCTCGTAAGCAGGGAAAAATCGCATCACTTATTGGAGTGGAGGGTGGACACTCGATTGAAAACTCGATGGCGAACCTTCATCGACTGTTCGACCTAGGCGCTCGATACATGACCCTCACACATTCCGATACATTGACCTGGGCAGATTCTGCAACCGACGACTCAATACATAATGGCCTGAATGACTTTGGCGAAGCGGTCGTTAGAGAAATGAATTCGCTGGGAATGATTGTGGATTTATCACATGTGTCTGAATCAACGATGCATGACGCATTGGATGTCAGTTCAGCCCCGGTGATGTTCTCACATTCCTCTGCTCGACAAGTAGCCGATCATGTCCGCAACGTGCCGGACTCGGTGCTTAAGCGGATGTCGGAAAACGGTGGAATCGTGATGGTAAATTTCTTTTCTGGGTTTGTTGATCCTAAAGCTGCGCAGATCATGTCCGAAATGTTTAACGTGTCGCGTGAATTGCGAAAGAAGTATGAATTTGATGATGAGTACAACGCAGCAATGGCACGGTGGCGAGCAGCTAACCCGTATCCGCCTGGTACGATTCACGACGTTATCGATCACATCGACCACATGGTAAAAATAGCCGGCATCAATCACGTTGGCATCGGATCGGATTATGATGGCGTCTCAAAACTGCCGTTGGGGCTTGAAGATGTTTCTACTTACCCGCGTATCACGCAGCTGTTGTTAGAACGCGGCTATTCCAGGCGTGCCATAACCAAGATCCTAAGTGGCAACATGATGCGTGTTATTAAACATGTGGAACAGGTAGCTAACCAATCTGAACAATAAAAAACTAACACTCCGGACAGGGAATTACTGTGAAATTAATACAGTGTCTACTCGTATTCGCATTGTCGATTTGTACAACAGCGCATGGTGTGGCT
>JBJLEE010000020.1:0-44164 GCA_045566075.1 Pirellulaceae bacterium | reverse complement strand
TGGCCACGTGTTAACACCAAATCGCAACCAGATTGCTTTGCTTCTTCGATCATTGCTTCCTGAACATGTGATGCGTAAGCAATGATTCGAGGTTCATCATCTTCAAATATCTGTATCGCGTTTTGAGCGGTAAACTCACCACACGCCAAATCAATGATTACCAACTGGTACTCGTTACCCCCAATGAATGCGACAACGGATTGTTCGGTCGGCAGCATTTGCAATCGCCAGCCGCTCTGCTCTGCAGCATTTTGGATGCGTGATGAAAAGAATAAGTCGTCTGAAAGGAACAGGCAAGTTTTCATGGCAAATCGCTATCCGTTCTATCTTTTATCGCTGGTTAAACCGCTTCCGGTCCCACCAGATCTTCACTGATTTGATAAACCTCATCCACTGGAAACACAAAGATTTTGCCATCACCGATCGTGCCTTCCGGCCCGGTCTTTGCTGTGCTCATAATGGTCTCAATTGTACGATCGAGAAAATCGTCGTTCACAACGATTTCCAGCATGACTTTTCGCAACAGCTGGGTGTTGTACTCCATCCCGCGATATGTCGGCAACTGACCTCGCTGACGTGCAAAACCTGCTGCGTCGCAGACTGTCATACGTTCAACACCAACATTGGCAAGTGCCGCCTGCACTGTATCAATTTTCGTCGGCTGGATGATGGCAATGACCAATTTCATTTACACAAGACCTTACTGCTCATCACCACTGTCATCAGACGGTTCTGCTGCGTCGGTTACATCGTCTGCGGCCGGTGCTTGCGACTCTGTAGCATCTGACGATTCTTCGCCAGCACCATCGCTCTCTCCACCAGTCACAGACAACTCAGGTGACGGGCTGACAGCATTCTGATCTGCCTCGGCTTGTGCCTTAGCTGCTTCCATAAGTTCCGGCAGTGCATATTTCGTTTCTTCATCAACGACATAGACATCATCTAACGGCGTTTGATCCACAGCGCGACGTAGCAACAAATAAATGCCCGATGCCGCTGAAACAAAGAATGTAAACAGAAAACCACCAGCCATCGTGCGGCCGGCAATGTGCAGCGATGAAATAACCCGTGAGCCAAAGGCTGCCGGACCACTTATGTCACTCTGATAATGACTCTTCGCAGCAGCTTCAAGGGTGGCTGCACCCGTTTCGCCAGCTGTAATACCACTGACATGAATAATCACGCTCTCAGCCGCGTTTGTGAAGTTGATCACCACTACGTATCCAAGGATTCCGATACCGAAGCATGCCACGGAATAGATCAGGTACTTCAATGGTGCCTGATAGGTATATGCCATGCTGCGACTAACAGCTTCGAACATATCCCCAGCTTCTTCCGCCATGATCGCAGGGTTCATTAGAGGCCAGCCGAACAGCAATCCAAGCATCAGCACTGTTATGGAAATACCAAACACAATCACCAAAATCCATAACAGCCCGGCAATTGCCACACCAAATTCAAATCGTGCTAATGCTGCAATTGCAAGTACCGGCAGCGCCATCACACACATGGAGATAACAATAAAGACCGGTGCCATAAATCCGGAAATGAACTTTTTCTTACCAAAGTCAATCGCCTCGCCAAAGGTAACTCTTTCATGCCGGCCAAGTTCAACAACAGCAATTCGGCTAATAGCTCCGCCAAAAAATGACCACACCGCCAATACCAAAATGCTGTGCCATAAACAGAGTGCCGCGACATTCCAGCCACTTACCTGTGCGGTTGGCAAAAGTTTCAGATGAAGGTCACCGATCACGCCCATCAAGTCACCGTCCCAGATTCTCCCCAGGCATGTAAAGAAGTCGCATTCAGAGACGGTAGAAGATACTTCACTTGCCAAGGCCATGGGCGGTGTATCCGTCGTCGCCTCAACACCATCACCTTCGGGGATAAACAGTGATTGACCGACAAAGGATCCGCCGATGGCAACGAGAATTGCCGCCATCCCGAGAAACAACACCGGAATTCGTATCGCTACTCCAAAGGTGGACTTTAGCATGCTACACGGCAGTACTCTCTGCCAGTCCACTTTCGTCACTACATCTTTACGTTCGCTCATCTCATCTCCAGTCAACTGAGCTCTTCAGTTGGCAAAGTTTCCGTACCGTCATCTGAACGTTCGTACGGCACAGAATATTCTTCATTCAGCCAGCGGCCGAGATCGATTTTCCGGCAGCGTTCGCTGCAAAACGGATACGCTTCGGTTGCGGTTATGCCAAATTGCTGGCTACAAATCGGGCAGGTTGCATCTTGCATTTACGATTCCCGTTTCATTGCGTTAATTGGTATAGCACAAAGGAGAACAAATTTGCGATAGGAAAGTGCTTAATATGCTCAGTCTAGCTATCACCAGACGATTTCGCCGATCCACCGGACGAGTCAGACGAGGACTTGGTTCCGGAATCAGACGAAGACGACTTGGAATCGCTGGATTTAGATTCGCTCGGCTTGGATTGAGCTTTTTTATCTGCGGCAGCATCCTTCTTGTAAGAATCACTACGGTAGTCTGTCTCATAGAATCCCGATCCCTTGAACAAGATCGCCGCACCCGTACCAAACAGCCTACGTAGTTTTAGCTTGCCACACTCTGGACACTTTTTTTTCAGAGAATCATTAATCCCCTGAAACAATTCAAACGCATGTCCACAAGCGTCACATTCGTAATCATATGTCGGCATAACTTGAATTCCTTGAAATCTCTTGTGTTGCCTGCATGACAAACAACTTTATTTTCGCCGCGTCTTAAATTTGCGGCGGTTCTTCCCCACTTAAATCTTCGGAGTCTGCATTGTCAGCGTCTGGATTCAGGGTATCTGGTTCGGCAATGGCACCCAGTGAAATGATTACCTGGGCTGGTCGGACAACGCGTTCGTGGAGAACATACCCATCCTGAAGCACTTCCATAATTAACCCCGCATCAAATTCATCGCTCGGCAACTGACTTGCTGCCTCGTGTTGATTGGGATCAAAGACCTGACCCTTTGGGCAAATCTTCGTGCAACCCTGTTGTTCAAGGATTTGCTCGAGCTGTTGCAAAACCATTTCCACACCACTCGCAATACCACCGGTACGCTCTTCATCCGATGCCGCACTAATAGCCCGGCCAAGATTGTCTATCGCTCCAAGTAAATCTCTGATCAGCCCGGTAGACGCATAACGTCGCGCATCGAACACTTCCTTTTGCATCCGTTTTCGCACGTTTTCCATTTCTGCGGTAATTCGCAGCACTCTCGCATTGGCTTCAGCAAGCTCTTCTTCCGGAGTCAATGGTTCAGAGATTACCTCCGCATCCTCGGCGGCTGCATCATTGGAACCCTCTTCGACACCCGCATCGTTAATCGTTTCATTTACCGGCTGTTGCACCGAGTCACCGTCAGCAGTTGGCATGTCATCCGCTGTATTCTCTTGCTGCGGATCTAATGACTCATCGTTGTTCATGGCTGATTCCATCTTAAACCTGTCTCTATTCCTTCCGATTTGCGATCAAACTGGCAAAACCCATCCTCTAGTTTGTCGCTACCCTGTGTTCACTTCCTTGGAGCTGAAGTAATCCTTTATCCTCTCAAAGAAACTCTTTCGTTCTGGTGTCAATTGAACATCCTCTAATTCTGCCAATTGGCGCAACAATTCCACCTGTTCACTTGAAACGTTATCCGGCACTTCGATAAATGCAAGTGCCACGAGATCACCACGGTGACCATCGTGTACATTTGGCACACCTTTCTTGCGAACTCGGAATTGATCACCGGACTGAGTACCTGCCGGGATCTTCAAGTCTTCCGGTCCGTCAAGCGTTGACACTTCAATGGTCGTACCAAGCACAGCCTGACTGTACGTGATCGGCACTCGCAACACTAAGTCATCCCCGTGCCTCTGAAACAGGGAGTGTTCCCGGACGTTTACGAAACAATAAGCATCTCCGGCTGGCCCGCCATCCGGACCAGGCTCTCCTTGCCCGCTGATTCGTATTCGTATTCCATCATCCACACCGGCAGGAATCTTCACTTCAAGATCTGTCGTACGCGGCACTGCCCCTTCGCCGCTGCAGTCCTCGCATGCATCCTGAATTACCTGACCGGACCCCTGGCACATCGGACATGTCGTTTGCACACGTAAGATACCGGCAGACTGCACTACCTGACCGTGTCCTGCACAGCGGCGACACGTCTCCTTCTCCGAGCCAGGCTTGCTTCCCGTACCGGTGCACGTTGCACACGTTTCGCGGCGAGCAACGGATACTGATTTCGTGACACCAAAAGCAGCTTCTTCCAAATCCAGCACCACTTCACAACGCACATCTGCGCCACGACGCTGCCGTGTTCTCCGTCTGGACCTTCCACCAAACAAATCACCGAAGATGCCGCCACCGAATAGATCTCCAAACGCGTCAAAGATGTCTTCGACGTCATGGAACTGTCTACCACCACCACCGGCGGAGTGGCCAAATCGATCATACTGAGCACGCTTCTCGTCATCGCTGAGCATTTCATATGCTTCAGCAGCTTCCTTGAATCGCTCCATTGCCTCTTCGTCATCCGGATTGCTATCCGGGTGATACTTCACGGCTAATTTACGATAGGCGCTGGAAATATCGGCTGTGGAAGCATTTTTCTCCACGCCAAGCACTTCATAATAATCCCGTTTTTCAGCCATCTTGAGAATTCAGTTTGGAGGCGGGTGAGGCCTTCATTATTCCTTTGTCGTTCATAAAAAGAGCCACCCCGAGGTTCAGGGTGGCTCCGTGTTTTAAGCCGGCAGGTGGCTTGTACCACTCTTGCCTCATTGTGTTACATCAACGGTGACTAGTTCACACTACCTTCAACACGATTCTTTTCTTTATCGTCTTTATCAAAGTTGGTCACCAATGCTTCGGTGGTCAACATCAATCCGGCGATGCTTCCAGCGTTTGCCAGGGCAGTGCGAACCACCTTAACCGGATCAACAACGCCTGCTGCGAACATATCACCGTAATCGCCGGCGTTCGCGTTATAACCATATGCAATGGACTTCCTAGAACGAACGTTGTCTGCAACGACGCTGCCGTCAATTCCGCCATTGTTAGCGATTCGACGAATCGGTGCTTCCAGAGCCTTACGAATGATGTCCACACCAATCTTCTCGTCACCGCGAGCACCACTGCGAGCTTCGTCGACCGCTTCGCCACAACGAAGTAGTGCGACACCGCCACCAGGTAGGATGCCTTCTTCAACCGCAGCACGCGTTGCATGCAGAGCATCCTCGATTCGTGCTTTCTTTTGCTTCATATCAGTTTCGGTCTCAGCACCAACGGAAATAACAGCAACACCCCCGGCGAGCTTTGCCAGACGTTCCTGATACTTCTCTTTATCGTACTCGCTGTCGGACTGACCCATCTGGTTGTTAATTTGTGTGATGCGAGCCTGCAACTCTTTTGCATCACCACCACCTTCAATGATGGTTGTGGCACTTTTATCCACCGTAATCTTCTTAGCCTGGCCAAGTTGATCGATGGAGAGGTTCTCCAGTTCCAAGCCAATATCTTCGCTAATCATGGTTCCGCCAGTGAGCGTTGCGATATCGCCAAGCATCGCCTTTCGACGATCACCAAAGCCCGGAGCCTTAACAGCACAAACGTCCAGAACACCACGAAGTTTGTTCACAACCAATAACGTCAGTGCTTCAGCATCAACGTCTTCGGCGATGATCAACAGTGGTTTTCCCGTCTGGCTTACTTGTTCAAGGATCGGCACGAGATCACGCAGGTTACTGATTTTCTTTTCGTGAATCAGGATGTATGCATCTTCCATATACGCGTCCATTTCGGCTGGACGGTTGATGAAGTAAGGAGACACATAACCTTTATCGAATTGCATACCGTCTACAAACGAGACTTCTGTTTCGGTTGTCTTGCCTTCTTCGATGGTAATGACGCCGTCTTTACCAACACGTTCGAGGGCATCTGCCAGCAGGTTTCCGATAGAGTAGTCATTATTGGCACTGATCGCACCAACCTGAGCCACCTCTTCCTTGCTGGATACAGGCTTTGCCATAGCGTGGAGGCGTTCTTCAGCCGCACCCACAGCCTTTTCGATCCCACGTCGCACGCTCATTGGGTTTGAACCAGCGACGATGTTTCGAAGGCCTTCTTTGTAAATAGCGCGAGCCAGCACGGTTGCGGTCGTTGTACCGTCACCGGCCAAATCCGAAGTCTTCTGAGCCACTTCGACAACAAGCCGTGCACCCATGTTTTCGAACCGATCTTCCAGTTCGATTTCCTTAGCGACTGTTACACCGTCCTTGGTAACCGTTGGACCACCAAACGACTTGTCGATGATGACGTTGCGACCGGTTGGTCCCATCGTTATCGCGACGGCGTCGGCGAGTTTATTTACGCCACGAAGCAGACGTGCACGTGCGTTATCTTCAAATAGCAGTTGTTTTGCCACGATTTTTAACTCCTAAGATTCCAAGTACGAACTTCAACGATTCGTGAAGGAAACTGTCTATTGCTTATAGCACCTTTGCGAGAATATCGGTTTCACGAAGAATTTTTACTTCGTCACCATCCCACTCGATATCTGTTCCACCAAATTTTCCGAAAATAATTTCGTCGCCTACGACTACCGAAAGGTTTGCTCGATCGCCGGTTTCGGTCAATCGACCAGGTCCCACTGCAAGGATGACTCCACGCTGCGGTTTTTCCTTTGCTGAATCCGGAAGCACGATTCCACCAGCAGTTGTTTGTTCTGCATCGAGTGGTTTAACCACGATACGATCATCTAGTGGACGAATCTTGATCTTGGCCATCAGTGAATTACCCTCATAACGCTTTTGTAATTGAATTATTGTTGATTTATTTAACGAGTTGAGTCAGCCGACATTACATCATGCCAGGCATGCCACCCATGCCGGGCATTCCGCCCCCCATGCCGCCCATGCCGCCCATGCCGCCCATTCCGGGCATGCCGCCACCCATGCCGCCACCCATGCCATGATCGTGATGATGATCATGGTCGTCATCCTCTTCTTCCACCGGAATCTCAGTAACGAGACATTCGGTAGTAAGCAACAGTGATGCGACACTGGATGCGTTTTGCAATGCTGTGCGGACAACCTTGGCTGGTTCGATGACACCCATCTCAACCATGTCGCCATACTTGTCTTTATCAGCGTTGTATCCTTCGTTCTTACCTTTGAGTTTTCGCACGCGATTCACAATAACTGCACCATCAAGGCCAGCATTGTGAGCGATTTCGCGAAGTGGGTAATCCAAGACATTCTGTATGATCTGTGCTCCGAGTGCTTCGTCACCTGATAGATTCAGCTTTTTGATTGCTGATTCGGTACGAATCAAAGCAACACCACCACCAGCAACGATGCCCTCTTCCAATGCTGCTTGCGTTGCCGCCTTTGCATCTTCCAACAGTGCCTTACGTTCCTTCATTTCGGTTTCTGTTGCTGCACCACAATTGATCTGTGCTACGCCACCGGCGAGTTTTGCCAGACGTTCCTGCAGCTTTTCGCAATCGTATTCACTCTCGGTAACACCGATCTCATTGCGAATCTGGTCAGCACGACCATTGATTTCTTCCTTAGAGCCCTTACCACCAACGATAATGCACTCTTCAGATGTGATCTTGATCTTCTTAGCTTGTCCAAGATCACTGATCTTGACGCTTTCAAGTTCAATTCCCAAATCCTTGAAGATTGGTGTGCCACGGGTCAACACGCCAATGTCGCCCATGATGGCCTTACGGCGATCACCATAACCTGGTGCCTTAACAGCACAGACTTCAAGGATGCCACGCATCTTGTTGACAACGAGTGTCGCCAATGCTTCGCCTTCGATATCTTCGGCGATAATCAGCAGCGGCTTTTTCGCTTTGCTAACTGCTTCAAGCAGTGGGATAAGCTTCTTGTTGTTTGTGATCTTTTCTTCGAACAACAAAATGTAACAGTCTTCCAATTCAACGATCACTTCGGTCTCGTTTGTTACGAAGTAAGGTGAGAGGAAGCCACGTTCAAATTGCATACCTTCGACAACATCAACCGTTGTCTTGTTGGCACGTCCTTCTTCAACGGTGATGACGCCATTCTTGCCAACCTTAATGAACGCATCAGCTAATACGTTACCGATGGAAGGATCGTTGTTTCCAGCGATCGTTGCAACTTGCTGAATCTCTCGCTTGCTCTTGGAATCGATTTCCTGTGCCAACTTGCCGATGTTACTGCATACCGCATCGACTGCCTGATGCAGTCCGCGGGAGAGTGCCATTGGATCAGCACCACCAGCAATCATCTTGAGTCCTTCACGGAAGATCGCTTCTGCAAGAATCGTTGCGGTTGTTGTACCGTCACCAGCAACCTCATTGGTCTTGCTAGCGGCTTCTTTTACAAGCTGTGCGCCGAGATTTTCAAACACGTCATCGAGTTCGATATCTTCAGCAACCGTTACACCGTCTTTTGTTACTCGGGGAGAGCCCCAACCTTTGTCCAATACCGCATTACGTCCACGTGGACCCAATGTGCTGCGTACAGCACGTGCAAGCTTGGAAACACCGGTTAACAAGGACTGACGTGCCTTGTCATCAAACACCATTTGTTTTGCCACGACCGAATTCTCCTATCAGCCACTCAGGGTATTACTCGTGTATCTTTTTATTTGGATCCGGCTGTCAATAAGCCGTTAGATCCACTGTATCTGCACCGTCTGCGGTGCATTGTTTGGCAGGGAAATACTCCACCGCCTATACACTACGCAAGCGCTGTGCCAAAACTACGAAAATAATCCACAACTACTGCCGCGACAAGGAGTTACAGGGAAACTAAGTACTTCTTTTACTGTGTATTCCTGCATTCAGTTGTTTTAAGCACTTAATCGTAGTGCCAAATTGGCAGTTGGGCCGCAATTGCCCAGATTTCAGGGTCAAAATGGCATAAAGCTTTGCACAGGAGTCATATCGAATACCCACCGGCACTTAGCGCAATACATCTGCAAATGCCGCTTCAAGCTCCTCGAGTGCTCGTTCATTGTGCTGACCGTTCACGATAATATTCACGTTCACTTCACTGGTGTTGATCATATCCACATTAATTCCGGCTTCGGACAGACTACGGAACATGCGTATACCGACGCCGGTATGACTGCGAAGGCCGACGCCAGCCACAGACAGTTTGCCCACAGCCTGCTGGCTGAGAATCTCTCGAAACCCAATTTCTTCCTGAAGCTGTTCAAGTGCAGCAATTGCAGCCTCACGCGATTCCGCCGGGCACGTAAAACTCATACTGGCGTTTCCTTCTTGTTCGTTGTAGTTGAGGATAATCATATCCACCAACACACCGGCTTTCGCCACATGCGAAAAGACGGTATCTGCGACACCCGGCCGATCGGTAAGCCCAAGGATCGACACACTCGACTGTGAGTCATCAAGAGTAATACTCTCGATCGATAAGTCTTCCATCCCGACACCGCGTAATCGTTCAGCAACGGAAGCCCGCGTCGCCTCATCCCGCTGAATTTCCTCACTGGGTGAACCGACCTGAATAACGTTATCCGGTTGTTTATGTAAATCGTACGCGTTGTGAACGGCACGTAATGCGTCCAACGCGACCTCTCGATCAACCAGGCATGAGATCTTGATCTCGCTGGTGGTGATCATAAAGATGTTGATGTCTTTTTCTGCCAAGGTCTTAAACATCGTTTCCGCGACTCCCGTCTGCTGGGCCATCCCCAATCCAACGACAGAAACCTTGGCCACATTGGCATCATGAGTAATCGCACCGAATGCCATTTGACCCGCAACTGGCTTGAGTGCTTTCAATGCAACGTCCAGTTCTGCTTCGGGAACCGTGAAACTGATATTGGATTTTCCGTTATCACCAACGTCCTGAACGACCATATCAACGGTTATGTTTTCATTGGCTAACACCGAGAACACGGCATAGCTGGTACCAGGTAAGTCCGGCACTTCACTCAGTGTGATTCTTGCTTCGTCCATCGTGACGGCCGTTGTGGATACCACACGGTCATGCGACTCGGGGGACTCCGCAATAATGGTTCCGATGCCGTCTGACATACTGCTACGCACATGAATCGGCACCGCGTATTTCTTTGCAAATTCGATCGAACGGCTATGCATGACACCGGCACCCACACTGGCCACTTCGAGCATTTCGTCGTAGCTAACACGACTTACTTTTCTTGCCTCGGGCAATTTCCGCGGATCCGTTGTATAAACGCCATCCACATCGGTATAGATTTCGCACGATGCACCCAACACGGCTGCCAGCGACACAGCAGTTGTATCACTGCCACCACGACCAAGTGTTGTGATATTAAAGTCTTCATCAATCCCCTGAAATCCGGCAGCAATTACGATATTGCCGGCATCCAGCAAGAACTGCATACGCTCTGTGGATATGGAAATAATACGTGCGTTGGTATGAGTGCTGTCGGTTCGCACTCCAATTTGTGCACCGGTCAAACTCACCGCTTTATGACCAAGTGCATCGATCGCCATGGCCATCAAGGCGACACTTACCTGCTCACCGGTACTCAGCAGCATATCCATTTCGCGAGCCGGTGGTTGTTCGCTGATTTCGTTCGCCAATTCGACGAGCATATCGGTGTTTTTCCCCATGGCACTTACAACCATGACCACCTGATGCCCGTCCTGTCGTGCGCGAACAGCCTTGCGAGCAGCGGCCATAATCTTTTCCGTGTCCGCGACACTCGTACCGCCAAATTTTTGAACAATAATTGCCATTTATTCTGCCCTTAGCGCTACTTCGCTGTGGCTATCCCTTTATTACTATGGATCCATTTCGACTGGCTAAAACTCTCTGCCTTTATGATGATTCAAGATCCGTACGTGCAAAGTCCCAACTCAAAGGTAGATCACGGGAAATATCACCGAACGCGAACGAGTCAGTCACCGAGAAAGAGCTTCATTACTTCGTGACCAGCGGGCATTTGCAGTTTAGATTCCGCCGCGGTTAGATCGTCATAGGACGCTGCACCATCGGCGTCGAGGCCTGTACCGCAAATCCCAAATGGCACCGTGCCGTGACTATGAGTTTTAGTGCGAACGGGAGTGGGGTGATCCGGTGTAACCATGATGCGATAGTCGCCTCGCGACTTTAAAGCTTCATGAAGCGGTCCAACGATTTTCTGATCGATATCTTCCAGTGCCTTGATCTTGGCAACCACGTCGCCTTCATGTGAGGCTTCGTCTGTCGCTTCCACGTGAACCACAACAATATCGGTATGATCCAAAGCGTCGATTGCTGCCTGACCTTTACCTGCGTAATTGGTGTCTGTGTATCCCGTAGCACCTTCAACTTCAATGCAATCCCACCCGATAATGGATGCGATGCCTCGCAGGAGATCCACCGCGGTTATCATCTTACCTTCAAGGCCGTATTGGCTCTTAAAGGTAGGGAGTTGCGGGGTTCGACCAAGCCCCCACAACCATATATTAGTAGCGGGTAGCTTTCCATCTTCAATTCGCTGGTCGTTAACCGGATGTCCTGCAAACAACTGCATTGACTGGTTCATTAAGTCAGCGAGTAATTTACTTCCAGGGCCACGCGGAAAGTCATCCAGAACGGAGTCGTCGGTCAGATCATGTGGTGGCGTGGTGCGTGTGTCATCGGAAAATGGATGTGGCACACCTTCAGCACCGCGAAACAGTAATAGATTGCGATAACTTACGCCCGTTACGAATTCCAATCGGTCTGACTCAACCGATTGACGCAGCGTCTCGAGTAACTGATCTGCTTCAGCCGTGGACAAATGACCAGCTGTAAAGCTTTTCATGATCTGATCCTGAATCGTTACCAGATTACAACGCACAGCCCAATCATTTGGGCCCAGTGAAATGCCCTGAGCGCCAGCTTCCAATGGTGCGCGACCTGTAAAAAAAACGTTCGGGTCATAACCCAGCAGGCTCATGTTAGCTACAGCAGAGCCAGCAGGTAAATGGGGCGGGACATAGTTAGCGGCACCGATCATGCCGGCGCCCACGATCGCGTCCATTGCAGGTAGGTTGGCTGATTGAAGTGGTGTCTTTCCGCCTAGAGACTCCTGAGGTTCGTCAGCACACCCGTCAGGAATTACGATTGCATATTTCATTGTTCTTTCTCGTCGGATGCCTACAAAACAACCGATTCGAGCCATTTTAATTTAAACCGCGACGTCACCGGCAGCTACTGCACACGGTGGTTAGTGCTTTTGAAGCTAAAACTGTATGTTATTTAGAGACGCCGCGGCCTATACAATGCCCATCGGCCGCCTCAACACACAGCTCTTGACTAAACAAAACACCCAAACCGCCATACTAGGTACGCCCTGAAAAAGCGTCAAGGCACTCGGGTCTGCCAATTTCCGCCACGTATGACATGCGGTAGTTTTGCAAGCCAGAAGCCCCGAAAGGTACATCCATGCTCGAGTCCGCACGATCGTTCTTTGAATCACTTCTAAATACCCCCGGACCATCCGGTTACGAACAGGACGTCCAAAATATCGTTCGTGAATACGCCAGCTCATTTGCAGACGAGATTTCGACCGACGTTCACGGCAATGTCTCCATCGTGGTGAATCCGGATGCGACGCGGAGAATCATGCTCGCTGGCCACTGCGACCAAATCGGGATGATCGTATCATACATCGACGACAACGGGTTCGTTTACGCACAAACCATTGGAGGCTGGGATCCTCAACAACTGATTGGTCAACGCATGATCATTTGGTCCGAATCCGGGCCGGTAAACGCACTCATAAGCCGCAAGGCGATTCATTTGCTAACCGATCAGGAACGCAAACAAGTTGTGAAGCTCAAAGACATGTGGCTGGATATCGGTGCATCGAGCAGCGAAGAAGCCTCTGCCATGATCAACATCGGTGACCCCGTAACACTTGAACTCGGAATGCGAGAAATGCAAGGCAATCTGGCAAACGCGCCGAAAATGGATAATAGCTGCGGAGTCTGGGTCGTTATCGAAGCGATTCGCCGGGCGAAGGAACTAAATCCACAATGTGGGATCTATGCTGTATCCACTGTCGCCGAAGAAATCGGACTGCGTGGTGCACGCACTAGCGCGTTTGGCATAAACCCGGATATCGGTGTCGCCGTCGACGTAACTCACTCCACCGACTGCCCAAGTGTCGATAAGAAGCAACTTGGAGACATTCGCCTCGGCCAGGGCCCGGTCGTATACCGAGGACCAAACATGAATCACAAGGTTGTCGGGCAGTTGCTCGATCTGGCGACGACGCATAGCATTCCTGTCCAGCCGGCTGCGGTGGGTCGTGCAACGAGCAATGATGCAAATGCGCTTCAACTAAACCGTGCGGGAGTTGCCACAGGGCTAGTCAGTATTCCAAACCGTTACATGCACAGTGCGGTTGAGACGATCAGCCTTGATGACATTGATAACGCTGCAGAATTGCTCGGCCAGTTCTGTGCGAGCGTCACCGCTGATGAAGACTATACGCCCGCGTAGACAGACTTGCGTCGCATGACACATGACCTCCTGCTACAGCGTATAATAAAGATATCTCATCAACGACAATTCTCCCCAAGGCTGGAGTCCAGACCATGCCGGTTCAAATGGAACTATCGCGGATCATCATCAGCGACATAAATGATCATCAGGTTATCTACCTGAAAGAACTTGATGGTGACCGTCAGTTTCCGATTCTCATAGGTATCTTTGAAGCATCCAGCATTGACCGCCGGGTAAAAAACTACCCCGCGCCACGTCCGCTGACACATGATTTGCTTGTCGACGTTGTTGCCCAACTCGATGGCGAATTAGATAGTGTGGTCATTACGGATCTGCAGGAACATACGTACTTCGCCAAATTACGCATACGCCGGGGCGGCAAGCTAATCGAAATAGACTCGCGGCCATCTGATGCAATTGCTGTGGCCGTTACCTGTGAACCTCACTTACCGATCTACGTCGCCGAGCAAGTATTGGAAGAAGTCGGCGCCTAATTAACGCAGGTGCAGGCCGATTAATCTGATTTAAGAGACTCAAGAGCAGCTTCTACAGAAGCAAGCTCGGCCTTGAGTTTCTCGAGGCCCTCTCGCTCACGAGCAACCACTTCTTCCGGTGCACGTGACACAAAGTTGTCGTTACCAAGCTTGCTTTCCTTACCCTTGATCTGGCCCTGGATCTTCTCCATGAGCTTTTCATTTCGAGCGATCTCTGCATCGACATCGATAAAGTCTTTGAGATCCACAAAGACTTCAAGATCATCAATACGCACAGCGGCATTGGTTGCCGGTGGCTCAACCGCAGTACCCCACTGCACACTCGAGGCATGTGCCATCGATTGAAAGAATGGTTCCATAGGTTGTAACAGCGTAACAAAATACTCACCGCAACTTACCGAGAACTCCAATGGCTGCCGTGGTGCAATATTCTGACGACTACGGATCTCACGCAGTGCACCGAGCACTCCCTGGAATTTGGAAAAACGTTCTTCAATGACCGTGTCAATTCTGGCTTCATCGGCCACCGGCCAAGACGCAACCATGATCGAGTCGCTCGCGTCTTCTACCGTTGCAAGTCCCCGACTTGGAGCAACCGTCCCGAGAATCTGCCAGATTTCTTCAGTGATGAAGGGAATGATCGGATGTAACAATCGTAGAATTTGATCCAGTGCATAGGCAATTACACGCTGTGCAACCGCTCTGGATGACTCATCCTGAAATCGCGCCTTGGCCATTTCGACATAGAAGCTGCAAAACTCATCCCATGCAAAGTCGTACAGCACACGGGCTGAGTCTGCATACTTATACGATTCCAGCCCTTCGGTTACCTGCTGAGTCACACTATTTAGACGGCTGAGTAACCAACGATCTTCAAATGCGAGTTCGTCGTCTGTCACTGGCGCTGCCTCAAAGCCTTCCAGATTCATCATGACAAATCTGGCAGCATTCCAGAGCTTGTTGCAGAAATTGCGAGCCGTCTCAAAACGCTCGCTAACTACCGGTCCGCGATCAAACGACATGTGCTCATCGGTTCTCGCCCATTGAGTGCGGAAAGAGTCGCCACATTGAGTACATTCGACGACCGGCAGCTCACGGTTCTTTTTGGTCTGATCCATCAACTGATGACAGTGGGGACACTCAAACTGCACGGGCATTCGGACATCCTGTGTCTCGGTTGTCAGGTGAGCCAATCCGAATCGTAGTGCATCCGCTCCAAATTTCTCGATCACATCAAGCGGATCTACACCATTCCCCTTTGATTTACTCATGGTCTCGCCGTAACCATCAAGGATCTTGGGGTGGATAAACACTTCACTAAATGGGATTTGCCCCATATTGTTTAAGCCCATCAATACCATTCTGGCGACCCATAACGTGATAATGTCGCGACTGGTAATCAGGGTACTGGTCGGGTAGAACTTTTCCAGTTCGTCCGTATTGTTTGGCCATCCGAGCGTGCTGTGCGGCCACAGAGCACTGCTAAACCACGTATCTAGTACGTCCTGCTCCCTGATGAAACCTGCCGTTTCAAGCGTTTCTGCCAGCGCCACGTCGTCGTTGTCAAAGCACACATGGATCACGGCAAATGCAATCCGATCACCATCCTCAGTAACGACCCGTGCCTGTTTATTTAACTCAGCCGTATATTCCACCTGATGTGATAGCCGTGTGGAGTCACCACCGGTTGCGGACTCAAGTTGCCTGAGGTGATCATCCAGATCTTTTTGATCCGAACAACTGGCAGACCAAATTGGAATCTGATGGCCCCACCACAACTGTCGACTGACTGGCCAGTCACGCTTTTCACCAAGCCAATCCAGATATCCTTTGGTGTAGCGTTCCGGGAATATCTGTACACGCCCATCCGTCACTGCGTCCATCGCCGTCTGTGCTAATTCTTCCATCTTGACGAACCACTGATCGGTCAGCATCGGTTCAATCGGAGTCTTACTACGGTCAGAGTGTGCCAGGTCGATTTCCCGGTCTTCCACTTCGATTAGTAAACCCTGCAACTCCAGGTCAGCAACCACCTTTTGCCGAGACTCCTTAATATTTAGCCCTGCATATGGACCGGCGCTGGCGTTTAGCGTGCCGTCTGCATTGAGGATATTAATCATTGGTAGATTCTGACGCTTACCAACTTCATAGTCATTCGGATCGTGAGCAGGCGTAATCTTTACGCAACCACTTCCCAGTTCCGGTTTTGCCCAACTGTCTGCCACAAGTTCAAGCTCGCGATTGAGCAACGGCAGCAATAATTTCCTTCCATCACTTGCCATATCTCGAAGTAATTCGAGGCCTGGCAACATCGTCTCGATACGATCATTGATATCGTCTATTTGAGACTGAATCAGTTCCCTGTCTTTCTCTCCGGCAGCCTGAAGTTTTTCATTTAATTCTGCCAGTGCCTTTTCCATCGCAGACCGCGGGTCCGGATGAACCGCTACTGCAGTATCTCCCAACATCGTCTCGGGCCGTGTTGTAGCAACGGTGACGAATTCCGGCTCACCGGGTTTCGGATCGATGACGCTGTATTTGAAGTGCCAGAAATGACCTTCGACCACTTCGTGGAACACTTCATCATCGCTCACCGCAGTCTGTAGAAACGTATCCCAGTTGACTAAACGCTTTCCGCGGTAGATCAGCCCTTTTTGAAACAGATCAAAAAAGGTCGTCCGCACAGCCTGAGCACATATCGGGTCGAGTGTAAAACGGACTCGATCCCAGTCACACGATGAGCCCATTGTTTGCAATTGCGTCAGGATCCTTTTCTCATACTGATCCTTCCATTCCCAAATGCGATCAACGAGGGCTTCCCGCCCAAGGTCATGCCGTGTCTTATCTTCTTCCTCTTTCAATCGACGCTCAACAACCGCCTGAGTGGCGATTCCTGCATGGTCCGTACCGGGCATCCACAATGCCTCAAAACCCTGCATGCGCTTCATACGGATCTGCACATCCTGCAATGTATTGTTCAGAGCATGACCCAGATGAAGTGCGCCCGTTACGTTAGGCGGCGGGATGACTATCGTATAAGGGTCTTTTTCGCTTTGTGGATCCGCGTGAAACCGGCCATCCGATTTCCACTGCTGAAAAATCTCAGCTTGCCGACTACTAAAGTCAAAGTTCTTGGGAAATGAGTCCGCTGAAAAATCTTGCATCGATCGCTTATTTCTATTCTCGTACGCCTTCAGATTCGTGACGAACGTACACGCGGTAACGTGATGTGTCCTACGAAGTTACGCCGTCCTTATACAGTTTGTACTCAAAACCGTCCACCAGCGCTAGCCAACTTGCTTCGATGATGTTTTCACTGACACCGACTGTGCCCCATCCATCCGTGGCATCAGCGAAATCCACAAAGACGCGAGTTCTTGCTGCCGTTCCTGCTTCCGAATTCACCACGCGTACCTTGTAGTCCACCAGTCGCATACTTTCAAGTTGTGGATACGTTGCATTGAGTGCTTTGCGTAATGCAGCATCCAGTGCGTTCACCGGACCATCGCCCTCTGCCACCTCATGAAACACCTGATCGTCGACAATCAGTTTCACAGTGGCCTCGTTCTCCACTTCGTGTTTATCCATGTCCTTTGGTTCCCAGGCAACAACCTCAACGTGGTATTTTTCACGTTCAAAGTGCCGGACAAATGTTCCGGCACAGCGTTGCACCAACAGCTCGAATGACGCTTTCGCAGCTTCAAACTGATAGCCTTGATTCTCGAGACTGACGATTTCAGCTAACACATTTTGCATCAACTCGGAATCACCATCAATTCCTTGCGCTGCGGTAAGTGCCTGTATATTGCTTCGACCGGATAATTCACTGATCAAGATACGACGCTCATTGCCAACCAACTCCGGTGTAATGTGTTCATAGGAATTGGTTGCGCGGGCCACCGCATGAGCGTGCATACCACCTTTGTGGGCAAATGCGCTGCGACCAACAAATGGTTGTCCGCGATTAAGCTGCATGTTTGCCGTTTCGAACACAAACCGTGACAGCTCTGTCATATGTCCGACTCCGAGACCGTTCAGCACAGAGTATCCTTCTTTTTTCAGCTCCAGATTACAGATAACGCTGATTAGATTGGCATTTCCACATCGTTCTCCAATGCCGTTAATCGTACCCTGTACCTGTACAGCACCAGCTTCCACCGCCGCAAGTGAATTGGCCACGGCCAATTCGCAATCGTTATGACAGTGGATCCCGACGTTGACGTCGCACTTGGCCACTAATTCAATCGCCTCTTGGGTTAACTGGGTTACTTCATCAGGCAACGAGCCACCATTGGTATCGCAGAGCACGATCAAAGAAGCACCAGCTTCTGCGGCAGAGAGAATCGTTTGGCGGGCATACTCCGGATTGGCTTTCCACCCATCAAAGAAATGTTCCGCATCGTAAATCACTTCACGGCCTGCCTCCACAATGTGCTCGACACTTTCAGAAATCATCGCAATGTTTTCTTCAAGTGATACACGCAACACATCGGTCACATGAAAATCCCAGGTCTTACCAACAACGGTACAAACCGGTGCCTGACTCTCTATTAACGCCTGAATTCCCGGATCCTCAGCAGCAGTCATTCCACGACGCCGCGTCATGCCAAACGCGCATACTTTCGCATGTTTTAGATCAAGCTCAGAAACACGTTGGAAAAACTGTACGTCCTTCTCGTTACTGAGTGGATACCCACCTTCGATGTAATCAACACCGATCTCGTCCAGTCGCTGCGCAATAGCAAGCTTATCCGCAAGTGATAAGCTTATACCCTCGGCCTGTGTACCATCTCGAAGAGTCGTGTCGTAAATCTGGATTGAACGCATTGGTTTTCGTAGTTCAATGAAATTGGTTTATGCGGCATCGTTCCGCTGGAACTGACTGCAAATAAAAGAGCCCTGAAATCCAACGGATCTCAGGGCTCTTGATGATTCTGTTTCAAGGTATCCCTAATTCCGCCGATCGTCCTGAATAATCACCACAGCACTTGGCATGCAGCCAGCAATTGCGCTGGCCCGAATAATATCGATGCTGACAATTGAGATCGCTGCCATGGGTTACCAACAGTGAATTCGGTGTTAATTAGAGAAAGTGGCCTGTGCCATGTACAGGTCACAATAGAAGCGGATCTTCAGACTGTCAACGGCCAATACGATGCTTGGCAGAGCGTCCAGCGGTTACAGCTTGATCTTTACCACTGCTTTATGCACTTCGTTTTCACACCCCAATGGGGCATGCGCGTCCTGCGGCAGAAAAATTGTAAAGGCACCAGCTGGCACGGTGCACCATGTCTTCGGCCGATCGTAGAAAAACACAAGATCATTCTCATCGCTATAGGGATCACGTGGCCGCGTGCATTCGGTAATCGGCCTCCAGCCCATTTGGTCCACACCGGAAATCACAAACTGGATATCCAGATATTTACGATGCGCTTCAAGCATCGCCTGCTCACGGCCAACACCTGAACCACGTGCAATCAAAGCAAATACACGGTCACCATCAATCGCGTGTCTGCCGTCTTCAAGTGATGCCAAGTCGGTGCGTTTCAGGAAGTCGAACCCAGCATCCAGACCGGGCAACATGGCACGATAGAACTGCTGGTGATCAATCAGGTCGAGTATCATTTTGAGTATTACTGCCAGTCATCGATTTCTGACTTATCATCGTTCTGGTTCCAGAGGTCTTCCTCTGCCAGCGATGCGTCAGCATCATACTCGTCCTGCTCATCTACGTCATCATCAGAGTCCGTTGCATCTGAGTCAGTGGCAATTAAACCACCAGCATCTTTCTCACTGGTTTCGTCATCGTCGTGGACCGCTGTTACAACACTTAAGTCTGATTCGATGGAGACTGACGGATCGGCTGATATGTCTGAAGCGGTTTCATTTTCGTCGCTCACAGCAA
The DNA here is from genome assembly GCA_045566075.1 of Pirellulaceae bacterium. Classification (GTDB taxonomy): domain Bacteria; phylum Planctomycetota; class Planctomycetia; order Pirellulales; family Pirellulaceae; genus UBA11883. The sequence continues at coordinate 24,280 of JBJLEE010000020.1, read as the reverse complement.
CGCTGTACTGTTCGTCCCAATCATCCGCTTCCCATTCGTCTTCAGCCCAAGCAGATGCATCATCAGGAGCTTCAGCGGCAGCCATTGACTCTGATCGATTTGCCGACGTGATCACTTTAATGGACTCACCATCCGGATCCGGATCATCGTCACTCACAACCGCAACCACTTCACGGCGACGCCGGACTAGCTTTCGCGGGCCTCGGGGACCGCGTTCGCCGGCGGGACTATCATGCCGCGTGTCATCTCCGCTTCCGTAGTTTTCTTTTGGGTCATCATTAGCCGATGTATCATCAATCGCCGCATCTTGATCGGTGTCTTTATCGACTTCATTTTCTTCGTCTTCTAGGTCATCGTTATCCCATGACGTCATTTCATCATCGACAGAGTTGTAGAATTCATCTGCTTCATCTTCGTCATCATGGTTGTCAAAGAGATCAGCGGCCGAATACTTTCCAGCCTCGGCACCGTTGGCTTCGGCTATGGCCTGCATTTCCTGCCACTGATCCATCGTGACAATGACTTCTCTTGCCTGACTACCGTTATACTCACCGACAATTCCATCCTCAGCCATATAGTCGATCAGTCTGGCACCGCGACCATATCCGATTCCAAGTGTTCGCTGCAGCAAGGAAACGCTACCACGTCCTTCGCGAATGACGATTTCAATTGCGGCATCGTAAAGGTCATCGTTCTTACGCACTGCCCCTGGTACGGCGGAATCGCGCTCAACCTTCATGTGCACGAGTTCTTCCACGAAGTTCTGTTTGCATTTGCTGACTTCGTCAACGACGCCGTTGATCTCTTCATCATCAAGGAACGTACCCTGCCCACGAAGAATCGTACTGGTTCCGGGCCACAACACGAGCATGTCACCGTTACCGAGCAGTTTTTCTGCCCCCATTTCGTCCAGTACAACACGGCTATCAGTACGACTGGCAACTTGGAATGCGATTCGTGCTGGCAGGTTGGATTTAATTAAGCCTGTGATGACATCCACTGTTGGTTTTTGGGTTGCCAGAATCAGGTGAATACCAACAGCACGGCTCTTTTGTGCCAATCGAATAATGTGTTGTTCAACATCTTTTCCGGCCGTCATCATTAAGTCAGCAAGCTCGTCTGCCACAATCACGATGTATGGCAGATGCGTCGGCGTATCATCTGCGAAGGCTGGGCCAAGCCGTTCGCGTATTTGCTCTTCTGAAAAATCATTGAAGCTGGAAATATGGCGTACACCTGCTTTTGCCAACAATTTATACCGCTGTTCCATCTTCTCCACGGCCCAGGCAAGGATTGCCTCTGCCTTTTTCATGTCAGTCACCACTGGATGCATCAAGTGTGGCAAGCGACCGTACACACTCAATTCGACCATCTTTGGATCGATCATCAGCATGCGAACTTCGTCAGGTCGTCGTGCCATCAAAATGGATGTCACGATGGAGTGAAGACATACGCTTTTACCGCTGCCCGTACGACCGGCAATTAACAAGTGCGGCATTTTACATAGATCAACGGCTAGCGGATTTCCGGAGACATCCTTACCGAGGAACACAGGGATTTGCATTTTCTTGGAGCTGGACGTTGAATCTTCGATCACTTCTCGCATACGGACAAGTTGCTGTGACTTGTTGGGAACTTCTATGCCAACGGTATTTTTACCTGGAATCGGAGCGACAATTCTTACGCTCGGGACGCGCAGCGCGATCGCCAGGTCATCTGCGAGCCCGGAGATTTTAGACAGTCTCAGCCCTGCTTCTAATTGCACTTCGTATTGAGCGATCACAGGACCCGTCTCAATTTCCACAACGCGAATGTTAAACCCGAAATCTGCAAAGGTCTTTTCCAGAATCTTCGCATTGCGCCGTACTTCTTTGGCCTGCTCGGCAAAGTTGATATCTTCGCTGGGCAGTAGTAAATCCAGACTTGGAGTTTCATAATCGGCGAAAACATCATCCGGCTGTTCGTTGATGCTTTCAATCAACGCCCTTTGACCCTCTTCCTGATCGTCTTTGGACTGTGACGACCGTCGTTTAATTCGTGGCTCACCCTTCTGAAGTTTGCCAGCCATCCGTTTTAGCCGCGACGGCTTCGCTGGTGCCTCTGCTGCCCCCGCGTCGTCCATTTTGTCTAAGTCGTCTAAGTCGTCTAAATCATGCAGATCATCCGCATCGAATTCGTTATCCAAATCATCAGACCAGGTGTCGCTTTCGTCGCTTACCTGGTGGCCGCTGATACGCACTGCGAGACGATCGTCGCGAGCAATGGCATCTGCTTCTTCGTTTGTGTCTTCGTCTTCCCAGTGGTTGTTTTCTTCCGTGATTTCATCTTCATCTTCATCTTCATCTTCATCCTTATAGTCGTCATACGCTTCAGTGTCAGTTGTTTCGTATTCGTCCCAGCGATCGTCAGCCCAACGTTGTTCGTCCGCCTTGGCTGGTGCCGGGGCTCCAACCGTTGCCATCGTGGGGTTGGACGAGGTTCCTGCTTCGGTAGCCAAATACTTGGCGACGCGTGTGGTGCCCCGCATAAAACACCGAGAGATTGCGACCATTACCCTTAGGGCAACGTAGTCCGTTGCGAGCATCAGGCCTCCGAAGAACAGGCAAATGGCGAGCAACAGGCCTCCCGTTATGGCAAACGATGCTTCAAGTACCTGACGGAAAATAATTCCAAGCAGTCCGCCGGAACCGTAAATCGGACCGGGGCTAAGCAGTGGCACCACCAGCGCAACAAAGGATGTGAACCCGATGAGTGACACCAGCCATCCTGCGAGACGGACCGGAAATCCTTCGATGCTTCGCCCTTGAAACACAAGGAAGGAAACCACACCGAGTGAAACGGTAATGAAATAGGCGCCGAAACCAAACAACGTAAAGAAAATATCCGCAAACATCGCACCCCATCTGCCACAAGCGTTTTGAACAATGCTTGCCTGTGGGTATACCAGCATGTCCGGCTGATATAGCTGATCCAGTGGAGTAATCAGGCTCTCAACTGGGTCGTCGTTGTGATAGGTGACAAGCGCAATAGCCAGGAATACCGTAAAGGCAGCCAGCCCAAGAGCTAAAAGGTCACGCTTAAGATTTCGGTCTTCGAACATATTGCTCGCTGTGAATGGGGACCAATTCAAGGTACGAGCTAATGCCGTACTTCTGTCCAGCATCCGTGCCACTTTCGAAAACCCGGCTTCGTGCCGTGTTTGAGGGGATTGCATGCACAAGGCATGTGCTTGACCGGGCAATCCGTTGCCGAGACTGCTATCAATTCCATACGTCGCAGTCCGAATTAGCAGCGCACCGAAGTACGCATCCGTCTCAATTCTTCGACCTGATTGTCAAAGAGAATCCGCCATTCATTTACATTTAGCCAATTAATCCAGCATGCTGACCATAGAACGATGCGTAATCCGCACAAGCCATACAATTGGCTGAAATCAAGCAAACCGGGCACGCATCCAAGTGCTTAATCGCCTGACGAACGATTGGCGAAGAAGAGATTTATTGCGGTTGGTTACGGTTTCCCTACAGGCCAGCAATGACCTGCTGAGCAGCTTGAATGGTGTGATCTATGTCCTGTTGCGTGTGCGCCGCTGAAACAAAGAGAGCTTCATACTGGCTGCACGGCATATAGACACCGTTTTCGATCATTCCCCAAAAGTAGCGGGAGAAACGTTCGGTATCACACTCTGCTGCCTGATCCCATGACTTCACTGGACCGGAACGAAAGAACAGTGTGAGCATACTGCCTACGCGTTGTACACAGTGCTCGACTCCAGCTGACTCTGCCGCAGCGGCCAGCCCGTCACCCAAACGCAATGCAAGTTGATCAATCTTCTCATAGGGAGACTCATCCCGAAGTGATTTGAGGGTCGCAATTCCTGCTGCGGTTGCAATTGGGTTTCCGCTTAGTGTGCCTGCCTGAAATACCTCGCCAGCGGGGAGTACATGATCCATAATGTCCGCCCGGCCCGCATACGCACCAATAGGCAATCCGCCACCAACGATCTTGCCCATGGTCGTAATATCCGGAGAAACATCATAGATTTGCTGAGCACCACCTACGCTGACACGAAATCCGGTCATCACTTCATCGAGGATCATCAGGCTACCATGTTGCGTAGTCACATCACGCACGGCTTGCATAAAGTCGGCATCTGCAGGAACGCATCCCATGTTTCCTACCACCGGCTCCATGATGACGGCCGCAATTCGAGAGCCATGTTCATCAAAGGCTGAGACCAATCCATCGACGTCGTTGTAATTCAGGATAAGCGTATCCTTACTCGTGCCCGCTGTGACGCCAGGCGAATTTGGGACACCTAATGTTGCTGCGGATGAACCTGCAGCAACAAGTAAGCTATCTACATGCCCGTGGTAATTCCCTGAGAATTTCACGACGACGTCGCGTCCGGTAAAGCCACGAGCTAATCGAATCGCACTCATTGTTGCTTCGGTGCCCGAATTCACCAGCCTTACCTTTTCGACCGATGGCACCAGATCGATGATCAATTGGGCCAGTTCGTTTTCTGCGGCAGTTGGGGCACCAAAACTAGTACCATTTTCCATCGCAACACGCAGTGCTTCCAGCACGCGGGGATGCTTATGACCGAGAATCATGGGTCCCCATGAACCGATGTAGTCAATCAGCTTATTTCCGTCCACGTCATAGAGATAGGCACCTTCACCTCGTTCCATAATCAACGGAGTGCCGCCCACGCTACCAAACGCTCGCGCCGGACTATTCACGCCCCCTGGCATTAGGGACTGAGCGGTTTCAAATATCGATTTACTTTGAGAAAAATCCATTTCGGTTCACTTGGAAGGAATGATTTGTGTTGATTAAGTAGTTATTCCACAGATTGCCGAAGATGACCAGATATCCGATTAAAGACGAGTGTGGATTAGCAACTTGCAAGTTGTTCTGCGAGTTCAATGGCCCAATATGTAAGAATGATCTCCGCGCCGGCACGACGGATCGCGGTCATCGTCTCCATGACGACTCGTTGCTCATCGAGCCAACCCGATGCAACTGCCGCTTTAATCATGCTGTATTCACCGGAAACGTTATAGGCAGCCAAAGGCACGCCCGGGTAAGCCTGACTGACACGCGTGATAATATCCAAATAGGCCAGTGCCGGCTTAACCATAATCATGTCGGCACCTTCCTGTAGATCAAGTTCCACTTCACGCAGTGCCTGAGCAGCGGCAGCTGCCGGGTCCATCTGATACGTCTTGCGGTCACCTGACTCAGGTGCACTTTCCGCAGCGTCACGAAACGGCCCATAGTAGGCACTTGAGTACTTCGCGGCGTAGCTCATGATCGGAGTGTCACGGAAACCGCTGCCATCAAGGGCTGATCTAATGGCGCCAACCATTCCATCCATCATGCCACTTGGTGCAATAAGGTCAGCGCCAGCCTGAACATGGCTAACGGCCTGAACACCAAGCCCAGGTAGCGTCAGGTCGTTATCAACAGTCACCTGACCGTTTGCCTCGGTCAAAATGCCACAATGTCCGTGGTCGGTGTATTCGCAAAAGCATAAATCGGTGATCACCAACAAATTCGGTGTATCAGACTTAATGGCTCGGATCGCCTCCTGAACAATTCCTTGGTCATGAGAAGCCACGGCTCCTTCCGGATCCTTTGAATCCGGAATTCCAAAGAGGATGACACCGCCGACACCAAGTGAATCCGCCTTTTGTGTCTCCTGAAGCAATTGGTCAATAGAGAATTGGTATTGTCCGGGCATCGATGAAATCGGTTGCCTGATGCCTTCACCACTTCTGACAAACAGCGGCATGATGAAGTTAGACGGCCGCAGTTGTGTCTGCTGAACCAATCGCCGTACCGCCGGATTCATGCGTAATCGGCGCATTCTTTGGATTGGAAATTCACTCATGCTTGCTTTCCCGGACTAATCGATGCAATGCTCATCTGCTGAGGGCATGACGATCTTCGCTTCGAATCTATTTCGCTCATTCATAAAACGTGCGTCTAAGTGTATTATGCTTTGCAATTGGCAAAGAGAGAGTACCTTTTTACATTCGTTTTTTTCTGATACCGCCTGTTACTAGGTTGCTAAACCCGCATGCTCGGAATCCTCAACTTAAACAAACCACCTGGCATGTCCTCGCGAGATGCCGTTAACGCCGTTGTTCGCCGCACCGGTCGCAAGATAAAAGTTGGGCATGCCGGCACACTCGACCCGATTGCTCAAGGCGTGCTGATAGTCTTAATTGGAAAAGCCACGCGTCTCGCGGACTTTGTTCACCAATACCCAAAGTCATATAGCGGTACGTTTCGGATTGGTTATCAAAGCAACACGGATGATTCTGAGGGTGACATCGTCCCAGTCGAAGACGCACCCAACGTTACGTTAAATGACATTGAAGCTGCGTGCCAACAATTCGTTGGTGACATTCAGCAAACACCACCACAGTTTTCTGCGGTAAAAATAAATGGGAAACGTGCATATAAGCTCGCGCGTCGTGGTGAGTCCGTCGATATTCCACCTCGGCAAGTTACGATTCACAAGCTTGGCGTGAGTCGATTCAGCGACCCTGAATTTGATCTGGAAATGACCTGTAGCACTGGTACTTACGTACGCTCTCTAGGTAGAGACTTGGCCCGGAGCCTTGGTTCACAAGCAATAATGACCGATCTAACACGATCCTCTATCGGACCATTTGGAATCTCCGATTCGATATCCGTGGATGACCTGAAAACACTCGACCGGAATTCTCTTGAACAACATCTACTCTCGCCGTTTATGGCAATCTCCGATGCGCCCGTGATCCGGCTCAATCCAGAACTTGTCAAAATGATCTGCAACGGCCGATTCATCGATGACCCAACCAACGGAGAACATCCGTGGCTCGGATGTACTGATGAATCCGGAAAACCGATCGCCGTACTAAAACGCAACGATGACGGTCAATTGAGACCCAAAGTTGTATTGAGTCATGACGTGTAACATCTGACTTATTTTCCAATACAGAATTGGCCGAAAATTTGGTCAAGGATGTCGTCGGTATACACGACACCAATGATTTGTCCCAACTGATCCAGAGCGAGACGCAGATCGGCTGCCACTAGTTCTTCGCCAAGATTATTCTGTGCGACAGATATGGCCTGCTCGATTGATTCAACTGCCTGTGCAAGACAGTCTCTACAACGAGACGATGTACTAAACAGGAATTCGCCTTGATGTGAGTGTTCTTCGATTCGCTTTGCGATCAATTCAACCAGTGATTCAATACCTTCACAGGAAACACTACTTGTTTTGACGTCGAATTCCGCGATCTCTTCATTACGGTCGGTACCAAGATCACTCTTGGTTCCAACTAAAATACTCGGCGTCTGTGGGATATCCCGGGCAACTAATCCAGAATCCGTGGAGCTAAGGTCGATGCAAGATAAGATTAGATGAGCACCGCTTGTTTGCTTTGCCGTATGCGACTGGGCGCTATTTTTGACCGTTGATTCAAGCCCGTCGCCGAGAACGGTTTCGATACCAGCCGTATCGACCAACTCACACGGAAATCCACCGATATCGACTTTCATCTTGATATAGTCACGAGTCGTCCCGGCTTGCTCTGAAACGATGGCAATCTCATCTCCGGTAATGGCGTTCATAAGGCTGCTTTTGCCTGCATTTGGCAAACCAGTCAACACAATTTGATACGCTTCCGTCTGAGTCGTACGACTTTGCATTTGTTGAAGCGTCTCGGTCAACTGTCGTGAGATACCACCAAGCCGATTTTGCAATTCATCCGAGGAAATGAATTCGATGTCCTCTTCCACAAAATCCAGTCCGGCTTCCAAATGAGCAAGCAAATGAATCAATTCATCTCTTAGCACCTTGAGTGTTGACGACAATCCACCAGCAAGTTGGCTAAGCGCACTTTTCAGTTGTTTGTCGTTATCTGCATCGATAACTCCCAGCACTGCTTCAGCCTGAGGCAGATCAATTCTGCCCGCGAGAAATGCACGCATGGTGAATTCTCCGGGTTGCGCAATGCGAGCACCGCGTTCGCAGAGTCGGCTCAGCACATCGTCAAGCAACGGTCTCGAACCGTTCATATGGATTTCAACGGATGGCTGTTTGGTATAGCTGCGCGTGCTCGGCCAGATGTAAGCATCAGCTCGTATCGAGCGACTGCCTTCCACTTCGATTTCAATCGGTAGGACCAGAGATTGGCTCGGTAGCTCGAAAGGCATGCAGATCGCGGCCAGACTTGAAAGAGATTCCGGTCCACTCAGTCGGATGATGCCCCGTGCTGCGACACCCGGAGCACTCGCTATGGCACAAATGGTATCGTCATTGACATAAACCACGGATTCACTCCGTACAGACTATAAACACACAGGATTACATGCGGCGGCGCTGCGGCTTACTCTTGCGTTGTTTTTCCTGCATCATCTGCAATCTGCGGTCGCGGCGTTCGGCATCTGACAAATCACTCAAGTCTTCACCACCGTCACCATCGCCGTCTGCGATCGACTTAAAGTCCTTTGGTGGCTCCGGCTTGGGAATGAGTTTTCGCTCTGCAATACTCCAGGTACTCGATGCAATAAAGTAAATACACAACCCACTCGGCACTCGATAGAACAGGAAGCCCATGAAAACGAACATGAATTTCATGATTCGCTGCTGAACGCGTTGTTCAGGATTCTGAGCCGGCGGAGTAAATAGTTTTTGCTGAACGATAAACAGCACAATGACGATGATTGGCAACAGATTGAAGTACGGTCCGAGGAAACCACCTCGTGCACTCATCGGTACCCAACTGCCCTCCCAACTCATAAACATGTCGGGACCAGCTAGATTGGAACACCATTTAGTCGCACCGAGCAGTGCTTGCTGCCTCAGGTCGACATCAAGCTGAATAGAACGGTAGAGCCCGATAAAAATTGGAAGCTGCAAGAACATGAGCAGGCAACTACCAAACGGGTTGTAGTTATACTTTCGAAACAGAGCTTGTTGAGCCGCCATCCGTTTCTTGGGTTCTTCTTTGTATTGCTTGGCAATCTTGTTTAGTTCCGGGCTGATGACTTGCATCATCTGAGCACTTTTCGTCGCCTTGCGACTTACCGGCAACATGGCAACACGTACCAGAATCGTAAGGAACAGGATGGCAACTCCGTAGTTTCCAACCACTCCATAGAAAATCCTCAGTAGTCCGGACAACGGCCGTGCAATCCAGCCAAACCAACCATAATCCAACACGCGGTCAATTGCATACGCTTCCAGAACATCCCGACTTTTGGGACCCACAAACAGCGTGTATTCGACCCGCTCCGCTTCACGCGGCTTAATTTCGATCAACGGCGACTCGGTGAAGAAGGTTGTATTGAGTGTTTTGACATCACCTTTGGCAAGTACGTTTACCGGTTCGGCGGGAATCGTTGCCGCCTCGGATACTTCAACAAATCTGCCCGCTTCTCCTGGCCTTCCAGCAATCAATGCCGATGCGAAATATTGAGAGTCAACGGACATGAACTGTACGCGTTGAATGCCCTCCACCTCCTTGTCCAGCACACTGAAGAAGTACGGTGAGCTTGTATCAACAGCATCACCATGGATTTCCGGAGCTGAGCGATAATCAAACTTATCTTGAACAGACCAATACACGTCGCGTGTCTTAGTACTGCTGTACCACCAACCCTCTGTCGTCAGATTATTTGGGCCGTCAAGGCGGTACTTGAGAAACTGACTTGCATCTTCGCTGATATTGTTGATCTGAACGCCAATGCCCAGATGATAGTTTGAGGCAGCGGTCGGTTCGTCGCTGTCATCACCGGCAGTCACCGGCAATGTAAACGTCTTTAATACTTCGAGGTCCGCGACCAGATCGTCGTGAATAGCGGCAGGTAATGCAAAGCTAAAGGTAACCGATTGATCATTTACTTCTTTGACTGACCAGTTGCCTTCACGCATCGACGGTAAATGACCAAGTTCTTTACGATTCGGCAAATACCCTTCATGGCCCAACTGGATTATTGAGAGCAGCATTGAGTTCTGACTTGGCCGCGACTTCATATCATCCGGATCCGGATCAATGACTTCCAGTGGCCTACCTGTCAATTCAGCCGTTAGAGTCTGCGGTGATGATTCATCATCAACTCCTCGCGTGATTTCAATACTGATACTCGACTCGGGTAACGTTTCCTCTAAGGCATTTTGAAAGGATTCGATATCCGTAACCGAAGCATCACCGAGCTTTGTAATAATGTCGCCGACTTGCATGCCAGCAACGGCAGCTGGTGTGCCTGGCGCTATAATTTGAACTTTAACACCACCATCAGCTTCGATCGGTGCAAGGTATCCGAGATATCCATATTTGTGCTCAAGCACGCCAAACCGAAACGACCCGTCTTCGTTTCTCTCGGTCAGTTCAACACGATCGATGGATCCACCGCGATTGGTCAGATAAACAACCAAGTTGGTCGATGCTTGCGGATCATGTGTGCCAAGCACAACGTATTGATCTTCGATTTTATCGACTTCAATCCCTGTGGTGCCGGAATCCTGTGATTGAGTCTCCGTCTGTTCACCATCTGTCGAGTCATCTACGACTTCGGGCTGTGCCTGATTTTGCTGCTGTTCTCTAACTGGCGGTGGAAACAGCTTTGTCCACACCACTAGGATCGTGAACGAAATCACGACAAACAGAATTATGCGTCTGACTTCCACGTGGACTTTGCCTTACTGTAACAGGGATGTATTTCTTCGCGGGAAACTTCCATTCTTACTAACGCTGGCCAAACTGTATAGTGACGACAATCGATCAAGTCACGATTGCCGTTGAATGGCCAAATGAAGCATTTGCCGTTTTATCGTCCAAGCTTCTCTTCCGCAGCACTTCGTCGGTAATAACGAGGTAAAAGTGAGAATGCTGATGTGATCTCGGCACTTGCTTCGTTTGGAGTTTCTTCGGAAATCTGAACCAACTCCGGTTGCAAGGCCAGCATGCCAACCCACTGAGCCGATGGCATATTACAATCATCTACTATTGCAACATCCTCGTCGCTCCACAAAACGGCTTCCAACATCGACGGATCCTGTTTGCTAAGTTTTCTCAACACATCACCAGAGACAAAGACATCTCTACTGATACCAGCAAGCCAAGATTCAATTGCCACTATCTCGATCTGGTCATTTCTTGACAGAATTCCACCCTCACGTCGTTCGTACCGACCGAGAAAGACTTCACGCCGCTGGGCATCGATAACACAGTCGATGCGGTCGGGCGTTTCACCGGATCCTCGCGCGACTCCCAATGCCATCGCATCGAGGGTGTTTACACCGACAACATCGATTCCCAGGGAATAGGCTAACACCTTTGCTGTAGTGATTCCGACTCTCAATCCAGTGAAAGAACCAGGCCCTTGAGCTACCGCAATCCTGTCGAGTTCCGACATGGATTTACCGTGATCTCTTAGCAATATCTGTATGCCTGGTGCAAGTGATTGAGCGCTCCTACAGGACGTATCAAGCGACTTACACTCCAGCAGTGCACCGTCGTCAAATAATGCAATGCTGCCGTAAAAAGAAGTCGTCTCTATGGAAAGTAACGTGCTCACACCTCAAATAGACAAGAGCATGAAGTTACCGACAAGACCGCTGCATGTTAGATTTCACTGATCACAATAGCAATCCAGTTGCCAGCACATATGTAGTTTGATTCATGTGATCTAAGGCAATCTTGACCATTTTTGGACAGGCACCTAGACTCAACGTTTGGATTTACTGCATTTCCCCTCTGAGCGTACCCGTACGCAATTTACAAGGTTTATCAATCGTGCAAAGAGCGCTTATCAGCGACATTCACGGAAATTTTGAAGCGCTCACTGTAGTGCTTCAAGATATTCGAGAACGCGGGATTACTAAGATATTCTGTCTTGGCGACATTATCGGGTACGGGCCGAATCCACGAGAGTGTCTTGATAAAGTTCGGCAAGTATGCGAAGTCACTATTTTAGGCAACCATGACGAAGCCGCCCTGTTCGATCCTGACGGATTTAATCCGGTAGCACTGCGTGCGATTTACTGGACACGCGATGAACTGGAAAAGAAGATTGGCAATGTTTCAAGTTCACATGATCGCTGGGACTTTCTTGGTTCCCTCCCGCGATTTCACTCCGCAGGACAATTTAAGTTTGTACACGGAAGTGCTCGTGAACCTACTAACGAATACGTTTTTCCAGAGGACGTTTATAACCAGAACAAGATGAATACCATTTTCGGACTGGTCGATCAGTATTGCTTTCAGGGTCATACACATATCCCCGGAGTATTTACTGCGGATCTGGACTTTATCTCACCGGATGAGTGCGATTACCAATTCCAGCTAGGGACCGAAAAGGCACTGATCAATGTGGGCAGCGTCGGCCAACCAAGAGATGAAGATCCACGTGCATGCTATACGGTTCTGGATGATGAAACGATGACCGTTTCATTTCATCGACTCTCGTACCCCTTCGACGAAACGGCCGCAAAGATCTACAATATTGCAGATCTACACAACTCACTTGGTGATCGAATTAAGGCCGGTCGCTAAATCAAGTCGCTCAGGCCGGCATATATTCCAGAGGATTAATCTACGTTGAAACGGGCTGTCATAAGTGATGTCCACGGAAACCTCACCGCGCTAAAAGTGGTATTAGAGGATATACGCAATCGCGGCATCGAGCAGATCTACTGCCTTGGGGATATTGTCGGTTATGGCCCGAACCCTCGCGAGTGCATTGATCTGGTAATGGACTTTGACCTTTGCATTCTTGGCAATCATGACCAAGCGGCATTGTTCGACCCTGAAGGATTTAGCAGCACGGCAGAAAAAGCGATCTTCTGGACACGCAAACAGCTTGAGTCTCGTTCAGAAACAGACACTGTTGAAGATCAACAACGCCGCTGGAGTTATCTGTGCGAGTTGCCACGAACCCATCATGAAGGTGATCACCTGTACGTTCACGGAAGTGCACGAAGCCCGGTAAACGAATATGTGTTTCCGGAAGACGTTTACAATCGAAATAAGATCGAACGTATATTTAGCATGATTCCGAAATACAGCTTCCAGGGACACACTCATGTACCCGGCGTATTTACAGAGTCATTTCAGTTCCTGTCACCTCAGGAATTCAATTTCAAATACACGCTTGGTGACCAAAAAGTAATGGTCAACGTTGGCAGTGTGGGCCAACCTCGAGATGGGGACCCACGAAGTTGCTATGTCGTCATTGAAGACGATACGTTGCAATTCGTGCGGATAGAATATCCTATTCAGGAGGTTGTATCTCAAATCTACGCAATTGAAGATCTGGACAACTTCCTTGGTGATCGACTGCTTGAAGGCAAATAGCCTCTGCCTTTTCTGATCACGGCTCAGAGAGTTGTTGCCCCAAAATGAGAACAGCTATGAAAATAGCCCTGTGTCTTGCAATGGAAGACACAGGGCTATCGTCGTTTTTATTGTGACTTGCGACACTAATAAAGGTCGTAGTCGCCACCGCTGTGATCATCCTTGGGCTTTTCAGCGACAAGAGCATCACTTGTAAGCAACAGCGTTGCAACACTAGCGGCATTGGCCAGTGCAGTCCGGCAAACCTTAGTAGGATCAATCACGCCGGCAGTCACCATATCTTCGTAGGTGTCTGTCAAAGCGTTGTAACCAAAGTTACCCGACTCATTAAGTACTTTCTCGCATACGATTCCACCATCGTTTCCAGCGTTATTGGAGATGATGGTCAATGGTGCGCGAGCGGATCTCAGGACGATGTCGTATCCGATCTGCTCGTCCTGCTCCAGCTTCCGCGATGGCTTTACACTGCTAGCGGCCCGCAGGATTGCGACGCCACCACCAGGAAGGATACCTTCGCTTACAGCAGCACGTGTAGCGTGAAGAGCATCTTCCACACGAGCTTTTTTCTCTTTCATTTCACTTTCGGTAGCTGCACCAACGTTTACTTTTGCAACGCCACCGGAAAGTTTAGCAAGACGTTCTTCGAGTTTTTCACGATCGTAGTCACTTGTGGAATTCTCGATTTCACGACGTAGCTGAGCAATGCGAGCCTTAATATCAGCACTCTTGCCCGAGCCTTCGATAATGGTCGTGTTGTCTTTATCAACGATAATCTTCTTTGCACGACCCAAATCGGTCAGCGGGAGCGATTCAAGGTTGATTCCAAGCGTCTCGAAGATCGCTGTTCCACCTGAGAGAATCGCAATGTCTTCCATCATCGCTTTACGGCGATCGCCGTAACCTGGTGCTTTAACAGCAACACACTGGAAGGTACGTCGCAGGCTGTTGATAACAAGGGTTGCAAGGGCTTCGCCTTCAACGTCTTCTGCAACGATTAACAGTGGCTTGTTCTGCTGAGCTACCTGCTCGAGAAGCGGTACAAGATCCTTGATATTCGAAATCTTCTTCTCGAAGACCAGAATGTAAGCATCCTCTAACACACACTCCATGCTGTTTTGATCACTCACGAAGTATGGCGAAAGATAACCGCGATCGAACTGCATACCTTCAACCCATTCAACGTCTGTGTTGAGGCTATTGCTTTCGTCGACAGTGATTACGCCGTCCTTGCCAACCTTGGCCATTGCATCAGCGAGCAGACCGCCAATGCTGTGATCATTGTTGGATGCGATGGCGGCAACATTGGCCATTTCATCACGATTTTTGATCTTGATGGACATCTTTTGAAGCTGAGCGGTCATATCTTCAACAGCTTGTTCAATGCCGGTCTTCATCTGTATTGGGTTTACACCCGCCACGACAGCTTTGAGTCCTTCATTGAAAATGGCTTCTGCCATTACGGTTGCTGTTGTGGTTCCATCACCAGCAACATCACTGGTCTTGCTAGCCACTTCGCGAACCATGCGGGCGCCCATGTTTTCATAGACATCCTCGAGGTCGATTTCCTTAGCGACTGACACACCGTCCTTCGTAACGGTTGGTGATCCAAAACTCTTCTGAAGAATAACGTTGCGACCTTTCGGGCCGAGCGTTACTTTTACAGCCTTGGCCAGCTTGGTCACGGCGAAGCCACGTCGAATAGCTTCGCGGGCTTCCTGTTCAAAGGCAATGATCTTGGCCATCTGTTACCTACTCCTGTTAATGGAAATGCACGCCCGTGGATTCGAGCGTGGTGATTGTTTCACTCGTTGTTTTGGTTGATTACTCAATAACTGCCAGGATGTCGCTTTCCCGCATCAACAGATAAGAATCATCGTCCACAGCAATCTCTTCGCCAGCATAGCTGCTGAAGATTACGCGGTCGCCAATCTGTACCTGAAGTGGGGTTCGCGTACCGTCGGCAAGCATTATGCCATCACCGATGCTTACGACCGTGCTCGCGCTGGTGCATCTTTAGCACTGTCTGGAAGCACGATTCCACCGGATGTTACCTCTTCTGATTCGTCACGCTGTACAACAACACGGTCATGCAGCGGTTGCAATTTAACTTTGGACTTTGCCATCAGTGTCCAATCCCTCCAACAGTTGTCTACTTATTCTCAGATTTACGGGCAGTACACACTGAAAAAACAGTATGCACAGTCGTTCCTATTTTGGATCCCTGCAACTCGCTTTGTCATCGACAGAACGCCGTGGCAAGTTATCAGTTTTCCCACTGTCATTATTGCGCGGTCATGGACCACACAAATAACTAAGGCAACTCCCGTGCCAAACCCATGCGATAATCACATCAGAATTGCGATGAAAACGGTCAAATAACCTGTTTTCACTGCCAACAGCAGCGATAGGAGCTAACCTGTAAACGATTTAAGATAAGACAAAACCGGCCCCTTTTCTATGGGGTACTTCCATAGATTTTTGCAAGATTCTTTTTGGCACCACTGGCAGCAGCACATACTGCCAATTTGGCAGTAATATTCGCCTAATAGTGATGAGATGGTCAAAAAAGTTTTGATTTATAAAAATCTACTCATACAATCTCAGTAGAGCTTTGATTCAAAGCCGTTTGAAATTCGGATTTTAAATGGAAGTCGAACAGGCTCTTTGTTGTCTGCGTAAATGCAATGACAACGGTGCGACTCACCATTAGGTATGCTTTTCCATGTTCGTCCGTCGCCAAAATCCTGATCTACGCGCAATGCCGGGCCAAGCCAAGCCGGGACAATTCGTTGAAGTACTTGCGCCTGCCAAGATCAATTTGTTTCTGGAAATCCTCGGGAAGCGTGATGATGGTTTCCACGATCTCGACATGGTAATGGCATCCGTCGATCTGCATGACACACTGACATTCACCCAAACAGATGATCAGCAGATTCGGCTCAATTGCAAATGGGCATCAAATGGCTGCATGAATTGGCAGCAGGAAGAGATTCCATGCACTCAGGACAATTTAGTTTATCAAGCTGCATCAGCACTGCGTGATCACGCTGACGCGATTGACCAAGCTACATCCGGCGTGGAAATCACATTACTCAAACGCATCCCTACACGTGCTGGACTCGGAGGTGGTTCGAGTGATGCAGCTGCAACACTCATTGGGCTTAGTCACTTATGGGGGCTATCACTTCAAAAGGAACCACTGATCGATATCGCTGCTAAACTCGGCAGTGATGTACCCTATTTCCTCCATGGTGGTTTTGCCCGGTGCCAGTCACGCGGTGAACAGGTAACCGGCATAGAGAATAACTGTCACTTACATATCGTCATTGCCCAACCTGATACCGGCCTTTCAACTCCCGAAGTATTTGCAGGTTGCGAGGTACCAAACAGCCCGACCAATATCCATCAGATGATGGATGCAGTCTTATCCGGTGATGCGTCACGCGTAGCTGGACAACTTCATAATCGGCTTTATGTCCCGGCATCTCGCCTTGCTCCGTCAGTCCGAGGTATTGAGAAAACCATGATGAATGCCGGCTGTCTGGCATCGATGATGACCGGAAGCGGCAGCGCCGTTTTTGGCATTTGCAGAAATGCGACCCAGGCACGCCGAATCGCCGGTCTCCTGCAGGCACGGCAGATTGGTTGGGTACAAGCTACTTCGACAATACCTGTCACCAATAATCTGCCGTCGCTGGCAAGTTAGCCTCGATTTTCTCACTGGCAATCCCTTGCCACAATTGCGTCCGGCCGCGTTGGGAAAATCACACTTCTGGTAACAGCATTCAACTGGTGAGGGAGATTTACCATGGAAATCACCGAAGTTCGTGTCAAGTTAATGGAATATCCAGACGATCGCCTGCAAGCATTTTGCTCGGTGACTTTTGATAACTGTTTCGTTATCCGGGATCTGAAGATTATTGAAGGCAGCAATGGGCCGTTCGTTGCGATGCCAAGTCGTAAGCTGACTTCGCATTGTGGACGTTGTGGATGTAAAAACCACTTACGAGCCGGCTATTGCAATCAATGCGGAATCAAACTGAAGCACTCGCGACTGCAACAGGATAATAATGGCCGCGCAAAACTATACGCAGACATTGCACATCCGATAAACTCCGAGTGCCGGGAGCAAATTCAATCCAAGGTGATCGAAGAGTACCGTGCAGAGTTACAGCGGTCATCTCAGCCAGGTTATGCGTCGCGTTACGATGAGGAGTATTCTGAATCGGCATCGCAAGTGGAACATCGATTTCAAAAAGGAGAGTCTGTCGTCGCCGGTCCGCACGTTAAAAGTGCCGCAACCGCACAAAGTGAAATCCATGCCGAAGCAGTAGAACGTGGTCACGATGAATTCGGCGCAGGGATATTCTGACAGAACTGTTTTTTGATTTCGTTACCGCCCCATAACGCATCCATATCCGCCAATTTGTACTTTTCATGTACACACCACTGGTAGATATGATGGTCGTATCCTTATGGTGTGAGGTATACTACAGGAATCTTGCTTTTCATTCTGTAATCAACAGGATCGCTGTAGATGCCAATTCCCGTAACATGCCAATGTGGTCATCAGGTAAACGCACCGGATCAATACGCCGGACAAACGGCCAAATGCCCTGCATGCCAGGCACCTCTTCCTATCCCTGCACCGACACCAACAAACTCGGACCTATCGCCAGATCTACTTGATGATGCAGGCGTCGCCAAGGTTGACTTTGGCGGAATGAAATGCCCGGAATGCTCTGAAGCAATCGCTGCTGGGGGATTTATCTGTGTAAATTGCGGATTCAATTTGCAAACTCAGGAATTCGTAACCGACGACGCCCGTATCGAACGTAAGACAGGTCTGGCAGCCAAAAAGTACACACACCGTTCCTACGGCAATAATGCCCTTGATCGCGCTGCAATTGAATTGGAAAAGGACGAACTCGACTCCAAGAAGTCCATTGATCCCACTCCTTATTGGGTCTGGCTGGCCATCGCATTTAACTTTCTCGCCTTTTCCATCGGTGGTGCGCTTACATCAATCCGATACTTTGCACTGGCAGCTGAGAACTTAAAAACGGCTGATGGAATTATCGCCACGTTTGGTGATCCAGCACGTAAAGACAAGCTAAATAACGACTCCACACTGGACAATGCCTTTGTTATTACCTTTAAGGCCGAATACGGTTCGGCTCCCGGGTTTGATGCAGATCGCGATGACAGTTCCGAAACCGGAATGAGCATGGTGCCTGAATTCGAGCCTGGAACAACGGTATTACTGAATCAACGCGGTGGAGACGGCGATAAGTACGCACAAGTTACGGTGTTATTAGCAGCTGGAAATAGCACCATGAACGGGAGGTCAGCATGGGTTCGTTACGGATCACTCACTTCAATCGACCGAGCTATTTCAGAACATGCGCTGGAAGCAGGTGAGTTTCCCCGTGAAAGCTTTGATAATGCCTTGTATTACGGGCTAGGGAATTACTTCTCCGCTTTATTTTGGCTTGGACTCGTCTTCTACGGAATCTCCTACGCAACCCTGATCGGCCTTGGTTTTAAAGACGACACTCAATTCGGATTCCTTAATATGATTCCAGGTTACAACCTCGTTTGGGGAATCATGCGCTGGAAGTACGTAAAGGGTGAATGGGTTATGTCGGTGATCGGTGCCTCAATGATTCTAGTTGGCTTTATTGGAGGTATTTCTATTCCGGAGATTCTCCCTGTAATGGCCGGCGGTGGAAAAACCTAATCCTTGTGGAATTGCACCTTTTGCATTTAACTCATGGCTTTCGGCACTAGCTATTGAGTAAAACACGCGATTTGTAGTACTATATTCGCGCACGGGCTAGCAACAGTCCAACATGCCATCGCCCAGGGACGGGCATGATTCAGCACTAAGAAAAAAGGAAGGGAATCCGGTCGTGAAAGGTCGAAGTCTGCAACAACTCGCAGAATTAGTCCAAGGTCAAATCACGGGTGATCCAAGTACTCACATCCATGATGCCGTGACAATACGCCGCGCAAATGCCGGCACGATTACTATTTGCACTGCACAGCACCTCGTAGACGAATTACACACAAGCGGAGCTTCAGCGGTTGTCACAACGGCTGAAATTACTGGCATCGAAATTCCAAGCATTATTGTGGATAACCCCAAGGATGCATTTGGGCATATTGTCAGACAGTTCCGTCCAAATCCACACACACTTCAAGATCAAAGAGCGCTCGCGAATGTTGCCGAATCAGCTCGCTTAGATGATCACTGCATTATTCGAGCCGGTGCAACCATTGGTGACAATGTGACAATCGGACGCGGTTCGGTGATTCACAGCGGCGCAACGGTTCTAGACGAATCGACTATTGGTCAGGATACGACTATTTTTCCGGGAACCGTGATTTACGAAAACACCGTGATCGGTGACCGTGTTATCGTTCATGCCAATGCAGTACTTGGTGCAAACGGTTTCGGTTATGACACGATTGATGGCAGACATATTCTCAGTCATCAACTTGGAAACGTCGTCCTTCACAATGACGTGGAAATTGGCGCTGGGACCACTATCGATCGCGGAACGTGGGATTCCACTGTGATCGGTGAAGGTACGAAAATTGATAATCAGGTCATGATCGGCCACAATTGCCGGATCGGTAAGCACAACATTATTTGTGCTCAGGTTGGTATCGCCGGTTCATCTACCACTGGCGACTATGTCATTATGGGTGGCCAGGCGGGAATCAAGGATCATGTAGACATCGGGGATCATGTCACGCTCGGTGCTCAATCCGGTGTCCTTTCCAATCTTGAAGGTCCGGCGACATTTATGGGTAGCCCATGTTTTCCGATCAAAAGACAAATGGCACTTTATGTCCACATGCAAAGATTGCCGGAAATGCGTAAACAACTCAAAGAGTACGGCAAACAGCTTGAGCAGCTAAATGACTTGCTCGGCAATGTCGAGCAACAAGAGCCCCCGGCAGCATCTCAGGATGCTGCCTAGCCGAACCTTACGGTACTGCCTGGAATACTATGTCAGAAGATTCACGACAATCCAGCGTCGCGGCAACTGGGGCCATGCCTGCACTGACCACTAGTGAACGACTCGACACCGAGACCATCGGAATCATCGCGGGATGGGGTGATTTTCCGATTGTTGTAGCCCGAAGTGTTCGTAGCCTCGGTTATAAAGTCATCGGTCAGGGGATAAAGCATCACGTTGATCCGTTAATGCGGGAACTGTGCGATGAATATCAGGAATTAGGTCTGGCAAAACTCGGTAGTGCAATACGCTTCTTTAAAAAGCATGGCGTGACCCATGCAACCATGGCTGGCAAGGTGCATAAAATCCGGCTGTTTAACAAGCTCGCCTTTCTTAAACACCTGCCGGACTTTGAAGGACTTAAAACGTTCTTTCCACATTTCGTTTCTAAAACGAAAGATAAACGTGATGATACGCTGCTAGGTGCTGTGGTCACTGCGTTTGAAAAAAATGGAATCACGTTTGCACCGGCAACGCACTTTGCACCGGAACTACTAATTAAAGATGAGTTTCGGGCAGGCGGCAGTCTCTCTAAGTCTCAGCGACTTGATATCGAGTTTGGCTGGCAACTTGCAAAGGAAATGGGCCGACTCGACGTAGGACAAACGGTTGTTGTAAAAGGACAAGCTGTCTTAGCCGTTGAAGCGATTGAAGGCACCGATGAGTGTATTGAACGAGCTGGTAAACTATGTCCCCAAGGCGGCTTCACCGTTGTCAAAGTTGCAAAACCACAACAAGACAGTCGATTTGATGTACCAACCATCGGCGTCGGTACGCTCAAGTCCATTAAACAGGCTGGAGGTTGTGTACTAGCCGTTGAAGCGGGCAACACAATTCTGATTGACGAGTCAGAAGTCCAGCGATTTGCCAACCAATACGGTATTAAAGTGGTTGCCTCATCCGATGGCACGACCCGTCGCACCGCACGTGCCGCTTAACCCGTTTCCCCTGTTGTGTCTTTCCCTTTGTGAGAACTGCCGGTTATAGGCCTCTTGGCAATGAATCAGCCCCATTCCAGTTTTCAGCACATGCACATCAATGGTAGTGCATCATTCGCCGCCAACTCCGGCCGTGGCGCCCTGATGGGACTTGCCGATGTAATCCCCGGTGTATCCGGTGGCACGATTGCATTGGTTCTGGGAATCTACGATCAACTGATTCTGTCCATTACGAGATTTGACCTGGAATTGATTCGTCTACTCAAGAGGCGACAAATTCGACAGGCAGCAAATCATGTCAACGCCGGATTTCTCGCCAGCTTACTGATCGGCGTTGCCGCGGGATTCATTCTGATGACCGTGCTCATACACCGGCTCTTATCATCCCAACCATCTATGCAGTTGACCTACGCTGTGTTTTTTGGCCTGATCCTCGGATCAATCTTCATCGTCTACAACATGGTCGATTTAAATACGAAAGGCCGCTGGTTTGGATCGCTCGCGTGCGTTGTGGCAGGAATACTATGCTCCTATTCCATCATCAATGTCACGGCCGTTAGCGGGATTCCATCAACGGTGGAGATGTTCTTCTGTGGCATGATTGCAATTTGTGCAACGGTGTTGCCGGGAATCAGTGGCAGCATGGTACTGCTAATCCTCGGAGTTTATCACCACTTCATGCACTTGCCATCACAAATTCTTGATGGAGTTGAAGTCGGTTCCTCTATTTCCCAACTGGCTGTGTTCGCCGGCGGTGCCGTTCTTGGATTGGTAGCCTTTAGCCGACTGCTGAAGTACTTATTAAGCACACGCCGCAATGAGAGTCTATCGGTGCTCGGCGGAATCATGGCGGGTGCGCTACCAGTGCTTTGGCCATTTCAGAAACATGTTGAGAAGTGGGATGGCCCACCAGCTCGCTGGGAACTTATGTACACCCCTGAATTTGGTGGATTTGAGATACTCGTAATTCTTTCCACCGTAGCCGCTGCCGTTGGCATCATCTTATTACAGAGACTAAGCCCGAGCCTCTCGAATGAGGATCAAGCAAGTGCGGACCAAACAGATGTAGAGCTGGCCGAATAATTTGCGCAAGGAAAGACAGATTCCCAATTGCGCAACTGCACTGAATATCAGTGGCACGAAAGAGATTTGGCTGACTAACTAGCCAATTCGTGTCTTAAGAGCTCGACGTTGTGCACGTACTTTCGCACGGCGTTTGATATCACTGGGCTTCTCATAGTACTTACGACGTCGCATTTCCTTCTTCAGGCCGCTACGCATTACCAGTTTGCCAAAGCGTCGAACTGCTTCCTGGATCGTTTCTTTGTCTCGAACGATTACCTTTACCACGGTGTCTCCCACCCGTAACTAAAACCTATCAAATCTATCCCTGTATACTGTGTGCAGGGAATTCTAAGTGTCAAACAGCTGATTCTAACCTGTTTCTCGTCTGTTTGACCAGTCCCTATTGAGCATAAACTCGACTCCATACGTTTATTTGCACAAATTAGACAACGTCATACAATGATGCAGGAATTAACTGTTTTCACTTAACCAAATCGATACCAAAAATGTACAGAATCCCAGCGATTACTCTTATTCTGACTCTGATTTTCACCGTTGGCATCTCACACGCAGATGACTGGCCGCAATGGCGTGGGGTAAACCGCGATGGAAATTGGAATGAAACAGGATTGATCGACCAGTTCGAGAGCGATGAAATCAAGCTCAAATGGCGTATTGAAATCGGTCCCGGATACAGTGGCCCGACAGTCTCTAATGGTCGTGTTTTCGTGACGTACCGAATTGCCGACCCACAACAGGAACGCGTACTGTGTGTAAGTGAAAAGACGGGTGAAGAATTGTGGAGTTACACCTACCCATGTGAATACAGGATTGGTTACACCGCGGGCCCCCGAGCGAGTGTCACCGTTGAAAATAACAAAGCATATGCACTTGGCGCAATGGGACACCTGCACTGCTTTGATGCTGACAATGGAAAGATTATCTGGAGCAGAGATCTCAACGCAGACTACAAAATAAAAATGCCTATCTGGGGAATCGCTGGATCACCCATTATTCATGAGGACACGATCGTTCTTCAAATCGGTGGTAGTGACGCATGTGTGATTGGCCTGGATAAATACACCGGCAAGAGCCAGTGGGGAGCTTTGAAAGAGCGTGCATGCTACGCGGCTCCCGTATTGGTATATCAGGGTGGCAAGCCGGTCGTGGTCTGTTGGACGGGTGATAGCGTGAGCGGTTTGGATCCCAAGTCTGGTAAAGTTTTTTGGAACCATCCCTTCCCGCCGTCACGGATGCCAATTGGAGTTGCAACACCGGTCATCAGCGATAACGACTTGTTTGTGACGTCGTTTTATGACGGCAGCTTGTTACTGCGACTTGGAAAGGATAAACCCGCCATTGAAAAGGTATGGCAACAAACAGGACCAACCGAACGAGAAACACGTGGAATACATTCCATCATAAGTACACCTGTGTTTGACGATGGGTATATCTATGGTGTTGATAGCTATGGCGAATTGCGTTGTTTGGATGCCAAGAATGGCGAACGGGTTTGGGAAGATCAAACAGCAACGCCCCGTGCACGCTGGAGTACGATTCATTTCGTCAAGAATTTTGATCGCTACTGGATGTTCAATGAGCGTGGCGAGTTAATCATCGGCAAACTCAGTCCGGACGGATTCGAGGAAATCAGCCGTGCCAAATTAATCAATCCAACGCGTGACCAACTCAATCAACGCAACGGTGTCTGTTGGGCTCACCCGGCATTTGCCAACAAACATGTATTTGCAAGAAATGACGAAGAACTGGTTTGTGCTAGCCTTGCGAAATAAGCTTCCGAAGCCCGACATTGCCGGGTGGAATAATTTAGCCCTGCGGGCCGTAGGTTCGCGACTGCCTGGACTTCCTCTAACTCAGCACGCTC
>JBJLEE010000019.1:0-46188 GCA_045566075.1 Pirellulaceae bacterium | reverse complement strand
ATGACCCAGCTTGAATAGTAACTTCCCTTGAACGTGTTTGGCTGGTATTCACTAGCTGCTGTGAGACACTCTCAGCAGTGAGTCCGGTTACCAAAGCGGCAACATCATCGGGAATGCCGGCACGTTGTGCTTCACGATCATAATATCGGACCGCGGCATATAAAGGCGAGCCGCGATGTCCCGGATGGATACCACCAAGCATTAGTGAAATCAATGAACGAACACTTGCAGGGTTGATGGCCATTGGGTCATCAGCCAGTCGGGTGTCAGGAGTTGTGTCATCATCTCGCAGGCGTTTGGCTCGCAATTGAATATTGGCGAAATCCGCGCTGAGTGCCTGAGCAGGATAGTTTTCATTATTCCCATCCAGATAATCGAGCCAGGCATTTGGCCCGACCGCGGCGCGGTCCTCCGGCTTTTGGCTGAGGTAATACAATTCCAAGGCATTGTGTCTGTACTGGGCGGGTTGGAAGTTGTACCAACCATCATCACCAAACATGGTTGGGTATAGCATGGTGCCATCGACCATTTTTCCTTGAGCATTAATCTTCTTGATTTGTTGTCGCCATGGATCGAGGTACTTGTCATCGCCTGTAAGCAGATATGCGTTCATGAAACCGGTGAACCCTAAATAGGTCGTGTTGCGATGTGCCATCGAGCCGTCCTGAGGTACTTCAACGGAAAATGCCCAACCGTATACACCGCCGTACCATTTCCCATCGGTTGCGGAACCGATTTTGCCATCGAGTCCAATGTTGGATGGAATGATGTAATCGTTTTCGATACAGCGTTCTCGCCAAGCGTCGATATACTCGAGAACCCAATCGCGATATTTGTCTTCCGCGGTCATCATGTAAGCATTTACACCTAACGATGTAGCGAGAAGATTCTGTGGCAGATCACCGATGATGTCGTTGTAATCTTTGAAGTGAAAAAGCATCTGCTCGTAACTCTCTTCGCCATGACCGAGCTTGAATCGGTTTTTTACTTCGATCGGATCGCCGGCCCAGTCCACGGCAGTGGCTTTTCTCATCAACGGTCCGCGGCTGCCGTTAAACATGCTGCGGATGATTTTGTGCTGTGCGTCATAATTCGGTGCACCGGGATCCTCATTCATATAGAATCCCGCGAAGCGGCGTGTGCGTTGGTGAAAGTTTGCATCGTACGGATCGGAGAGTCCTTGAAGATTGAAAACGGTCAATCCTTCTCCGTTATGAAGCCAGTCGAATGTGACTGGGAATTCCTTGTAGTACATGCCATCACGAGCGAATGGTACGTGCGTCGTCTTTGCGAGAGTGTACTGACGCAAGTGGCCCTCCCATGCATGCTTATACATTTTAAGAATGTTGGCATCGGCCCCGAGTGCGTGAAGGATAGGCCAATCATTGCAATTCTCAATGGCGTCATCGGGCCCATCGTCACCGCCCCAGCGTTCGACGCATAAAAGAAATCCATTTTGGTCGAAGTACTTTTCGAAAAAGTCTTGGCAGGCTTTTTCATTCGCATCAAGAAGTGCACGTTCCATAAGAGACCATGCCGGCGGAGCGACAGGTGTGGAGACAGAATGCACCGGGGTTTGTGCCTTTGTGAATCCTGTTGTGAAGAGAGCAAGAAAGGTGATTGCCAGAAGTGTGCGAAATGGAGTCATCATTCGGCCCTAAATTGCGGGTGTCTCGGTTGTGCTAAACTGTTAGCTCCTATCATCGGCCGTTTTACCGGTGGATGCAAATCACTTGTGTTTATTGGCAGCAAAAACTGAGTACGAGTCGTCGCATGAAAATCAAAGCCATAGAAGTGTTGGATAGAGAAATTCCGTTGAAACCGGAATATCACATGGTCTCAGCACTTGGGAAGTGCGCGAGCAACCGATTTGTTGTCGTGCGCCTCTTTGTTGATGCGGGCATCGAGGGGCTAGGTGAGGCGACGGTAACCGCACGCTGGAGCGGCGAAACGGTTGCCTCTGTGACTGATGTAATCAACAACTTGTTATTCCCAGCCATTAAGGGCGTTGATGTACACGATATTCGCGAGATTAATCGCCGGATGGACTTTGGATGTAAACACAATTGGTTTGCAAAGTCAGCGGTGGAGATGGCCTGTTGGGATATTATGGGTAAGGATGCCGGTAAGCCGGTTTATGAACTGCTTGGCGGATTGGTTAGACCACTCGGTTTCCGCTCTCGATTCTCTATGGGTGCATACGATGTGCCGCGCGCGCAACAACGCGCACAGGAATTGGTCGACATGGGATTCACGACGATCAAGGTAAAGGTCGGCGGCGTTGCCGAGGACGACATTGCCCGTGTGAGAGCGGTGCGTGAAGTGATTGGTTTTGACCTTGATTTGGTAATCGATGCCAATTGCGGTTGGGATGTTGAAACAGCAATTCACTGTGTCCAGCAGCTCGAAGATTCAAGGGTCGATCTCGTAGAACAGCCGACTCCTGACGGCGATTATGAAGGCATGGCCAAATTGCGACGCGAGACGGGTGCCAAGGTATTAGCCGATGATATTTGCTTTAACTTAATACATGCCCAAGAGCTAATCCGAAATGAATGCTGCGACGCTATAAGTGTATACCCGGGAAAGAACGGCGGTATTCAAAAGACAATTGACATCATTCAATTTGCCGGAGAGCACGGGATTCCATGCACGATGGGATCGAATATTGAGTGGGACGTTGCGACGGCAGCCATGGGGCATGTAATTGTCTCGCAAAAGAACATGGCCATCGAAGATATCCCTGGGGATGTATTGGGGCCAAGTTATCACGAGCAGCGAGTGGTCAGTGCCCCCATTGATATTTGCGGACCAATTACGACGATCAACGACAGCCCAGGTTTGGGCGTGGGCGAGTTAGTTATTTAAGATGTGACCGTGTGAAAATGCGGAGAGTCTCTAATTCATCATCGCAAAAGAAACGGTTTTTGTTTCGAGGTAGACGTCCATGCCTTCGATGCCATTTTCTCGCCCCAAGCCGGACTCTTTGAGACCACCGAATGGAGCTTGAGGGACAGCAGGGACGGTGTCGTTAATGCCAATGGTGCCGAATTCAAGGCCTTCTGCCATCGTGAATGCGACGGACATGTCATTAGTCAGCACGTATGCAGCGAGTCCGTAGACGGTGTCGTTTGCTTTTTCGATCACTTCGTCGATGTTGTCAAAATCCATAATGGGCATGATGGGTGCAAATGGCTCTTCGGTCATTAGGTTCATCTCGGGTGAGATGTTTGTAAGGACCGTTGGCTCATAAAAGAATCCGCGTTCGAATTCAGATGGACGGGCTCCGCCTGTGGCACACAATGCACCTTTAGAAATTGCATCTTGTACTAAACCTTCAGTTTTCTCAACGCCCCTCATTTCGAACATCGGACCGATATTTACATTTGGATCCATGCCGTTACCGAGCACGAGTTTTTTTGTCTCTGCGATGCAGGCTTCAACAAAGTCGCTTTCGACTTTCTTCTGTGCGTAAAACCGCGTTGGGCAAATGCAGACCTGACCGTTGTTACGGAACTTTCCGATGACCGCAGCTTTGGCCACTGCTTCGATGTCGACATCAGGAAAGACGATTACCGGTGCATGTCCGCCGAGTTCTAAACTCAGGCGTTTGACTTGCTCTCCAGATTGTCGAATGAGATCTTTACCAACTTCGGTGGATCCGGTAAACGAAATCTTGCGGCAAATACGGTTGGTCATGAATTCTTCCATGAGCTTGGTGGCCGGTCCGGGAACACAGTTGACCGTACCTGCAGGCAGACCAGCCTGTTCGAACAACTCAAACAGTCGGATCAGACTCAACGGTGTTTGGCTCGCGGGGCGACTGACCGTTGTGCAACCAACAGCTAGTGCTGGCGCCAGTTTGCGTGCTTGAAGAACAATTGGGAAATTCCATGGCGAAACGGCTGCAACCACTCCAACCGGATGCCGAACCGTGAAGATTCGTTTATGTGCGGCGCTGGCAGGAATCGTACGGCCATAGGCGCGTTTCGCTTCTTCCGCGTACCATTCAAACGTTGCTGCAGAAGCCATGATTTCGCCCTTGGATTCCGCTAATGGCTTACCTTGCTCCATGGTGAGTGCCACGGCCAGATATTCACATTGTTCACGCATCAGGTCAGCAACGCGTTTGAGAATCTCGGCACGCTCGTATGCGGTCTTCTGTTGCCAGGGCTTGAGTGCTGAGGCGGCGGCCTTGAGGGCGTCTCTGGCATCGTCCCTTGTGCCGTATGCGATGGATGCAAGTGTTTCTTCGGTAGCCGGGTTTATCACGTCATATGTGTCACGGCCTGACCCATCACGCCATTCACCGTTGATAAATAGCTGGGTGGTTTTCATGGAAAAGGGTTCAGATACTGAAGTGGTCATCGGCTCGCCCGGTGTTGCAGATTGTGGTGATATAAGGAGTCAATTGTAGCGGAGGAAAAGTTGGTCGTCATGATTGTGAGCAGGGGCGTTGGCTGGAGTTTAATCTCGCGGCCGGTCAGAGTGAGGAGTTTAGGTGACGATCGCGCGGATGGTAAATGCTGCGGGTAATCTCTTTACAGGGCATCTCGCAATAGTTGGGCTGTATTGTCTAGAGTCATTTGTCGTGGATTGGTTGCTGCACAGTGGTCGATTAGTGCAGCTTGCGGGATGTGCGATAGGTCGGAGTCAATCACGCCCATGTCGCCGAGTGAAGGTGGCAGGTCCAAGTCATCCAGCAAACGATTCAGGAAGGTGCAAAAGCTGTCCGCTCCGGATGAAAGACCGAGTGCGTTGGTCATGTCATCAATACGTGATTCAATGCTCTCGACGTTGAAGCGAATGACGTGGGGCATGAGTACTGCATTCAACGTACCGTGATGAAGACGTCGGTCCTCCAAGGCTCCGAGAGGATGGCTGACGGCATGGACGGCACCGAGTCCTTTGGCAAACGAAAGGGCTCCCTGTGTGGCGGACATCATCATTTCACATCTCGCCTCAAGGTTTGAGCCATCATGGTACGCGGTTCGGATGTTGTTCACAGCACGAACCAGACCATCGATGGCGATGGCGTCCGCTACCGGGTTGTAACGTGGGCTGCAATACGTTTCGATGCAGTGCGATATGGCATCCATACCGGTGGCAGCTGTCAGTCCCGGCGGCAATCCTAGTGTGAGCTCCGCATCACAAATCGACCAGTTGGGGTAGAGATGTGCCGAGACAATAGCGAGTTTAGAGCCACTCGACATCGTAACGAGTCCGGCCCGGCCGACTTCGGTGCCGGTGCCTGCGGTTGTTGGGATCGCAATGAGTGGCGGTTTGTTCGCAGTTATTTTCTCATTCCCACCGTGAGCAAAGGCGAATGATTCAAGAGTACCTTCGTGCGTGGCAAGTAGCGAAATGCATTTTGCACAGTCAATTGGTGAGCCACCTCCCAGAGCGATGATCCCATCACAATCATGGGCACGGAAAACATCCAGCCCAGCGAGAACGCTCGCTTCACTTGGGTTTGACTGGATGCCGGAAAAGACCGCCGAGGCTGACCCTGGTAGTTGCTCTGGGATTCCTGCTGCTATGACACCTTCATCCGTCACAAGAAGTGGCCGGGTGATGTTTAGCTGGCTCAGGAGTTCAGGAAGATCTTCACGTGATCCCGGACCATATTGCACATTACATAAATAGGAGATCGTTGAATGTTTCATAGAGCTTTTCTTCGAATATGTTCTGCATTTGAACACTCAATATATGGCAGTTGTCCTGTAGTACTAGTGCACAAACTGGGTGTTATGAAGTAGAACACGAATGAGACAGCAAATGATGAAAATCCTAAATACGGAGCAACCAAGATGAAAGCAACGGAAGCCAGAGAGCGGCAAGCACCTCTAAAGGAAAAGTACAAAAGTGATCCTCAATCAGCATGTGTCACTTTTTCAGTCTCTGGCGAGGTAGTCCCTGATGAATTATCGATTCGTATACCAACCCACGTAGGGGAGTTAGTTTCAGGTTTGCATCCTGCCGCTGGCGGAGACGGAACGGAAGGATGTTCCGGGGATATGTTGCTCGAGTCATTGGTAGGATGTGCGGGAGTTACCTTTCAAGCAGTGTCCCATGCGATGGGGATAAAAGTTAGATCAGCAAGGATAACCGCCGAAGGAGACATGGACTTTCGAGGGACGTTAGGCGTGGAGCGTGAAACTCCTGTAGGAATCACCTCGATTCGGCTAGGCTTTGAGATTGATTGTGACGCTGATGATGAGGCGATTGCCAAATTGCTATCTCTCACAGAGCGGTATTGTGTGATTTACCAAACATTGATAGGTGGGATAGAAATCACTACAAATTACGATAATTCTGGCCTAGCCTCTTAGAAAAACCCGAATTGGAGCTTTCCTGAACGAATTGAGTCGTATAATAAACACACGCTTATGCGTCTGGCCATCTAAATGCACGGCATTTGAGTGGTGGTTGGCTTTTCCTGTTTGCAATTCGCAATTCAATATATGGTTAATGGTTTTGATAGATATGATGCGTCGTAAATCGGTCATTGCAGTATTTCTGGGGATCCTTGTTTTAGTTCACGGCAGTGTGGTTGCGCAAAGTAAGCCTGTTCCTAAAGGTGTTCAGAAGAAACCGAATCAGAACAAACCACAGAACGTACAAGAACAGATCAAGAGCAAGTTGCCTCATCAGGACGGTAAGTCTGCACCGCAAATCCCAGTCAAGCCTGTCAATCCAAAGACGAAGAACGCAGTCAAGCTTGCGGCGACTCAAATTGATGCCATTATCGAGAACAAGCTAAAGGCAGAAGGTCTGCGCCCCAATCCGATGGCCAATGATGCACAGCTCAGTCGAAGGCTCTATCTGGATATCATCGGCACGATCCCAAGCGGTCGGGAATCATTTCAAATCCTCAGTTCTTCACGTAGTGACAAAGTGGAGGTGTTGATAGATCATTTGCTCAATCACCCGGGTTATGCAAGTCACGCCTTCAATTACTGGGCAGACGTCTTGCGAATCGTGGACCGCTCTGGCGGAAACACGTACATTCGGCCGTGGGCAGACTGGGTAAAGGGAGAGCTCAGAAAGAACACAGCATGGGACAAAATGGTGTATCAGATGCTGACGGCCCGAGGGCAGGTTTATGACAATCCTGCAGCAGGCTACAGACTGCGGGATTTTGGAATGCCGCTTGATCATTTGAATAATACGATCCGTGTATTCCTAGGCACACGAATTGGTTGCGCTCAATGTCACGATCATCCATTTGATAAATGGACACAGCGGCAATTCTACGAATTGGCGGCCTTTGATGGCGGTGTGCGAACATCGTTACCTCGCACTGAGTGGGGGCAAAAAAACATGAAAGACACACTTAAAATTGTCGGTGAGCGAAGTCGGGAAGCTGGCAAGATGCGGCAGATCGAGCGATGGAATCGATATGGTGTAACGGAGACAGCCGCCCAACTTAAGTTTCCGCACGACTACGTGTATGATGACGCCAAACCTGGACAGCTTGTAAAACCATCCGTGCTGTTTGGTTCGCTTCCTGAAGCAAAAGAAGGTGAATCGCGCCAAGAGCAATTGTCGCGTTGGATTGTATCAAAGGACAATGATCGATTTGCGAAAACCCTTGTGAACCGCTTATGGAAACGTGCTTTCGGGATTGGTATTTTTGAGCCGGAAGATGATCTGATGGCCGACACGCCCATCTCTAATCCAGAGCTATTGAATTATTTGACAGCAAAGATCAAAGAGCTGAATTTCGATATGAAGGAATTCATGCGAATCATATATCACACCAGGACCTATCAGCGGCAAGTAACATACGGTGATATAGATCTCACGCAACCCTATTATTTCCCTGGGCCGGTATTGCGACGGATGACGGCGGAGCAGGTGTGGGATTCAGTTATGGTAATGATCATGCCGCAGCCCCATCTATATCAACGACCTGATGAATCAGCTTATCTGGTTGCACTAAATATCTCGCCGGATCTCTCATCGTTGCAGTTGCAAAATGCTGTGGAGCAGGTGTTTAAGGCAGAGGCAGACGTCCGAGCGGCCGACAGGGTTGAGTCTTACCGAGGACTCACTTTGCGTCGTGCCTCAGAGTTGCCACAACCACTTCCGCGACGTCACTTTCTGAGGCAATTCGGCCAAAGTGACAGGCAAATTATTAGTGACAGTACCGTGGACGGAACAGTGCCACAATTACTAGCGCTGTTCAATGGTCCTGTCACTCACATGATCCTCGAGGCGGGTAGCGTCATGCACCGGGAAGTGATTGGGTCACGCGGTACCAACCAGTTGCAAGTGATATTCCTGAGTATCCTCGGGCGTTATCCAACCACATCGGAGCGAAATCTTGCGTTACAGGAAATACAATACAACGCAAAGAATGGTGAAGGCCATCTCGGGTACGGAAACGTGATTTGGTCATTGCTTAACACGCGAGAATTCTTGTTCATTCAGTAGGGACGTGCTGTTGTATCGCGTTTAGCAGATTCATCGACAGTAGAGAAAACAGAGAGATGAGCTGAGTTAGGCTTAGGAGTATCAAAATGAAAACGAGTTTGGCAACAACGAGCGGATCTGACAGACGTCAATTCATTCAAATGGCCGCAGGTGCGCTA
The DNA here is from genome assembly GCA_045566075.1 of Pirellulaceae bacterium. Taxonomy (GTDB): domain Bacteria; phylum Planctomycetota; class Planctomycetia; order Pirellulales; family Pirellulaceae; genus UBA11883. The sequence continues at coordinate 37,591 of JBJLEE010000019.1, read as the reverse complement.
CTAGGCGTAAATGTTTTGTCCAGTGAAGAAGCATTCGCCGCAGCCTCAAACGGCAAGGCAAAGCAGATTGTATATCTGTTCATGGCTGGTGCAATGTCGCACATTGACACCTTTGATCCTAAGCCCGGCAGTAAGAACCAGGGGCAGACCGGGACAGTCAACACCTCCATAGCTGGCGTGAAATTTGGTGAGAGCTTCAAGAATCTCTCAAAACTCACAAGTGAGATGGCGGTCATTCGCGGATTGACACAGGAAACGGGCGCACATGGCCCGGCGCGATATCTCATGCACACCAGTTACAAGGAAATCGCTACGACGCAGCATCCGGGGATTGGGTCCTGGATACAACTGCTGGATGGTCGTATTAGTAAGACTTTGCCGTCGACCGTGCACGTTGGTGGCGATGGCGAGGGGCCAGGTTATTTAGGGACAAAGTATGCACCGGTACCGATTGCCGATCCGGCACGCGGACTCGAGGACACTAAGGGACCTGCTTACCTAAAGGACTCGCAATTTAATCGTCGATTGAAATTGAGCCAAGGCTTTGATCGTAACTTCCGAAACGTCACTCAAAATAATTCAAAAGTCAACGGCTATGACGCTCTATATCAGGAGGCCGTGACGCTGCTTAAGAGTGAGGACATCAAGGCGTTTGATATCAACACTGAATCTGATGCGGTGAAGGAAAAGTACGGTGCCAATCGGTTCGGACAAGGGTGTTTGTTGGCCAGACGATTGATTGAATCCGGTGTGCGGTACGTCGAGGTTCAGTCGGGCGGATGGGATATGCACCGAGATATCTTTAATACAATGCCGACACGTGGTGGAGAATTGGATCAGGCGGCTGGTGCACTCATCAGTGACCTGAGAGAACGGGGTTTGCTTGATCAAACCATGGTCGTGATCGGAACGGAATTTGGCCGCAAGCCCAATATTAATGTAAACGCCGGGCGTGATCATCATCCGGCAGCGTTTTCCGGAATGTTAGCCGGAGCGGGCATCGCAGGTGGACAAGTTTATGGTTCCACTGACGGAGATGCGTTTTACGTTGAAGATGAAGTCATGAGTGTGCAGGAATTCAACGCTACGATTGCCGCTGCAATGGGATTGCCGTTTGAAGATGAGATATTCTCTCCGACCGGCCGCCCGTTCACCATCGGCAACGGCGCCGGGCCGATCGAAAAGTTACTCGCATAGCCCGTCGCTAATTGTCAAAACAATGAGTGACGATTTTGCTATCGCCTAAGTCGCGGAAATGGCAACCAGCCAGGTCGTTTTGTTCTTACGCTGTGAAGATTTCCGCCAGCGGTCACATAGAGTGTCCGCAGGTCTTCGCCGCCAAAGGCGCAATTGGTCGTCTCATCGTGTGGAATTGGGACGATCGTTAGTAGCTTTCCGTTCGGTGAGAATACATAAACTCCGGCAGGATACTTAGTGTCTTCATAGGTTGGGACCGCTTTGTTTCGACCGCCGGCAACATAAATGCGGCCCTTGTCATCTTGCGTCATGCCATCCGGCCCACGGCCTGATTCCCAATCGAATAGCATCTGTTGGCTCGATAGATCGAGTGAACCATCTGAGGCAATCTTGAATTTCCACAGTTTACGTGAGCCACCGATGGTGTTGTTATTGTTATCTGCAATAAACATGTGGCGTTGATTTGGGGTGATGATCAATCCATTGGGACGATCTACTTCGTGTGCAATAACCAGGGTGATTTTGCCCGGAGCATCAATTCTATAAACACCTTCGATTGGTAATCCGTTGTCGTCACGAATGTCGAGATCCTCTCTTGGCCCGTATTTGGGGTCTGTGAAATAGATGCGACCTTGTTTATCGATCGTCAGGTCGTTTGGTTGATTAAATGGCTGCCCGTTAAATGTCTCGGCTAATACAGTAAGCGTTCCGTCGAGTTCAAAACGAATCACTCTGCGTTTGGAAGGCTGGCAGCAGACTAATCTGCCTTCCCAATCAAACATTAGCCCATTTGTGCCGAGATTCTCTTTGTAGATGCTGTGATTACCATCCTGATACCGATAAACATGTCCGAAACTAGTGAGAAGCCCTAGTTCCGGATGATACGCGGGGCCCTCACCAGCTCCTTCGGTCGTTAGATGCATTACCTCGGCACCCGCTTCGAATATTCCACTCTCTTGCCACTGTGATTGGGCATGCGTTTGCGATGAGACGAGAAACAAAAGTGAGATTGGCAGGAATGCTCGAATCAGATGCATTTGTTGTCCTTCGGGATACAGAGGGTACAGGGGAATGAATTCGATCTATGATTTGCTAGAATACGTGCTGAATGACTGAGTAACAACTGTCCTTGCGAGAATATTGATGAAACTGAAGTCCCTTGTTATCGCTCTTCTTTCGATTTGTACGCTCGTACAAACAACGACTGCTCAAGATACTGATGTGCGTGAACAAAAGCCTGTAGTGGTTGAATCACAGGTTCACAAAGGCGGTGAGTATGACAAGATCCTTGGTCAAACCAAGGAAGAACCCAAAGGTGACCGCCTGACTGATAAAGGCCCCAAGGCAAGTTGGATTTGGCCTACGCGTGAAAGTAAAAATGGTGACCGATGGTTCTTGTTCTATGAATTCGAAGGTGCCAGTGCACAGGCAGAGTTGTTCGCCAGTTGTGATAACAAGATGACGGTGTACTTGAATGGACAGCGTGTTGCCAGCAGCAACGATTGGGCACGTCCTGTAATACTCGACGTGCAAAAAAATCTGAAACCGGGTGTGAATAAGCTGATGGTAGATTGCAACAATGAGGGAAGTGTCGCCGGGCTGATTCTGAAGCTAGCGTTGCAGGATAAGGCTGGCAAGGTGCGTTATGTCCTTAGTGGTAAAGATTGGAAGGCAAGTCGCACGGCGGATGGCAGCGATCTGCAGTCAGTGATTGCCCATGGAGAATATGGTGTAGGCCCATGGGGCGACATCAAGTCATCCAATAAAGCATCGACCACATTGCTTGCTGACATCCCTCGCGATGTATTCATGGTGCAGGAAGGATTCCAGATTGAATTGCTTTACAAGGTTCCTAAAGGCGAACACGGAAGTTGGGTAGCGATAACGTTTGATAACAAGGGACGTTTAATTGCGAGTGATCAAGGAAATAAAGGGCTATATCGTATAACGCCAGCGGTGGTCGGCTCAGATCAGGCAACCAAGATTGAAAAGCTAAAGACACCCTACAGCGGTGCTCAAGGTCTTCTTTATGCGTTTGATAGCCTATATGTTTCCATAAATGGAGGCATCGGAAGTGGTTTATATCGGGCGCAGGACACCGACGGAGACGATCAATTTGACACGTTTTCTAAGCTCAAGGAATTCAGAGGCGGTGGAGAGCATGGTCCACATTCACTGCGATTGAGCCCTGATGGTAAGTCAATCTACGTTATCGCGGGTAATCATACAGATCCGCCTGGGTCTCCGGATGCGAGCCGTGTACCCCTTAATTGGTCAGAGGATCATTTGCTGCCGCGTCAGTGGGATGCGCGTGGTCATGCCAGAGGTAAACTCGCCCCTGGTGGCTGGATAGCCAAGACGAATCCTGAAGGTGACCATTGGGAGATGGTCAGTATTGGCTACCGTAATCCATACGACTTTGATATCGCACCGAATGGCGAAATGTTTGCTTATGACGCCGACATGGAATGGGATATGGGGACACCATGGTACCGGCCAACCCGTGTTGTTCATGTAGCAAGTGGTAGCGAATTTGGGTGGCGTAGCGGTACTGGCAAGTGGCCCTCCTATTACGAAGACAGTCTTCCAGCGGCCGTGGACATTGGTCCGGGATCTCCGGTAGGTGTCGTGTTTGGTACGGGCACAAAATTCCCAACAGATTATCAAAAGGCTTTGTATATCCTGGATTGGACGTTTGGAACAATTTACTCCATCCATTTCACACCAAAGGGATCGACCTACACTGCAGAGAAGCGGCAGTTTGTGTCCCGTGCACCGTTGCCGCTTACGGACGTCGCGGTCGGCCCTGATGGCCATATGTACTTCACCATTGGTGGTCGAGGCGCGGAATCTGCGTTGTATAGAGTGTCTTACCAGGGCAAGGAGTCCACGGCTGCGCCTAATTGGGATGATGATAAATACAAACCAATGCGTGATTTGCGGCATGAACTTGAAGCGTTTCATGGTGTGCAGAATCCAAAAGCAGTACCGGCTGCAATTTGGGAACTAGGCAACGAGGATCGGTTTATCCGATACGCAGCCAGGATAGCTTTGGAGTCACAACCTGTTGAACAGTGGGCTATAGGTGTATTGGCCATGCAGGATCCAGTTGCCGTGATTAATGGCGTCATAGGAATTGCGCGACAGGGCAGTGAGAACTTTCAGATTCCAGCCATCGAGAAGTTGTCAGCGATCGATATAGGAAAGCTCAGCAAACAAGGCAAACTTGCACTTCTTCGAGCTTATGCTCTGACATTTGTGCGTCTGGGAGAATCATCTACTTCAGTAAAGGCGGAAATTGCTGGTGCATTGGAAGAGCACTTCCCAAGTGGCGATAATGAACTAGATCGGGAACTGAGCCGAGTACTCGTCTACCTTGATTCCCCTGTTGTGATTAATGAGGCCTTGCGGTTGATTGCGGAGGAGTCAGAGGCAGGAGAGATTAACATCCCCGAGTATCTCTCTCGCAACACTGGGTACGGGTCCACAGTCGCCAACATGCTGGCCAATTCTCCGGAGTTGCAGAAAGTGCATTATGCATTGGTGTTGAGAAATATGAAATTTGGATGGACACTGGAGCAACGCCGTCAGTACTTCCAATGGCTCGCAGATGCAAGTGCCAAAAGTGGTGGCGCGAGTTATACCGGGTTTCTTTTGAATATCCAGGCAGAGGCTTTGGCCAACGCAAGTGAAGCCGAGAGAGTCGCACTCGATAGCAGTGTGATCGCTCCACCACCAAAAGAAGAAGATTTACCGAAGGCTCAGGGGCCAGGGAAAGCCTGGGCAGTTGAGGATCTGGTGAGTCTTGTTGACGATGGTCTGGTAAATCGCAGTTTTGAAAATGGCAAGAAAATGTTTGCGGCTGCCAAGTGTGGATCATGTCACCGATTTGCAGGTAATGGCGGCGCGACGGGTCCGGATCTTTCAAATCTAGCGGGTCGTTTTGGCCACAAGGAACTTGCAGAAGCGATCGTTGTACCGAGTAAGGTCATCTCGGATCAGTATCGAGCGATGCAGATACTGACGGTGGATGGGAACGTAATCACTGGCCGTGTCACCAGTGAATCTGGCGGCAAAGTCACCGTTCTGCTTGACGCGGTGGACGCGAACAAGGTAGCAGAATTGGATGAAGATGACATTGATGAAATAACGCCATCCAAACTATCGCTTATGCCGGAGAAACTGCTCGATACGTTAAATAAAGAAGAAGTGTTGGATCTGCTGGCATTTCTACTTAGTCGTGGCAATAGTGAATCAGCGATGTTCATAAAGAACTAGTTGGTGGTTGTGATGGCAGACTAACCTGGCTCGTAGTTGATATTGAAACTCTCAACTCGTGAAAACAAAGGAATAAGTATGCGTACTGCGTTGTTTTTGTTGTTATTGATCGGCATGCCAGTCCAAGCTGCTGATAAACCAAATGTGCTGTTTATCTTTGCAGATGATCAGAGTTTCGAGACGATACATGCGCTCGGGCATGATCGGATTGAGACGCCAAATCTGGACTCACTGGTAAAACGTGGTACGACATTCACACATGCTTACAACATGGGATCGTGGAGTGGAGCCGTATGTGTTGCCAGTCGCTGTATGCTCAATACCGGCCGCTTTATTTGGAATGCAAACGCGGTTTACGGTAAGACCGAGCAGGAACGCGTTGAGGGACGGTTTTGGTCGGAATACATGAAGGGTGCCGGATATAAGACGTACATGACCGGCAAGTGGCATGTACGGGCGGATGCGACAAAGGCTTTTGATGTCGCTGCTCATGTGCGTGGTGGAATGCCGAATCAGGTAAAGGAAGGATACTACCGTCCCAAAAGTAAAGACGATAAGACATGGCTTCCGTGGGATCCACAGTGGGGTGGATTCTGGAAAGGCGGCAAACACTGGAGTGAAGTCGTTGCGGATGATGCAATCGGATTCTTAGGTGATGCAGCCGAGCAAGACAATCCGTTTTTTATGTACATCGCGTTCAACGCGCCGCATGACCCTCGGCAATCGCCAAAGCAATACGTGGATAAATATCCTCTCGATACGATCGCTGTTCCTGATAACTTCTTACCGTTTTATCCCCATAAAGATGCAATTGCATTGGGTACCAAGCAACGTGATGAGAGTCTGGCTCCTTTTCCTCGCACCGAACATGCGGTCAAGGTGAATCGACAGGAGTACTATGCGATCATTACGCATATGGATGTGCAAATTGGAAGGATTCTAAAAGCCCTCGAGGAATCTGATCAACTGGATAATACATACATTGTGTTTACGGCGGATCATGGATTGGCAGTAGGTCATCACGGTTTAATGGGAAAGCAAAATATGTATGACCATAGTTTGCGTGTGCCCTTCATGGTGGTGGGGCCCGGAGTGGATGCAGGAAAGCAACTTGATGCACCGATCTTCCTTCAGGATGTGATGCCGACGACGTTGGAGTGGGCCGGAGTAGAGAAGCCCGAGCATGTTGAATTCAACAGCTTGACGCCATTTTTGGCCGGAGACCGTACGGAGTCCTACTACGATGCTATCTATGGGGCCTATTTAGGGGTCCAGCGAAGCATTACGTATGAAGGATATAAATTGATCGTGTATCCGACGATTAAGGTCGCGAGGCTATTTGATCTTGGTAAGGATTCATCAGAAAAAGAAGATTTGATTAACGATAAGAAGACGATCAGAATCCAAAAGAAGCTATTTGCAAAGTTGCTTGACTGGCAGGAGCGGACGCACGACGAATTGGACGTGGCGTCAGCCTTTCCAGGCTTAATGCCGTAACAACCACTGGCTGTATTACTTAGGCATCTGAGAGAGGTAATACTCATACGCTTTTGCGGGCGAGTATTTACTTTGGTCAGAGTTGCTATGAATCATCACGCCGTAGTGCACGGTGAAGGCCTCGCCTTTCTTGAGCACCACCGATTGCTTTGGGTCGTTAAGTGGACCAAGCGGGTTGGCGGCTAACAATCCGTAATCCCGTGCGTGCCACCAACACTTGCGAAAACTGGCCGGGTTAGTGAAAAGAGTGATTCCCACCCATCGGTCGTTCTTAGTTCCTGCGTAGTCGACCCATTTGGACGACTTACCCCAGATTTGATCGCCGCCGTTTCTCCCTTCATCGTCGGTCATGGATGCTCCCGCGGCGACGGTCAGATCCTTGGACATGCGGACGGCTAAGCCCCCTTCTTCTTTGGATCCGAATACGGCTGATTCGGATTCGCCAGTGACCGTTGCTTGCAGTGTGATGAGAATGCCGAAAGGTGTTTTGCGAAACGTATACGTTGCATCTTCACGGGCGACTCTCGTCCTGTTGTCAGCGGCCAGGTAATAGCTGCGCGTCGAGAAGTATCCGATTTTACCGTCAGTCGGCTTCTTAAGAAAACGGTCATGTACCGTTTGGCCACGCATATGCCAGTAATCCACACCGTTAAGTTGTCCCCAAGTGAAAAATATTCCTTGATGGTGCGGATGGTCATCCGGATCGTCTTTGGTCGTTGGATGATTGCGAGTGACCTTCACATGGTCGCTCGTAAAAACATTGGAGATGTAAGGTCGGCCAACCGGAGATTCGGTATGTACAAACGTGGCAAACGGTGTTCCCTCCAAGTGGATCGTGGCGCCGCCGTCGTTTGCCTTGAAGCTGATTTCATCAGCATTCAACGGGCTGATAACAAGGATGCAAAATACTAGCAGAGATCGGAGTATCATTTCTTAATGCAGTAGAGGTGTGAAGTTGTTCGGATGTAAATCGCATCGTCGGCAACTGCAGGTGAAGCCATGCAACCTGCTTCGAGCTTGTTTTGGCTGACGACATCATACGCATCGCCAAGCCTAACCACAGTGGTTGTGCCATCGCGATCGAAGAAATAGATGTGTTCATCTGTGGCAATGGGTGAAGCACTGAACGAACCGCCAATGCGACTGCGCCATACGAGTTCACCCGTTTTTGCGGTTATGCACGAGGCCACGCCGGTTTTATCAGCGACAAAGTAAATCAATCCATTGACGACAGTCAACGATGGGGTGGATGGGCAGGACATGCTATAGCGCCAGCTGACGTCGCCATCAGCGAGCGTTCCTTTTGCTGTCGAATTCAGTGCCCAGATCTCAGGTCGGCCGAAATCGGTAATGACAAATGCGGTACCATCGGAGAAAACAGGTTGCGGTACAGCAGAGAATCCACTGTACGCAATTTTCCATACTTCTTCGCCGGTATTCGGGTTATATGCATAACAACCCTGAGCAGCCGGGCTGACGAGCAAATCGGAGTTATTGATCTTCTGTATAGCCGGCGTGACAAAGGCTTTTCTCGCGTGATTGCCAACACCGGATAGATCGATCGAACGCTTAGTTTTCCAGACGGTTTCACCAGTCTTTTTGTTTAAAGCCGTAATGAATTGCACGTCATAGCCATCGCAATGGAAGATCAGTAGATCTTTGTACAAGATCGGCGACGATCCAGGACCTTCCTGATGATTTAAATTGATGTTCGCTCGCTTCCAACGAACCTCTCCATTGTCAGTCGCTATTGCGGCAACACCATAAGTACCAAAATAAACATATACGGTGTCATCTTCGATCGCCGGCGTCGGAGATGCGAAGCTGTTCAGTGCATTGGAGGCTTGCAGATCCGTCACCGTGAATAGCTTTACATTGTGTTGCAATTTGCCTGTTCGGTCGTAACAGACGGCGTGCAGCGAGTGGCCGTCGTCCATTGCAGTACCCATCCAGATTTGGTCTTTCCAAACCACAGGTGATGAGTGACCGTAGCCTGGAGTTTTTACTTTCCATTTGACGTTGGTGTTCTCATCCCACTTTAACGGCAGATGTTTGCTCGCTGTGATTCCATTGGTATTAGGGCCTCGGAAGCTCGGCCAGTTCTCGGCGATCGCAGAGGAATTGCTTATGAATAGAATAAAGCTAACGGCGAGGATCTGTTGTATACGGCTGAGCATGGAGGTATCAGTCCAATTCTAGTGAGCATTACAAGGATTCGGTCGCGAGCGGATTCGCATGCGGGTTGTGGGTCGTTATTATAACGCTTTGAAGAATGTATGCGGTGGTTGGAAGATAATTGGTGATACAAATGGCGATTGCAACGGTTGGTGGTGGATGTTTTTGGTGCGTTGAGGCCGTTATTCAGAGGCTGCGAGGTGTCATATCCGTGACAAGCGGATATACAGGCGGAGATACCGTAAACCCCAGTTACAAAGAGATTTGCACCGGCACGACCGGCCATGCAGAGGTAGTACAAATTGAATTTGACGAAGCGCAATTAGAATATGGTCAATTGTTGACGGTGTTCATGTTCACACATGACCCGACAACGCTCAATCGGCAGGGAAATGATGTTGGTACACAATACCGCAGTGCCATTTACTATCACGACGAAACGCAACAAACCGTTGCGAAGCAAGTTATTGAGGACATCGATGCGGCGGACGTATATGGAAGCCAGGTCGTAACGGAGATTTCACCACTGGAAGTGTTCTATGCTGCGGAAACGTATCACCAGAATTACTTCAATCAAAATCCGGCACAACAATACTGTGTATTCGTAGTGGGCGACAAAGTAGCCAAGGCGCGGGCCAAGTTCTCAGACTTGATGGTTTCGGATTAATCGCTGCACAGAATCGTTAAGCAATGACGTCATGCACAACATCGCCGTGCACGTCTGTGAGCCTAAAGTCGCGACCGCTGTAACGGTAAGTCAGCTGTTCGTGATCTAACCCCATCAGGTGTAGTAGCGTTGCATGATAATCATGCACATGCACACGGTTTTCCACGGCGGTTAATCCGAAATCATCCGTTGCTCCGTATTGAAAACCTGGTTTAACACCGCCTCCTGCCATCCACACAGTGAATCCATAATGGTCATGGTCGCGGCCTTTTTGGCCTTCACTCGTTGGAGCCCGGCCAAACTCTCCACCCCATATGACAAGTGTGTCTTCGAACATGCCACGCTGCTTAAGATCAGTCAGCAAGGCAGAAATGCCCTGGTCACATGCATCAGCAAGTCGTTTGTGGCCACCGACGATATCACCGTGTCCAGTGTCCCAGGCAATGTCATATCCATCGATGGAGAGAGACAACTGCACCATGCGCACACCACGTTCGACCAACCTTCGGGCGAGCAAACAACCTTTGGCATATTCGGTATCGCCGTACATGTCCAACGTGTTTTGCGTTTCCGTTGACACATCGAATGCTTCCGGCACTGCAAATTGCATTCGGAATGCCATTTCCATCGCTTCAATGCTGGATTCAAGCTGCAAGTCAGATTCTTGTCGCGCCAGATCAATTCGATTTAGCTGAGTGAGTAGATCTGCTTGTTCACGCTGAGCCAGACGCGGCAGGTAATTGTTTTTCAGATCTGCCATGATCCGGTCAGGATGCATTTGTTGAATATTTACATAACAGCCGCTATAGGCACCGGGTAGAAAGGCATTACCGTAGTTTGCCATTTTACCGCGTGCTTGGGCACGCGGACTCATTGACACAAAACCGGGAAGATTCTGGTTATCGCTGCCGAGGCCATAGACGAGCCATGATCCCATGCTTGGTCGTATGGGTTGCAGATGTCCCAGATTCATCATGAGAATCGCACCAGCATGTTCGGGAATGTCTGTGTGCATGGAGTGGATGAAGCACAAGTCGTCTACGTGGCTGGCTGTTTTTTGAAACAGGTCACTGATCCACATCCCGTCCTTGCCATATTGTTTGAATCCGAAGGGCGATGGCATGAGGCCATTCTTCGTGTTTCGCAACGACTTTCGATCGACTAATTCCGGCCGCTGACCTGCATTTTCTGCGATTAGTGGCTTGTAGTCGAACGTGTCAACCTGTGATGGCCCGCCAGGCATGAACAACTGAATGATGCGTTTAGCTTTCGGGGCAAAGTGGGGAGCGCGAGGCATGAGCGGTGACGTCGCTGCAGTGGCACTTGGTGCGAGCATGTCAGCCAGTGCAACCGAGCCAAAACCAGCCCCCATGTTCTGGAGCATTTGACGGCGGCTTAAGCCAAATTGTTCTGGTTTGAAATCGCGAATCGGTTGCATGTTATTTCACTTCAGTTTGAGATGTTGTGTGCGTTTATTCTATCCGAGTTTGGTATTGATTAACGTACGAACATTAATTCGTTTGAGCTTAATAAGACCTGTGCATACTGAACCCAGCGGTTTATTTTTACATCGTCTGCACCGGCGCTAGCCTCAAGGAAATTAACTCCTAGAGTGATTTCTTCTTCGGTAGGTTGGCGCGCATATAAGAGTCGGTACGCCTGTTTGACCCGCTCGATGTCGTCTGTTGCATGGCGGTGAAGGTGATCGACAAACTGGTTTGCGCGTTGAATCATAAATCCACTGTTCATTAGGAACAGGAATTGCTGTGGTACTGTAGATGAGGGGCGTTGTGCAACCGTCGCCCGCATGACTGGGAAGTCAAACAGCCTAAGAAACGTATCAGACGGAAAGGCTTCGCCGCTGCGACTGGTTGCGGCATAGATCGTGCGTTGACGCGCCGTGGCGATATCTCGATGCGAGTTGCCATGAATCCGCCACTCGAGTTCACCGGTGGCCTGTAGTAAGGCGTCTCGCCATGATTCGATCGTCATGCGTCGTGGCGACATTCGCCATAAGTATTTATTGTCGCCGTCGATAGCAAACTCTGCTTCCCGAAATTGACTTTGCTGGCGATAGGTTGACGACATCATGATGGTCTTGTGCAGTGTCTTTATAGACCAGCCGTTATCCATCAATTCAGATGCTAGCCAGTCAAGTAGTTCCGGGTGTGACGGCTCCTGGCCAAGAGTGCCGAAATTGCTCGGTGAGGTTACCAAGGCACGTCCGAAGTGGTGCATCCAAATGCGATTGACGATGACTCTCGAGGTCAGTGGATTACCGCGATCGGTGACGGCTTTGGCGAGTTCTCTGCGGCCGCTGCCATCTGTGAATTTAGTTGGTTCGGCGCCAGCAACAAGTCGAAGGAATCGGCGCGGTGCAATTTCACCTCGTTTGCGCAAGTCTCCGCGAAGTGCGACATGCATATTCCCGTTACCACCTTCGCGTAGCACGTGAGCGTTGGGGTAGTCGGGCGGCATATTGGCCTGAGCCTGATCACGTTGTGCTTTTAATCCTTCAAGTGCTTGTTTATCCTGGTCGGTCGCATTGTCTTTAGCGTCTTTGATCTTTTTATCAAGGTCACCAATTTGCTTGTTTAGATTGTCCACTTGTGTTTTTGCATCATTCCGGGTCTTTACCTGTTCAGCCGGTGCGATTGGGGTGATATGCGGCGGACTGTTTTGGAAGATGCCGGCGATTGAGTAATAGTCCCGCGTCGGTATGGGATCAAACTTATGATCATGACAGCGTGCACACGATACAGTGAGAGCCAAAAATGCCCGTGAGAATGTGTCTACGCGATCGTCAAGTGTTTCAATTTGTGCGGCAGCTTTGCTGTCGGGGTCACCGCCATCGGAACGATAGCTTGGCCCGAGTGCGAAAAAGCCCGTTGCGATGGCGTTGTTGTAGTCACCGGTTGTGTCTCCCGCGATCTGCAGTTCCACAAACTTGTCATAGGACAAGTCGCGATTCCAGGCGTCTATGACCCAATCGCGATAGTGCCATGCGTGTGGTAGGTGCTGGTTGTCATTAAAACCGCCAATGCCTTCGCTGAAGCGTGCTACATCGAGCCAGTGTCGACCCCACGTCTCGCCATAATGTGGTGATGCGAGTAAACGTTCTATCAAGTGTTCGTAGGCATCGGGGCTTTCATCTGCCAGGAAGTGCTCGACCTGTTCCGGACTTGGTAGCAATCCTGTTAAGTCCAATGATGCACGACGAATCAAGGTCCGCCGTGTGGCCAGAGAAGACGGGGAAAGTGCATTTGCTTTTAACTCATCGCCAACAAACAAGTCGATAGGCGAGGTCGTCCAATCAGCAAACGCATCTTTTGGTAACTCGGGACGGGCAATGGGGGCCCATGCCCAGTGTTTTATTTTTAAGGAATCCCAGTTGATATCCTCCCCGACTGGACTGTCGGAATTGCCCGTCTCTTTTGGCCATGGGGCTCCCCGCGTGACCCAATCTTCCAGAAGGGCGATGTCAGCAGCCGCGAGTTTGTATTTTGGCGGCATTTCGAAAGATTGGTATTTAACCGCGGAAATGATGAGACTTGATTTTGGGTCATCTGCGTTAAGGGTTGTACCGGAGTCACCGCCCTTGGTCAGTGCAGTGCGAGTGTCGAGCCTCAATGATCCCTTGAGTGGTTCTGATTTTCCACTGTGGCATTCGTAACAATGCTTGGACAGCAAGGGTCGGATTTTGGATTCGAAGAATTCGATATCCTCATCGGAGAATGACGTATCGGTCGGCTCCTGTGCCGTGAGGTGTCCTGACACGAATGCAACGAGCAGTGCCGTGGGAATTAACAGAAGTCTAGGCATCAAATTAGGTGCGTTTCTAAAGTGGGAGTTTACAGCGGGCAGTGGCGATATGGTTATTATACGGTGAAAATGTGCTTCGCTGAAACCGCGAATGATTAGTAAAAGCTCCTCAAAGGGATGTCAGAATCGTTTCTGGAATAATAGGTGTAGCGCCAGCCTGAGAGGCGACAAACGCACCTAACAGATTTGCAGCATTGAGCGTGCGATTAAGATCCCATCCGAGCAGTGTGCCAGTGAGTATTCCCGCAGCGCAAGCATCACCTGCACCCACACTGTCAGAAAGGTTGTTAGATGATAATCCTACGTTCGAAAGGGTCGGCGGTGGTGCCGACATGAATTGTTCAGTCGAACATAAAGTCGCACCTTCTTTACCTCGCGTATATGCAACTAAGTCTAGGTCAAATCGTTCGATGAGCGTTTGCAGCGATGACTGGAGACTATCGTCGGCGGGAATGTCCAAAGCCAGTTGGATTGTCGGCAATTCTTCTTCGTTGAGCTTGAGGATGTTCGCGTGACCGAGTCCCTTTTGCAGGACTTCTGGTGAATAGAAATCTTGTCGTAGATTCACATCGAATAGTTTTACGGCGTCGTAAGCCTTATGTAGGAAGTGATCAATGGCAGCGTGGGATGTTGCGCTTCGTTGTCCGAGTGTGCCAAAGCAAATTGCGCTTGCCTGGCTGGCTAAGTCATTCATCGCCTGGGATGCAGTGAGATAGTCCCAGGCGACTTGTTCGGTAATCGTGAAGCTGTGATCCGTTGCAGTGCGGGTGACCACGGCGGTGCCTGTTGGGCGGGCAGTATCCAGCTGAATGTAGTCGGCGCATATGTCACGAGCGTTTAGTTCTTGGAAAACGGTGTCGCCAAGTTCGTCCTGTCCGACCCGGCTGACCGGAATGCTGCTGCCGTGATATTGCCGGAGTACCTGGTGAGCGGTAAGAGCAAGATTCAAGGGTGCTCCCCCGAGGATTGATTTTCCGTCAATTTGATCAAACAGGATCTCACCGATAGCAATTAATTGCAGCATGATGGAATGACTTGGTTCAACAGCAACGGATTCGACTTGCAGTCGCCATGTGTGGATTAAATATCGCTAGGCTGCGAATGCTCGCGCGGGAGCCTTGTCATACTCGTAACCAAAGCGTTCAACATCGTTTTGATAGTAATCGCCAACGCACTTGATTAGTTCCTCGGAATAGAATTCGTGCGGTTTGGGAATGCGTGGCAGTTGCCGAAGTTCCGCGATTGGGACATCGCAATAACAGTCTGAATCAGCGGAGCGCATCTCTTTTGCATATGCATTTGCATTGAGGCACTGGATATCCACTTTCAGTCCGGTACGGCGGGTAACTTCCAGAACGGCGTTTTGCATATTTTCGAAGTATCCGACAAAATCCAGATCGACATCACCAAGGTACAAATACTGCGGCCGCCAGTGTGCATCATGTGTGTAACCGTGCCTGCTGGTCACAGCATGTATGAACTGGCGGAACGTAAACCCCGAGATACACTGCTCCATAGCCTGCATGGTTGTTGCCCGTTTCCAAACAGAACGCGGGGTCAATAATTTAAGGGCATTTTGGAGTGTACCGTAGGTATCCGGATGCACGACTTTATTGCCAAAAGCGCTAACGATCCGATTCCATGGGTTTCGAACGATGGAAAAGCGAAATATATGGGTGTCGGTTAATGCCTGCTGGGCGACGGTAGGATTCGTCGCCCGAATTTGGAGGTTTGCCTTTACAAATGCATGTGTGTCGCCGGCATATTGGCCGACCGCGAGCGTGGCCATCCAATGTTTCCAGGACGTGGTGCCATTTTTCGCGATGGGGCAAAACAGGAGCTTGTGCTTCGGCAGATAGACATGCAGCTTGTAGGGCATTTGCCGATGTAGCGGTTTAAGTGCGTTAAGAATATTCACGGAAATGAGGTACTGAAACTGGGCTTGTTAATATCTTTTTGTTGTGGCTAAACTTAGCCATGATCTCAACGGTTGAGGTCCTATTCGTCATGACAGATTTAACGTGATGCGGTGATATTTCGCAATATCAATCGCGTAGCTGCGGAGTTAGTGCGTTGGCTAAACAGATTTCGGTGATCGTGGTCACCTATAACCGACCTGAGAATCTTGAGCGCGTCTTAGTGAGTATTGCTAAGCAGGAAGGTGTAGATGGTAAGTTTGAGTTGATTGTGTCGGATGACGGATCAACCGATCACACGCCAGCGGTTGTGGAGCAGTTTGGTAAGTCCGTTGATTTCCCCGTGCGTTTTGTGACGCATCCAGATAGAGGCTTTGAACTTTCCAGAACGAGAAATGATGGTGTCAGGGCGAGTGAAGGGGATTTCATCTTACTGATAGATGGTGACTGCGCTGTACCACCAGATCACGTGGCAACGCACTTCAACATGCGCAGTAAAGGTGTCGTGAGAGGCCTGGAGACTCCTGTTTGGTTAAGTGAGGCACAATCGAGTCGCATCGATCTGGCCAGTATTGATGATGGGACGTTTCTCAGCGAGATCACATGGCGACAGCGTTTTGAGCTTAAGAAACGAGCCTTTCGTAGTAGTTTCTATTCACTGATGCGGCATCCTCGTAAGCCTCGAATCCTTGGCGGCAATATGGGCCTGTTTCGTGAGGATTATGAGCGAGTCAACGGTTGCGATGAAAGATTCGTTGGATGGGGCCACGAAGACGATGATCTGAATGCCAGAATGCGGGCTGTTGGGATGCGTCCGAAGTCAATTATTGGCAAAACATATACGTGTCATTTATGGCATCCGGTGGCGCCATCCCGACCGAACGACCCGGCTCGCGGCAAAAATGTCTGTTACCTCCATCGTCCTGTTCGCCTGAGTAAGTGTATGCAAGGGCTAACAAAGAGAGATTGGCGTGATGTGACGATGAGTCTGAACGGCACCGTAGAAGAAGGCTGGATGGCGAATGTTGTATCCGGAATGCCGTTTAACTCCGTGCGAACCGATGGCGAAATTGACGTGATTTGCGTCGATGACCAGAGTGGATTCGGGGTAAGGTCTTTTAACGATGCGGCGGACTGTAAGATCTTGATTTGCAAGGATGTTGAAGACCTTCATCACCAACTGGTGTGTGAAGCGGATGTTCTGATCACACAATCTCAAGGTTTGACTGTTAAGGGAGATCCCCATACATATATGGATCAGGTTGGGGATTGGGATCGCATAACAGCATGGATGGCCGGGACAGAGGAATCTATCGCGGTAGAGCGTGCTGCATAGTGTCCTCTCTAATGTCGTGTCCTTTCTAAAACGCCAATGTTCAGCTAATTTGAAATATTGGAAGTGTTGGCGGAGTTTCCACTTGCGACACACACTTGCATTGGCAAAAGATGTCTATCTTAAAACAACAAACAGGCGAAGTCAGAAACACCTATGAGCCATTCATCTGGAAACACGCGTTTACCCAAGCCAATCGCATTCTTGTTTGAAAACTCTCTTTTCCTGATCATGGGCGCCGTTGGCGCAATGATCTGGGCGAATGTTGATTACGACAGTTACGATAACTTCGTACATTTCCCAGTCACCGGAGAGCATCACGAAGCAGCCGATGGGGTGACGGAAGCTGCACATCATGAAGAGGCCGCAGATTCGGGCGAAGAGCATACATCACACGGCCATGGTGTGACGATTCACTTCCTGATAAACGATATTATGATGGCGATGTTCTTCGCGATCGCTGCGAGCGAGGTATGGGAGGCATTGCTGCCTGGTGGTGCATTATCAAATCCAAAGAAAGCTGCCACGCCACTGCTTGCAACACTGGGCGGAATCGTCGGCCCTGCAGGATTGTATTTGCTTGGCGCCATTATGATCGGAAAGATGGCACTACTAGGAAGCGGTTGGGCCATCCCATGCGCTACGGATATAGCATTTAGTTATCTGGTGGCGCGAATGATCTTTGGAAATGGGCATCCCGCAATTGCCTTTTTACTGTTGCTAGCGATCGCGGATGACGCCGCTGGGTTAGCTATTTTGGCTGTTGCCTATCCCCAGGGTGACGGTGGCATTCAGTTGCAATGGTTGCTGCTGGTGCTCGGTGGCATGGCCGCTTGCGGGGTGTTTAGAAAGTTCCGGATCCAAAACTTCTGGATCTATTTACTGACCGCAGGTACCTTGTCGTGGGTCGGTTTTCTTAAAGCCGGGATCCATCCGGCTCTGGGGCTAGTGCCGATCATTCCTTGTTTGCCACATGCGCATACAGACCTTGGAATATTTGCTCGCGCAGAACTTCACCGTTCAGATACGCTCAACATGCTGACGAATTGGTGGAAGAATCCGGTAGAGATCATTCTCGGGCTGTTTGGATTGGTAAACGCAGGCGTGCCGTTGGAAGCGGAGAATTTTGGGCCGGCCACCTGGCTGGTGTTGCTTGGGTTAATCGTTGGAAAACCTCTCGGTATCATGCTCTTTACATTCATTTCGGAGAAGTGTTTTAAGCTGCAGATTCCTTCCGGAATGACTTACAGGCATATATTTGTAATTGGATTAATTGCTTCGATAGGATTTACGGTTTCATTGTTTGTGACAACGGCCGCATTCCCTACATCTGGGGCAGGCGTCACGGATGATCAGATTGCTGTAAGTAATGCAGCGAAGCTGGGAGCTCTCTTAAGCTTTGCAGGCGCTGCGATTGCGTTTGCCGGTGCCAAGGCACTTGGGATCAAGCCAGATGGTGATTCGGATGACACGGCTGAAGAAGCGACAGAATAATTGTTTAAGACCAAAGGTTTCTATGAAGATGCTCAGTGGATTGAAGATTGCTAGCGGTGTAGTGCTGTTGTTACTGGTTGGTGTATGCGGCGTACACGCGGAAGAGTCGGGCACATATGACCCGACAGATAGCTATAGGGTGACGGAAATTCACGGCTGGAAAGTGTATGTTCAAAAGCGACTCTATCGAGAGAAAAAGGAAGTCGGCAAAGAAGCACTGGCAATTTTAGAAAACCAGTTGTTTAAAGTGACGCGAGCTGTACCGGAAGAAAAGCTCGTAAAGCTTAAGGAAGTGCCCATTTGGGTTTGTGATCGAAAGGACGGGCCAATTCACTATCATCCGGCAAAAGAATGGCTAATCGACAACAACTACAATCCGGAAAAGGCCAAAGCAGTCGACATTAGTCGCGCCGAAAACATTATTCGCAGTCATCGGGATCAACCTTGGGTCATGCTGCATGAATTAGCCCATGCCTATCATGACCGTGTAATTTCTTTTGAGGACGAGCGTGTTATTGCTGCATACGAAAATGCCAAGAAGAGCGGTAAGTACGAGACGATTACTAAGATTCAGGGTTCCGTTGGTAAACATTATGCCTTGACTAATCACAAGGAATATTTTGCAGAGTGTACTGAGGCATTCTTCGGATGTAACGACTTTTTCCCGTACGTAAGAACAGAGCTTCGCGAGTTTGACCCAGATGTATATCACGCTCTGGTAGATATTTGGGGCAACGATCCGATTCGCAATTCCAATCCCAATAGAAAATAGTCGTTTTGGATTGTCAAAAAAAACGCATTTGTCCGTATGGATGCTAGCAAATCTGAGTGAGATTCTTACAATCGGATGAATAACCGCTAGGAGAAATTGGCGGGTTTTGTATTCTCCTGCGATAGAGCAACTGCTAATTGATTGGCAGACTCAAAGGGTATCCTTTTTTATTGCTTATCCTGACGTGCGTTCTTGCTCTTAATCGTATTGGTCGATCTGTATCGCAATCGGCGATGAGTTACGAGGCTTTCTCCTGTGTATATAAGTGACTTTGTTTCGCTCTCGCTACCGAAGAAATCACATCGCAATGCGTTTCCCTGCTCTACGGCGTGTGAACAGTCGGTAGTGATAGCCATGGACTTAATTAATACGAAGGGATAAGTAATGACCACGTTAACTGGCAAGAAACCGTATCCGGTTGCCTGGTTAGCAGCATTGATGATGTTGTTTACAGGTAGCGGATTTGTATTTGCGCAGGAGGATTCTGTACCCTCTGACGCCGCGGAGGTGACTTCGGAAGAAGCTGCACCTGACGCTGTACCCGATGAGACCCAAGAGGAGCCGACTGCGGAAGAGTTGGAAGGCATGAAGGATGCCGAAAACACGATGCAGACGGAAACAGCGGGCTCCAATGTTTCGGAGAAAGATGTCGAGCGAAGCGCAAGTGATTATTGGGGCGAATATGCAGAAAATGAAATTGCATGGACTCTCAATAACCTCTGGATCATGCTTGCAGGCTGTTTGGTATTTATCATGCACCTCGGATTTGCGAGTCTCGAGTGCGGTCTGACCCGTCAGAAGAATACCGTAAACATCTTGTTTAAGAACACGATGATCATTTCAATCGGCTTACTGACTTATGGTTTGGCTGGCTTTAATCTGATGTATCCGGGATATGATACGGATCCGCAACCATCAGAAGCTGACCCAAGTGTTTTGGTTTATGAAGATAGTGGCTTCTTAAAGCTAGATGCCATTCCGGACTTCATAACACAAGATCCACAGGCAGAAGGTTTGACCGTAGCCTATGCAGGTGGAAACTACACTTGGTATACCGACTTCTTCTTCCAAGCAATGTTTGCAGCTACATGTGCAACCATCGTATCGGGAGCAGTTGCCGGTCGCGTGAAGCTAAGTTCATTCCTGATTTTTAGCACGTTACTATTATTGCTTTGCTATCCGGTAACCGGATCCTGGAAATGGGGTGGTGGTTGGCTGGAGCGTGCAGGATTCTATGACTTTGCTGGTTCAACCCTTGTTCATTCAGTCGGAGGTTGGGCAGCCCTTGTTATGGCAGCGCTATTAGGACCTCGGATTGGGAAGTACAACGCAGACGGATCGTCCAACGCTATACCTGGTAGTAATCTACCGTTGGTTGCCGTTGGTGTATTCCTGCTTTGGTTCGGTTGGTTTGGTTTTAACGGCGGAAGTGTACTGAATGCCAATGCTGTAAGCGTTTCACTTGTGTTGGTAACCACTTCAATGGCAGCCGCTGCTGGTGGCCTGGCCGCTGGACTCAGTTCCTGGGTGATGGACAAGAAGCCGGATGTGTCCATGGCGCTTAATGGAATCCTTGCTGGACTGGTAGGTATCACAGCCGGTGCTGACCAAATGGCTATCTGGGAATCGGTGGTTATCGGTGGAATCGCTGGTGTTCTCGTTTACTTCAGCGTTGTCATCGTCGACAAGAAAATTGATGATCCTGTTGGCGCTGTAAGTGTACACCTCGTTTGTGGTATCTGGGGTACGCTTGCTGTAGGCATCTTCGGCAATCTAGCAGGTACTGAGCAGCTATTGAGTCAGATCAAGGGTATCCTCGCCATTGGCGGATATGTTGTGATCTTCACTGCTGTTGTCGGGATACTCCTCAAGAATACGATCGGTATTCGTGTATCACCTGAGGAAGAAGAAGCCGGGCTTGATGTTTCTGAGCATGGAATGAAGGCTTATAACTAAGCTGGTTCTGCTCAGTCCTTTACGGATTCAAAAAACGAATTCGTTAAACGATAATCACCCGTGGTCGAATAGTATCGGCCACGGGTTTTTTTTGTCATCTTGGAAAATGCAAATTATGAATCACGGATATGATCTGATCGATTTAAGCGTGCCGTTGGCAGATAATGCGGTTAGCGAGCCATTTCCTGCAACTATTGAATACATCGACCATCAACAGGGCGGCGAGCAGATGCAGGAGTTATTCGGTCTGAGTCAGGAGGATCTGATTGTGTCCGATGGCGGTGGTTGGGCGATAGAGAAAATCGAAGCGATTACTCATACCGGTACGCATGTGGACGCTCCGTATCATTACGGTCCAAAAAGTAACGGGGTGCCGGCACGACGTATTGATGCAGTGCCATTGGAATGGTGTTTTGCACCGGGAGTGCTGTTAGACGTGCGTTCGCTTGGTGATGGCAAAGAAATAACGGTTGATTTTATGCGTCGTCAACTCGATGAAATGGAATATGCAATTTCTGGGAATGATATTATTTTGCTGCAAACGGGCTGTGATAAGCATTTAGACTCGCCGGAATACTTCAAACAACCCGGTCTCGGACGGGAAGGAACACTTTGGCTGGTCGAGCAGGGAGTGCATGTGATCGGAATCGATGCTTATACGCTTGATCGGCCATTTCATGCGATGAAGTCGGACTTTGAAGAAACGGGTAACGGTGACGTGATTTGGCCAGCCCATTTTGCTGGTATCACTAGCGAATACTGCCAGATCGAGAAATTGGCAAACCTAGAGAAGATTCCCGTTAAGCATGGATTTCTTGTAAGCTGCCTGCCAGTGAAGATTGCTCAGGCTAGCGCGGCATGGTGCCGAGCTGTGGCAATGGTTCCGAAGTCGCTGAGTCTCTCAGAGTAAGTCGAATACGTTTTCCGGAGGTCGGCCGATTACTGCTCGCTCGTCGGTAACCACAATGGGTCGCTCAATGAGTTTAGGTTCATTGACCATCAGTGTGATGGCAGAATCATGAGAGAGTACATCCTGTTTAACGCCCAGTTGTTGGAATTCATCTTCTTTTTGGCGTATCAGGTCGCGTGCCGCTATGCCTAACTTCGCGACAATCTCGCTCAACTCCTGTTCTGTGGGCGGATTGTTCAGGTATTCAATGACCTCAAACTCGACCTTGGAATCCTGAAGAATTGCCAGAGCCTGTCGGCTCTTACTGCAACGGGGATTATGGTAAATCTTCATCGATATCTCGTTGTTTGGGAATAAAGTATTGCGTACGCTAAAACACGCCTAAACAAACTGCTTGTGGGGAATTAGTTATACTGATAGATCGTATTGTTGTGAGGCACCCCTTGTATGCTTTTCGGCCTTAACCACATCAATTTCAGGAGATCCCACTTATGCTCAATCGCCCTCGTTTGTTGATGATCACCACATGTGGACTCCTAGCCAGCCTTTTGTTGTTCACAACGTTTTTTAAGACTGCAGAGAATGGCAGCCATGTGTCTGCCGCTGAATCGTCAAACGTCGATGTTGCTTCGAAGATTGAGCGAGTCAAATGGACGACATCCGGCGTGAAGGGTACACCTGAACCACCGTTGCCATACGAGGTGAAGGTAGCTTACGGAAAGATACAGCTTGAAGCGCCTGTAGCGATCAATCGCCTCAGCGGCACGCCCTACTATATCGTTGCGCAGCAGCACGGTGGTGTCCGGGTTATTTCGCAGGACACGACCAGCAGCGAGTTGTTCAAGGTATTGGATCTGGAACGCACCGTGTACGGTGTCGCAGCACACCCGAACTTCATCGAAAATGGTTTCATTTATGTCATGACAACGAATGAGAATGAGCCGGAAGAGAGTGGTAGCTGGGTCAGTCGATTTACGGTCAGCGCAAAGGAACCATTCAAAGCAGATCCGTCATCGGAGGTTGTCTTATTTAAATGGTTGAAAGGTGGGCATAACGGAGGTTGCCTGAGGTTTGGCCATGACGGGTTCTTATACATTGCCACGGGTGATGGAAGTGGAATTGCGGACGCGCTGAAATCAGGTCAGGACGTCAGCGACCTAATGGGTTCGATCTTGCGAATTGATGTAGACGACACGTCGGGTGGTCGAGCCTACGCCATCCCGGATGACAATCCCCTTATTGAAACACGTGGAGCAAGACCGGAGATCTATTCATTCGGTCATCGGCAGGTGTGGAAGTTCAGTTTTGACAGGAAGACAGGTGACTTGTGGGCTGGCGAAGTTGGGCAGGACTTGTGGGAAATGGTCTATAAGATCAAGAAAGGCGGAAACTATGGTTGGAGCGTTCGAGAAGGTGCTCATCCGTTTCGTCCTGAGCGACCTCAAGGGCCCGCACCTTTTGAAGAGCCGGTAGTGGAACATCACCATCACGACTTTCGATCCATTACCGGAGGCTTTGTGTATCACGGGACACGGCTTCCGGAACTGACCGGT
Source organism: Pirellulaceae bacterium (assembly GCA_045566075.1). GTDB lineage: Bacteria > Planctomycetota > Planctomycetia > Pirellulales > Pirellulaceae > UBA11883. The sequence goes on along the minus strand of JBJLEE010000019.1, from coordinate 14,021 downwards.
AACTACATTTATGGTGATTTTGACACGGGCAAGGTCTCAACATTTCGTTACCGCGGCGGCAAGGCTCGCGGGAAAGCAACAATCGCTGATACCGACATCCGGATCGTTGACTTTATCGAAGCGGATGACATGGAAGTCTATTTACTCGACTACGTGAGTGGCCAGCTATATGAACTTGCACAAAATGCGGATGCCGGAAAACGAAATACTGACTTTCCACGGTTGCTCAGCGAGACTGGGCTTTTTAAGTCCGTGGCAGATCATCTTCCCGCAGATGGTGTTATTCCATACGACGTGAATTCACCGCTTTGGTCTGACAACGCTAAGAAGTACCGATTTATAGCAATTCCAGATGATGGCCAAATTGATTTCGACGACGTAACGTATCCACAGGCACCACCTGAGGCACCGCCCGGTTGGCGGTTTCCTGATGGCACCGTGTTGGTAAAGACGTTTGCAATCGAAACGGAGGTTGGAAATCCGGAAAGTGAGGTGCGACTGGAAACGCGTTTGTTACATCATAAGCGAATGGATGGTGAGGATAACGGCTACGGAGCACAAGTCTGGCGGGGGTACACCTATATTTGGAACGAAGCCCAAACAGACGCCGTCCTGGCGCCGCTAGAAGGACTTGACCGCGAGTTGACGATCACGGACGCCAATGCAGCAGGCGGTAAACGCAAACAGGTATGGCATTTTCCGAGCAGGAGTGAGTGCACACTGTGTCACACGATGGCCGCGCGGTATGTGCTTGGCGTGACGACGATGCAGATGAATCGCGAATATGATTATGGTCATTTCAAGATGAATCAAATCGACTATCTGGATCGCGTTGGACTGTTCAGGACATCGCCGGAAGAGGCACCCGGCGATTTGCCTGACTTGGCGGACTATCGCGATGAAGCCGCGGATGTGAATCTGCGAGCCAGATCCTATTTGCAATCGAATTGTTCACATTGCCATCGCAAGTGGGGCGGTGGAAACGCGGAATTCACCCTCCTGGTGAATTACAATCTAGAAGATGCAGGTGTGGTGGGTGTGAAGCCACAGCAAGGGATGTTCAATTTGGTTGATTCAGAGTTGGTAATTCCGGGCGCACCTGAGAAATCGATGATCTATCATCGGATGACATTAGATGGACTTGGCCGCATGCCTCACATTGCTTCGAATGTAAAGAACCTGGGTGCAATTGAGCTAATCAAACAGTGGATCGGCCAAATGGATGAAAACGAATATCATAAGCAAACTGGTATTGATACCACGGACGAATAATACGACAACAAATAACTGTGTGCTGATGCGTTAGCGCGTAAGTGGGCAGTAAGGCGGACTTATCCTATGCTGTCCCTCAGAGACACGGACAGTATTCACCGGTGAAAGCAGGCAACAATGTCAGACGAACAAGCAATCGATCAAAATTCAGAAAACTCAGCTACCGGCACATTTGAATCGCCATATCCCGGTAGTAAGGAAATGCCCCAGTGGGATACGAATGAGCTGATCGACGCGCCCAAGTTTACGTTGAAGAACTGGATGTCGATGCTTGGTCCGGGACTAATTATCGGTGGAGCGGCCATTGGCGGCGGTGAATGGCTTGTTGGGCCAAAGGTGACGGCGAAATACGGTGGTGCATTGCTGTGGCTGGCTACGATCAGTGTGCTTTCTCAAGTTTTATACAACATCGAAATCAGTCGTTATACGCTGTATACCGGTGAACCGATTTTCACCGGGAAGTTCAGGACACTGCCCGGACCAAGGTTTTGGGTCTTTGCGTATCTGCTTTTTGATTTTGGGTCCGTCTTCCCGTATCTGGCTGCGACGGCGTCAGCGCCACTATTTACGGCGATTTACGGTCATATACCCGACCCGGAAAGTACCAAAACAGCATCTTTATTAGGGATGCAGCTCGCCGAAGGGACGATTCTGCAGTTGTTTGTGTATTTGATATTCATCGGTGCACTCATACCGCTGATATTTGGCGGAAAGATTCTTAATGCGCTGAAGTATGTTATGGCGTTTAAGATTGTCACGGTTCTCGGATTTCTTATTGTTCTAGCAATCCTCACATGGAATCCCGGGACGTGGAGTGAAATCTTCAGTGGCTTCGTCAAGTTTGGAAATGTGCCGATTGAGCGCAGTGAAGACCTCAACGGTAATGGTGTTTTGGATGAAGGCGAAGACTGGGATAACGACGGCAATCTGGATATAGAAGAGCCGACTTATTTGCTCGCCGATGCACGTAAAGCGGTTAAGGACGGTAACTATACGCTCGATTTGGATGGAGATGGTACTGTCGATCAAGTCCTTGCCGAGGATGGTGAAACGGCCTTACAGAAAATCATTCTTGATCTAGGTGATGGGCCGCAAGAGTATCTGCTTAATACTCGAGAAGAAGGTAAGTCCTTTGTCGATGCGGACATAGACGGTACGCGAGATGGTGATAATGTAGACAACATCTTCTCGTCCATCATGCGTGGTGACGGTGTGCCATCAGTGGATTGGACGCTAATCGCCTTCCTTTCAGCTCTCGTGGCGATCTCAGGGTCGGGCGGACTGTCCAATACACCGATCAGTAACTACACGCGTGATGAGGGATGGGGAATGGGGCACCATGTCGGTGCAATTCCGAGTGCTGTTGGCGGCCTCGATTTGCAGCTTTCGCATGTCGGTTGTGTCTTTGAAGTCAGCGATGCCAGTTTGCCTCGCTGGAAACGCTGGTATAAGCACGTCGTTAGAGACCAGGTTGTCGTTTGGCTGCCGGCGTGTTTCCTCGGATTGGCGTTGCCCAGTATGTTGTCCGTGGCGTTTCTGGATCGTGGATTTGAAGCTGACGGTCAGTGGAATGCTGCCGTGATGACGGCGGACGGTGTCGCCGAGAGTTTTGTAAGTGATGCTGACAAAATTAAGTATGATGAACTTCATACAGCGATTCGAAGCACACGAGGCGATGAACAGACAGTAGCAATCGCTAAACTTGAGGAGCTTAAGGCTAACCGTTCTGGCAGTGCTGAAGTCTTCTGGTTTATGACTGTCTTCTGCGGCTTCCTCGTTTTAGCGCCGAGTATGTCTACGAGTGCTGATGGCATTATCCGGCGTTGGGTGGACGTGTTCTGGACGAGTAGTGCCAAGCTCCGTCAAAAAGATCCCAAGGCCATTAAGGGAGTCTACTTTAAAGTCTTACTGGCCTATGCTGGCTTCGGATTGGTAGCGCTTTCACTCGGTCAACCCGTGACATTGTTGTTAATTGCGACAACGATTTACAACTTCGCCCTGGGCTTTAGCTGTCTGCACGTATGGAGGGTGAATGTGACATTGCTTCCCAAAGCACTGAGACCACATTTATTGATCCAACTTGGTTTGATTCTATCCGGCGTCTTTTTCTTATTCATTGCCGTTGTTTCGAGCTTGTCTAAACTGGGGTATATCTAAACCCACGTTAAAGGAAACGGAAGTTAATCTTCCACAATAATTGCGGTACTTAATCCGGCAGACGTCGTGATCCTTCCTTTAGGGAGATGGTTTTCATGTCGGATTTAAAAGATTCTCTGATGCAATGGCGCTACTTGGTCGAAGCACAAGTGGACTTTCTAAGAGCGGTCGGTGAATATCGACTCGATACAGCGAAGGCGGAGTTGGTTGCCGCGGTTGCTTCTAATCAGCAATCAGTCGCACGTATGAAAGCACAGATCGCTCAGGAACTCGGTGGTGCCTTAAGGCGACTGCACCGTTTCGAGAACAGGAATAAGTTGCGGGCTCAACGACTGGCAACCATGGCCAGAGATGCGTCACTGGTGTTAAACGGTGAAGATCTTTCACTAACGAGAATGGTACGCATGTGGAGTGCGTACAAGGTGTTCGAAAGGATGTTACCGTTGGAGAGCCTGGAACGGATTATGGAAAAGGATCTGGCGCCTGGCGCAAGGGCCGGTGAGCAGTTTGTAAACAAAGTCGACCCGCAAAGCGAATGTGAAGATGTTCCTGACGTGGTGGATAACGAACACATGCTTGTTGGGTGGATTAAACGTCGGCGTTATCTGGCGAAACGTGGTACACGCGCATACCGGCATGTTATTCATGTGTTTTATGAAATTGCCGAAGTTGGTCGCCGCGAAGTGGAGAAGGTGCAACGATCCATGGATGAGATTCGCGAAGGCACATTCAAGGTTTGGAATCCGCTCATTATCTCGGCCTTGCCGGATAGCCTGGATGTCCAAAAGATATTATCAGCTGGAATTAAATCGCTATAAGGGCGATATTTATGAGGTACATTTGTCAAAGGCATCATTGCATTGATATGTCCGCGACAACCCAATGCTGTATTTAAGACGCAGCACGCAGTGCTTCATTTCGTTCTAATTTGAGTCCATGTCTGATATTAACAGCACAAAGACGACCAATCGGGATGAGACGGCTAGAGATTCGTCTAAGTCGCCATACGTGATCCATCCGGTCGTAGACTGGCTGTTCTGTGGTGGATTATCCATCTTAGTGATACTTGTTCTTTTTGTGCTCTTTGGTACGCAGCCGGAAGTGACAAACGCCTTTAGCTATGAGAAAGCTTTACAGCAGGCGGTAGAGCAAGTGGAACAGGGCTCCGATGCAGCAGGTTTTGCGACCTCACTATTACCAACAGAGGCATTCAGCTCCCTCGCCATATTGCTTGTGTTATCAACCCTGATAAACCATCCACACTTCATGATGAGTTACCGATTGCTGTATAACTCGCGGGAGCAGATTCAGGAATATCGTTGGTCGAGCACGTGGATGCCAGTGCTACTTGTGTTAGTACTAATTATCGGGGTCGTTGCACCAGTGGATGCGGTCGGCGGCGCGGGGCCATTATTGCTGGAGGGACTGAATGTGGTGGCCGCATTGTATCTCGCCTGGCATTACAACGGTCAGGCATGGGGTATGGTGGCGTCCTTCAGCTATCTCGGCGGCATAAAGCTGTCCAGAAATGAAAAGGCGATGATTAGAAGCGGGCTACGTGTGATGACCGCTGTGCATGTATTGATTGCCTTGATGCTGGTGAAGCCAGGTTGGACGGTCCGGGAGTATGTTGTACAGCGAGAGGAAACGATGGGCATTTGGCTTCACGACTTGTTGATCGTGGCATTGATATTTGCTGCTGTTACGTTGCCAATTGGATTAATGGCTTTTCGCACTGCGAGCAGAAGAGCGGGAAAGAGGTGGCCGATTACGGCGTGCACATCATGGTTGGCAGTCTACTTCTGGTATGCCTTGTTGTATTTTCAGCGAGACGTGTTTGGAGTGCTCGTGATCGTGCAACTAGCACATGCGTTACAGTATTTAGTGTTTACAACACGCGTAGAGATCAACCGTAATAAGACCGAATCTGTGAGTGGAGTTGTCAGGACGGCCGTCACATTTGCAGTGGCCATTGGTGTTGGCGCCATTGTATTCGACTTGCCCGGATGGATCGGTATGTCTAGCGATACTGCAAGAATGTATGGGATGGTAATGGGCGCCGTGGCATCAGCTATTAATATTCATCATTACTTTGTCGATGGCGCAATCTGGAAGATTTCTAATCCCCGTGTGCGTAAAGATCTGTTTGCGCACTTGCGTTCGTGATTCCCGATTACCATGTGGTATCTTAGGTGGTCATGGAGAATCCAGAGAACCAAACCGGACAGAACTGTCGCGATAGCTTGTTAGCCGAACAGCTTGCAACGCTGGAAGTGGTCGTGAACGGCCTTGAAAAGAGGCTCGACGATCTCGAGCATGAAAACAGTTCGATGCGAGCCGATATACATGACGGTTTCTTGCAGGATGCACAAGCGGCATTAATGTTTCTGCGGAGCCCGGAGCCGACCGAAGGGTCAATTGCCAAGGCGGCAGCGGCGCTTGAAACGGCGATTCTAAAAGCACGTCGGTTATTAGGGCAACAGGACTACGATTCGTCTGAGGCTCAGGACTTCAAGAGCTTGGTGTTCGCGATTCAGTCTGAGGCATTAGTGGAGTCGGTGGCGATCCAAGGCTCAGTGCTAGGCTCGGTGGATTTGGTGCCTGAGGAATTTCATGAACCATTAGGTCGATTGCTTTACGAATCGATCCGAAACGTCTCTAAACACAGCGGGACACTGGTTGCGGAAATAACGCTCGAGTTTGGAGAAGAGTTGCTGTGTGCAGAGGTCAAAGACCGTGGGATCGGGTTTGATTTGGAATTAGTGCCAGGTGACCGATTCGGGATATCGTCGATGATGGCAAGAGCTTCACAGATGGGTGGCCAACTGTGGATAGAAACCGATCGCGGGATGGGTACGTCGGTGCGGTTACGTTTACCACTTAAATAGAACTGATGGTTGAAGAAATGCGTGAATCGCACATGAATTATGGAAAACGAGGCGGTGGAACGTTGCTGTGCCTTGCCATGGCTCTGCTTGTCTTGATGGTGAGGCAACCGGTGTGGAGTGCAGAGTTTCCACCGGATAAGGTCGTGGTTTTGACGTTTGATGATTCGGTTCGTAGCCAATATGAGATAGTACGCCCCATCTTATTGAAATACGGATTCGGAGCTACGTTTTTCATTACCGAAGGCTTTGAGTTCACTTCAGACAAAACGAATTACATGACTTGGGAGCAGATTAAGCAACTGCACGCAGATGGGTTTGAAATTGGAAATCACACCAGAGATCATGTTGGACTGACTGAACAGAATTACGTGGAACAGTTAAACGCGATTAATCAGCAATGTGAGCGATTTGGCATCCCCAAGCCAGTAAGTCTTGCATACCCGGGAAATAAATTTTCAGTAGAGATGTTTGAGAAGCTGCGAAACCACGGTATCCAGTTCGCTCGGCGCGGCGGATCTCCAGAGTATCCCTACGAGAACGGCAGAGGCGTGGCGTTTGAGCCCGGGTTTGATCATCCTCTGTTGATACCGAGTGCCGGGGATGCGCGTCCAGACTGGGAGATGGATGACTTTCTGAAGGGGGTGCATCAGGCCAAAGACGGCCATGTGGCGGTTTTGCAATTTCACGGGGTGCCAGATAACGCACACAATTGGGTAAGCACTGCGTCGGATCGCTTCGAGCAGTTTATGGGGTATCTCGCTCGTGAAGACTACACGGTTATTGCACTGCGGGATTTACGCAAGTACGTCGACCCGGGCATGGTACCACTGAGTCCGCTGGACGTTGTGCAGGACCGCATAAGTGCGATGAAGTCCGGTCGTAGTCGTATCGCAAGCCGAGAGCCAGAGAGCAAGAAGGATCTGCGATTTTGGATAGCGATCATGCAACGTCACGGCTATACCGTTGATGAAATGCGATTTGCTACGGGATTAGACGAGGAGCGAATTCGTAAGACAATGGACAGGACCTCTGTCCGATATACTCCGGGCAAGCTGGAGTTGTTACCGTATCCAGGAGGCCGGCATCCGCGGATTGGATTTCGAGACGGTGAATTTCGCCCACAACGTGAAACGAAATTAAGCTTATTCACACCTTGGGACCCCACGAGTTACGTCGTGATCGACGTGCCTGAAGCGATTTGGCATCAGCGAGGGACAGGCAGGCAATTGCTCTTTCTGGCACACGAGGATATTCCTACCCGCTGGGACCTTGAAGGCAAGACGGTTGAGCAAAATGAATGGCAGTTGGTCGACGGTGGCAATTACCGGATGGAGAAACAATTACCTAACGGTGTGGTGATTATTGTCGAGGCGTGGGTCGAGCAAAACGGTGTGCGAATGCGGCTGACGCTTGTAAATGAATCAGACGAAACGTTGGCGGGGCTTGTCGTGCAAAACTGTGTGATGCTTGGAGAGGCTGGTGGGTTCAATTTGCAGACGAATGAAAATAAGGTGTATACGAATCCGGTGGCTGCTGTCGGTAATGAAACGAATACGCGATGGATTCTCACTGCCTGGCAAAGGTGTGTGCGGCCATGGGGAAATGAGCACTGTCCGTGCTTGCATAGCGATCCGCAATTTCCTGACTGTGAACCGGGTAAGACAGTGACACTTAATGGATGGGTGTCTTTTTATGAGGGAACGGATATAGACACGGAAATGAAACGAATTGCTAAGATGGGATGGCTGTCGCAAGGGAAATAACCAACGATTGTGATTTGCGGAGATTACACAACACAGTTTTAAAGGGAAACGGAAATGCCAAAGTTAACGGTAGAGGGAGCAGGAGAGTTTGAGGTCGCTGCTGGAAAACGGCTTGTCTTAGCACTAACGGATGACGCAGGTATTGATCAACTTCATGCTTGCGGTGGAAAGTCCAAATGCACGACCTGCCGCGTGGAGATTCTCGAAGGCGATGCAGGTGAAATGACTGCTGCTGAATCCGAAACGCTGACAGCACGAGAACTCATAGGTGTGAGATTGAGTTGCCAGGTGCTATGTAACAGTGATTTAGTCGTTCGCGCCGAGAGTCGACTGGAAGGAAGCGGTCGTGCAGATGCAGGCGGTCGTCCTTCTGATGAATTAGAGCCGTAAGCCTGGATATGCGGGCAATCAGTCGGCGGGCGAACTTCCCAGTGTTACTGGCACGGTTACTCGCTCAACAGTTGGATCGGTTGAAATGCCTTGGAGTCTTTCGAGCGTGACTTGGGCAACTGATCCTGCATCACGATTCCCAATGATGTTGATGAGGGCGCCCAGATCCGCAACTGGTGTGTCGTCAATCTGTAAGATGAGGTCCCCCACTTTTAGGCCATGCTCGCGGCCAGGGGATGTGGTGGCAGGAAAGCCGGTGATGAGGGCGCCGACGGGCGTGGGTCGCTGGAACAGCCTAAGTTGATCGGTGGAGGGGTTTTGTAAGAATACGCCAAGCCAACCGCGTGGAACATTGCCGTGCTCAACAAGACGCTCATAGACCGAACGCACCACTTCCACTGGAACAGCAAAGCTTACACCTTGGTAGGAATTGCCGACGATCGCGGTATTAATGCCGACGAGTTCTCCACGGTCATTGACTAACGGTCCGCCACTGTTTCCAGGGTTTACCGCTGCATCAGTCTGAAGGAAATCCTGATAGTAGTTTCCAATTTGTGCTGTTCGGTGCAGGGCGCTCACAATCCCGAAGGTGATGGATTGCTGAAGACCGAATGGGCTGCCAATGGCCCAGACCATCGTGCCAACAGGAATCGTAGTGTCGGAAGCCCAGCTAATGGGTATGAGATCGCTAGCGTCGATCTTGATCAGAGCAAGATCCGTTAGGCGGTCTGATCCGACAACGCGCGCGGTGAATTTCCTGCGATCCGATAGTTGAACCATAATAGCACCGGTGTTTGATACTACATGTCGATTCGTGATGATGTAACCATCGGTGTCTACGATAACGCCGGCACCCTGACCACGAGAGGGGAATAGATTTGATTCCGGGATGTTTGCATTGTAACGGCCGGTAATCGCTGGCGAGTCGCCGGCGGTGTGTATATGTACAACGCTTGGGCTCACACGCTGAGATACCAATTCACTGACTTTGGAAAGTTCGTGTGTTGGCGAGGACTTTAGTGTGGCGGTCGCTACGTCGTAAGCTGCTTGCTGTTTGGCCTTGGACATGGAGTATTGAATTCGCTCGACGACAAACGGTGCAGCGTAGCCGAGTAATAGCAGGATGGCCGTTGTGAGTGCCATGCGGGCGAGTCGGTAACGAATAATGGCGACGGTCGTGCGATGAGAGAACTCTTGCCGGTTTTGTAACGACTTAATGCGTGCATTCTTAACGTCATCGCTACTGCCAATGGTCTGTGCCCAGTCTGGTAATGGAGAATGATTCCAGTTTGAATTGTGTGACATGTCATCCTGTGCCGACAAAGTAACCAGTGTGGTGATGCAGTTACTGGTTGGACTTTTCTATAATTCAGGTAACCGTAGGTATGTAGCTTATTATATGCAGCGTGAATTAGACGCATCATCGATTATTCGAGTTATCTAATGGCAAAAATCGATCGCACAATGCTCGGAGATATAGATGTCTTCCCAGATAGGATGAGTGCGGATGAACATGGACTCTTATGTATAGGCGGAGAGTTAACGCCTTGGTGGGTGCTTGCCGCATACTGGCAAGGCATTTTTCCGTGGCCCATTCAGGTGGATGAAGACGAAAACGTACTCGGTTGGTTTTGTCCAGATCCACGAGCGGTGATCCGCCCGAATGAAATGCATATACCTAAACGGCTGAAACGTAAGTTACGGTCTGGCCGTTTTCGGATCACAAGCAATCAGGCGTTTGATGCGGTAATTGCAGGGTGTGCCGGCCCACGCGAAGGACAGGACGGAACTTGGATTACTGCCGAACTGATTGAAGGATATCGCGAGTTACATCAGATGGACTTTGTTCACAGTGTTGAGGTTTGGGAGGCGGATGTATTAGTTGGCGGGGTCTATGGCCTTTCAATTGGAGGGTACTTCAGTGCCGAATCGATGTTTCATACCGTGAGCGACGCGTCAAAGGCCGCGTTAGCTGTGTTGGGGCGACATTTGGTGAAGCAGGGCTTTACCTTGTGGGATATTCAGCAGAATAGCGACCACTGTATTCGGCTCGGCGCATTAGAAATGCCGCGTGAAGCTTTTCTGGCTCAGCACGCGGCATCTATTGATTTAAGTGTTGAATTTGGTGTGATCGATACGAAATGCAATCCGCAGCAATTACTCGTCGGATAATGTAATCTCGTTGATCAGGTCACCACCTTCCACGGCATCTACGATATCCTGTCCTTCAATGACTTTCCCAAAGACACTGTGCTTTCCGTCAAGCCAAGGTGTTTCTACGTGAGTAATGAAGAATTGTGAACCGTTGGAGTTTGGACCTGAGTTTGCCATTGAGAGAACGCCTGGGCAATCGTGTTTTAGCTCGGGATGGAATTCATCAGCAAATTGATATCCCGGTCCACCTGTACCGTTTCCAAGAGGGCAGCCGCCCTGAATCATGAAGTCTGGAATGACACGGTGAAATTTAAGGCCGTTATAAAAGCCATCTTTTATGAGCTTTACAAAATTCTCAACAGTATTGGGAACCAAGTCTTCAAAGAGTTGAATACGAATGTCACCCTTTGAGGTGTTAAATGTAGCTACTTTCATTGGTTGGCTTTCTATATAACGGTCAAGCAAATCGGTGTTTTATTAGCGCTTGTGTTATAAGCGAAAAGGGTAGTTGCGCCGATGGAGGGATAGTCGGGTGTCGGAGCCGAAGAGGTTATTTACTACCAAAAGTGACGTGCTGTTACATGTCGTGGTCTGGTTTGGACAACAAGAGGAATAGGAAGTCCGTAAACACCATATTACTAATTGTGTATGGCCTTTTTGGGTCACCCCCTACTGGGGTGGGATATAGCCAAAGTCGTATTGCACTCGACAATGCCGATGGTGATAATTCTAAAAGTGACCTTAGAGGCGGATTATGTTTGCTGAATGTATCCGGTTTTGGGTATGCTATATTAAAAGCAGGAACCGTAGAGTTGCAGTAAAACGCTGCGTGCGGGTTGTTGCTACAGAAGGAAACACGAACGCACTTTGAAAGAGGGGCGTACGGAAGGAAATCATGAAGAATCGCTATTTGCCCACCTTGGCCGCTCTGTTGGCCACCATGTTGATTCCAGTAATTTCAGATGCTCAGGACGCGGAGGGAAAAATTGTACCTCCCGGTCTTGGAGATCCTGGTGTATTGCAGTCGATCGATATCGCCACTGGCCGTGAGGTAGACGGCGTATTGACGATTTCAGGTCGCGATGCAGGACAGCAGCTGATCGTGACGGGACGTTACGACAGCGGCCAGACACGAGATTTCTCTCGCAGTGCAACGTACACGCCGACGCCAGAAGGAATCGTCAATGTAGATAACTCCGGTTGGGTTACTCCAATTGCCGAGGGTGAAGCAACGATTCACGTAAAAACAGAAACGGGTCAGGATGCAATGGTGAAGGTAAACATCACCAATATCGTGACTGACCTTCCGGTTAACTTCCCTAATCAGGTTGTACCGATCTTCACAAAGTTTGGTTGCAACGGTGGTGGCTGCCACGGCAAATCCGGTGGGCAAAACGGATTCCGTCTTTCACTGCTAGGTTTCGAAGCCGATGAAGACTACGAGTATCTGGTCAAGGAAGGTCGCGGACGTCGACTCTTCCCAGCTGCTCCGCAACGCAGCCTGTTAATTCAAAAGAGTACAGCAGAACTGCCGCACGGCGGTGGTGCTCGAATCTCGATGGATTCACCGTCATATCGAATGCTCGTTCGCTGGGTAGAGCAGGGCATGCCTTACGGTCATGAAGATGATCCAGTTGTAACGAGTATCGAAGTGCTTCCCGTAGAACGCTTGATGCAACGCGAAGGTAGTCAGCAGATTACTGTTGTTGCCCATTACAGCGATGGCTCAAGTGAAGACGTAACTCGAACAACGACATTTGATTCAAATGATACCGAGATGGCTGAGGTTTCACCGGAAGGTCTGGTAACAACCGGCACGCTAACCGGTTCAGTTGCAGTCATGGCGCGCTACCAAGGTAACGTCGGGGTTTTCCGCTCAACCGTGCCACTAGGTATTGAAGTCGATAATCTGCCAAAAGTTAACAACTTCGTCGACGAACTTGTATTTGAGAAATTGGTTCAACTCGGACTGCCTGCTTCACAGATTAGTGACGACGCTACCTTTATGCGGCGAGTTACAGTCGATGTTATTGGTCGACTGCCGACATCTGTTGAAGCGGAAGCATTTCTGACGGATCAGGGTCCTGAAAAGCGAAGCAAGTATATTGACTACCTGCTTGCAAGCACCGACTATGCGGATTACTTCGCCAATAAATGGAGTGCTATCCTCAGAAATAAGCGACGTAATGATAATGACAAGCTTGCTACTTTCGGATTCTTCAACTGGATTCGTCAAAGCATGCACAGCAACAAGTCTTATGATCAGTTTGTTGCAGAGATCATTACGGCAACCGGTACCGCAGGCCAAAATCCGGCGGTTGCCTGGTATCGCGAAGTGAAAGATCAGGCGGCACAAGTGGAAGATACCGCTCAGCTGTTCCTGGGACTGAGAATCCAATGTGCTCGCTGTCACCATCATCCGTTTGAGAGATGGAGTCAGCAGGACTATTATGGGTTTGCAGCATTCTTCTCGCGTGTAGGTCGCAAAAAAGCTGATATTCCGAATTACGACCGTGTATTCCACAATGCTGGAACGGCGCAGGCTCAAAACCCAAAAACAGGGGATCAAGTACCGCCAACGGGCTTAGGTGCGGAGTCTCTTGCGTTATCCACTGAAGATGATCCACGAATTCATCTGGCTAAATGGATGGGCGATCCTAACAACCCATTCTTTGCCAAAGCTCTTGTGAATCGATACTGGAAGCACTTCTTTGGTCGTGGTCTGGTTGATCCGGAAGACGACATGCGAGTAACAAACCCTGCAAGTAATCCTAAACTGTTGGATGCACTCGCTGGTGATTTTGTTAAGAGTGGTTACGACCTGAAGGCACTGGTTAAGACGATTACATCGAGTTCCGTTTACCAGCTCAGCAGTGAGCCGAATCAATGGAATGCCGATGATAAACAGAACTTCTCTCGTTACTATCCCAAGCGACTTAACGCTGAAGTTCTGCTTGACTCGATCGACCAGGTAACAGGTACAACAACCTCGTTCTCAGGCGTTCCGGCTGGCACACGTGCTGTGCAGCTTCCAGATAATGGATTCAGCAGCTACTTCCTGACCGTATTTGGTCGACCGGAAAGCAGTAGTGCTTGCGAATGCGAACGATCCTCGGAAGCTAACCTGGCACAAAGCCTGCACTTGCTCAATTCAAGTGAGATACAGGGTAAGCTAACAAGTGGTAGCGGAATGGCTGCAAAGTTAAGTGCGGATGCCGAGCGTGATCACGCTGACAAGATTCGCCAGCTTTATCTGTTAGCGTTTGCTCGCGAGCCAAGCAGTGAGGAAACTCAAATTGCAAACGCTCATATCGAAAAGAGCGAGGACGCGAAGATCGCATACGAAGATATTGTTTGGGCGTTGATTAACACGAAAGAATTCCTGTTTAATCACTAG
>JBJLEE010000018.1:0-48652 GCA_045566075.1 Pirellulaceae bacterium | reverse complement strand
CGACAAGAGCGAGTTTCGAGGAGCCATATTTTGCCTGCAGTTGTTTTAGCAACAGCATATCCTGAACACTCGAAGGCGATAACGTCGCCCAGTAGTGCACGATGGTGACCTTTCCTTTGCTTGATGCCGTCGTCAGTGGCGCACCGGCAAGCGTCGTACCCTTTAATGTCAGCATTCGGCTGGGTAAACCAAGACGCAATGCCGCTCCCTGTGCTTTGGCTACAAGCGGTGATTTTGGAAACTGCTGTGCGATCTTGCTATACCAGGAAATAGCAGCCTGATGATCACCGGCGAATTCCTCTCCAATCGCGATTTGTAGCGTTGCTTCGGCCGCATCATCGCTCGTCGGATACTGCTGAACGAACAGTGCCAGATCTTTTAACCACTGATCCTGTATCTTCTCAAATTCAGCATTGGGCTGCTGCATTTTCCGCCCATAATCCGCCGTGAGCATGCGAAACCGAACGTAAGCGGTATTGGGTGAGTCTTTAGATGCCCTCAGTGAATCGTAAAGAGATTCCAAGTGAGCCACTCCATCTGGAAATGCTCCGGTCTGGACCGCAGCGGTAACTGTGTCAGCAAGCTGACGAATCCAGTTGTTACGTTGATCTGCTGTTGTTGACTTTGCCGCCAGTTGTTTGAGTACTTCCACCCGCGATGTGTTTAACGATGCTAGTTGTGATTGGCTTTGCGGTTTGGCGAGCTGTATGTCGATCTCTTCAAGCTGCACAATCAGCTTTTGCATGGCCTCGCTGCCAGAATTACCAGTTGCAACGGTCGGTGTATCTGAAATACCAGGTGTTTTAAAGAAGTATCCGCTGTAGGCAACGGAAGTTTCTGTTGCCAATGCCGGCGGCAAACTGACTAGCCTCCAGTTTTTACCTGCCTGCACCATGGCGCCGAGAATCATTTGATGATGTTCTCCGGAGGATTCCACAATAGCCATGACATTGTCATATGCGGTCACATCCTTTGTTGATCCGCTTGTGCCGCTGGGAATTACGCCCAGTAGTCCGCTAAAGTGCACCCAGCTTGATTGCGGATTAATTAGCTTTTGAGTGCTGGCCTGTCTCTCAAACACGGCTAACGCCTCAGCTCTCATCTTTGCCAGGGCATCAAATCTGGATTGGCCGACCCCCAGATTTCGTAGCTCAGCATCTGTTAATAGTAGACGTGCGAATCGTGTTGCGTCTTTCGTTTGAATTGCCGTGACGACTTCCTGTGATACCTCTTGCGCAGAGATCTGGTTCCAGCGGTCTATTTTTCGGTCTCCATTCGTATCGACGCCCCAGCGTAGGCCAGCAGGGCCTAACCATCTGAATTGATCAGCGCTATTGTCTCCATCAGCATCGATATCCCTATAAACTTCAACACCTGCTCGGTAATAACACCAAAGATCAACCTTGCCATCTTTGTTTGTGTCAGTGAACCGACGCAGTAATTGGCCGGATTCGTTTGTTACAACCCAGCCGGTGCCCGCGGAAGTGGCCACCGTTTTCACTTCGAGTCCCGTGCGCTCGTTTTCCGCGGGAGAATCGTACTGCAGTCCGGATTGGGTCGGTTTAAGACTCAATGCATATTCAAGCGTGGGTTCCGCTGCTGTCAATATCGACGCACTGGTCGGAATGACGGTTAAACCGATCAAAAGTGCTCGAAGGTATCTGCCGAATGTTTTTGATGTTCTGCGTCTCATTTGATTGCCTTGTAGATAGGCTCTTGCTGGGAATCCAATCAACTCTTGCTAATGGGGGAATCGACACACTGTAAATCGTCTGTAAACCGCTAATTCCTGATTGTTTTCGGCTGTTCTTTTTGCTTCTTTATATAGAAGAGAGAAATAGGAAAGTCGCATCTTGGGTGACCAAGCACTCTGAATCGATGAATTGCCCTTTGCGTGGTGTCTCGCGGAAAAGGTCTTTTTGGCCTTTAGGGCAGTGAAAACCATTGGAAATAAGCATTTCGATGATGTTGTGGGCACCTGGGTTCAGATGTTTTTATCAGGAACTTCGGCAAAATCAGAAAAAACCTACCATTTGGTACGACCGGAATCCCGAAAACTAATAACGTGCAGTAGCGTCTTTGTGGCGTTACCGCGCCGGTTTTGCACAGTGCGATCGGCAATTGTCGCCTTTTGACAAGAATTTGTTGCTAGTTTTTTATGAAATGCCAGGAGGAGGACCATGCGACGCCTATTGGTTTCTTTGGCAGCTATTACCATGATTGCGGTAATGCCTGTTCTGGTTCACGCTGACGATCAAGTGGTTGCAAAAGGGGTTGTAAGTGCCATAAAAGCACAACAATCCTCTGGAGCAATTAAGGGATTTAGCGTGGATCTTCAAGTTGAAGATGGAGTGGTTTGGCTTAAAGGGAGCGTTAAGTCCCTTGCAGAACGTGACAGCATCCTGAATGCAGCGGCAGAAGTTGCCGGCGTAAAACAGGTTGTAAACGACATCACGATTCGAGAAGCGAAATCTGAGAAAAAAGAAGAGTCTGGTGATGTGTTTGATGACATTGCCAAAGGTTTTTCAGGCGCTGGTGATGCGGTAGCGGGCTTCTTCGGTTCAAACGAAGATAGCAGCGAAGCAAAGCCGAAGGCTGAACGACTGGCTCCGGTAGAAACGGAAGAGTTGCCTACGCAAGTCGCTCTTCCTGCTCAGGAAACTGCTAAACCGATGACACCGGTTGCTCCGAAAGTTGAGCGGCTTGAACCGGTTCTAACCGACGATGACCTGGCTCGCGCCATTGGTGCCCAGTTGGAGCAGCAAAAAGCCCTTGGTAACCTCAAGTCTTTTGGCGTAAAGCTCAGCGTAAATAAGGGTGTCGTTTGGGTTGGTGGAAGCGTTGGAACTGCGGATGAGCGTGCTTTGATCCTTGATATTGCACAACGCACCAAA
Organism: Pirellulaceae bacterium; assembly: GCA_045566075.1. GTDB lineage: Bacteria > Planctomycetota > Planctomycetia > Pirellulales > Pirellulaceae > UBA11883. The sequence continues at coordinate 45,758 of JBJLEE010000018.1, read as the reverse complement.
GGGATCCAGCAAGTTGTAGATCGTATTGCAATTGCTGCTCCAGCACAGCCTCAGCAGGTATCCGTAGCGGGTATCCAGCCGCAAATGCCTGAAGTTGACGACCAGGAGATTGCAAACGCAATTGGTCGTTTCCTGAATGCAAAACGCGATAGCGGAGACTTGGCGAACTTCAATGTTTACACCAGCGTGAGTGGTGGAACCGTCTGGATGCGTGGCCGAGTGGCATCACGTGACCATCGCGATATGGTCCTGAAAATGGCCAGCGAAATTGACGGTGTTACTCAGGTGGTAAACGAACTAGATGTTCAGTTGCCGGCAACAATTCATGTGAAAGCTGACACAAGTGCAGCTCCTGAATTGGCGTCAGTAAACCCTGAACTCATGCAGGTTGCTGTCCAACAGCCAATTCAGGCCGAGCCACAAGCTCAGCCGGCTGCTCCGGTCAATCCAATTCTGCAGGCAGGTGCTGCATTAGCTGCTCCGATCGCATTGGCTTCCAATGCACTTGGAATGAGCCAACCACAGCTCGAACAGCCTAATCTGCCAGGATATGCATGGCCTACCTATGCTCCATATCCAAATTACGGTGCTGTAACGTATCCACGTCAGTACTCCCCGTCAGCTTGGCCATATATCGGCCCATTCTATCCATACCCACAAGTGCCTTTAGGGTGGCGTAAAGTAACCCTGGAATGGGATGATGGTTGGTGGTTCTTGAACTTCAAGAGCAACTAGCCCGCCAGCTGATTTGCTAGCAACAACAGGCAGATGGATTCGGATTTCCGGTCCATCTGCTTTTTTTATGCGCCCATAGTGGCCAATCCTTAAAAGGGTCTCAGGATCCATTCCCCCTATGATTTGAGGCTTTGTGGTGCCTAATCGTGTCGAGGGTGACATTTCGACAGGACTGAAATTAATCGTTTTTTTCCTCATAACATGAAAAACCCGCAAGTTTTGCGCAGTTTAACACGATACATAGCAATAACCAAAAGGGTTATCAGGTGGCCGTGGTGCGTGAAAGGAGTGACGTTGCACTGCATGTCACGAGGGCAAAAACAAAGGGAAATACAATGTCACACAAAATCATAAAACGACGACTCTATGTGCTCTTCGCAGCTGTATTCGTTACCGCTGTAGGGTGCATAACAACACATGGGCCTAGCCTGGGTATCCTCTCGGTGCCTGTACCGGTAAGTCCATATCTACAAACCAAGGCAGAAGATGACTTCTGGGTCAAAGAGCGCTATGAGCGCGTACCGATCCTGGGTCCAATTTCGGCCAACGGGCCACATGCCGCTCTGGATGCACCTAGTGACGACGAAGTCATGCGTGCGTTTTTAAAGTCACATCCACTGAAGTCTGGAATTCCATTCCTGTACGATGTTCAGCGGAATGATATCCAGATCGTTAAAGAGAAAATTGCTGACTATCTGGACCCACCACGGTTTTATCCGCTGATCGGTCCTGCACAACTACATCACGCGCACTACAAGTGCACGCTCTTTTTCACCGAGAAGACATATGTCGGGTGGCCCGTGCCACACATGCTCGTAAACGAAGAAGCGCAGGAAGTTCTTTATATCGACCACAACCACCTGCATATGGTTGGTAATCCTGACGCTGGCAATGTGACGACATATTAAATCATAGATTGGAAACTGCCAATCAAACCGGCACACAAGCTTTTTTGCCCCGTTGTGTGACCCTTAGAAAGGTCTGTATCACTGAGATACAGGCCTTTCTTTTTTTATGCCTGATGAAAAGAGGCTGCGTTTCCAGTCGCCAGCGTGTTACTGTTGTCAGCGACAACATCTTTCACGCCGTGACTCATGTGGCTATTCGCATGAATTGAAATGTTATGCAATTCAGATTCAAGCAAACAGACTCTCGATCGCCTGCCCTTCTCCGTCTCTTGTGACGTAAAATGGGCGGCCCTCAATTTCATAGGCATGACGTGGACTAATACCAAGAGCGTGGTAGATCGTTGCATGTAAATCTTCGATCACAACGCGGTCTTTAACCGTGGTGCATGGCCGCTCATCAGCGGTCACACCGTGTAAGTGGCCCTGTTTTAAGCCGCCACCAAACATCAGTACACTTCCGGCACCGGTGAAATGGCGATGCATGCCATAAAATTTGAGCTCATTAATGACGGGCGGTACATTTACCTGATCGCGGACTTTCTTTTCAGGACGGCCTTCCATCATCATGTCTCGACTGAATTCGCTTGCTAGGATGACCAAAGTGCGGTCAAGCAAACCTCTTTCCTCCAGATCTAATACCAACTGAGCGATTGGTGAGTCGATCATCTGTTTAAGGCCGGCAAGTCGGGTATGGCCATTGTCATGTGTGTCCCAGTGAAGGAAAGGCACGTACTCGGTCGTTACTTCAACGAAACGAGCTCCTTCTTCAACCAGTCGACGTGCTAACAGGCACCCTCTACCGAATCTGCCAGTATCGTACTTTTCAAGAGAGTCTTTTGGTTCCAGTGAAAGGTCGAAGGCTTTAGCCGCAGGTGAGCTGAGTAGGCGGTAAGCGTTTTCCAGACTGCGCGAGAGGGATTCACGTTGGTAATCGCTACCGTGTCGAGCAATTGGGCTATTGGCGGCGATTTTCTTATAAGCAGCGTAACGCTTCTTAAATCGTTCGAGATTCATACCAGCCGGTGGCTGAACCGCTTCGGTCGCCTGATTCGGATATGGAATGAGAAAGGGCCCAAATTCACTTCCAAGAAACCCAGCGGTGTGAAACGCTTTCAATTCTTCACGTTCACCGAGTGTAAAACGCTGGCCGATGTCGATGAAAGCGGGCATTGCTGGATTGCGTTGGCCAAGGGTTCGGGCGATCACCGAACCGATATGGGGAGCGGCAACTGTTAATGGAGGAGCATATCCTGTATGCCAGTGATATTGGTGGCGGGAGTGAAGGATATGTCCGAGATCACCTGCTGTATAGGATCGTATCAGCGTGCCGCGATCCATTACCGAGGCGATTCGATCTAATCCTTCAGAAATCTTGATGTGATCGCACGCTGTATCAATCGCAGGAAATGTGCTGAGTACTTTCTCCGGTGACATACCTTTCTCAAAAGGTACGTGTCGCTTCGGATCGAAAGTCTCGGTCGAGGCCATTCCACCACCCATCCAGAGGAGAATAACGCTATCTGCTGTAGCCTCTGGATTCTCTTCTGCGGCGAAACTCCGGCCATCACCAGCTGCTAGAGCTGCAAGCGTAGCGGCGCTGGCCGTTTTGAGGAACTCTCTGCGATCGGAGTTTGTAATATTGAATGAATTGAATGGTTTGAATTTCTTCATGGGATGATTCGTTGGCTGGTCGCTTGCTGACATCGGATGGTCAGCATTTGATATCTGTCATTATAGGACAGGCCCAATACTCCTAGTACAGTAATTGAAATTCTGGAAGCATCGTAATGATCCATAGGATGTCTTGTATTCCCTCGTCGGAGACTTGATCGTCAAATAGGAATAACCCCGCTTCTAGTTCCGATTCACTTGGCACCCGGCAAAGAGCCTGAAAATAGATCTTCTCAAGTAGATCTTGAGGAGACTCGAAGTTTTGCTGTATCCAGTATTCGGCACCCGCCTTCAGTGCCGAATCAAGCGTAGCACCATTCGTCAGTTCGATGGCTTGAAGTGTGGTGGCGATACTGCTGCGTCGTGTTAGCACTTGTTCACGATTCGGACGTCCGAGGGTGCGAGTCAACTGATCATCATTCACCAAAGAGGTTCTGGTCATTCCGTGATGTGACTGTCCAGCAGATGCAGCGATCAATTTTGCAAGTAGGTTTTTGGAAATGTTCCAGGGAGCCGCATCTACCTTGGCGGTGATCACTGCTTTTGACCACTGCGAATCATCAAATCCCGCGGCGTGCCAGTTAGGCTGTGTCTCGCGAGACCACAGCCATGACGTATCTGTTCCTGTCGAACGCCACTTTTGAGAATCAGGTGTTTCTCCAGGATATGCCACGGAGATGTTGGCGATTAAACCTGCGGCATTTGCTCCTTTGAACTCGAGCCCCTTTTTTGTAACCGTATCGGGAAAGTTGTACCCGTGGATTGCGATTATGTTGTCTCCGGGAATCAAGTGAGCTGAAATGTCTAACCCGATCGGTGCATTCCAACTGTCACTTTCAATTATCTTTTTACCGTTGATATAAAGTATGAACCCATTGTCACAGGTAACAGAGATCGCAGCACGCATTGCCCCTTCATGAACATCCAAATTCTTTCTGAAATAAACGGTGCCTCCGGGGTCACTGGAAATGGCGTCGGCCCGATCCCAAATCCAATTGGCAGCTAAGCTAATGCCGTGATCGACGTCGCCTTTGGGCGCCTCCACACTTGGCAGCTTGATGGCAGGAGAAACCGGCCACGTGCGTGTAAGTGAATTAACTGCATCAACAAATTGTTCTGCGCTCATGCGTCGCACGATCGGGCCAGCAAACGCATAAGAATCCTCATCGGGTTTGGGTGCTCCAACGGCTGCCATTTGGTATGCACGCGACGTCATGATCTGCCGCATCGTGTGTTTCAAGTCATAGCCACTGTCAGCTAAGTCCACAGCGAGCCAATCAAGCAGGTCTTGATTGAAAGGCTGTTGATCCATGTCATCCACCGGTTCGACGATTCCGCGTCCCATGAATTGCGCCCAAAGTCGGTTTACGATTGTGCGCGCCAGCCTGCCATTCTTTTCACTGACCATTAGATTTGCGAGTTGCTCCAGGCGTTTGGCGCGTGGGGCTGTTGCATCAATACTTCCTAATTCGGGGTAAATGAACTTAGCATTCGCTAGTTCGCCGATAGGTTTGTTGCACTTGTGAATCTCCAAGTCACTATCTGCAAATATGGCGGCGAGGCCATATGCATCTTTCAGCTTCCAGTGATTGATGTAACTGTCATGGCAGGATGCACATTTTAGATTGGTTCCGAGAAAGACCTGACTTATATTTTGTGCGGCTTGCATCTCCCGTTGCTGGCTGGCATTTACAACACCCCGCCAAATGATGCCGCGAATGAATCCTTCGGATTCTGCCTTTGGGTTTAGCAGTTCATGTACGAATTGGTTGTACGGCATGTTGTTGTATAACGCCTTATAAAGCCAGTCGGTGATTGGCTTTCGGCCACCATCGATGTAGCCGGTACCGATATAGGCATTGCGCAATAGATCATTCCAAAACGTGATCCAATGTTCTGTGTATTGCTTGTTTGACGCGAGTAACTGCTCGATGAGCAACTCTCGTTTTCGGGGGTGCTTGTCAGCAAGAAACTCCTGAAGTATCCGTGGTTCCGGCAAAAGTCCCGTTATATCCAGGTGGACTCGCCTTGCGAAAAGCGAATCCGTTATCTCAGACGCAATCGGTAGCTTTTCATTCGCAGCCAATAAGAAGCGGTCGATAGGATTGTTTACATGCTCTGGAGCACTCGGAATGTCTGGGCGTCTTGGTTTTAACTCGGCTTGGCGAAGTCCCTTAATTACCACGCCAGGTTCCCATTCCGCATCATTAGCAATCCAGATGCTGATCGCGGCGATTTGTTGCTCCGTTAGCCGGGGGCCTTGTGCAGGCATGATGCGATCTTCATCTTGACCGGATACGAGTTGTAGCAGAAGGCTGTTGTCGGGATCACCTGCCATGAAGGCCTTACCACTATCGCCACCGGCCATGAAACCGTCTTCTGTCTCCAGATTTAGTCCACCTTGTGGGTCATTTCCGCTGTGACACTTGACACAACTGTTGGCCAGTATCGGCACGATATCTTTTCGAAAAGAGATTGTCTCTTCATCGGCATGGACACTGGCAATCGTCAAAGCGAAGGCGAAAGTGCAAACTGGTAGAATTTGTTTCGCGAACGACGTGGGAAAAGTTATGGTCATTACAGACTCGATGAAAACAATGGTTCCTGCTTGATACTCATTATAAAGCGGATCAGCGTGATTTGTCGTCCGCTTCGGTGGAGTCATTTGAGTCGGTCGCCGAATTAACGGTTGGACTCCCCAGAGGCAATTGCTCACTGAGTTCCACACCGAAAAACGTTGCCGGTAAGAGGGTGACAACGGCAATCCACATCCAGGCGGGATGTGGAAACGCAATAAGCTGAATGGCGGTGACAGCGAGCATGATTCCGCCCGTCCAGACGCCAGCACTCATTGGATCGTCTGTCGTTGTCCAGGCAGCAATGAACCCACCGGCGAGGCATCCAACATTCCATGCGATACATGGAAACAACAAGGCACCAAACGGAGCAGACTTCAAGTAATTTGAAATGATGTCGCGACGCTCCTCTGGTGTTGAGTCCTTATCGCTTAGTCCTTCCGGTGGCGCATACAGGGCATGCCCCAGTTTTTCAACAAAGGACACGGCTACTCCGGCTGCAATACATCCTACAAGGACTGAAAAGAAATGGTTCATATGTCTTTCATACATGAGTCTGTTAGTTTCACGGGTTTTGGCACATGACGGCATCAAGTCCTTCCCACCGTTGATATAAGTAGATCGTAACCTCTGAATAGCATTTGTTGACCAATCTGTGGTGATTGAATAGCTAATTGTTTACCAGTGAACACGCCGATAATACGTATTGGATCATTGCCGGATCGGTTTTCGCTGGGCGCCTTAAACGAGGCAAGATGCGGTAGATTTACCGGCGATTTTCATCTGCAGGGACCGCAGATGGTCGTCTTGGATCCGTAATAACAAGTCAACTAAAGGTGCACGGATGCACATGCTCAAAATAAATCAATCAAGACTCCGATTATTTGGCCTGATGGGCGTCGGTTTACTGCTGATTTGTATGCCGCTTCTTGCTCAGCAAGCAACGAGCAGCGAACAATCCAACGGCGGTGTAGCTTCATCGAATCCTGTAGAAACGGAGTCGGACACCAAAAAGCCCACGACGACTTCGGATGAAACAACCGGTTCAAGCCTTTTGGATATTTCGACAGCCGGTGGAATGCTAATGCTGCCGATTGGGTTATGTTCCCTGGCTCTTTGTATGTTCGTCTTTGAACGCGCTATGTCCCTGCGAAAAGGAAGAGTGATTCCACGTCCGTTTGTGAAGCGATTTGTCAGTCAAATGCAAACCGGTGAACTTTCTCGCGGAGAAGCAAGTCGCCTTTGTAAGGAAAACAAAAGTCCGGTGGCGAGCGTGTGTGGCGCCGCCGTGCGAAAATGGGGTCAGCCAGCACAAGTGATCGAAGCGGCAATTGCCGACGAGGGAGAGCGAGTGGGCAATCGACTTCGCCGTTACATCCGAATGTTTAACGGCATCTCGACAATCACACCACTGCTTGGATTACTCGGAACGGTAATCGGAATGATCCGAGCCTTTAATGCTATCGTGACTACCGGTGCCATGGGAAAACCGGAACTGCTGGCGGCCGGTATTAGCCAGGCACTCATTACGACAGCAGCCGGACTGTGTGTTGCCATCCCGGCCTTGATCGCCTACCTGTATTTTACAAGTCGTGTAGATCATCTCTTGATGGAGATGGATTCAATTGGTCAGCAAATGGTGGATTCCATTTCATTGGAAGCACGTAAGCGATCCGAAAAACGACGCGTTATCAAACAGCCCGCAAAACGAGCTGCTTAAAAAGCGTTGCATTTGTTCCGAGGTCCCGTCATGCCTATCAAAATCAGCCAGGATGAAACACCGTCACTAAACCTGACGTCGATGATCGACATTGTTTTCCTTCTGATTATCTTCTTCATGGTCGGTACGCAATTTACTGATGTCGAACATCAAATGGAATTGACAGTACCCAAGGTTGATGATGCCTCGGTATCTGAAACACTCGTGCAGCATCATGTTGTAAATGTATTTACTGATGCTTCCATCACGATCGACGGAGAGTTGTGTGACTTGGGATCGCTCATTTCAAGGTTTGAGCAGGAAAAGAGTGATGGAACTCGCGTGCATGTACTGATTCGTGGTGATGCCGATGGTGCTTTTCAAAATGTAGCTACGGTACTTAGTGCATGCCGCAAAGCGGGTGTGGATCAAATGGGTGTGTCTGTAAAACTCGCTCAAAACAACTAAACGCCTTAACTTCAACGATCCTCATTAAAGGGACGATTACGTGACTTGGCTCGGTTTCTTGTACGCGCAATCCGATGCACAAGCTGTGCATGCCAGCAGCACTATGCAAATGGTGATGTGGATTGGCATGCTAGTCCTTTGCGTTACCTTTCTCGTGATGACGTGGACCCGTTTAGGACAGGCGAGACCTCTTACCAAGTGCTTAACACTGAGTGTGTTTGCACACGTGCTCATAGGAGTATTGTTCTATGGCACGAGAATTCTTGGGATTGATTTTCCGATTGCTGGATTAGGTGATAATGTCGTCAGCTTTATAGATGACGAACGGTTGTTGGCGGCAGCAGAAGAAAGCGTAGTAGATGTCACCACCAATGAATCAGCATCGGTGGTTCAGGCAAATGAGTCAGATCCGAATGTCGTCACGATGCCAGATCCTGCAATTCCAGTACCGATGCCGAATATGCAACCCAATGAGTCTGAAATACCGCCGATGCAAACGGTGGATCCTCGGCCCGTGATCGAATCCGATGTGAATGATTCAAGCGTAGCGGAGATGGAACCGCCGTTGGAGTTGAATGAAGGTGGCTTTGAAGAACCAGCGGTGACAAAGGCTGAGCTTCCAATGGGAGTGTCAGATGAGACTCCTATGGAATCCGAGACGGTTAAGTCCCCGATGGAAAGAATTGCAACTGCTCCACCAACAGAGTCAATAACTCAAATAGACGACGACCCCAAGTCTGTTGCGATTTCGGCACAGGGAAATCTCGTAGCGGTCAAAACAACCGTGCCGAATGTTCCAGTGGAATCTGTGGCTAAATCGGTCAAGCGGCTTGACGATACCGTTTTACCGGCTGTTTATAAGAAGCGGTGGCAGTCTGAAGCGACACGCGGTCGTGCCTTTGGCGCGAGCACCGCAAGCGAGGAAGCCGTTCAATCCGCGCTCGCCTGGCTTGCCGCTAATCAGCATGAAAGTGGCAAGTGGATTGCTCAGGACTACGGCGCAGGACGCGAACCAAGTGTGCAGGGTCAACTGCGAGGCAAAGCGGGGTTACACGCTGACACCGGAATTACTGGCTTGGCATTACTGGCATTTATGGGGGCGGGCGAGACGCACTTAGACGGTGATTACCGCAAAACAGTTCAACGCGGACTGGAATGGTTACTTGGCCAGCAATCCGGTGATGGGAATCTGTCAGGAAAGGCAACGCTATATGCACGGATGTACTGTCATGCGATGGCTACGATGGCTGTTTGTGAAGCACTTGCCTTGACCGGCGACCCAAGAATCCAGCCATGCGCCCAACGTGCCATTGATTACACGGTGAATTCTCAAGATTCCATGTCCGGCGGATGGAGGTATCAACCAAAGGATACCGGTGATATGAGCCAGTGTGGTTGGCAGTTGCTTGCGGTTAAGAGTGCTCAGTTTGCCGGCATCTCCATTCCGGAAAAAGTGCGAAGTAATATGATTCGATTTGTTCAGTCATGCAGTGCAGGAAAGCACCATGGGTTATCGTCATACAGACCCAATGAGAAGATTACTGCCACAATGACGGCCGAAGCGATGGCCTGTCGCTTGTGGCTTGATAGCGTGGACTCCGATGAGCAGTTAAATGAAGCGGCCCAACGGGTCATGCAGGAATTGCCCGGAAGTGCCCGCTGTAATTTATATCTGAATTACTACGGTTCGTTTGTGTTGAAGCGAGTTGGCGGTGAACAATGGCAGATGTGGAATCAGGCCATGCAGTCACAGTTACTTGAGTCTCAACGCGTTAAGACAGATAGTGAACTGGATGCAACTCTCGCCGGAAGTTGGGACCCAACATCTGTTTGGGCAGGATATGGCGGCCGCGTGTACAGTACGGCGATGGCGGTGCTATGTCTGGAAGTCTACTATCGCTTTGATTAATCAGCTTCTTCCCGTATGACATCATCATCGCTTGAGGATGATTCCACTTCATTTACGGGTTCTGATGGAGGTGGATCGAATTTGGGTGCGAGAGACTCGTCGTAGTCATCGTAGTCGGAAGCGGACCAATCCCCTGCTCCGCTGGCTGAACTGGAGTATGAATCGACCTTGGAATCGTCATACATATAGTCGTCGACACGCACGTCTTTCTTGATGTCGTTGAGGCCGTCGCGAAATTCACGATAAGACTTCCCGAACTTTTTAGCCATGGATGGTAGGTTTTTGCCAAACAGCAAAATGGCAATCACAGCGATGAAGATCATCTCACCGCTGCCTACCCCACCGAATATCAGGGCAATCACAGGTTGGTCAATCAATTGGTCCATCAAATCCTCAATTCACTGGGGATCTCGTCTTGCTCGCACGATTTGAATGCTGTGCTGAACCGAGCAATCAGAAGTCCACAAAAAGCAATTACTAACGAGACAGTTTAGGACTGTTCGTTACTCTTCGATTACTTCTGGTGTACTTGCACTATCATCATCCTCGTCATCGTCATCGTCATCGTCGCTTGGGGATGAACCGCCGTCCTCGTCGCCGCGGAGTCCCTTCTTAAATTCCGTAGCACTCTTTCCCATACTTCGGGCTAGTTTTGGAAGTTTGCTGCTACCAAATAAGAGAACCATGATCCCAAGGATCACCATAAGTTCGGTACTTCCGACGCCCATGAAGGCTAGTGGAGTAATATTCATTTGAATTCGCCTCGCGCAATTCTAGAGATTATGTGTCTAACGTGTCCACAACGTCAAAAGAGAGGCGAAAGCCGGTTGTCGCCCTATAGATGGGCTTACCAGAACCTACTCGGCATCGTCTGAACCAGTTGCAACACGCCTACCCTTACAGCGTATTGTCCAACATGAATCAGACGGTGGACTACTTCTATCAATGTTAAATAGTGAATGGGAAATGTCAATCGGGCAGAAGCACATGTTGGCACGAACTGTAGCGAAGTAAGTTGAAAATCAGACTTATATTTATCGCAACCGATGAGTGTTTTATGCTGCAAATGCGCTTGCCACGGCGTCACAAGTAATTTCACCTCGATGGACATTCAGAGCAGATTTAATTTCAGGGAACAAGCTGGCAGCGGTGGATGCACCATGATTAGCCAAGCATAGAACCCACGGAAGTGTGACATTGCATAGGGCAAATGTACTCGTCCTGCCAACGGCACCCGGCATATTTGTAACGCAATAGTGGACGACTCCCTGCTCTAAATATGTTGGTTCACTATGGGTCGTGGGACGTGACGTCTCAATGCAACCTCCCTGATCAATGGCCACATCTATAATGACGCTTCCAGGCTGCATGATGGAGAGATCTTCAGAGCTAACTAGACTTGGCGCTTTGGCTCCGGGTATTAGAACGGCACCAATTACGAGATCTGCATGCGGGAGATGTTCTCGAATGACGTGGCGATCACTGTACAGAACGTTCACATTGGCAGGCATGATGTCATCAAGATATCGCAGCCGATCCATATTGATATCAAGAATGGTAACGTCTGCCTGAAATCCAGCCGCAATTCTCGCCGCATTGGCTCCGACAACACCGCCTCCAAGGACTAGGATTTTTGCGGGAGCCACACCAGGTACTCCACCCAATAGGATCCCCCTGCCCATTTGAGGTTTTTCCAGATACTTGGCACCTTCTTGAACGCTCATGCGTCCTGCCACTTCGCTCATCGGAGTTAAGAGCGGTAGCCGGCCGTTAGCATCTTCCAAAGTTTCATAGGCAACGCATGTGCTGCCCGACTCAAGCATGGCCGTGGTGAGTGTTTTGCTTGCAGCAAAGTGAAAATAGGTGAAGATCGTTTGATTCGGCCGAATCAGTGGCCATTCGTCCGGCTGCGGTTCCTTGACCTTTACGATCAGGTCTGACCGTGCAAAAACATCATCGACAGTCGCCATGTCTGCGCCATGACGCAGATACTCGTGATCTGCTATGCCAGAACCGATGCCCGCACCAGGCTCGATGAGTACCTGATGTCCGCAGTTGACGAGTTCTTCGACGCCCACGGGCAAAAGGGCTACGCGATACTCGTCCCTAAGTACTTCACATGGAACTCCCACGATCATGACACGTCCTCCGGGAAACAATGCGTTGAATGTCAGTTGAAACCATTGGCACTCTTCACCTATTTTTCGAATCTGCCGCTAAATTAGCAAGCACAATTCTGCCGGACCCTAGCTCGTGTCGAGAATAGTGCACGTTAGCCGGCAAAGAGTCGCTTCAAGAAACCGTGTTTTGCTTCCACTGGCGTGCCACTGAAAAAATGAGTTTTCCAGCGTTCGTAGTCAATTGGGAAATCAAAGTCATCGGTGAAGTCATCGATTTCAACGAAATCGCCACGTATTTTGTGCCTGCGGAGTGGAAGACCGTGCAGACGACGATATGTCGCCCAGCCGGTACAGCCTTTAATTACTCCACTTTGCAATGCCTGCTTTACGTGTTCGATTGCTGCAGACACATCTTCATGATGTTCCGGCAAAAGTGTGAACCCAAACTGTTCCTCGTAGGGGCACCCATGATGTTTGCTGCCCGTTGATCGGCCAATGAACTGGCATTGCGAGGACTCATCAATCGCACAGATTTTGTCCATTGCGTCGTCGGTGAAGTAAATATCACCAAACAGAACCGTGGTGCGAGTTTCCGGGGACCAAAATTCCATCGAAGCGACGGCACCACCGTTTTCCAGATCGGATGGACACACTAGTGTTGCCCTGGTGTTTTCGTATTCCGGATATTTGGCAAGCGTTAGAATTTCAGCATCAATCCGTTCATGAATTAAACGGATAGTTCGATCAAGTAGCCTTTCGCCGTTTACTTCTACTAGGTGTTTATGCACACCCATGTAGTTTCCCCACCGTGTTTCATCGCCAGCGGCGAGTAATAAGAAACGTGTCCCCGACATCCGATGCCTTTTGCCCCGTTGTTTGACCCCTAAGATGTGTGTAGCCCTTATGAAGACAGTTCGGCTGTTTAAGATGCGTGAAGTCATGAATTCACTACCAAACATGAAAAACGGAAGAATCGTCACAATCGGCATGATTCAATTTAGTTCGGTTCTCCGTTACAAATAAATGAATACCGATAGGTTACACCGATGGAAACACTAGACTGAAAGCGCTACCAAATGGCACATGACTTTCGACAACGACTTCGAAGTGGCGAGAGGCTAATCGGCACGATGGTCACCCTGCCCACGCCATCCACCTCAGAGATTCTCGCCGAGGTGGGTTATCAATGGCTCTTTATAGATGCAGAGCATGGACCGTTAGAGACAGCCGAACTGCTTGGTATTTTGCAAGCGGTAAGTCACCGGGTTCCATGTGTGATCCGAGTCCCTAAGAATGATGATGGATTGATAAAGAAGGCGCTGGATCTCGGCGCAGCAGGAATCATCGTACCGAATGTGAATACCGCCGAAGAGGCAGCTGCGGTGGTGGATGCAGCGCGTTATGCACCACAAGGAAGTCGAGGTGTTGGTCTTGCTCGTGCACACGGATATGGACTGTCTTTTGCGGAGTACGTCGAAAACGCCAATGACCAAATCGCAGTAATCGTACAGGCAGAGCATAAGGACGCGGTGGAAAACATCGAGGCAATCGCAAGTGTTCCCGGTGTTGATGCTGTCTTACTTGGCCCCTACGATTTATCAGCCAGTCTGGGAAAAATGGGTGCAATAACCGATCCGGTTGTGACAGGGGCAATTGATAAGATTACCCACGCGTGTAAAGCAGTTAATATGCCACTTGGGTATTTCGGAGTTTCGCCGGAGTCGATCAAACCGTACGCGGACCAAGGATACACGTTACTCGTCGCAGGCGTGGACGTGATATTTCTAAGTGCAGAAGCCCGCAGGTTCAAAAAGGCACTGGAAGGAGATGACGAATAAGCTTGCGTGCCCAGACGACGTACTGCTTATCTTAAAATCTCTCGAACCACTTTGCCTTCAACATCGGTAAGTCGATAATCCCGGCCACTATAGCGGTACGTGAGCCTCTCGTGATCGAGTCCGAGCATATGCAATATCGTCGCGTGGAAATCTTTCATCGGGCATGGATTCTCAATCGGGTAGTACCCGAAGTCATCCGTCTTGCCATAAATCGTTCCACCGTTTACTCCACCACCGGCCATCCACATTGAAAACGCGTGCGGATGGTGATCCCTGCCATCGCTGCCCTGACTGGCGGGCGTACGACCAAACTCTGTCCCCCAGACGACCAGAGTGTCATCAAGTAATCCGCGATGTTTTAAGTCTTTGATTAACCCGGCAATTGGTTTGTCGATCTTCGGTGCGGCGGTGCTGTGATTGCCCTTGAGATTCCCATGTGCATCCCAGTAATTGCGAGGGTAACTGTGATTCACCTGAACAAATCGTACTCCGGACTCTGACAGTCGACGCGCGAGCAGGCACTGATACCCAAAGTCATCTGTAAGCGGGCTACCGATTCCATATAGTGCCTTGGTGCTGCCGGTTTCTCCGGTGATATCAAGTACATCCGGAGCGGTCATTTGCATCCGGAAGGCCAGTTCAAAAGACTCGATCCGTGCCTGAAGTCGTTTGTCATGCTCCCGGCTTTGAGAATGCTGGTTATTGGCTTGTTTCAACAGATCAAGTTGAAGCCGTTGCAATGTTGTGTTTGGGTTTGCAGGTGTGAGGTTCTTGATTGTCTTACTTCGAGGTGCTGAATTACCATCACCAATAGCGGTGCCCTGAAAGGTCGCTGGAAGAAAGGCACTTCCGTAATTCTGCGCTCCGCCATGGTAAGTTGACGGGCTCAGCGTGACAAACCCAGGAAGGTTGTCATTCTCCGTGCCCAATCCATACAACGTCCAGGCTCCGAGGCTCGGTCGAATCGTGACACCTTCGCCAGTATGTAGTAATAACGAGGCGCCTCCATGTGCAACCTGATTGCCTTGTATGGTACGAATCAAGGCGATGTCGTCGACGATACTGCTTATTTCAGGAAACAGTTCGCTCACAGGCATTCCACACTCACCGTATTTCCGAAACGACCATGGACTCTTTAGTAGATTTCCAGTTGTCGCGAATTCGAATTCCGGCTTCTTGATTGGTGACGGCTTGCCATGGTGTTTTATTAACTCCGGTTTCGGGTCAAACGTATCTATATGTGAAACGCCACCATGAATGAACAGAAAGATCACCCGTTTTGCGGTGGCTTGGAAGTGTCCTGGACGTGGAGTAAGACCACCTGGGCTTTCTGACGAAGGGGCAGATATCGCTTCCTGGCCAAGTAGTCCGAGTAAGGCTGTATGACCGAACCCACATGCTGCACGTTGAAGTGCATGGCGTCGGGTTACCTGATTAGGATGTTGTCTAGTCAACATAAATGAACTCATTCAAACAATATAGGAATTGGCAAAACGCGGACCATGACAATTCAGTGGACTGATCAGCGGTTAGTTTCCCATTGGAATTCTCCGCAGTCGGTTTGATTAATTCTAGCTCGTATTGTGTCAGGAAATCGCTGGCTATCTCCACCTCGCGAGTGGTTGCCTCCCGCCCAAGTGCAATGCGATATGCGTGTTGAATGCGATCACTTACCGAAGCGATTGCGGTATCCGACAGTAGACGTTTGGCAAATTCGTTTGCCGCACGATGAGCGAATTTACTGTTCAATAGAAAACTGGCTTGTGTCGCGACGATACTTTCGTTGCGCCGTGTTGTTACTGCGTTGGCATCCGCCGCATCAAACGTCGCAATAATTTCGTTTTGACCGTTTCGGATTACCGGCAAGTAGATCGTGCGTCGTGGTACAGAAAACCCTGGAACCTCATAAACGTTTGCCGCGGAGACCAGTCCCAATTTGCGGTCGACCGTATCTCCGGCATCATAGATTTCTCTTACTAATTCGCTGCTATCTAAATAGGTCTCTTCTAATGTGCCGCTTGTGGATAAAAGGCTGTCACGGATGGCTTCCGCTTCAAGGCGTCGACGGGGAAACGACCACAGTAGCGTGTTTTCCGGATCAGTTTCTATCGCATCGACAATGCTATCCTTAGATGGAATGCTGTCTTGTAGATAAACCCGGCTCAGTAATATCCGTTTGGTCAGTTGTTTGATTGACCAGCCATCCTTCATGAATCTGGTTGCGAGGAAGTCCAGCAATTCTGGGTGTGTCGGTGGTGACCCGATGCGGCCGAAATTGTCGCTGCTGTGTACCAGTCCGCGACCAAAGTGCCACTGCCAAATGCGATTGACGATGACACGCGCAGTTAAATGATTCTCGGTACTTGCAATCCACTGTGCGAGTTCCAGCCTGCCGCTTTGCGGAGAATCAATCAGTGCAGAGTCGATATCCGGAAACAACGTAGGTGTATGACGTTTGACTAGGTCACCTAAGTTCTGTCTGTCGCCACGAACGTGCACTTGTAAGTCAACGCCTTGCTGCTCCATCGGCATCATTACATCGACATGATGTCCATCAACTTGCAACGCAGTTAGTTGCCGTTTCAGTTCGTTCCGACGTTCCGCCACCTGGACATAATCGGTGTTCTTTTGAGAATCTAAAAAAGCACGCCGTACACGCTGTGTCGACTCTCTTGAACGTTCTTTGACGGGTGTGAATACGATGTCATTGAGCGTCCCAGTGTACTTGCCTTGTATCAGGTACTTTGATTGGAGGTAGCTACCGACATGCTCGAGCTGATTGTCACTAAGTGCATGATTGAAGATCAGTAATTCACCGAGGTGCATCTTGGGGCTTATACATGACCGGTGCGCCGGATGGCCGTGTCCTCCGATGACGATCTTGTCGGGTTTAAGGGACAATTCTACATTTGCAGCGAATTCGTCAGCGGAGAGTTCACGGCGTTCACCGGAAATCTCAACATGACTGTCCAGAAGCTTGCCGCCGTTAAAGCGAGCCATCCAGATTTGGGGTTCACCGAAAGTGACCTCACCAGCAAATGCATCGAAGGAGTGACCTGTTGCTAGATCGAGGCGTCGTTTTGTGTCTGGTGCCTGCTCTAGTTCAAAGATAGCCCCGGCGTGTGGCCTCGTCGGATCGCCAAAGCTGACCGGGTGAGTTCTCTTGCTCATCGACTCCATTGGATTAATAACGACAAACATGGTGAATGGAGAATTGCCGGAAATCTCCAGTGCTGCATTCGATACTAAAACATTCGTGTTTTCGTTGAAATTCAACGCCGGCATCTTACCAATGGCTGACTTTACGAGTGACGGCGCTGTTTCCGGGATTCCTATAAGGTCCAGAGATTCGGCTCCATCTCGCTCGACGCGATTCTTCCATAGCAGCACTTTATCGTCTGCTTCGATCGAATCGGCGGAATACCAAGCCAGAAGGCCATCCAATAAAGAGGTAGATAGTTCGGTCGGTGACGAATCTGATTTTTCAAATTCCTTTCGCAGAGTGTCCTCCCAGACTAATTGCTGTTCATCAACAATATCCAGAATCGAATCCAGTTTCTGCTGAGTGGCTTTTAGGTCAGTTGCCAGTTGTGTGAGCCTCTGTTTGGTTTCCGGTGATGTGTATTTGATGGACGTTTCGTGCCACATTGACGTGGGGCCGGATTGTCCACCGAGCATCTCGATTCCGCGGAAGATACCAGCGAGTGCGTAGTAGTCTGTTGTAGGAATGGGGTCGAATTTGTGATCGTGACACCGCGCACATGAGAATGACATGCCAAGGAATGCACGCGTGGTTACATCGATTTGTTCATCTGCCATGTCCAATCGCAGTTGTTCTTTATCCGTTTCTGCGAGGCCCTTGGGTCCTAACATCAGGAATCCAGTTGCAATGCGACGTCGAATACTCATTTCTGGTGACTCGGATTTCATTAAATCACCGGCAAGCTGTTCCAGAATAAATTGATTAAACGGCATGTCGTCGTTGAAGGCTTCGATAACATAGTCGCGATAGCGATATGCATATCGCATGACGAAGTTACCGTCATTGGCCGTCGTGTCGGCATAACGCGCTACGTCTAACCAATGTCTGGCCCATCGTTCGCCGTATCGCTTGGATTTCAGGAGTCGGTCAATGAGGGATTCCCATGCATCGGGCGAGTCATCGTCCATGAATTCATCGATCTCTTGTGCGGTGGGCGGTAAGCCCGTTAGGTCAAACGTGACACGCCTGATGAGTCGAAGTTTGGAGGCATCACCAGACGGCGTTAACGATTTGGCACGCAATTTGTCGAGGATGAATCGGTCGATGTCAGTGCGTGACCAATGGTCATCGCTAAGTTCAGGCGCGAGAGGATTGGAAATTGATTGTAGAGACCAATGAGCTGAATCGTCTGATACCGCCAGATCGTCAGGGAACACAGCTCCACTACTAACCCATTGTTCGAATTTCTCTATCACGCTTTTGTCCAACGTTTTGTTGGGTGGCATCTCCAGTGACTCATGCTTAATCGCTGCGATTAATAAGCTTGCATCTGGCTTGCCCGGAATGATAGCTGGCCCTGATTCACCACCACTGAGGATCATCTTTCGTGAATCCAGACGAAGCTGTCCCTTGAGTACTCCTTTTGATGCCGCGGAGAGTGAATGGCAGGAGTAACAGCTTTCAACCAGAACAGGCCTGATGTTCTTCTCAAAGAACTCAACCCGTTTGTCTGCTGTACAAGTGGAACAGATCAACATGCACAGAAAGAGCGAGCACTTTGTGAGATGCAATTTCATTTACAGTGTTCTATCAAATCTTACAAATCTTATTTATTCAACGCACGGACAAAGTCGTTAATTCGCTTCCCTTCCCATCGCGGTGATTGCCAAATGGGCCAGGTCGGTGATTCATCTCTTACATCGAGGTAAATCTCGGTCAATGAATCGACTAAACTCTGTGCAACTTCTTTCTCGTGCGCAATCAGATTGTTTTCTTCCGCCGGATCTGATTCAAGGTTATAGAGTTCAAACTGATCTAGCTCTGCTGTCTTAAGCAAGTTTTGGTTCTTGCTGAAAATATCGCTGTACGGTGCAATTTCCTCTCCCGTAAGGGTTGCCAGTAGCTTCCACTTGCCGCTGCGAATCGCCACTTTCGGAGCAGAGCGGCTTGCATTGAAGTGCCAATACAATGGATGCTGGCGAGTGACAGCCTCGCCGCGCATAGCCGCAACAATACTAGTGCCGTCTAAAGTTCGGGTCGCTGGTCGTTTGATTCTGGCTAATTCCGCAAACGTCGGTAGTATATCGATGCCGCCCGCCGGTGCGTTGTTGGTCGTCCCAGCTTTGATGTGTTGCGGCCACACCATAATGCCTGGCACACGGATGCCGCCATCGTACGTATGTCCTTTCTTTTCTCTGAGTCCAGCGGTAAATCCATGAGGATGTGATCCGGTAATGGCAGGACCATTGTCACTTGTGAAAACGATGAGTGTGTTGCTGTCGAGGCCACGCTTTCTAAGGCCATCGATGAGACGCCCAAAGTGAAAATCCATTTGAGTGATGTTTCCGTGATGAGCCTGAAAGGTTGTCACGTTAGGGTCGTATCGACTGGGCTTACCGTCCTCTAGGTACTGTTCGGTAAATTCCGGGGCGCTGGCGATGGGTTCGTGTGGCTCATGGTATGAGACAAACAAGAAGAAGGGCTTCTTGGGGTCTCTGACGTGTGTTAGCCATCGAAGTGATTCGTCCGTGACAATTTGTGAGGCGTATCCCTGGATCTGCCCGAGCGCGATACCATTTCGATAAAAGTTGTCAGGATTGTGATGAGTTGGTATGGCGTTGTTTTGTGTTGCCATCCAGTGATTGAATCCGTGGTCGTTGGGCTGTGGTTGATCCGTCTTATGAAATCCGCCGTTTAAATGCCACTTCCCTACCATGGCCGTGTCATATCCGGATTTTCGCAGCAAAGATGCGATCGTCGTCTCACCCGCCTTCACATGCATCGGTGAATCGACTGGAATCCAATTGTGGATTCCCAGTCGGGTTGGCGTTCGGCCGGTCATTAAGCCTGTTCGCGAGGGCGAGCAGTTTGGAGCAGCCGAGTAGAAGTCGGTGAATCGCATGCCTTCACCAGCGAAACGATCTATATTTGGCGTCTTCACCGTAGGGCTGCCGTAACATGCTAAGTCGCCATAGCCAAGATCGTCACAGAGTACCAATATGATGTTGGGGCGGTCAGCGTTTCCGGCTGCGTTGGTACTGACTGGTAGCAACAAGTGTGCTATCAAAATCAGCGAGAGCAAGGGTAATCGAATATGCATGTATAATTCCTCGTTATGGCATGACGCTATTCATTGTATATGAAGGACTTGGAGAAGAATTGAAATGAGCAGCTTGCGAATTGCTACCTGTCAGTTTTCAGTTGAAGCGGAAATTGAGCACAATCTCAAATATGTAAAACGTCAAATCAATCAAGCGGCAGATCAAAACGCTCGTATTGTTCACTTTTCAGAGTGTGCACTAAGCGGTTATGCCGGTGTGGAATTTGAGAATTGCGATTTGCTTGACTGGCAGCAACTAGTTGAAGCTACCATGGAAATTCAGGAGTTGGCCAAAGCTCGCGGCATTTGGGTGTTGCTAGGTTCAACGCACCGACTATCGGGTAAGAACAAGCCGCACAACAGTATCTACATCATTAATGACCAAGGGCGCATCGTAGATCGATACGACAAACGGTTTTGTACCGGTGTCGGTGGTTCTAAGCCGACCTTCGATTTGTGCCATTATTCTCCCGGTGATCACAATGTGTTCTTTAAGGTCGACGGATTTAAATGTTCGGCACTAATATGTTATGACTATCGCTTCCCGGAGCTCTATCGAGATCTAATAAAGGGCGGATGCCAGGTTCTCTTTCAGTCATTTCACAACGCGAGAAGTACAGTTGTTGAAGATGAAGAATACAATATTTGGAAAACAATCGTGCCGGCAACAATGTCTTGCCGAGCAGCTGAAAATCACATCTGGGTAAGTGCAAATAATAGTCAGACAAAGCCGTCTCGGTGGGGAAGCTTTGCTGTTCGCCCAGATGGTGCCATTGTTGGGAAGTTACCGCTTCATCAACCTGGTGTGTTAATCACCGATGTGTATTTCGACGATGCTTTTTACGATGCACCCGGACCGTGGCGCAAGCGTGCGATAAATGGCATGCTCAACAGTGGAAGAACTGTAAATGACCCACGCTCGAATGACACACGTTGCCTATAATTAAACCAATTAGAGAGTCTTGCGAGAGACCTCAATGCGTCAATCGCGACGGTTTTCTCAACGCGATTTAAATCCTGAAAGGAACTAGCTGTGAGCAAGAAACCAAACCTGGTTTATATGGCTGCTGTAGCAAGTATTTGTTGTACTTCTTTATTTGGTCAGGATGTCCCGATCAAGGCAATCGACGCAAAAGCAAAAAGGGTATTTGGCCTGTTCATTAAGGACGCGGTTGATTTAGCCGATGAATACGAGCGTAACGGTAATCTGGAACGTGCCAGACAGATTTTCGAAGCGATCAATAAACTTGATTCAAATTCGCCGGGAATAAACGAGAAGATAAAGGCCTTACAGGATTCGATCCTTAATTCCAATCAACAGGTTCATGACTTGGATGCGACGAAGGGTTGGACACAGATCGGTATCGCGGTTGGCGGGAAGTCATTCCGGGTTGTTACCGCCGGGACCTATGAAATCAGCCTCGAAGGTGAATTGACCGTCGCTGGTCTTCCAACTGGAGATGTCAAGACGAATGGAATGGACAACGATTTTCCACTTGGCGCCCTGATTGGCCTGTTCGTCGATAAAAAGGGCAAACCTGGGAAGGTATTTCTAATCGGCAGTGAAGCGAGATTGGCACCGAATCAGGATTCGGTGTTCTTCGTGAAGCTAAATCTTCCGCCTGCAGCCAAAGTCGATGGTGAGATTAAAGTTGGCACGAGTGGTTGGCTCAACGTGCCTGCAACAAAATAGTTTTGTCCGGAGTGTGGTGGATTCCGCGATTGCCGGTACGGTATCGCGACTCCACCGTGAGTACTGCCAGTTAACTATTCTTCAGATTTGGCGTTCGATCCGCCGAGGCTCCAGACAATTGTGCCCGTGAGAATCCCGGCAATACATGAGACGATCACCCAGCATGTGTGGTGCATCCAGTTGGCTCCGAACATGCGAAAGTTTCCATTTATGTTGGCCTGACGTCGTCCAGCTTTAAGGCCTACTTCGAGTTGGACTGTACGCGGCAGTCGGGACATTAGATTGAAATGGATCCCCTCCGCATCAAAGGCATTGGACTCTGCTGCAGCGATATCCACCGCCTTTTCCATATCAATTTTTTCAACGGCTGCACGGTCCACACTTTCTGGCAAGTCGTCCATACGTAACACTGCGGACAACCGACTAGAGCGTTCAGTCGGTCCTTCCGGAGGTTGCACCTCTCCACCCTGCCCGAATCCTTCAGGTGGACCGTCTTCTGCCTCTGAATCATCTACTTCCACAGTTGGAGCTTGAATACGCTTGCCGAATTGAGTGCGAATTTTACTTAGATCGGCATATTCAGTAATGGAAAAAGGTGTAATCGACTTTGATTCAAGAAGGCTGTTGAATTTTTCATCACCGCCAAAGATAGCTGTAATCACTGCATCACGTTGCGACTTAGTTTCGGCGAGTTTTGTAAGTGCGACTTCGGTTTGTTCGTAAAGGTCACGAGTCTCAGCGTATTCGTAAAGTAAAATGGATTTGCCGATTTGATACGTGCCGTACGATGCGGCAATGGTAAGGATGCAAGCTAGGGTTAGCGCGACGGGTGATATAGGTCGCCCCGGCTGTTTCGACGGCGTTACATCAGCGGTAGCTGCTTCGACGAATTCTGCCGCAATTTCTGGCGCTGCTTCTTCTGCAGCAACTCGTGAAACATTGGCACCGCACTTACGGCAATAGACTTTACCTGGAACGATCTCCGTTCCGCATTCCGGACATGATTGAATATCAGTTTCAGACATTTTTGTGAACGCTCTCAGTTAATCGCTGTTTGTGATAGTGAGTCCCGTCGTGCGCCGCTCACATGGAATAATTATATCATTAATCAAAATGTGTGTCAGACAGGCTCAGCGTAACACCACTCAGGGACTGGCCTTGTGAATTTTCCAACAGCGGTGAATTCGGCGGTTTCTGTAATCTTCAGGAATGGTGTGTTTGGAGATTTCGACGATTGAGGTGGAATGTAAAGCGTCTTCGTCCAGCTTGAAACGACGGAAGTTCGTAGAAAAATAGATCATTCCGCCAGGCTTGATAGCCGCTAAGGTTGCATTTAGCAGCTCGACGTGTTGACGCTGAATATCCCAATCCGTCTCCAGACGCTTGCTATTTGAAAATGTTGGAGGATCCACAATTGCGATATCGAATTCATTCGGTGATGCCATTTCAGTAACGAATTCCATAGCGTCAGCGCGGACGAACTGGTGATTGTCCGTGGGGTATTCATTTGCGAGCAGGTTGCGATGTGCCCAACTAAGGTAGTTTTTCGATAGATCAACGGTTACCGTCGAGCTTGCGCCACCGTCGATTGCGTAAACCGTGAAGGCTCCAGTGTATCCGAATAAATTCAAAACACGTTTGCCACTCGCCTGCTTGCGAACCATATCGCGAGTTTGTCGATGATCCAGAAACAATCCCGTATCCACATAATCAGAAAGGTTAACGATAAAAGTTAAACCACCTTCCTGTACCCGCAATTCATAGGACGCTTTATCGACTCTTTGATGTTGTTCTGATCCGCTCTTCCTGTGTTTTTGTTTCAGGAAGATCTGATCTTTCGGGATATCAAGAGTCTGTGATGCTGTTTCTACGAGTTTCTCTAACCAATCGGCGTGCTGGGCTAAGTCACGTTCGTGTGGGCGATCAAATTCTACAATGTGCAAATGGTCTTCATACCGATCAACCACAAGCGGGATTTCCGGAATATCGCGTTCGTAGAGTCGCAAGCACGTGATTCCCCGTTTGGTGGGCCATCGTCGTAAATGGCGAGCGCGCTTAGCCAATCGATTAGAAAAAATCTCACATTGCTCAACGGTCTTTTGGAGATCGCCGCCGAACACAGCAGTTGGTTCCTCGGCAGCCTTTAGGGCGAGGGGCGAAGTCTGTTCCGTTTGGCTTTCACTGACTTCAACACGTTTTCGATCGACGACAGTGCCCGGACGCGGTCCATGGAATTGATAGTACGTACATTCGATACGTCCGTTGTATAGTTTTCGGCGGCGGTCAGCTCCCTTTTGAATCAGCCGCTCGAATTTCGGATATGAAGTGATAATGTAGTGCGACCATGTTGGCAGTCGTTTTAGTGTTTCCGGAATCGATCTATACAGTTGTTCAACTTCTTCCGGGTCTCCCATGCGTTCACCATAGGGCGGATTGGTAATCAGACAGCCGTGCTCGCGTTTTGATAGAAGGTCCTTGAATTCGCGTTGTTGAAAATGAATGTCGTCTGCAACGCCAGCAAGTGCCGCGTTCTTCCGTGCAGCTATTAATATCCGCTCGTCATTGTCAGTACCTAAAAGTCGCTCGCTGCCCGGTTGCTTCATAAGATCGAGCGCCTCGGTGCGTACGTCACGCCATGTGTCTTTAGCAATACACTGCCACTCTGCAGATGGAAAGTCACGGTACATCCCTGGAGCCATATTGCGGCCGATGAGGGCAGCTTCTATTGGAATGGTCCCGGTACCGCAAAATGGGTCAAGCAAAGGCCGGTCAGGATTCCAAAAGCTCAATTGAACCATGGCGGCTGCCAGCGTTTCCTTTATAGGTGCTGTGGCCGTTGCCGGCCGATATCCGCGTTTGTGCAGGCTCGGCCCCGTTGTATCCAGCAGCAGCCATGCCTGATCTTTTACCAGTGCGATTTCAACCTTGTGAAGCGATCCGGTTTCAGGAAGTACGGTCGTTCGGTGAGCCTTTAGTAAGCTCTCGGCCATCGCCTTTTTCACCGTTCGCTGACATGCTGGCACACTCGAGAGTTGCGACTGAATACTGCGACCGGTAACGACGAATTGTCCATCCTTGGGAATCCATTTATCCCAATGGATGGCTTTGGTTGTTTCAAAGAGCATGTCGAAATCTTTGCACTCAAATGAGTTGATTTCGATAACGACACGATCAGCGGTGCGTAACCACATATTCGCCCGACAGATTCCGCGCAAATCAGCTTCAAATCGGATCCAACCAGGTGAGATGACGTTTGCCTGATAGCCAAGCTCTTCGAGTTCGCGTTTTACCAGTGCCTCTAAGCCAAATGCCGTTGTCGCTATGAGTGAGATTGAGTCAGACATGGATCCGTAGTGCTTCAGTGCTAATTAAAGCTTCATCGTGGTCGTGATGCACTAGGCCGTCAATGTGTAATGTGTGTATGGAGGTGGTTTGCTGTGCGCTTTTAACAATTCGCTTTGCGTGATTTAGGTTCTTTTGAGTATCCTAGTCGATATGCTTGAGGGACAACGGATGGTCGAGATTAAATCTTTAGTAGTTGGAGGGAATTAGCCATGTGTAGATTGTCAATAAGACGCTCAATTCATGCGGTAATTGCCGGTACGTTGATGATTGTGTTTTCTGGTTGTGATGCATCACCGGAAAAAATCATTGTCGGTACATGGCAAATGCAAACGGATATGGAGAATCTCGATATTTCGGTCGAGTTTAAGGTCGACGGCGGATATGTAATGAACGTTGATTCTCGCGGCGAAGTTGCATCAGTGCAGGATGACGGCTTTGTTCACGGTCGTTGGCATATTCAGGACAATAAGATCTTTGGCGAGGTAGTCGACTCTAACTTGAGAAACGTGGTGCCGGGCAAGACTGACCCAGATGAGATTGTTCAGTTAACTCCCGAGACACTTATTACACGCAAGCCAACCGGTGACTTTGTAACCTACACGCGATAATCAAATGTGGAAAAACCTAAATCATGTGCCCGTAGTACTGTGTTGTTTAATTGGCATATCTTCATGGGCGTTGGCCGTTCCGCCTATTGAAACGACACGCAAGTTGTTTACGTTTGAAGGCAGTAGCCAGCCCAGTTTGCCTCAAGTAAAAGGTGAGCACTTTAAGGTCTACAAAGCTTCGGAGGATGCTTTCAAGTTCTGCCATCACCCGTGCCTAATTGACTTTCGCGGTAAGCTCTTCGCGATGTGGTCAAACGGCAAGATTCATGAAGATGTGGAAGGCCAACGCCTGTTATTAAGCGACAGCCCCGACGGAGAACGATGGTGTAAGCCACGGCCAATATTTGACGGTGGTGACGACAAAATCTTTGTTGCAGCTGGATTGTCGGTGATTTCAGACAAGCTGGTAGCTTGGTTCACTATCACGGGAGGTACGAACTTCAATCCGAACACGGCACTCTATTTCAGTACATCCGCTGATGGAATAAATTGGACATCGCCTACTAAAATCACTTCGGGTTTCTTTATTAACCCACCTATTCAAATGCATGATGGCCGCTGGATCATGGGTGGCGAATATACGGATCCGAATCGTGAAACCAAACGAATGAAAATCTTGGTTGCGACGGAATTGCTGACTCCAACGTCATGGAAAGAAGTTGCTATCCCCATCGAAGATGTCTCGGTGATTGGATATGCCGAGCCTAACTTTATCGCACGTGAAAAGGACACGGTCGCACTGCTGCGAAACTATTCAGGAAAGCTCTATGCTGCCCAATCTGCTGATGGCGAGAATTGGACAACAGCTGAACAGACAGACATCCCGGATTCGACTGCCCGGTTTGCAACAGGAAAGCTACCGTCGGGCACGCATTTTCTGATTAACAATGCCACGAATAAACAGTTTGACCGTAGTGCCCTGGTGATGACCCTTAGCAAAGATGGTCGGAAACTGACTCGCGGTATGCTCGTTCGCAGCGAACCAACCAAAATGAGATTTGAGGGTAAGCATAAACTCGATGGTTGGCAGTATCCGCATGCCCATGTCTGGAGTGATTATCTTTATGTTGTTTATTCAGTGAACAAAGAAGATGTGTTTGTCACTCGTATCGCGTTAAAGAAGTTGTAGGCGAGCCGTAGTAAATCTAGATCGCGACTACTTTAGTATCGGTAGCTTGGCGCCGATTTTATTCAGGTGCTTATCCAATTCTCTTGTCAGGAGGCGGACCTTCGCCGGCTTCTTGTCTGTTATGTCAAACTCTTCCGCAAGGTCGCTGTCCAGGTGATATAGCTCGACCTTCTGTGGATCATAGAATCGGACTAATTTGAAATCTCCCTTGCGGATAATCGAATAAGGGTCATTGCCTGCCCGATGGCGGTAATGGGGAAAGTGCCAGTACAGACTGCGTTTTCTTAACGAGCCGCCCTTAAGTACAGGCGTTAAGTCTGCACCATCAAGTGTCATGTCCGTCGTATCAATTCCAACAGCAGCAGCAAGTGTTGGAAAGAGATCTACACTAGTGACAGGTTCATCCGACGTGACACCCGCTTCGGTTACTCCAGGCCAACGAATAATCCAAGGCACTCGTATTCCACCCTCCGGCGCAAACCCCTTTCCGGATTTTAGTGGTGCATTCTCCGTTGGACTTCCGTTGCGATCGAGTCCGCCGTTGTCACTGGTGAAAACAATCATCGTGTCGTCAGAAAGTTCAAGCTCGTTTAACGTGGCCATGATTCTTCCCAACGAATCATCGACGCTTTGGACCATGGTTGCGTAAGCTGCGTTGTCTTGCCCCATCTCGTCCTTAAGCGACTGGTATTTTTCTAGGAGTGTCAGCTTCGGTTGAATGGGTGTGTGTACCGCATAGTGCGACAGATATAGCAGAAATCGACGGTCTTTATGGGCCTTAATGAAAGACACAGCTTCGTCCGCTTCCCGATCTGTTAAATACTCGCCCGTCTCCCTTGGCTTAAGCGTGGGGATGCCGTGCTGCAACCGTCTATTGGTGAACGGGTCGTAATAAGAAGGTGGTTGACCGTAGTCCCAACCACCAAAATTCAAATCGAATCCTTGATCAGTGGGAAGATACCCTTCTCCGCCAAGATGCCACTTTCCAATAAAACAGCTGACAAATCCTCTTTGTTTTAACAACTCTGCAATGGTCACTTCATTGTGTGGGAGGAATGAGTTGTTTACCGGGGTCAGCACTTTAAGATTGGCGTCGTGGTATCCTTCAACATCACAGTTTGGCCTCTGACGACCGCTAAGTTGGAATTCTGCCCGTATCCAATCGGTGATTCCCAGCCTCGCCGGATCTTTGCCTGTCATCAGGGCTGCTCGCGTGGGCGAACACACTGCACACGCAGCATAGCCGTTGATAAACCGAATTCCACGTGCAGCAAGCTGGTCAATGTGCGGAGTCTGATAGAAATCGGACCCTTGGCACCCTAAGTCCATCCAGCCAAGGTCATCAACAAGGACAATAATGATATTTCTTGGTTCAGCTGATGCCACACGGGTCGACGGAATCGACGCGATTGAAATAACAGCAAGGAGAATTATGTGAAAGCGACTTAAACTCATTTGGAAGTCCTCAAATAAATGCCCATAGAGCAACTGACCGGTTCTCCGATATAATAAACATCTAACAAACGTTTGTCGCAAGTAAGCCACGCTATAAACAATGCTCTCAGTATTCGATCATACAGACCCCTTAAGTCGCCGTGCCATGCTATCTATTGGTAGCCTGGGATTAGGTGGCCTTGCGCTTTCGGATTTGCTGGCAGCCAAAGCCCACGGGTTTGCAGAGAAAAACCACTTCACCTCAGGTAAGTCGGTAATCTTTCTGTTGCAACATGGCGGTCCGACACAGTTCGAGACTTATGACCCAAAGATGGATGCACCAGAGGCCATCCGAACTGTTGGCGGTGTGACACAAACAGCTGTACCAGGCGTACACTTCGGATCGACCCTAAAACGCCTCGCCGCTCACGCAGATAAGCTTGCTGTCGTGCGTTCTTACCAAAGTGGCAGCAACGGACACAGCACACGGCCCATTATCGGTGAAGCCACAAACAAAGCGAATATGGGATCGATCTATTCGCGAATCGTTGGGACAAATCATTCCAAAACGGGAATGCCGACCAATGTCGCACTTGATCCTACAGCGATAACACCTGATGACAATGGACCGGATGTTCGCTTTGGGAAATTCACACAAACCGGTACGCTTGGAAAATCGTTCGAGCCGTTTGTCCCTGGTGGCGGATCAGATTTGCAAAAAAACATGAAGTTGGTTCTGCCAAAGGGCCGCTTAGATAATCGTCAGGCATTGCTCAGAGCACTGGACTCACTCAAGAATAATGTGGACAGCACCGGTGTGCTCGATGGTATCGGGAAATTCCGAGCTCAGGCATACGACATGTTGATTCGCGGAGTTGCCGATGCCTTTGACATTAACAAAGAAGACGACGCGACCATCGCGCGGTATGACACTTCTCAGTTCATCAACGATGAAAAATTCGCATATGTACAGAACGGACAGCAAGAACGACATTGGTATCAAACGAATGCCCGTTCTCTTGGCAAGTTATTGTTGCTGGCAAGAAGACTCTGTGAAGCCGGTTGCGGTTTTGTCACTATCACGACGCAGTTTGTGTGGGATATGCACGCTGACCAAAACAACGTCGGAGTAACCAATGGAATGGATGCAGTGGTCCGTCCTTACGACCATGCTGTTTCCGCTTTCATTGAGGATTGCGAAGCGCGAGGACTTTCAGACGATATCTTGCTCGTGACCACTGGTGAAATGGGGCGTACACCACGGATTAATAAAAATGGGGGTCGTGATCACTGGGGTCGACTGACCCCACTTATGCTCTATGGCGGCGGTATGACCCATGGTCAAGTCATCGGACAATCGACTCGTGATGGCGGGGAACCACTGTCCGGTGCAGTGAACAGCGACAATCTGGTTGCAACCATCTTACATTCGCTGTTTGATATCGGTGAACTGCGTCTCGAACAAAGTCTGCCTACAGACTTGGTGCGATATGCAACAACGGGTAGCCCGATTCCCGGTCTACTTTAATTCGCCACACTTATGCAGCGCCATGAGTGGGTAGAACGTACCGCTGTACGTGATGAAATGAGGGCCGTCGGTATTCAGCGACCTTGTCCACCATCTACCCGACTCGCGTTGATTGGATTTGATCCACTTGATACCGCGTTTGATGATGTCGTCGTCAGCCGGCACACCTGCATCGCGTAGAACCATAATTACCAACCCAGTTTGATGTCCGTCACTTGGTGGACTCTTGAATTCTTCTTCAGTTTTCAGTTTCTCTGCTCTGCCGCCACCGCCCCATGTTTCGGGTGTGGCAAAAGTCCGCATTGCCCAGCCACCATCGTCCTGTTGATGACCTGTTGCCATGCTGACCAACTCGAGTTTTTGTGCTTCGGTTAATAATCCGTCCCACTCGTTAGCTGCCCATAACAGTAAGACGCGACCATAGTCGTGCGGTGCATCCTGCGTTCGCAGATACTTCTTTAGGAGATCTACGTGCTTTGCCTGTTCTTCCGTGAGATTGTCAAGAAATCCAGGAGCGGTACTTAGCGCTAGTGCAGCGACGGTGGCACCTTGGTAACTACTGGATTCAAATGGTGGCCAACAATCAAGATTTCCCCAACTGCCATCGTCCGACTGTAATGAGAGCATGAGGTTTAGAGCTTGTTTCGTCTCTTCTGAAAGTTTTCCATCACCAGAGTATTTGTCCCACGTTGCAAGACCATGGGCCATGTAGGCAACTTGAGTGGGCCGAATACCTGTCTTTAAGGTGTCGATGTTTGCTTTGCTGTATTTAGCAACTTCTTTCACAAGGAATTCACGCTGTTCGGCAAGCGGTTGCCCCATGACGTCCGCAAGTGCAGGTGCCATTTGAAAGTAAGTACCATTCGTATGGCAGGCAACGCACTTCTTTGACTTCGTCCAAGCAACGCTGCCCTTCTCCAGATAGTCCTTGGCAGCATCGAGTGAAAAGTCGCTGCGTACTGCTTCATCAGCTGCTGCAGCAACGACTTCAATGCCCTCGGACTTGTATTGTGGCTCTGCTCCAAATGCGAAGAGCGGAGTTAAAGCAACGGTGATCAAACAAACAAGAAAACGCTGAGCACGCATAGGTATATCCTTAATCAGAAAGTAGTTCTATTGCCCGATGATACCATAGTCAAAAGGTGGTTGTGAGAACTATGCAATATGCGGTGGCAAACTCTCGCCGGTTAGTCTGAACGGAGTCCCGAGGTTACATGCAAGCTTGTGGCCAGACGATCGTGAAGTAGCAAAAGTGGTAGCGCGGCGCGGAGTCGCGGCAGCGAGGAACGATCTCGAAAGCGGGCAGGAATCGACCATTCTGGCCGCAGGACCACAAGGTTAGGCAATCTGGCGGCTAAAGTAGCAACCGCGGGGTTTAGCGCTCGGAATTTCCGAACGCTAAACCCACTCTGTCGGTTGTATATTCACGCGTTACCCAATTAACGTCTACTCTTCGGATTCACCGGCGTCTGCAGCATCGCCTTCCGCTTCATGCTCTGCTGTTGATTCAGCTATGGGCTCTGCCGGTGCTGCCGGAGGAACGGTCTCGGGTGCCGCGGGCGCTGCCGGTGCTGCTGCGGGACTGCTTGGCGGTGCCGTCGTTGCCGTTGCTGTATTTGGCGATTCGGCTGCGCTTCCGCCGGCGAAGCCAAGGATGCCAGCAAGAATACTAGCGGCCACAGTGATCCAAAAACCGTATTCGATGTGATACATCTCAGCGAGAATCTCAGCTGGATCCATGCCGAGTTCTCCACCGCCTCCACCGCCTCCACCACCTTCGATCACTTTCTTAAGTGGAAACCCAATTACCATCTGAATCAGAGCTGATGCACCGGCTAGTATTCCAACTAGATTTGCAGCAGCACTGGATTTCAATGCGAGGACCAGTGCGATCAGGGTTAACAAAACAGTAGCAACAGGTAGAAATGCTGGCTCTAAGTCCTCAGCCATTTCATCAGTATCATCCATGCCGCCCATGCCGCCGCCCATGCCGCCCATGCCGCCCATGCCGCCGCCCATGCCACCATCAGGCTTCTTTTCCGTATAACCTTTGGTGACCATCTGTAAACCGCTTTGGTAAATCCCAACGGTGCCAGCGCCCGGTATGGTGCAAGACAAGCTTGACCAGGGAAGAAAGAAACCAAGTAATGCCAGTATGTATAGTGCAATGGGTAGTTGTTTCATTGATTGAATCCGAGCTTAGGGTGAAGTTACTCAAATGCTAATTAAGGAGTATACCTAACCATTAGGCATGCAATCAATCCTCCAACAGGGCGCTGAAACTGAAAAAAACAATTAAAATGACTTATTAAAACAATCTCCAAACAATCCACATCAATGTCCAATAAACCAAACGTCCTCGTAATCACCGGTGATCACTGGCCAGCGTCACTTCTCGGTTGCTCTGGGCACGGCGTTATCCAGACACCCACCTTGGATCATCTCTCACGAAACGGCATTCGTTTCACCAATGCATACACCGAATGCCCTGTCTGTATTCCGGCGAGACGCACTCTATTGACCGGTACAACGCCCCGGACTCACGGTGACCGCACGTTTCAGGTGGAATTGCCAATGCCGCCGATGAGTGACATGCCTACGTTCGCTCAGGTGTTCCGTGATAACGAATATCAGGCATATGCCGCTGGGAAACTACACGTCTATCCGCCACGCGCCCGGGCAGGTTTTGATGAAGTCATTTTGTCTGAAGAAGGTCGCCCGCAACTTGGCCCAACGGATGACTACGAAATCTATCTGGGAGACCAGGGTTACGCCGGCGAGCAATTCCTCCACGGCATGAGCAATAACGATTACGTGACACGACCGTGGCATCTTGACGAGCGGCATCATGTTACCAACTGGACGACGCGGCAAATGAGTCGATTAATCCAGCGACGCGACCCAACACGACCGTCACTTTGGTATCTGTCTTACACGCATCCCCATCCTCCGCTTGTGCCGCCTCAAACATATCTTGATATGTACGACATGGCAGACATTGACCTCCCTTATCACGGGAGTTGGCCAGTGGGTCAGGATCAAATGCCCGCGTGGATGAACAACCGTCTCATCGAAACAGCTCATATGAGTGAGCATGACATTCGTCGTGCGCGTCGCGCATTTTACGCACTCTGTACTCATATCGATCATCAAATGAGAGTCGTGTTAGGCACCATTCGTGAAGAAGGGCTGCTTGATAACACGATCATCGTATTTCTGGCCGATCATGGTGATATGCTCGGCAACCATAACTTATGGGCCAAGCGAATGTTCTACGAAGACTCAGCCGCCGTACCCATGATCCTTGTTGGTGCAAAGGGAGATTCACGCGTGCCGGTTGGTGCTAAGGACAATCGCCTGGTGGGATTACAGGATGTGATGCCCACGATTCTGGATCTGTGCGGCCTTGAGATACCTGAAAGCGTCGATGGGCTATCAATGGTCGGCGATGAAAAACGCTCGCACATGTACGGCGAGTACGGTGAGGGATTTGAAGCGACGCGTATGATGCACGATGGACGCTTTAAGCTGGTGTATTACGCCGCTGGCAATCGCCTTCAACTATTTGATGTGGAAAACGACCCGCAAGAGATGACCGATTTGATTTCCCAGCCGGATGTGAGTGAAATTCAACAGCGTCTTACGGACTCTCTCGTCGCTGAACTCTATGGTTCTGATGCAGATTTAATTCGGGATGGAAAACTGGTAGGGCTATCGGAGCCTCCAAGTCAGAAGCCTGAGCGTGGCCTATCGCTGCAGCGAGGTAGCCATTGGCCAGTGCCTCCGCAGGGGACAGACCCCTCGTGAGTTGATAAACTGCATGCTTCCAACGAGATCTGCACAGCCAGCCTTTATAAAAGAACGATCAGATAAGAATGATGGAATTCATAGTTGCCCAAAATGACCCGGTCACGTTTTCACAATGTGTACCCTTGTTGTTTTATCTCGCACTAGCACTTTGTGTGTCGTTTCTTTGCTCCATCCTTGAAGCTGTGCTCTTATCAGTTGGCCCGGGGCAAGTCCAGATAATGATTGACCGTGGTCAAAAGTCTGGCAAATTATTACAAGAGCTGAAAGACGATCTTGATAAGTCGCTATCAGCCGTCCTTGCCCTAAATACCATTGCCCACACAATGGGCGCCGCTGGTGTTGGTGCGGAGGTGGCTTCTGTTTTTGGTGATAACTACCTGGGGCTTGCATCAGCAATTCTGACGGTTCTGGTTCTTGTTTTATCGGAAGTAATTCCCAAAACACTTGGTGCACGTTACTGCAATGGCTTAGCGGGTATTACCGCCCGACTCATTCAGGGGCTGATTGTTTTGTTGTTCCCGGTTGTCTGGGCGTTGAAGTTGTGTTCACGTCTCGTGTCTGCCAAAGGAGAGCATGGCGGTTTTTCCAGAATCGAATTGATTGCCATTGCCGGACTCGCTAGCGAAGAAGGTTCCATTACAGATGAAGAAGCTGAGATGTTGCAAAACACTTTAGAGTTGCGAGGCATGAAGATGCGGGATGTCATGACGCCGCAAAACGCTGTGTTTCATGTGCCCCTAACGATGACAGTGAGCGAGTTTGCCGCGAATCATATTCCAAAAGATTTTGCACGTATTCCGTTGGAAGATGACGGAAAGTTGGTTTCCTATGCAATGTATAGCGAGATTCTTGAAGCTCAACTCGAGTCGCGTAATATTCCACTGTCTGAAATGGCTTATCCCCTGAGCGAAGTCTCAGATGGTAAACCAGCTTACGAAGCGTTCCAGTCGATGGTGAATGGCACTCATAAAATGATTGCAGTCACTGACGAGTTCGGCCAGATGGTAGGAATTGTTAGCGATGAGGATTTACTCGAAGCTATAGTCGGAATACCGATTGCCGATGAAACGGATTTACACGCCAGTCCTCGTGAACACATGCTTCAGCAACAAAGTGACGACATCGATGCGAGCTTAGAGCCCGAAGGTGATGATAGCGTAGGTGATGGTGAAGAACAGGAACAACAGGGTTAAACTGTGGTACCCCGCGACGAGCCACCATTTCGTCAAGTGTTCCTGGACATCAAATACCGTTTGCAATAGCAATCGGACTCCCCAAAACACCATGATGTAGGCACAAATGCTCCGTGCCAGTATGCCTCCGGCTGCAAGTTCATTGGCATTCAATAAGCTTATGACACTGAAGGCAATGATTGCCATCACGACGTATCCGCCATACGTCCAGTACATCTGACGATGCAGCCGGCTCAGCGAAGCAAGATCTTGCTTCCAATTCAGTCTTACTGGTACCAATGCTGAAGCCACAAGCACGCACAATTGTCCCGCACCTGCCAATGTGATCAGTAGTTCACGCCAATTCTCCACGTTATCCTCCGAGCAAATCTGCAAACGGTACCAAGACATTAACCATAAATGGTTTGTGAAACAAAAGCACAGCTGGCCCGAGCAGAAATGCTGTGGTAACAACCCAGCCTCTAAAACCACGATCCAGTTTTAAGGCGGATGCAAATTCAGATTTCTGTATGGAGACGCCAATGGCCTGAATCATGAAATAAAGTGTGGGTTCACCATATCCACCACCAGCTGGCACGGAAATGACAAGGTCGTGTATAAGCCCACTCATGATGAAGCCAACGATTAGCGCACCGTTTGCTCCGAGTTTTCGCAGCAGCGGTCGAAAAAGGAACTTGTGTGTTAGATCGCGAAATGCCACGTTCCATCGCTTCCCCCAAAATTCCGTCAGCGAAGTTGAGAGTAGTGGCGCATTCATTAGCCTGCGTGCTTGGACGCCTTTGAACCGCCAAGCGATGCTCAATAAATGAAACAGACCAAAGTGCAGCATAAAGACAATACAAACGGCAGCAAACCAGCCTCTTAGGTAGACAGGAAGTTCAGCTGTTCGCGGCATTACCCAAATCAGACAGGCGATTGCAACGGACGTCTTAATTACTGCTGATAAAAGTTCTAATCGCGTTGGCTGATCATCAACTTTCGTTTGATTTAGGAATGCATCTGTATCCAAACCAGGCCAAAGAAGCATGTAGGCGAATTGTCGGGCTACGGTGGTAGTGTTGTTTCCTTCACTTTTATACGTTCTCCACGTGAGCCATTTGCAACCGCAATAAATGGTGAATGCAAGAGTCCACATGTATGCCCACTTCGGCAGTTCTCGCGGGAAGACTGCTATTACAATGGCGGGTGCAACAAGAAGAGGAATCCAGGCAGCGACGGCAGTGGCATGGCTCTTTTTTACCATCGTCGTGATTGCTATAGCTTCGGCTCTCATGTCACGGTTGGGAATTGGGTAGGGGGAAATTGAAAAAACTCGTTGCCGGCTCACCATGCAATACAGCGTCTACATCATGGCAAACTCGCTCGATGACTCGGTCTTGAGCTTCTCGCGTAAATGCACCGATGTGTGGTGTTAACAGCACATTTGTCATCGCTTCCAACTTACCCGCAATCGGTGGCTCAACTTCACGCACATCTAGTGCTGCTCCAGAAATTTTTTCAGATTCCAATGCCACCACCAAATCCGACTCGTTTATCACTTCACCTCGCGATGCATTAATGAGGTAGGCGTTATGCTTCATTTGAGAAAGAAAGTCGCTATTTACAAAGCCCCTTGTATCTTCGGTTAACGGCGTATGGCAAGACACAAAGTCAGACTGGCTCAAGAGGTCGCTCAATCCCATCAATTCAACATCGTTCTCCAGAAGATGAGGTGCATCAGGGGTAAGAAACTCGTCATGTGCGATGACCGTCATACCAAATGCATTGGCCCGTTCTGCCACAAGAGTACCGATGCGACCGAATCCGATAATCCCCAGTGTTTTGCCGGACAATTCGCTTCCGGTAAAGCGTTTACGTTCCCAATTCCCTTTAGATGTGCTTTGCTGTGCTGCAGGAATATCCCGCGCCAGTGAGAGCATGTACCCCATCACAAGTTCGGCGACACTCAACGAGTTTTCTGAAGGCGTATAGCAGACGACGACATTGGCTTTACTTGCCGCATCACAATCGATGTTATCGAGCCCTGCTCCAGCGCGTCCTATGACTTTCAGATGGCTGGCAGATTGTATGAGATCCGCGGTTACCTGGGTTTGATTGCGAACAATGATGGCATCGATATCAACCGATCGTGCTTCAAGTTGCTCCATATCTGACCACAAGCGATGCTCAATCAAGACTTCGTGGTGCTGGCTTAGCTGATCAACAGCCGCACCATCGATCTGTTCCGTTATTAAGATTCTTGCCATGGGGTTTTGAGTTGGTGTGTTTATAAAACGCTCGGTTTGGCAAGGTGCTCCTTAGCAATCTTGCAGGCAACGGTACCTATACCGTAATACCCAATTGAGATTTGCATGACATGCGTCAAAATGTCGTAAGCCCGCCAACGGTCCCAACCGAACTCCTCCTCCATCCACAGGATAAGCAGTGCGGAAGCATGAGCAATACTGCGTTCCATTGGTGTCTCACTAACCACGACCATGATTTCATCGGGGGATTCAATACGAGGCCACTCGATAGTCTTACCTTCTAGAACATTGACCGTAATGACGCTGCGCGACGCCATCTCCAGGCCGGATGCAGAGAGTTCGCCATGCCCCATAGCGGCGTGCGCATCTCCCAGGTACAAAAATGCTCCATCGACATATACCGGCAGGTAAATGGTATTGCCTGGACACGTTTCGATGATATCCATGTTGCCACCGTGAGGGCCTGCCGGTCCAGTGCCCGGTACGGTGGTTGCCGGAGATGTGCCAATACAGCCAAGCATGGGTGTATATGGGATCTTCAAGTCATCGCTCCAGTGAATAACACCATCTGAAATCGGGCAGACATGTGTTCCGTGGTGACAATCCGTTCCTAACCATTGGCACATTTGGTTAGGATCGCTCGTTCGCGTCGCACATTGACCGTTCAGTGGTTCGATCGATTCAATCTTCACGGCCAGCGTGTCTCCGGGACTAGCACCGTTCACATAAATAGGTCCGGTTTGAGGATTTCCAAACGGACGCTTGGATTTGTCACGTCGATCATCATTGCTTCGAATTTGACCGGAAAACGCATCTTCCGCTTCGACTTCGACGCTGTCACCAGATTCGATCGTAAGACGTGGCTCGTTATGGCGACTGTATTCGTAGTAAAGTGGTCCAAGAGGAAGTTTATGCATGTGGTAGACTCCAGGGCACAATGGTTGTTAATTGTTTGTGCGAAACAGAATATTGATTAGCCTTCGACCAATCGGCGTGAGATGTCATTTTGGCCACCGACATCCGTTAACCGGCGTTCTCGACCTTCAAAGAGATATGTAAGTTCTTCGTGATTGACTCCGAGTAAAGACATCATCGTGGCGTGCAGGTCGTTTACGTGAAATCGATCTTCAACGGCATTAAAGCCAAAGTCATCCGTAGCGCCGATGACCTTACCGCCTTTAATGCCGCCACCTGCCATCCAGATGCTGAAACCATATGGATGATGGTCACGTCCATTACTGCCTTGCATGATGGGCGTACGTCCAAATTCGCCTGACCAAACCACAAGCGTCTTTTCCAGAAGACCTCGCGCCTCCAGGTCAGCAAGTAAACCCGCGATGGGTTTGTCCACGGCTGTCCCTCTGGATTGATGATTACCCTTTACATCACCGTGTGCATCCCAGTCCGCATCAACTAGGTGCATGTAACGCACGCCACGCTCGACCATTCGTCGAGACATCAAGCACATTTTTCCAAATGCATCGGTCGCCGAGCCATCGATGCCGTAAAGCTCTTTGGTGGCCGCTGTTTCCTTTGACAGGTCTATCAGCTCCGGAGCGGCCATTTGCATTTGAAAAGCAAGTTCATAATTCGAGATTCGGGCATCTAGTCTTGAATCGATCGGTCGGTTGTCACGGTGCCGACCATTCCACTTCTTGAGTTGATCTAGCACGCGTTTCTGGCTGGTCTCTGTGAGTCCGTTCGGTCTTCCCAGATTCTGAATTGGCATGCCCGTCGTGCGTAAGTATGTACCCTGATATATCGCTGGCAGGTATCCCGAGCTAAACGTAGCTGTCCCGTTTCTAAACATCGAATCGGTCATGGCAACGTAACTTGGCAGGCTTTGCGTCTCGCTTCCCAGGCCATACACGACCCACGATCCGGCACTTGGGTGTCCAAGCAGACGAGTGCCAGTATGCATCATGGTCAGGGCCGAGCCATGAATGAATAGTTCGTGATAACACGAACGTACGACCGCCAGCTTGTCGGCATGCTTTGAGATTTCGGGGAACAGTGAGGAAATCTCAAGCCCTGATTCGCCATGCTTTGCAAATTCGAATTGTGGTCCGAAGACTTTGGCATCTGCCGTGTTAATTTGGGCCAGATCAAATTTCTTGAATTCTTCTGGTAACAGGCTTCCATCATGCTTAGCCAAAGCTGGCTTTGGGTCAAACGTTTCAACTTGACTAGGTCCACCCTGCATGAAAAGCCAGATGACGTGCTCTGCCGTGCCTGGCAGGGAGTTATCCCTCGCCTCTAACCCTTCCTGTGAATACGAATCGCGGGCAAGAAGATCAGCGAGACCAAATGCTCCTAATCCCATTCCAAATTGTGAAAGCGCTTGACGACGCGAGTAGACGCCTGGCATTTTCTGTTGAGTACAACAATTCGTTGAGTGAGTATTCATTTCGTAGTCTTTACTGTTTCGATATCAGTCAACAAATGAGAATTCATTCAGGTTGTAAACGGTCAGGCAAAGATGGATGAGTCCCGCGGCTCGTTGCGGTGTTAATGTTGCCAGTTCCGTTTCCAATTGACCAATGTTGGCTTTGGTTTGTTCCAGGTTCTCTGCGGCATCTGACTCCAGTGCATTAAGCAAGTCGATGGCCTCCGCCCGTTCTTGGTCGGTGATTGTTCGGGCAAGCGTGATCTTCCACAAAGTTTGCACCCACACGTTTGGGTCATTAGGGCTGGCTTGAACCAGGCGGTTGGCGAGGTGCTTTGCTTGTCGATAAACCGAAGGGCTGTTAAGCGTCCAAAGTGCTTGAGGTGCAACCGTGGTGACATCGCGCTGCGGACAACTAACGGATGTAATGGGTGCGTCAAACACTTCAAACATTGGGAATCGGAAATTGCGCCGAACCATGATATACACTCCACGGCGGGTGTGTTCAGCGGGATCGCCGGAAATAGGCCATTGCCATTTCTCCCGTAATGCAGCGATTTCATCAGGTGCCAGAGGCGGTACAACCGGGCGGCCATACATCTTCAAGTTAATTGTGCCGGCAGTAGCATGTACGCTGTCCCATAACGCTTCAGCTTCGAGGCGCCGACGATTCATCCGCCAAAAATACTTGTTGTCAGGGTCAACCTGCTCGTGTTCGTCGGTGCCGAATTGGCTCGAGGCTTGATATGCGTAGCTGGTCATGATCAAGCGATGCATCTCCTTAATGCTCCAGTTGTGTTCGATGAATGACAGAGCTAGCCAATCCAGTAATTCCGGATGGGTTGGTGCTGCTCCCATTTCTCCGAAGTCGTTGGGCGTGGATATAATGCCGCGGCCGAAGTGCCACTGCCAGATACGATTCATCATGACACGCGCTGTTAGTGGATTGTTAGATTGCGTCAGCCAAAGTGCGAATTCCTTGCGAGATTCAAACGGTTTCGTGATGGCCGGGTCACGGTCGGTTGAGTTAGCTAATGAAACAGGAATTGCAGCTTTTACCACATGTTCCTTGTGACCTAATTCTCCACGATCCAGAAAGTGCACAGGTTTCAAAAGTTTGGGATGATCATGCCCAAGTACCGTTGCAGTTGGTGACGTCATTAAAATGTCAAATGGCTCATTTGGTACCGAGTTGGCATTGTCAGGTAACCGTATTACGCTCTCAATCAATGTGTTACGTAATTGCTCGCGTTGCTGTTTTTCATCGTCGTTTAGCTCGCGGCCGCCGGTGCGAGATCGAAACACTTTTAAGGCAATCTTTGCTTCTTCTACAGCTGTTAGCCTCGGATAAAGCCAGTGCCAGTCACCACGCATCATTGGTGTGTGTAAATGCAGGTATTCTTTGGTGGACGGCGCGAAAATAGCCTGCATCGCGTAATAGTCTTCCTGGCTGATCGGGTCGAACTTGTGTTCGTGACATCGTGCACAGCCAACGGTCAGTCCCATGAATACCGATGTAGTCGTATCCACCCAGTCGGTAAGTGTTTCGTGCTTCAGCCTGTGCGCATCCAATGCTGACTCAGCAACCTGAGGGCTTAATGCGAAAAAGCCTGTGCCGACGCGTGCTTCCATGTTGCGACGTTTTGACTCGGCTAGGATGTAAACACGCTTGGGGTCCAGGTCCAGGTTGTCCGGCCAGATTTCGTCCGCCGCTATCTGTTCCTGTACAAATTGATCGTACGGCTTGTCGTCGTTAAAGGACTTGATGACGTAATCCCGATATCGCCAGGCATTGGGTATGGAGTTGTCGCCTTCGAATCCTTGCGAATCGGCATATCGAGCAACGTCCAGCCAGTGCCTTCCCCAGCGTTCTCCATATTGGGGTGACTCGAGCAAATTGTTTATTAGATTGATCCATGCATTTCCACTCTCATCGTTAACAAAGGCGTCGATCTGTTCCGGAGATGGAGGTAGCCCGATGAGATCGAAATATGCACGTCGCACCAGGGTATGCTTCTTCGCTTTTGGTGCACGAGCAAGATTCATGCTGTCGAGGCGTGCTTGAATAAAGGCATCGATGGAGTTCAGTACTAACTCTGGATGCTTGATTTGATCACCCATCGGTACGGCGGGCGATTGTGGCGACCGGAAAGCCCATGGCAGATCAGCTACTTCTTGCCCGGTTAGCTGTGATGGCATCCATAGCAATGCCAAGATGATAAAGCAGCGGTTCATGTAAAAGCCGACTCGCTAAGAAGTGAGATGTGTTGGTGTGGACTTTCATTATAGTCGGTTTTGCTTCTGCTCTCACGAATCGCCCGGTCTAGTACCGATAATGCCGTGGCAAAAAAAAACAACCGTGCCGAGACTACCGAAGTCGTCGACACGGTTGCACCATTTATATGACCTGATCCATCCGTTTTCACGGCACCGGTCTCAGGTGGGTGGACGCCCATGCGGGCAATCCGCCGATTGGCATTAGGCGTTTCCACCTCTTAATCTTGTACAGTCGTAATGGTCCACAGATCACCTCCTTTCGTTTATACAGCTTCCACTTCTGTCACCGTTGTACCTGGTGACTCCTTCGTGGTCGTCAGTTCATCATGCTGCGTTCGCACGATCCACACCCCATATCGTGTAGATTTAGAGGTACATTGCAATAGTAATTTGTTAATCGTGAGTCTTCGCACTTTAGGTGATCTATGAAACAACGAATCGTCATTGGCGCTCTGCTTGTGGAATGTAACCACTTTGGTGGAATTCCCACCGATCTTAATTCGTTCAAACGTACTCAATACATCACTGGGCAGGATGTATTAGAGATTGCAGATGGAACGTTCGGCGGGTATTACGATGTGCTAAGTCCGCGTGCCGGTGATATTGAATTGATCCCAACGATTGCGGCTACTGCATGTCCCGGCGGGCCTGTCACTACACGGGCATATAGTGCCATCAAGCAACAAATCTTAACTGGTATTTCAGAAGCGATTTCCGAAGGACCAGTTGCTGGAGTCTTGCTGGCACTTCACGGGGCAGCGGCCGTCGATGGAATTCCTGACCTTGAGGGTGACTTACTCGAGTCCGTGCGAGATTTGATCGGCGCAGATGTTGCACTCGTGGCAACCCTCGATCTTCATGCTTACATGACAGAACAAATGGTCAGCAACTCAGATGTGCTGGTGGCCTGGGATACATACCCTCATCGTGATGCCTTTGAGACGGGGCAACGTGGTGCTACGGCTCTGCTCGACATTGTTGATGGTAATCTAATCCCATGCATGGCGATGGGGATTACACCTGTGCTTGTTGGCGCCATAAATGGGACCACGGAAGGTGAAGGTCCGTTTGCAGATACGATGCGATTGGCGAAACGAATTGAGAAACGCGACGACGTTTACATGACCAGCGCATTCCTTGTGCATCCATATCTGGATGCACCAAATATGGGCGGCGGTGGATTGGTGATCACTAACGATGATCCAGACCTTGCATGTGAACTCGCCGCAGAAATAACGGAATACTACTGGTCACGCAGGCATGATCTTGAACCAGAATTGATCGGCGTTGAAAGTGCTATCGAGCGTAGCCTTGCACATGACGGTACCGTGGTGTTGGTCGAAACGTCAGATTGTTGCGGAGGCGGTGCGGCAGGTGACAGTGTTCAGCTACTTCCGCATTTGACGGCTCTTCCTGCAGACATTCATTCCGTCATTCCGGTTGTTGATGCGCATGTAGCGGCGGAGTGCCACAAGCACTCTGTAGGCGATGAAATCATGATTGAAATCGGATTTCGTCACGACCCGGACTGGGGTGATCCGGTCCCCGTTTGCGGAACGATTATACAGCTGAACGACGGTGTGTTTACATATCGTGGTGGCATTTGGGATAGATGCGAAGGTCACATGGGTTCCTCGGCGGTGATAAAAGTTGGAGGCGTACACGTGTGTGTTGCAACGCATCCTACGTATGAATGGTGCGGGGAGCAGTACGATGCCTTCGAAATAGACGTGTCACAAATGAAAATCATTGTCGCTAAGAATCCGATGAATTACGGGATGGCATTCTCGGATTACAGTGATTTGATGATGGTGCTTGACACACGAGGGCCGACACCAGCGACGTGTCGACATTTGCCATTCCAGAGAATCACAAGACCAGCCTTTCCGTGGCAAGATGATTTTGACGAGCACAATAAAGTCTTAATGAATTGTTAATCCGGACTGACTCGCATGGCGATTATAACTGAGTTAAAGCAAGAATTATGGGATTTCTTAAATGCCACAAACACACTTAGTAGAACCGGACAAGCCGGTTGATTTATCAGCCATTCCGACGTGTGCGGAGATGTTCTGGGATGATCGTCCAGCAGCTGAACGAGAGTTTCGAAAACTTAGAGATGAGCTGGTTGAACTTCAGCGGCGACTTTATGCGCAAGGTACCCAGCGACTGCTTGTTGTCTTTCAGGCTATGGATGCTGGCGGAAAAGACAGCACCATTCGAAAGGTCTTTCGCGGTGTAAACCCACAAGGTGTGAGGGTGTATTCGTTCAAAAAACCTTCCAAAGAAGAACTTGCGCATGACTACCTGTGGCGTATCCATAAGGCTATGCCACCATCAGGCATGATCCATGTGTTCAATCGATCGCATTATGAGGACATCATCGTGCCAGCAGTACACCACATCGTGGATAAAAGCGTCTGGCGAGAACGATTTGAACAGATTAATGAATTCGAGTCGTACCTAGCAGCAACGGGCACCAAAATTCTGAAGTTCTATCTGCACATTTCACCGGAAGAACAGAAGAAGCGGTTTTTGGATCGAATTGAGCGTCCGGAGAAGAACTGGAAGTTCTCAAGTGAAGATCTGGAAAAACGGAAGCACTGGCGTGATTATATGGCAGCGTTTGAGGAGATCCTAAGTAGATGCAGTAAAGCTGATGCACCGTGGTACGTTGTCCCCGCAGATCAGAAGTGGTATCGAAACCTTGCAATCGCCAGAACATTGGTTGATACACTGGAAACGATGAATCCTCAGTTTCCACTGGCCGAAGATGACCTGCAATCGATTGTCATCGAGTAAAGGGCTTAATGATGATCATTGACGCTTATTGCCATTGCGGTATATC
Organism: Pirellulaceae bacterium; assembly: GCA_045566075.1. GTDB lineage: Bacteria > Planctomycetota > Planctomycetia > Pirellulales > Pirellulaceae > UBA11883. The sequence continues at coordinate 1,035 of JBJLEE010000018.1, read as the reverse complement.
CAAGTACCAGCCAATCGAAAATGTAAAGCAGGTCATGCAACAAATTGGGGTTAAGCGAGCTGTGCTCGTCCAGCATCTCGGTGAGTTTGATAACAGCTACATTTCAAGTGTTGTGCAAGCTGAGCCGGAGATGTTTGCCGGTGTCGCTTTGGTTAATCCTGAATCGTCACGCGTCATGGATGACTTAAACGAAATCGCCGCTGCTGACGTATGCAAAGGTATCAGGTGGCCAATTCCGGTTGGATTTGACTATGACGATGCCATATCGCATACAACTGCACTTGGCCTGAATATCGTCGCATACTTCCCCGACGGTCTTGATCGATCGATCGTGGAAATTAAGCGAACTCTGCAACGATCACCGGAAGCGACCATGGTGTTAACGCATCTGGGAGATCCCGGCATCGACAAATCGCTGAGTCGGTATAAAGCTGCAGATGTGTTTTCCCTCGCGTCATTTCCTAACGTGTTTGTACAGCTCTCAGGCATGAAGATGTCTTGTGACTATCCGCACGAAGAAATGTACGACTTGATTGGCGCCTTTTACGATGCCTTTGGCGAGGATCACTTGGTTTGGGGCAGTAACTTTCCGGTTGTCGGAGACTTGGCCGACTATGACAGAGACTTGCTGCTGTTGCTCGACGATCTGTTACCCATTCCGACCGAGGCTATTGAGAAGATTGCAGGCCTTAATGCGCTGAAGTTGTGGTGGAATGCTGATTGACCAGTCACCACGCAACGCACATCTGCGGTCGAGAACTTCTCGTGGGGCTTGAGTCGCATCATCCAATTCAGCGTGCGAGGATTAAACGCCTACTCAAAGACTTCCGGGTTTACGACCTTATCCCAAGTGTGTCCATCCAGTACCGCCTTGATTCCATCGCACGTCATCTGAAATATGTTGGTCATGGCTTGTCTCGATAGGCCAAGTGCATGTGGTGCTGTGAGGCACATGGGATGACGGAATATCGGATGAGAGAAGTCAGGTGGTTCCGGTGCAAATACATCGAGCAGTGCTGCACGCAGACGCCCGTC
>JBJLEE010000017.1:0-49482 GCA_045566075.1 Pirellulaceae bacterium | reverse complement strand
CGACTTCTAAAAGTGCAGTCGCGGCGTCCCGATCGCGTTCGAACGCGTTAAGCTGGGATTCGAGAAGTGTCGTAAGCACGAATGACTCTGCGTCAATTATCGGCCGGCTAACCACAATGTGCATCAGTTGAGAAAGCCTTTCATCCATCGATAAGTGCAATCGCAACAATCTATTGGCCAAACTTCTTGCCGCTTCAATATGAGTTGGCGAGTTCATCAACACTAAGGCTTGCATGGGCGTATTGGAAACGGGACGAAGAGCAACGCAAGTCTCCCGGTTTACCGCATCGAATACAGCGAGTTCTGGTGGTGGAACTGTACGTTTCCAAAACGTATACATACTTCGCCGATACAAGTCTTCGCCGCTGCCCTGTATATACACCTGAGCTGTAAAGTCTCGAGGACTGAATGAAACTTCCTTCCAAAGCCCCCGCGGATGGTAAGGATATACGCTGCTGCCACCAATTTTGTCTACCAGAAGTCCACTATTGCTAATCGCAGCATCACGTATCATCTCCGCTGTTAGCCGTTGACGTGGGAAGCTGGAATAAACGGGATATGGTCGTTCAGATATGGTCTGCTTACCCGATTGCTGATAGGTTCGTGATGTTGTGATTAACTTTACAATGTGTTTGATATCCCAACCGCTTTCTATGAATTCCGCCGCTAGCCAATCGAGCAGTTTCGGGTGAGATGGTAGACTTCCGCGAGTCCCAAAATCTTCTGCAGTGGCTACGAATGGCGAACCGAAGAAGGAGGCCCATAATCGATTGACGGTCACTCGGGCGGTGATCGGGTTTCGTTTATCCACGATCCACTGAGCTAAACCTAATCGGTTAGGTGGCATGTCAGATGACATAGCATGCAGTGCAGACGGTGTCCCCGGGGAAACCTCCTCTCCTTTTGTTTGATAGGTTCCATTTGGAAAGACATATGTCTTTCTTGGTTCATCTCTTTCACTCATGACCATCGTCGTGCTTATTGACTTCGATATTCCATCCAATGCAGATTGTTGTTCGTCGATGGTAGCACGCAGTTTTTCAAACCCGGGATCCGTTTGGCTTAGCACATACCGAGCTAGTTTCTCTGATTGCGAGCTTGTCCGTTCATTTTCAGGTAAATCAATAATCGTTCGAATTGGGTTGCCGCCACCAAGGCGTGACACTTCATCGCGGGTTAGCTTTCGACCGAAGGCTCGCACTTCGTCAATCATTCCTCGAAAACCACTGGCTCCCAATGCACCTCCAATCGATAACTCGTTAACAGGTGGAGCAGTAAGTAATCCTGTGGCTTGAAAGAGTTCAAAAGAAGTAGCCTTACCATCCACAAAGATCGCCACTTCATCCAACAACTGCTCCGCAGAGTCAATCGGTCGCGAATCATGCTGTGAGTATTGGACAATAATATGTTGCCATTGGTTCTTTTTCAGCGGATGATCCGAACGCAATTCCCGAACTTTGTCAGCATTCTCAGCAAGCATGATCGCAACTGCGCCTTCTGATACAACGATGTCAAACCCGGCTGAAATGACGTCATCTTCATACTCTGCCTGAGTAAATAAGACGGCATTGTCCTCTGTCGTCGGATACAACCACATCGACACGGTAAAGTCGTTAACAAACTGTGGAGGATCGCTAACAGTTACAAGGTTGGAACCGTCAAACAAAAGAGATTCTGAGAACTTACCGGGTAGATATATCGGACTTCCTACAATTTCGCCCTGTGGCAGATTACGCCGATGTGGAGCAACGCTCTTACCGTCTGCCGCGTCCAATCCGAAACCGACCTTCATGTCTTTTGGGGGCCCGGGTAGTTTGACTTCATGTGCCAAAACCAACTCCGTATACTGTCTCACCACAGACTGCGAATCTAGTAACCGACGTTTAAGCAATTCCCGATGCTTGGCAATCGACCGTGATAAGTCGTCACGATGGTGTTGTTGCAGTTTAGTGGGTGCGTCTAGGTATGGATGAGCATTGCCTGCACCCCCATCGATTCCGAATTCATCTACATTATTGAAGAATGCATAAAACCGATAAAACTCTTTCTGAGATATCGGGTCAAACTTATGATCATGACAGCGACTACATCCAATCGTCTGTCCAAGCCAGACGGTTGCTGTGGTCGACACCCGATCTATGATGTACTCGGACAGATACTCTTCTTCCAGGGCACCCTCTTCAAAATTAATCATATGGTTTCGATTGAATCCAGTAGCAATCAATTGGTCTAAAGTCGGTTTTTCCAGCAGGTCTCCTGCAAGCTGCTCGATCGTGAATTGGTCAAAGGGCATATTGCTGTTAAATGCATCAATCACCCAGTCACGCCAGCGCCACATCTCACGGTGGGAATCGATATGATAGCCGTGCGTATCCGCATATCGTGCCAGATCTAACCAAGGCACCGCCATGTGTTCACCATACGAAGGGGATGACAATAGTCGTTCGACTTCCTTTTGCCAGGCACGGTCAAAACCACATTCATGAACTTTGTCCTGAAACATTAATTGCTGCTCGACAGTCGGTGGTAATCCGGTCAAGTCGAGAGTCAGGCGTCTCAGCAGCGTATGAATGTCAGCACGTCTACTCATCACCTCACCGGCCGTCGCTGCACGCTGTTGAATGAAGAGATCGATTGCGTTATTTGCCTGAAAGTGATCATGCTTCTTAAGGAGCATAGCGTCAGGCACCTGTGGTCGCTGTGGCGCCTGATATGCCCAATGCGGCTGCCATTGTCCGCCTTCATCAATCCACTCGCCAATCTTATGGATTTGTGTGGGTGAAATCGTCCGACTATGTTTCTTTGCAAACTCCGGCGGGGGCATTCTCGTTGAGTGATCTGGAGACGACAGCCGTCTAAAGAATTCGCTTTTGCGGCGATGACCAGGCACGATGAATGTTTTGCCTGATTCGAGCGGCTGGTACCAATTTTCAGGAGAGTCGAGTAAAAGGTCTGACTGCCTGTCCTCGATATTGGAACCGTGACAATCCAGACAATGATTCGCAATGATCGGTTGAATATCCCGTGCGTATTCAATCTGCTGCCGGGAATCGTGTCGCGGAGCAGCAACTCCATAAGACGGATAAAAGCAAAACAGGAACAACGAGCCCCAAATGAGGCTTGATGTTGTCCGAATGTTGCCAGATGAGTTATCCATTCAACTCACAAAATGATCGGTTAATTTGGCTTTAATTTTAGGCTTACCAGATTCATGAGTGCTTCGCCGTAGCACTTCTCCACTGCAAGTCGAAGAGTCTGTTTTCCGCTTTTACTTATCAACACGGATACTTCATCCGTGTAACTCTGTCCTTCAATGATATCTTTGCGAAGTGAAAATGACCTTGGATTCCCATCGTTCACCTTCAATTGCATTTCTCCACCTGCCGCATCATCGGGAACTTCGTAACCGATAAGTAAGGTAAATGCACCTGGTCGTGCAATATGAAAATCAAGCTCTATCGTATCCCCAGCTTTTGACCAACCTGTTAAACGATCCTGTCTATCCACCGTTGAAATAGAAACTCCCTGAGATCGGCGTGCCGCCGCAAAGACGAATGTAACCTCTCCAGTCCCTTCCTGGCGGGCGAGGATTGCCGTTGTTTCTTGCTCTGTCTCTACTTCTACAGTTTCTACCTCTGGTGGTTCATCGGTGGCAGACGACTCTGTGACAGCAACTTGCTGCTTTTCACCGGTTAAGGACATAGCCGACCAAACCAAGACTCCCACACCTGCAATGAGCCCTATTCCCATAAACATCACTAGTGAGTTGAGTCCACTTTTTGTACGGGGTTGATAAGTGCTTTGGGACGGAACACGGTCAACATCACGCACAACAGAAACCGTCGGTGTAACCAAATCAGATGCAACCGACGGCACAATCAACTCATCATCTTCATCGTCTGCTGATTGTGCGGATTCCGTTTCAGTCTCAGCCTGAGATGGTATGGCAAGCTGTGACGGTATGACGAGATCGTCCTGTCCCGCCAACTCCAATTCATCGTCGTAGTCTTGTTTATGCTCAGGATCCGAAAACACTAATCGCGCTTGTGCGAGTTCATTCAGGATATCCTGCGTGTATTTCCCACGTGCCCCCGACTGCAACGAATGCAACCGTTCCATATGAGACTGAATAGTTGAATCCAGTAACGCAACATCATCTTCCATCGGTTCCATGCCAATAAGCTTGTAGAAATCGACGGGATGATCACTCGGCTCAATTCCGAACCATTCAAGATAAGGATCAAAGTCTTCAGACATTTGCGATGCAATACAAAAAATGAAATGTAAAAAAACACAGGTCACGTACCGGCATTGCACCACGTGACCTGTGTTTACTTCTATAAGCTGTAACTAGACTTTTTCCGGAACAACAAACGGCTTGCGGTAGTTTCTAGTCAACAATGCGTTAGCATCATCATCACCGATAAACTGCTCCGTTTCCGGATTGAACTTCAAGTCGCGACCAACCATATATGTTGTGTCGGCAAGTTTAATATTTACCGCTTCAAGATTATCACGAAGCATGTCAATCGAATCACTCACTGTATCGTTATCAGCAAAAGCATCCGACTTGGTATCAAAGGAGGATTCTTGACCGAGACGATAAGAGATATTTCCGAGATGGCACAGAGCACTTGAATAGTGGCCGACTGCTGCATCACAGTTAATGTCTTCCGGTTTTCGACTGCGAACCGCGTTGATGAAACTACCAAACGCGCCACCTGCGGTGACTGTCGCATCTTCACCTTCGACCGGAATTGCTTCGCCGCCATTCTTCGGATAGAACTTCCATCCCTTGATAACACCTTCGGAAGTGTAGAACTCGTTGCTTACATTTCTGTCAGGTGCATTTCCTTTACCGACAAGACCACGCGTCTCGAACAATAGAATTGATTCACCGTAATCGTAGACGGACACCTGCATATTAGGTGTTTCACCCTGGTCTTTTTCACCGGGGATATAACGACCACCAATGCTGAATACACGCTTTGGTAACGTTGCACCTTTGATAGCCCAACGAGCTACATCCATTTCGTGCACACCCTGATTACCTGTATCTCCATTTCCTGTGTCCCAGAACCAGTGCCAGTTATAGGTGTGTAGGTTTCGGTGGAAGTCCTGCATCGGTGCAGGACCAAGCCACAGATTCCAATCTAAATTGGATGGCACCTTTTCAACATCTCTATAACCGATGGACCAACGCGGCTTACAGCAGTAGCCTTTGGAAACCAGTAGCTTTCCATACTTTCCGGATTGAATCGCCGCTATCTGTCGGGCGCGATTTGCGTCACTTCTTTGCTGCGTACCATGCTGCACGACCCGTTTGTATTTCGCCGCAGCTTCCACACACTTACGTCCTTCAAACACGTTGTGTGAAAGCGGTTTTTCGACGTAAACATCTTTTCCGGCCTGACATGCCCAAACGGTGATAAGTGAATGCCAGTGATTACACGTTGCGACAGAAACAGCATCGAGATTTTTGTCATCAAGCGCCTCACGAATATCCTGTACACACGTTGGTGTATTGCCACCACGGTCTCGCACCTGCTTGCCACGAGACTCATAGAGATTGGTGTCAGGATCGATTAAGGTTGAAACTTCAACACCGGGTTGCCCGGCAAATCCAGCGATGTGTGACTGGCCTCGACCATTGATACCGGCAACACCGATGCGGATCCGGTCATTTGCACCAAGTACAGCAGCGGAAGACTTCGTTCCGGCAACGGTAAACAGGGGAAATACAGCACTAGCCTTCGCCGTGGTATTCACGAACTGTCTTCTGGTAATCTTGGCCATGTTCGGGACTCCTAATCCTGGATTTGAATTGAGTTTCGACCTTGAACTTGATTTACAGCAGTCCAACAAATCAGACTATTAATCACATGTGTCCTCGGTGGTCGTATTCTACTACTTCTCTTCGTACTTTCGTTGAGAAATATCATCTGCGGTTGGGAAATCAGATGGTATCTCCTGTGTCACCTTACCGGTGGCTGCCCACTCTGCCCCACGTTGAAACGAGGCAATAAATCCAACACATTCCTGTGAATAGTCACCATGTCCCATCGGTGTGTGGAATACACGCCCTTTGCCATAGTTAATGGTAAAGATCATGGGCTCATGCCGGCCTTGCCCCCCAAAGTCCTTGGAAGCGTACGCAGTAGCGAGCACCTTCATGTTCTCGGCAGGACCACGCAGCAAATCATAGAGTTCGTCTTTAACGTGTAGCCACTGTCCGGGCATTCCCTTCGTAATCGGGTGCTTGCTATCACGAACGGTAACGACAAACGGGTGCTGACTACCATGGTTTCCGCCACGTCCGGGTGACTCATCTCGGACGAGTCTATCTTCTTTAATGTAGACATACGGGCCGCTCTTTTCGGTTCGACCGCCCCATCCACCTAGCCCGATAATCTCGTTGTATTCTTTCCAGTTGGCAAAAGAGTTATTCGCTGCATGGACAACGACAAATCCACCGCCACCGTTTACATATTCAACAAAAGCCTGTTTGGTCTCTTCCGGCCACGGTGCACCGTTGTAGTTGGATACGACGAGATCGTATTTCTTGAATTCCGGCTTGAAATCCGGATCGGTGCCGCGTGCAATGGTGCGGACAATATCTACCGTAAATAGCCCGGTTTCTTCCAGATAACTTTTCATCATCTTGGACGTCTTCGGCCATACTCCATGGTTGTTCTGACCTTCAATGATCAACGTACTGATTTTTGCTTGTGCCGTAGACGCCATCACCCCAATTAAAAGAGCAATCAGTTGAATACGAAGAATACGAGCCATGTTTTTTTCTCCCCAAAAGCACCGACCGTGATTATCGATCTGTTAAATGCCCTTATGCAAAAATGTCAGTTACAGGATCCCCACCAATTACCAATGGGCGATCGTCTCTATTATATATCTCTGTAGCCGGATTAATTCCCAATGCGTAATAAATCGTTGCCGCAAGATCTTCAGGAGTCACTGGGTTCTCATCTGGTGCAGCACCGTGCGCATCACTCGAACCGTAAACGTATCCCTGTTTGACACAGCCACCTGCGAGCAGCACCGTATAACATTGCGGCCAGTGATCACGACTCACATTCTTATTAATCTTCGGCGTACGGCCAAACTCACCCATCCAAACGACCAGTGTATCGTCGTACAAGCCTCGTTGCTGCAGATCCTCCAGCAGTGTTGGAAGTGTCTGTTCAGTAATCGGTAGATGGTACTTTGGAATAATCTCAAACATTCGCGTATCGTCGAATCCATGAGTATCCCACCCACCTGATTCGATGCTCCTACCACCGATGCTGTTGGCAAAATATACCGTTACAAACTTCACGCCGGACTCAATGAGCCGTCGGGATAGCAAGCAACTTTGGCCATAAGTTGTTCTGCCATAACTTTCACGAACCTTATCTGATTCCTGTGTCAGGTCGAATGCAGATCGCACTTTGTCGCTTGTCAACATCCGGATTGCACGGTCGTAATAGAGATCAAATCCTTTAGCGGCGCCAGAAGTTTCCAGCAAAGCTGTCTGCTTATCAATGGTCTGTTGAATGAATCGACGGCGATTTAGACGATCGGCTGATAACCCAGACGGCAATCTCAACTGCGGTAAAGTAAACGCATCATCGTTTGGATCATTCTCGAAGAAAAATGGATCGTGTGCTTTACCGAGGAAGCTGGCATGCTGGCCAGGTGTAATGGAACCATCACGAATCGTATGCGGATATGAGACTGATGTTGGCATTCCCGTCGTTGCTGGTGATAGATAATCAACAACACTGCCATAGGCTGGATACAAGTCGAGTGAATCACGTAACCGCTGGTCATTACTCGGTGGCTTATGCCCACTAAGTGCGTAGTAACCTGCTGAATTGTGGTTTGTCATCGTGTGATGCACACTTCGAATTAAACAAACCTTGTCCATATACTTGGACATTCGTGGCATCAATTCACAGACTGGCAATCCCGGAACGACTGACTGAATCGGCTTAAATGGGCCACGAATCTCCTCAGGGGCATTTGGCTTCATATCAAACATATCGATATGACTTGGGCCTCCCCACTGAAAGAGGAAAATGACCCGCTTGGCTCGTTGAACGAGCGGAGTCGTCGTTTTATCACGCGCCGCAAGGATCTTCGGAACATTCAGCCCGAGCAAGCCAGCACCACCAACTCGAATTGCATCTCGTCGATGTAATATCGAGCTCTGCACGCCAAGGTGCTGAATTCGCGATAGCCGATTTGAAGGTTGTTCGTTCACCGAATTCTCTAGTATCTACTCTACTTCTTGACTGTTTTGTACGTGGCCTTGTGACCATTTGCTGGAATCGTCACCTCATAAGACTTTCCATCAGGAGCAACAGACAGCTTAATGTAATTCCCGGCACCTTCGGCCGTTGGATTGGCGATGAACTCATCCAGAGTGTTGTTGACACTACCATCCGGCCGGGTGTTCTTATGAGATTGATAAATCGCCTTAATACTCTTGGTGCCTGTCAGATTTGCAAACACTTCGGGAGCCGTGCCTTTCGTCTTGCCATTATTCATGACGGCGACGGTTGGCTTGAGCGTCTCAAGTACAATTGGGTTATTACTGCTATCTAATCCATGGTGTGTTACTTGATAAACGTCGACCAATCCAATAATGTTCTTCGGGCAAACAAGCTTTTTTTCCTGATTCCAAGTCAAATCGCCGGCGTCGAAGAAGCGAAAGTCGCCGAAGTCGATAACTGTAACAACACTGTTCGCATTATCTGATCCATCGCGATCCTTGGGACGTGCTGTTGCACAGATTTTTGAATTGGGCTTTGTACCCTTCTTAGCATCCACGAATTCCCGGCGAGTGCCAGGAAATGATACTTTCAAGCTACTGTTTTTACCCTGCTGAACTGGCATCATGTCACCAGGGTTTACGACAACGCGCTGACCAGCTTTGAAATCCCAATACTCTTTTCCCGGATCATTCGGCATATCTTCAAATTTGCCATTGTCGTACACGTTGTTAATCGGGATCAGCGTAGAGAGTGTTGCTGCTCCACCAAAGTGATCCGTATGGTAGTGCGTTGTAATTAGGTGATCTACCTGACGCAACCGACCCAACTCAGTAATGACCTTTGTTATTCGACTAGGATCACGCAGGCCGGGAAAACCGGTATCAATTACGATTGACTCACCACCGGGTGTAATGATGACCGTGGCTGCACCGCCTTCGACATCGACCCAATATATATCCAGACGACCGTCATCTACACCGGCTGAACTAATCGAAGTCAACAAGAGTGCCAAACTCATTGAAAGACTGGCGAGTACTTTGGTGATTCTCATTTCTAATCCCTATCTATGTCGTTAATGCCTAAAGACGTATTCCTTTGAATTAATTAGAGCCCATACGATGTCCTGAAGCACCACCCAACGATCGGCTTCATCATCAAGGTATTGGTCTGTCACTGATTGATATTCAGGATCCACATCTATTCCCTGAACAAAATTCAACATCGCTACTGCCACACCGCGTTCTGAATCCATCGGATATCGACTGAGTGCACCAAGAAACACTTCATCCACGATTGCCTGATTTGACATGTCTGAGTCAGCAAGCTGTTTTAGCAGGTTATTTGGATCTGCAAGCCGATCTACGATACCGTCATCAGCACAAAGGATAAAAACCTGATTTAACGTGGTCTCATCACTGCGTTCACATTCACATGCCAGCAACCGCTCTGGTTTACCAAAGGCCTCAAGGAACAAGTCGCCATCAGCAGGAGATTCATCCCTACGACGAATCTTTCGAACACCGGGTAATTGCACCGCCCGCATTCCATCCGGGTAGCCATTAAACTTGGCGGGCCTGCCGATCGTCTGACACTGAGCATCAAGTAGAACTTCAGCTTGATAACGCTTCATCACAACTCGTGAATAATTCAATTCGTCATTCTGATTCGTCCCATTGACGTCTGACCCAACCTGATAAGCCTTGGAAATCAGGATATCTCGGGCTAAGGCCCTCAAATCAAACTTGCTTGACACAAATCGGTCTGCAAGTGCATCGAGCAAGGCTGGATGACTAGCAGGGTTGGTTAATCGAAAATCGTCAACTGGCTCAACAAGCCCCTTGCCCATTAGGTGAAACCAAATCCTGTTTACTTGTGATTTCACAAAGAACTCGTTATCCGCAGAAGTTATCCACTTAGCAAGCTCTTCGATTCTCTGATCACCATCATCAGCCTCAAACTCTGCGAATTCATCTAAGCCAAGAAAGCGCGGTTGTGCGTTGATCCCAGTGCGTGCATTTTTCACTTCACCTTCATCAGCAAACTTAACGACTTGATCACCAACAAATTCATTCTTGTCAAATTTATCCCGTCGCTTCTCTTCCCATTCATAGTCGATTCGGGAAAAGAAACTGGTCCAGTCGTAATAATCGTCCTGTGTCCACCGATCAAAAGGATGATTGTGACACTTAGCGCATCCAAGTCGGACCCCTAAGAACAATCGAGCGGTCGTTTCTGAACGCGCGACTGGGGTCCTGACAGAACGCCAGTAATTCGCTGGTGGGTTTTCAAACGTACTACCACGTCCGAGCAATAGTTCGCGAACAAACTGGTCGATCGGCTTATTCTCGTTCATAGACTGAAGAATCCAGTCGTGGAAAACCTCAACCCCTTTAACATCAAGCACTTTTTCTTCGTTGCGTAAGACATCTGACCATTTGAGTGCCCAAAAGTCCGAGAACTCATCTCGCTTTAGCAAGGTATCAATTAGATCTACACGCTTAGTCGGGCTGTTATCTGCATTAAATGCTCTCGCTTCATCCGCAGTGGGCAATACACCAATCACGTCTAGGAAGACTCTCCTGACAAACACCTCATCACTTGCCAGAGACGATGGCTTGATCCCCAATTCTTTTAGCTTGGCGAATATATGCTCATCGACATAATTCGTCGACTCGGGATACTGAATGCGGCGTTGACCTTTGACTCGAGGCATAAAGGCAACGCGCACAGGAACTTGTTTCTGGAGATAGCGAACGACTACTGTCGACTCACCATGCTTCTTGCGAATAACCGTACCGTCCGCTGTTACATCAATATCAAGTGACGATGGCTCATACACCGCAAGTGACGTAACGTCTAAAGATGAACCATCGGAGTATCGTGCCACTACATTTATGTCCACGCTAACGGCAGGATCACGAACGACGACACTCACAGGCGTTACGTCAATCGACTCAAGCCGGGCATCATGATCTGCCTTTGCCGGAGCACCACGAGCAATCCAATTGTAGAGAATCTGATACTCCAGACTGTCTTCATCAAACCGCCGTCCACCTTGATGAGATACCTGCCCTGATGGTTTAGCCAGCAGTAAACTCTCGGCTGGATTCATGAGATTGATTCGACGTCCTCCATGATCACGTGTAATCCACTGATGATCATCAGACGGATCCTGACCACGCAATGACAACCGAAATCCACCTTTGCCATTAAAGTTGCCATGGCATGTTCCAGCATTGCAACCAGCCTTGGCCAATACGGACTGAACTTCAATGGCAAATCGTGAGTTGGTATCAATCAAGACTTGTTTTTGAGGTCGTTTGGCATGCGCAAAATCAGCGCAACATAAAAGCACAAAGAGAAAAATCGTTAATCGTCTACTCATACATCACATTATACAGCAAGCAATGTGTTTCTCGAGCGGACCACGATCGGACCAAGGTCAGACCAATTCGGGCATCGGCCTCATGCCGGGTTCAACCAGGTATTGTGGGCGACCCCGGAAGTCAAAGAGACGTTGTGAATCCAGATTAATGCCGAGGTTGTGATACAAGGTCGAATATACTTCGCCGTATCGCACCGGTCGTTCAACCGCTTCACCAGCTTGTCGATCTGTTGCACCAATCACATGACCGGTTTTCATACCGCCGCCAGCCATCAATGCACAACTGACTTTTGGCCAGTGATCACGACCAGCATTCTTGTTGATTTTCGGAGTACGTCCGAATTCACCCCATGCAATGACCGTGACATCATCCGCCATACCACGTTCATGCAGGTCCTGGACCAACGCACTGATGCCTTGATCAAAGATCGGAAGTTCGTCCTTGGCATTTTTAAAGTTTGAACCGTGCCAATCCCAAAAACTGTAATTGATCGATACAAATCGTGCACCGGCTTCAACCAGACGACGAGCTAATAGCAAGTTCTGCGGAACACGTGGTGCACCGTCACCCTTTGGTCGCGACGGGTCATAGTGTCCATATCGCTCACGAACTGCCTCTGGTTCTTTACTCACATCAAGAGCATTAAACAAGTCTGATGACGTGAGGATACCCATGGCACGTTGAGAAAACGCATCCATACCATCCATCGTTCCTGTTCCATCCCAATTGCGACGGAACCGATCGACGGCGCCAAGAAGTGAACGACGATCACCAAGACGATCCGTTGTAATACCGTTTAGTACCAAATCACCTTTGCCAGGCCCTTGTGGACGGAATGATGAATGACCAAGACCAAGGAATCCAGCTGATGGTTCGTTATATGGCTTGTGTTGCGTGGTGTAGCAAAGGCTAACAAACGGTGGAATGCCGTCGTTAGTTGGGCCCTGGAAATGTGAAATAGCACTGCCCAGGTGCGGCCATCCGCCGGCTGGCTCGTTGTTCGGAATATTTCCTGTGAAACACTGATAACCGGTATGGCCACCTTGCGCATTAGCCATACTGCGAATCGGAACCAGTTTATCCATGATGCCTGCCATCTTAGGCATTAGCTCACAGATCTGTATGCCCGGCACATTTGTGTTAATCGGTGAGAATTCACCACGTACTTCCGCCGGTGCATCTGGCTTAAGATCGTACATATCCTGATGAGGAGGGCCACCGCAGAGATAAACCATGATCACAGCTTTATGAGACTTACCAACGCCCGCTTCGGCTTCCATCTTGAGCAATTCAGGTAAGGCAAACGCACCCATTCCCAGGCCACCAACGCGTAGAAACGTTCTACGATTTACACCATCACAATAACCAGATTTACTGCTGCTTGGCTTGCGATCAAAAATCTTTAACACAGTGTCTGTTCTCCAACTTTTCGCTATGTGGTGTCATACAATTCAGTATAGGCGACCACTAATCATCTACCATTTGATCCGATATTTGCTTAGATCAATTCACGCAGAGGCGCCACGCCTTCAGGGACCGGATACTGAGGCCGACCACGAAGATCGAATTCACGCGTGGCTCGCAGATTTACACCGATGTTGGTGTAAAGCGTTGCCATTACTTCCTGGAAGGTAACCGGTCGATCAATTGGATGTTCGGCCAGTCGATTGGTTGTACCAATAACCTGTCCGTGGTTGTTTCCACCGCCAGCCATCAATGCACATGAGACGCGCGGCCAGTGATCACGGCCAGCATTTCCATTGATCTTTGGTGTTCGGCCAAACTCACCCCAAACGACCACTGACACGTCTCGGTCGAGTCCACGCTCGTGGATGTCGCGGATAAGTGCTGCGGTCGCGCGATCGAGCATCGGCATGTCTTGCCTTGCACGATTAAAGTTTCCACCATGCCAGTCCCAGCGGCTGAAGTTAAGTGACACGTAACGTGCACCTGCTTCTACCAAGCGTCGGGCGATCAGGAAATTTTCTGTCATTCGCGGCGAACCGTCTGCTTTAAACGTAGGATCACCTTTGCCGTATCTCTCGATGACTTCAGGAGACTCCTGGGAAATATCCATGGCTTCAGCAAGCGCCGAGCTGGTGAGGATACCGACGGCCTGTTCCGTGAATGCATCGACACCTTCCATCACGCCTGTTGTGTCGATGTCTCGTTTGAGATTATCAAGAGACGCCAGTAGTGTGCTTCGATCCTGAAGGCGGTCAAGTGTAATCCCTTTCAGAACCATATTCTCAGTCTTACTTGTTTCACTCTTACCGCCTACAAGTCTGAATGGTGAATGAGGTACACCAAGGAATCCGCCAGCACCCGGTTCACCCCAGGGGTTATGGCCGGTTTTGTAGAACAGCGACAAGTGCGGAGGAACTGCCGGTTTAACCGGTCCCTGTAACTTTGATATCCAGGCACCAACCGATGGCCGTCCGCCTGCCGGTGGATTCGGGTGTGGATATCCCGTCATTGCCTGATGAGCGTAGTGCGATCCGGTTGCACCCACAATGGTCCGGATCACAGATACCTTGTCCATCACCTCGGCGAGCTTTGGAAACAATTCACCGACCTGTATGCCGGCAACATTTGTATTGATTGGTTGAAACTCGCCACGAATCTCTTGCGGAGCATCGGGCTTGAGATCAAACATGTCTTGATGCGGAGGACCGCCAGGAAGGAAGACATTGATGATCGCTTTGTGACTACGGCTACCCTTTACTGCTTCTGCACGCAGTAATTGTGGCAGCGACATGGCTCCCGCCATCGATAGTGATCCAATTGTCAGAAAATCCCGACGTGAAACACCATCACAAAATGAACGACTTTTCGGCTTGGGTCCTAAAATCGATAACATGGATCATCTCCTGATTACGGTCAATTCAACCGTGTTTAAATCGCCATCACTTTCCTTGTGAAAACGTATCAATTAAACACAGCCATGCATTCTGCAAGACAAGACTGCTGTACGAGCAGACTTCCAAGCAGTCTATATAAATAGTATCACACACCACTCTCGTCATCCAACGCACGTTATGAGTGTGGCCCCCCCCTCTTTAACTAAATCGGCACAATTTAGAGTGAAAACTGACCGATTTTAGGGGCTGGCCGATGTAGTTTTGCCAAATTTAATCGCCAGACACATAAATCGTCAGACGTTAGGGGAATTGCGGACACTAGAGCAAGGCAGCTGCCGGGGTATTATTTTGCCTCGTAGTCATAAATGCGCCAGGATTTCTCCGGTTCTGCGCCACCACGAGTGAGCGTGTTATATGAAAGATGATTGGATTTCAGTACCCAACTAAACTCGAGATCTTTCAGGCCCCATGGTTCGTATTCATCTTCAAATCTGGAAAGTGCAATGATACCCACTCCCCATCGCTGATATTCCGGGATCACATTTGCACTCATCACGCGCATCTTTTTGATTTTGCGTTTTCCAAGAAGCAGCTTCAGGATTCCAAACGGGAATAGCTTGCCACCAATCTGTTTAATGATCGGGTTGTAATCCAACAGCCCAAACAAAGCTGCGATCGGCTTATCGTCGACCATCGCCACAGACGTCATTTCAGGAGCAATGAGGAATCGTAGTGAGGCAGCGACGTGTTTCATTTCATCGTCAGTAAATGGCACGAACCCCCACGTACCAGGCATCGACCGATTATAAACATCAAGAAACATACGAACTTCGTTCTTGAAGTCTTTCACATTGATTTTGCGGAGTGTGATATTGAAGCGTTCCTTACCCCTTTCCACCATTTTGAAGACCTTTGGATCAAGATCTGGAACGCCGTCAACTGGAAACTTAAAGGCAACCAATTCCTGGTTCGTTTCCAAACCATAATTCTCAAACAACTCCACGTAGTAGGGTCGGTTATATGTCATCATGAATGTCGGAGGACTATGGAAGCCATCCACTAGCAAACCGCATTCATAATTCAGCGATGGATTGAGTGGGCCACGCATCTTATTTAGGCCATGACTGGCAAGAAAGTCGCGGGCTGCATCAAACAATCCACTTGAAACGGCGAGATCGTTGATCGACTCAAAGAAGCCAAAGAACCCAACTTCTTCTTTCTGATATTTCACGTGCCTTGGATTCACAATCGCACAAATACGACCAACCGGTTCACCATCGCGCAAAGCAATAAACGGTTGTACGGTGGCGAAGTCATGAAACGGATGTTTGGCAAATCCTACTAGTTCCTTTTCATTTGCCCGAAGCGGAGGAATCCACATATCGTCGTCGCGATAGATTATCGATGGCAGTTGAAGAAACTGCTTGCGTTCTTTTCTTGTCTCTACGGGCTTAATTACTAATTCAGACATCTCTATTTCGCCTGTGCGCTTAAGGAACTTCACCACGCTCGCCATCACGTGGATAAAAAACAACCATTATCAATTGTTGCCGGTTCCACAATGAGGCATGGAAGAATGTAGCTCTGCGGTTCCGGTTCACAAAAAAACGAACGTAGAACTGGTGTAATCGTTAATACTCAACCTTCCGGGCACATTGCACATTGGACTTCGAAGTGACATTGGAGATTCATTTAGGTGCTAACCAAATCTACGGTGTAAAACTGAATAGGTCAGAATCACTCTACAAATGAAAAGAACTAGAAAGCCAGATTTTCGATAAGTCATGAGCACGTACTTTCTCACAGGCGGTAGCGGCTTCATCGGTGGACATCTCGCCGAAGAATTGACAGCACGCGGGCACAACGTGCGATGCCTGGTACGGAAGACATCGAATCGAGAATTGCTGGAATCGGTTGGCGTGGAGTTTGTGGAAGGTTCACTTGCAGACTCCAACGTGCTTGCCGAAGCAGTCAAAGACGTCGACTATGTTGTGCACCTTGCCGGTCGCACAAGTGCCTTTAAGTTAACACAGCTCATGGCCGCAAACCGGGACGGTACATTCAATCTGGCTAGGGTTTGTGCACAAGCAACAACGCCCCCTGTACACGTGGTCATATCCTCCATCGCAGCATCAGGCCCAACTGCTCACGGTACTGTCCGAATGGAAGGTACAGCAACCGCACCCGTTTCAAACTATGGCATCAGCAAGCGAGCTGGTGAGTGCGCTGCACAGTTGTTCGCTGCGAGTGTTCCCACCACCATTGTGCGGCCTGGTATTGTTTTCGGTCCACGCAACACAGAAATGCTCCCTGTGTTTAAATCTGTTTCAAATATGAATGTGCATGCCATCATGGGAGTTGCAGCACCACGCATCTCACTTATTCATGTTTCTGACCTCGTAGAGATCATCATCCGGGCTGCCGAGCATGGCCGTCGAATAACCGCTGACAAAGTCGACTCATCCGGCACAGGAATCTATTACGGCGTGTGTCCAGAGTATCCAACCTATGCCAGCATGGGAAAGATAATTAAACACGCCATCAACCGAGGACGTGGCCGTCTGAGTTTCGTGCCCAGTCCATTGAGTTGGACCGTTGGAATTGTCATGGAGTGCCTGGCTCGCATGCGCGGCCAACAACTCTCAGTAAACCTTGATAAGATCCGTGAAGCGCATGCATCCAGTTGGGTCTGCTCAACTGGAAACCTCGAACAGCTCGGCATGACGTTTCCAACTTCTCTGCTTGAGCGATTCGCGCAAACGGGAAACTGGTATCGAGAAAATAACTGGCTCTAGTGGTTAGCGGTCGTACCGACTAACAGCAGGCTAATTATTTGTGCCCTTTATCATGGCGGATGACACGATCGCTATTTTTCTCCACCGTGTGTGGCCCGGATCCGGGACTGGACGAAGAGCTCTTTCGGCTTTTGCCGCGCGGTGCATGAACGTCCGACAATTCGTCTGCTGATTCATTTTCCGTGGAGTCAACTTCATCAAGGGAATCTTCGTCACCGGTGATAACTTTGGACTCTTTCTTTCGCCGTGGTTGCTTTTCACTACTAAAGAACTTACCAATCGGGCTAGCAAGCAAAGCCGGCAAAAATAACAGGTCACCGACTAAGGCAGCCGCAAGTAGCGTCAGCATCATCGTTCCAAATCGTTGCGTCGGGGTAAATGAGCTGAGTGCAAAGACACTTAAACCAAGTCCACCAATCAGTGTTGTTTGTGTCATGGCTGCGGCACATCGTTCATATGCAAGCATCAGTGCACCACGACGTTCCATCCCTTGATCCATACCTTTCCTAAACCATGTTAGGAAGTGGATCGTATCGTCCACCGCAACACCCATAGCAACACTGGCAGTCATCATCGAACCGATATCCACCATCACATCCATATGACCCATAATTCCAAATATTGCCACAACGGGGAATACATTGGGAATCATCGAGATCATTCCACCACGAATGTTGGTAAAGTTATTCCAGGCCAACTTACCGTTTCTCAGCAGTAAAACCATGACACATAGAATCATGATAAAGGCCAGGCCGATGCTATTAATGAGACTCTTAAGCAATGATGTTTGTGCTTTGTAGACAATCGGCACGACACCGGTGTAGATCATGTCAAAGCCCGGGTCATCGGCATTTGATAATTGAGATTCCACACCAGCAAACAACGATATTGCGTTGTCATCCTCATTACCGCTTCCCGATTTATCCAGGAAGCCGCTCAAGTCGATAAACCGGGCACCCTCGGCTTTGCTGCCACGGATCATTTGCTTGTCCAGCCCATCGTATTCGTCAAGCATGACTACGTAGGTATACGAACTCAGTGCACGTTTCCACTGCTCGGCTGTGAAACTGGTAAACGCATCGATGTTCTGTTCATTGTCCAGGTCATACCACCAGAGGGCACTTGGATGCTTGCGGTTGTTGACGAATCCTTTGGTCAGTAGCACATGGTTTAGGACGCGAGAGAACAGGTTCTTTTCATGAACGACAACTTCTGATTCATCGTCTTCACCGGCTTGTTCTCGCACGATTGGTGCTCGTGGGTTGCCACCAATCACGAGGATACGGTTTCCGTTGAAGAAGACGTTTGCGTGATTGTAACCCGCTCCGCCGTGGTCATTTTCGATCTGCTGAAGCAGGGCATTTCGAAATTGATATGCCTGTTCAATAGGCCACACGACTTCTTTTAGACTATCGATGAAGTGGCCATAGTTCACATCGTTCAATGCACCGAGCCGTAGACTTATTCGCCAGAGTTCTTCAGCATTCTCACCGTCGTAGGCAAGATAGTCTTCATTCTTAAGTCGATCCTCATTGTTCTCGAGCATCGAATTGGTTGACGAACGTCTTGTCGTGGAATTCGGATGTGGGATTTCCGGACAAAATGTAACAGCAGACATCCCCTGTCCAATGACATTGCGGCCGGTATCGCCAAACACATGTTCAACGGCGTATTGAATCTGATTCACCAACTCGACTCGCTCAAGCATCGATAATTGATACTTCTGCTGGTTACGTTGTTCAAGACTCAACTCTCCGGCTACCTGCCGTTCTGCCTGACTCGGCAGCTTGTATTCTTCACCGACCTTAATCACCATTTCCATCGGAGTCAGCTTGCCAAAATTCGTCTCTAACCACTCGTAGTCGCGAATGATTTTTGCTTCATCGTCAAACAGCTTTAGCAATTGCACGGAAGTATTGATCTTGGTGATTCCCCAGATGCCACATCCAAGGACGAGAAGCCCCAGGCCGATGACTGGCCAGTGATACTTCATCACTCGATGTCCAACGCCCGTCCACATACGTGTAAGCAGACTATGTTCCTCAACTACCTTTTCACCGGTGGGTGCCGCTTTTTGCTTAAACTTGGGCACCCAGATCTTTAGTGCTGCTGGTAGATATGTGAAGACTAGTATCAGCGTTGCCATCACACCGATCGCTGAGTACAAACCAAAATTCTTGATCGGTGCGAGGTTGCTGATGTACAGCGACCCAAGTCCCAGAGCAGTTGTAAATGAGGCGAGCGTACACGGTCCCCAACCATGTGAGAGTGCTTGTTCAGATGCAACCGACTCGCCTAATTCAAAGGACGCATCTCTGTAGTAATTAACAATATGAACCGCACCGGATATTCCAAGTACATATACGAGTGAAGGCATCGAAAGCAGAATGGAATCGACGACGCCGCCGGAGTAACCGACAATGGCCATGCTCATGATGGCACCAACGCCGCCAACAAAGAACACCATGATGGTTACATTGAAACTTCTAAAACTCAGATAACTGAGCACGACTCCCAGTAGTAAGGAAAGTCCAACGAGACGCCCCAGAGTAATCTGACCTTCTTCATCGATAGCACCGTTGTCGACAGGCGGTCCGCCCATTCGGAGGACTTTGCCATCCTGCTGTGCAATCTTGCCCCAGGGAGTCATCGGTGGTTTAGCAGGCGGCTCCACACCGCATTCGGTTGCAAACCTCACGATCCGTCCGGTCGGTTCTCCACCAACACCTCGGCCCACAACTTTTCGTAAATTGTCCTTACCAATTTGGCTGAGCGTTACAACGATACATGTCTGACGTGGCGGCGGCTCTAAGTCCAGTGAATAGAAGAAGCCGTCCCAGACATGTGCGTGAGACTTAAACCCGGCAGCTACAAGATTCTCAACATCTGAGCCGTATTGTTCTTCCAGTTTGGTTTCCAGATACGACTCATATTGTTGTTTCCAATCTTCGGGCAATTGCTCTTGTTGGAGTTTTGTAAGCGCGTTTTCAAATGCCTCAGCGGACCAATCGAATCCGGGAGCAACCGCCGGAGCAAACAATGTTCCGGTAAGCCGATCCATGGCCGTGGCATATGCAATGCGCTGACGTGATTCTTCCGAAAGATTGCCACCTCGCGGTAACAGTGGTCCGCCAGGACCGGCAAGTTCTTCCAGTGCATCCATGCCCGATCGCACTGACGTGAAGTAACGGGCTGTGAGCTTGCTCGGATCTTCGTAAAAATCATTGACTTCGTTGGGGCCCGTTAATGCGGCACCAAACTGATCAATTTTCTCAGCGACAACCGACTTATCACCAAGAACATCTCGCTTGAATTTCCTGGAAACGGAGTCGACCAGATTGTCTTTACCTAGCCATTTATATAGTTCGCCTTGTTCCGTAATGTAATAAGAAGTGCCGTCATTGGATTTCAACCATTTTTCATTTTGGCCGCTGAAATTAAGTCGCTCGTCATCAGGTTGAAATAACTGTAATTCATCACCAAGCTCGCGTGCCCTGAGAAGCTCTTTACGCATGGCAAGATTGTGTCTTGCGATCTTCTGCTCAGCTGGATTCAAGCTTTCAAAATCATCCGGCAGTTTTTCTAAGTCAGGGTCTGAAAAGATAACCTCTTGCTTCAACTTGTCCACAAGTAGCCGGAAGCTAATATCTTCCTGAGAACAACCTTCCCAAGTCAGAAGAACAAATTCTTCTCCAAGGAAGTGTTGACCGAACCACTTCAGATCTTTTGTTTCCTGATAATCCGATGGAAGCCAGTCTTTGACATCGTTTTCCATTCGGCCAACGGCGTCCTTGGCCCCGCGCATCGCGAACGGAACAAGAAAGCAAATGACCATGAGCAGCACGAGCGCAGTTGACATGCCAAAAATTGGCGTACGTCTCGAGAAAAATGGTGCTTTGGTCATCTGTTATGTATTGCCTGCGCGCACGTATATCCGGGCGTTGAAGTGTATAAGCCTAACGGGGATATACTAGTCCGTCTATGCCAAACTAATCCGCATGAACATCCGTCCCGGCAAGGTTTAGTGCAATAGCTTTACAGGCTTACCCAGACTCACAAAAAAACTTATTGCGGCTGTATCGTCTATACGAATTAGGGGGAATTAGGCGGTCTCATGGTCAAGCAAATAATCGTCTGGTACGATGACGAATTCATGGCCCTAGTGCGATGTAAGGCAACGATTCACACATAATTTATCGCCCGACGTATCACATGGATTTCGGGGCAGGCAAACAAGACATCTATATATAGATAGGTTGATTTAGGTATGGCACTCGAGCCCAATGACTATTGTCCCTGTGGTGTTGGTAACAAAGTCAAGTTTTGTTGCTCTGCTGATATTGTAAGAGACCTCGATAAAGTAACTCGTGCGATCGAAGGTAATCAATATGCAGCTGCACTTACAACGCTATCTTCTCTGGAAGAATCTCACGGGCCATTGAGCAGTGTATTGGCGTTAAAGGGAATTGCTTTGCTGGCAACCTCTCAGTTTGAAAAGGCCAAAGAAAATGCCGATCGTTTTCTGGAAGCAGATCCGGAAAGCCCCGTAGCATGGGCTCAAGCAGCACTCGGGGAAGAGGATACTCACGAAGCGATGATCCAGCTTCAGCGAGCCTTTGAAAAATCACAAATGGAGAGCATTCCGCAATTGTTAGTGCCCGCGTTACAACGCGTCACTGACTCGCTGTTCTCCGATGGGCAGATGTTCTCGGGTTTTGCACACCTTACTCTGCAAAGCGCATTACTTGGTAATCGCGAAGCGGGGATGGTTCGTGTACTTCAATTCACCCAAAACCAAAACATTCCACTGATCATCAAACAACAATTGCCACTTCCATCTGATGAAGAAGTTGCATCTGTCGATGGCCTTGAAGAGGCAATGGCCTGGGGCAAACGCGGCGTTTGGCTCGGTGCACTTGAAAAGATCCGAAAACTGATTGAATCCGGAGATGCACCTGTTTTACGAAAGGCTGCGGCCTGTCTGTGCACCTATCTTGGTGAAGGTGAAGAGGGGGCGACTCACTGGAGAAGCTACGCAGCATCCTGTGATCAAGACAGCGATGAAGCGATCGAGTCTGAAGCATATGCTCAGATGCTAGAAAATCAGGATACTCCTGACACCCGTGCTATTCAACGCGTTACCTTTACCATCGAAAACGCCGATGCCTTTAATGAACAGTGTATCGCCTCGAATCAGTCGCATGCAATTGACGATCCGGGCTTCGCGAATGATGATCCGGATAACCCGCCACCGAGATCTGTATTTGTCATTCTCGACAAAGATATGCCCACAGAAATGGAAGGCCTAACCAAGGCCGATGTACCACTGTCTCTTGGCACAATTTACCTGTTTGGAAAACAAACGGACCGGGATGCCCGCATTGATATCGTGCCATCCAAGGCCAATGGTCTGCAGGAAGCGATTGATGCTGTTTCTTCCATCGCAAGTGATCTTGTCGGAGCAGAAGAAGCTCGTGAAGAAGTAACGAATGTTCCCACTATCGCTGATGAATTGAGTTGGAATCCTGTTTGGCCTCGCGAAATGAATCCTGCGGATATCGAAGCAATTGCTGGTGATGTCCAAATGGAACTGATAAATGAACGATTTCCAGCGATGGAATTACGTGCCTTCGGTGGCAAATCCGCCAATGAGATCGTTC
Organism: Pirellulaceae bacterium; assembly: GCA_045566075.1. Taxonomy (GTDB): domain Bacteria; phylum Planctomycetota; class Planctomycetia; order Pirellulales; family Pirellulaceae; genus UBA11883. The sequence goes on along the minus strand of JBJLEE010000017.1, from coordinate 26,507 downwards.
TGGATTTTGATCAACGAATCAAAGTGCAGGCTATGCTGTTGATCTTTGAATCGAACATGCAATGCCGTGATTCATCATTTTCACTTGACTCACTTCGCGAAATCCTAGGTATCCCAACACCTGAAGCGATTGATCCAACGGATATCGATATCTCAGATATTCCAGACACTCGCATGGGAAGGCTGGATGTTACCAAGATGACGGCAGAACAGTTGTCACAAACATTCTCACGCGCCTCATTCGTCAATTCATATAAGACAACCGTTAACGCTGCACAGGAAATCGTGAGCCGAGATGAAGCACCAGAAGGTGTCTCCATGGCCGATGCTCTTGGCGCATTAGTGGATAACGCGGAAACCGATGAAGAACGCCTGGAACTGTTGACCAAAGCAATTACTGCCTGTGAGACAGATGGACGTTCACCTGCACCGTGGTTATTACGTGAATTGCCATTAAGGCTAATGACCGGTGATTCAGCGCGAGCCTCTGAAATCATCTCAACACTTGAGACCAACCATATCAACGAGCCTGGTATTTCCCAGCAGCTTTATGGAATGCTAATGCAAATGGGAATCATGCCTCCTGGAATGGGAGCTCCTGGTGGCGGTGTCTCAATTGGGCCACCTCCTGGCATGGGAGATCCAACTGCCGGCGGTGGAGTGTGGACGCCCGGAAGTGCCGAAGCAGACTCACCCTCAGCAACAGATGATGCGTCCGGCGACTCTGATGACGGTGGCTCTAAACTCTGGCTTCCAGATTAATTCCGATTTCATTTCCGGTACGACACGATAATGATCACGAATCATGATCAACATTGGATGAAGCAAGCAATCGAGCTTGCACAGAAGGGCGAAGGACACGTCGAACCCAATCCAATGGTAGGTTGCGTCATCGCAACGGAATCTCAGCTGATTTCAAGCGGTTATCATCAGGCCTTCGGCGATAACCACGCAGAAATTAATGCGATAGCTAACGCTGGTACCATCCTGGATGGTGCTTCTCTTTACGTCACACTAGAACCTTGCTGTCATACTGGTAAGACGCCTCCATGCACGCAAGCTGTCATTGAATCAGGGATAAAAAGGGTCGTAATCGGATCCACTGATCCAAATCCCACGGTAAACGGGAATGGAATCAAGGCACTTGAGGCTGCCGGGGTCAGCGTCGCGGCCGGTTGTCTGGAAGATTTGTGTAATCAGCTAATCGCGCCGTTCACGACTACCATTGATTGCCAACGACCCTGGATCATCGCCAAATGGGCAATGACGTTGGACGGGAAAATAGCGACCCACACCGGTTCGAGCCAATGGATTTCTAATCCACTCAGTCGGGAAATGGTGCATCAATTGCGTGGCCGAGTTGACGCTATTCTCGTTGGAAGCGGAACAGCCACCACCGATGATCCGCTGCTCACCGCAAGGCCAACCGGGCCGCGAAACGCAATGCGTGTCGTCGTTTCCAGTCATGCCGATCTGCCACTGGAATCGCAACTCGTTGCAACGGCCGGCGAGATTCCGGTTATGGTCACGGCTGGCGACAGCACGGATCCCGGCAGAATCGATGCCTTACAACAAAAAGGGGTTGAAGTTCTTAGCTGCCCGACAAACTCACCAACTGACATTCTCTCGCGACTCATGACCGAGTTGGGGAATCGAGGATGCACTAACGTCCTGGTCGAAGGTGGTGCCAAACTGCTTGGGTCATTATTTGATGCTGAACTTGTGGACGAAGTGATGATCTTTGTCGCACCAAAAACTGTCGGTGGCGAATCTGCGCCATCACCGGTTACAGGGCAGGGGATTCAGTGGATGAACGAAGCACACGAGTGGGACACCGCTTCTGAGACGATTGGGAATGATGTGCTAATCAAGGGAAGGCGCCGCAGATGACCACTGATTCCGGTTTACCTGATTGGTTAACCGACTCTTGGCGCAGAACGCTTCGGCGTCGATGCCTGAATTGGTATTCAGACAATGCACGCGATCTACCATGGCGTCATACTTTTGACCCATACAAGATCTGGATTAGCGAAATCATGTTGCAGCAGACGCAAGTTGCGACGGTCATCCCCTTCTACGAAAGATTCCTCGCGGCTTTCCCAACGTGTATTGAATTGGCCAATGCGGATGAGCAGCAGGTACTCGGGTTGTGGGAAGGATTGGGCTACTATCGGCGTGCCCGACAACTTCACCAAGCTGCCATTATCGTACGGGACACACATAACGGACAGTTTCCGACCACCTTTGATGCCGTATATAACTTACCTGGAATCGGTCGATATACCGCTGGTGCCATTCTTTCCATCTCTCTTAATCAGCCTCACCCGATTGTTGAGGCAAATACAATACGCCTGTTTTGCCGACTGCTGGGATATGATGCCGATGTCGCAACGAAAGATGCACAGCGTCTATTCTGGGAATTTGCCGACTGGATACTCCCGGCGAAGAACTGTAGTGACTTTAATCAGTCCCTGATGGAAATAGGCAGCTTAATCTGTGAACCGAGAAACCCGAGTTGTAGTCTTTGTCCGTTAAATCGCATCTGTAATACGAAACATTCAAAACGGTTTGATGAAATCCCGCGTCCCAAGCAAAAGACGCAATACGAAGATCTGTTTGAAGTGGCTGTGATCATCCGTGACCCAAGGACTTCGCACGTGCTTATTCGGCAGTGCCAACCCGATGAGCGATGGGCGGGATTGTGGGACTTCCCAAGATTCACACTTGGCAACCTAAAGGCATCCGAAATTCAAGCAGACTCTGATGTACTGGTAGGTACCAGACGCGAACTTCAAAAAGCAGTTCGTGATCGATGTTCCATCAATATTGAAAAACCAATTTGGATTCACAGCCTGAAGCACTCCATCACAAAATACCGTGTCCACCTCTCCTGTTTTCAGTCCGCGATTAAGGCTGACAATACCAAGAGCATCAAAGCGATAGATTCACTACGATGGGTTTCCGCTCAGGAGTTGGCTGAGGTACCGCTTAGTGTCAGTGGTAGAAAGCTCGCCAGATTTGCCTAAGGAAAACGAAGGACTGAGCCAAGTGGGGCTACCACTTTCTTAGAATCTTCACCTCGGTTTTTTCACGTTGTTGGTCTGCGGACCAAGTGAACAAAAAGTCCCGCATCCCCTCTCGCAATGCCTTTCGAGTTTGCTGCCAGGTTTTATTGCCCGGCTTTTCTTCGAGTACCGTTATAAGATGTAACCCGAACGACGTCGAAACCGGTTTACTTATGCTACCTGGCTTGAGGGCGAAGGCTGCTCTTGTAAACGACGCGGGCATTGGTTGTACCCACTCGATCCATCCCAATTCCCCATCCTTTTTCGCACTCGGTGATTGAGAGTGTTGTGCGGCGGCCGCTGTGAATGACAATTTATCCGATTCAATCTCTGACTTCACACTTGTGAGTAGAGCCGACTCGGACGCCTGATCTTTTATATTCTCTGTGCGAATCAGAATATGGGCGACTTTTAATTGTGTGCCATCGTATTGACGTCGATTTTGATTGAAGAAGTTTTTGTAATTCTCATCATTCATGTAATTCTCAACGTAACGATGCCATCCGACTTGCCATTTCAGTCGCTGTTCCCACTCCATCGGCGTCAATCCCTGATCCCGTAAGTGGCTGCTAAGCGTAATACCGAGCTGTTTCAGTTCGTTGATCGTTTTGCGTTTTAGCAAATCAAGTTCCGTGCCGACAACTCCCTGTCCCGAAGCATCGAGAAACTGGAGTACGAGTTGTCGGTTAATCTCCTTTTCGAGAATCGTTTTGCGCAGCTGTTCTCTTTCTGAATCAGTCAGAGCTTTATCTGCACCTTGAGACTTTATCAGCAAGTCCCATTCTCTTTGCAGTTGAGACTGAGTAATTTCAGAGTCGCCAACCGTTGCTATCGTCTGCCCATTGGACATCGATGTAAATGCAAATAGCATAAGCATGAGCACCACTGCGAATTGATTAATTCGCAGATCAAATGCCAGTCTTGTTTGATCTATTCGGTGCACCTTAACTCCTCTGCTTCGTCGCCATTTGTTGCATGTCGACCTCCCTTATGAAGATAAATACTATGGTAGTGGAATACCTGATAATACGAAGGGAATGCGACGTTCAACCAACAGTGTGGGTGTGAAATACCTGATCGACCATCCCGTGTCTTTCGCCAGATTAACCGCTGAATCAAATACAAATCTAAATGTCACTGAGTTATCACCCTGTCCAATCGTTTCACGCGACAATGGTTGGAACAGGTCGCCCTGAGAATCGACCAGCACACAAGGGTTCTTAAACACCCAACCTCGGTGTGACTCAAATGCACGCCCGGCATTCTTATAATGGATCTTTAAGTCGCAAACTAATTTGCTATCCAGATTTTTTAGAGCCTGCAAAACAACATCTACACCTGCCTTGGAATACACCAGAGGTAAATTATCGTCCGGGGCTAACACAGCGGGAAAACTGAACGACTCACTGCGTGCCGGCAGTATTGTTTCAAAGTGACCAGTTACACTTCGAATTGACTTTGCTTCCGGACTTACTGGTGACAGTGGTAACGACAACTCTGTGAATCTACTGTCACCTTCCAGATTGATCGTTCGAACCGTGTCCTTGTTGCTCGGTGATATATCCCTGCCGGTACTATCAAAAGCCTTGACATCCTTTAGGGCCAATTGCATCAGCACCGGTTGAATACGCGGTTCCCAGGATACGTGCATAAAGAGTTGTGTTGTATCGACAGCCGGATTTCCAAATGTCTTTGACTTTGTTACACGTATCGGCGCGATTCGAAATACACTCTCATATCGAGCAAGCTCGCTACGTGAAATTCCATTTTCATTTCGGTCGACAAGAATAAATTGTGAGGAATGCTCTGCCCCAAATGGTGCAATATCAAGTTCCACGAAATCAAGCACCGAATCGATCACCTCCCAAAACGGCTGTTGATCAAAGGCTACATCAATCAGGCGACTGGTATCCGATTCTGTTTTGAATTCTACGCCGGACTGCTGCGAAATTCTCTCAAGCACTTCCTGCAATCTGAAGTCACCTGTTATTGAGATCGCCGTTGCAGATGTTGATTGCTTGGCTACTTGCTTGTACAAATCCTGTCGGATTGTCTTGAGTCGTGAAATCGCCTCAGCAGGTAATTGAGTCGACTCTGCCGGCAATAGATCTAAGACCATAGGTCCCATGGTCATTAGCGCCTGATGTGCCTGACTTCGCCGATTCAATTGACTGTGAGCCAGTAGCTTCACTAACTGGTCAACTTGACCTTGAGTCGGTGCATCAACATCCGAGTTGGCTTGAGCCTGTACTCTTGGTGCAGCAAATGTCACAAGTAGCAACACGATGACCGACAAGTAAACGGGCCTATAAGGAATCAAGATTTAATGTCCACAGAAAGAAGTGAGTTAAATGACTAGTTGCATTTTAGTTATGTGTCGTGGTGAAGTCAGTAGTCGGAATCTGATTGACATGAATGGTTTCTCTAAAAACTCGCTGGCGGAATTATCAATATACGAGAGTACGGTCACCGTAGAGAACCGTTAAGCTCAACACGACAAGTTGCGGTTCTGTGCAATGTGCAATTGCGCTATAATCGCGACGTCCAGCCTTCGATTCGTTTCAAAACGGGATAATCCAGATGAGAGACAACGCAAGTCATACCAAATCGGTTGTGCTATTTAGCACTTTGCTTGTTGTGGCAGTGTTTGGGCTAAACGTGCTGCACCCTAAACACTCAGAATCACGCCAGCAGGATTTCCAAGCCTCTGCCATCCTCGACAATGCTCCAAACGGACTTATTGACGAGAATGTACCGCTAGACGTGGATCAAATACTTGAGTTAAGAGAACTCGTCGACCGGCCGCTCACAGGATCATTTCTGGATGGCGATGATACTAGCAAGGAGTTTGCGTTCGCTCTGGAGCAAGTTTCCGGCCAATCTATGGTTAGCCAAAGTGATGCACTCCGTCCAATCGTCGCCGACGTACCAAAACCCGATTTAGTTTCTGCCGATGCACTCGCTGAACAATCCGCAAGCCTGCTCGAACAGGCTGCGGTGCAAGCACAGTCCACAGACCCGCAATATGCTGAATCCTTACGCCATTTGGCTCGAAAAATCCGCAAGAAAACGAAGGAAATAACATCCGCTAACTGATTTGAATCATCATAACCTCTGCTGATTAGCACAATTAATCGATGAAAATATAAGTCAGCATGGATGCCACACCAAAATTGTCTAACTGAATGTGGCGATAAGGGATGATTAAATGCGATATGTAAGGAGAAAAGAGGCTTTATGCACTGTAGAATAAATAGCTGCATTGGTCATAAACCAATTACTTTTCCAAACCGGATAAACTTATCGGCCGGTGTAGTCAAATATCAGTTTGAGTCAGTTTGCCAGTGTGGTATTGGGGATCAGGCAGACACAAAAAACCGCTATGCATATGATTACGCCTAAGCAGTCACAGAGAGTCACCAACACGGAATTTAGCGGCTGACGAATCACCAAAATATATCAATGGTGGTATTCAGCAAACTTCAAGTAAGAGATCGCATCTATGTCGTCAAAGCCAGGTGAATACATTGATATCCTGATTGAGAATCAAATCGTCAGTCAGGAACAGGTAAATGAAGCTGACCAGTATTCAAGATCTAACAGTGTTACGGTAGCCGATGCGCTTATTACACTTCACTATGCCCAACCCGACGATGTAACTCGCGCCATGGCTGAATTCCATGGTCTGGACTTTATAAATCTAGACGATGTTCGAATTCCGGACGAAGTCATCGAGTTAGTACCTGAAACAATCGCTCGTGAAAATGCGATTATTCCATACGCATCCGATGGTGATGCATTGCGCGTGCTAATGAGCAACCCACTGGATGTGGATACGATCGAGAAACTTCGATTCATTCTCAATCGCCAGATTCAGATCGCCTTGGCACCACGAGAAAACATCCTCGAGTCCATTAACCGATATTACGGCCAGATTGATGGTGAATCTGCTGACTCGATGCTTCAGGAATTCACCGATACCGCTATCGACTTCACTGAAACAGACGATGGCATGGGAGACATGGACGATGAAGACGACGGGACTGGCCCGATCGTCCGGCTTGTTCATTTGATGATTTCGGAAGCTGTGCAATTGCGGGCATCGGATATCCATATCGAGCCATTTGAAGACCGCATCCGAATTCGATATCGGATTGATGGACGTTTGGTAGAACGCGATTCGCCACCACGTCGACTACTTGGTGCAATACTCTCGCGTATTAAGATTCTCTCCAATATCGATATTGCAGAACGACGTCGACCTCAAGACGGTCGTATTAAGATTACCGCTGGCGGGAAAACACTCGACTTGCGAGTCAGCGTCATTCCGACCAATCACGGTCAGTCAATCGTTATGCGGTTACTCGATCCAGACAACATCAAGATTGGTATTCGGCAGTTAGGCCTTGGTGAGAAAGATTTTGGCACGTTCACTGAACTGATTAAACGGCCAAATGGCATCATTTTGGTGACGGGACCCACCGGTTCCGGTAAAACCACAACGCTTTATGCTGCCTTGAACGCCATGAACCGCCCGGATCGGAAAATCATTACGGCGGAAGATCCTGTAGAGTATTACCTGCCTGGAATTAACCAGGTAGAGATTCGGCACAATATTGGACTCGACTTTGCTCGCGTAATTCGGTCCATGTTACGCCAGGCACCCAATATCATTCTCGTGGGTGAAATGCGCGATCAAGAGACCGCATCGATGGGTATTCAGGCATCTTTGACCGGACACTTGGTGTTTAGTACGTTACATACGAACGATGCGCCCAGTGCTGTTACACGCATGACGGATATGGGTGTACCAGGATATTTGGTCGCGAGCAGCGTTGTTGCGATTATGGCTCAACGCCTTGTACGTGTAATCTGCACGAGATGTAAGGAACCATATGACCCACCGCAGGAAGTTCTGGATGAAGCAGGATTTACGCCTGAAATGATTGCTGCATCCAAGTTTTCACGCGGAAGCGGTTGCAACTTTTGTAATCGCAGCGGATACCGCGGTCGAATCGCTGTTTATGAGATTATGCGAGTAACCAGTGGAATTCGTGAATTGATTTTTGCCAATGCCGACACAACTACGATCCGTGAATTAGCCATGAAAGAAGGAATGACATCGTTATTTCAGGATGGTTGTGAAAAGGTCAAAGATGGCGTTACAACCTTTGATGAAGTCTGGCGTGTTGCAAAACGTACAGAACAGGATCACTAAGAATACAAGTCACACCGGTCCATAGGTTAGGTCCGTAGAACTCCGGAACAAACTATCGCAATAATTACAGAGAATCCCTAGGATCTTCAGGAAGCGTCGAGACCATGGCAACGATTCAAATTGATAAATTGCTCAACGCCTGTATTAAGCAAGGTGCAAGTGATATCCACATCACCGTGGGGCAACCTCCGGTATTTCGCCTTCACGGCCGGATGCGCAAGCTGGAAACAAAAGTTCTCGAGTCGGATGATACCGTAGCATTAATGAAGAGTATCACGCCGGATCGTTGTCAGCGTGAACTTCAGGAAATGGGTACAGCTGACTTCGGATTTGCCTTTGGTGACGCTGCCCGATTCCGCGTTTCTGTATTTAAGCAACGTGGAAACATCGCAATGGTGCTTCGTCAGATCCCCAATGACAAGCTTACACCTGAGCAACTTGGGTTAACTGATGTTGTTGTGAAGCTCGTACTTCGTCCACGTGGTCTTTTCCTGGTGACCGGGCCAACCGGATCTGGAAAGAGTACAACGTTGGCAAGCCTTATAAACTTCATTAACGAGACGCAAGATCACCACATCATCACGATTGAAGACCCTATTGAGTTCTATCACGATCACATCAAATCCACGATCAATCAGCGTGAGATCGGTGTGGACGTTCCGAGTTTCTCGGATGCGATTCGTCGAGCTCTTCGGCAGGATCCGGATGTGATTCTTGTTGGCGAAATGCGTGACCTCGAGACCATCGAAGCTGCGATTACTGCGGCGGAAACGGGTCACGTCGTGTTTGGCACATTACATACCAACAGCGCTCAGGGAACGATCAACCGAATTATTGATGCATTCCCGGGAAACCTGCAGGATCAAATTCGAACTCAGCTTTCAACATCCATTATTGGCGTACTCGCACAGACTCTCTTACCGAGAATCACCGGTGGTCGGGTTGCCGCCTATGAAACCCTCGTTGTGACACCTGCCATCGCTAACCTGATTCGCGAAAACAAGACTTTCCGAATCAACTCTGCGATCCAAACGGGTGCAAAGTTCGGTATGCAGCTAATGGATGATGCACTCTTTACACACTGGCAAAACGGAATTGTCGCCGTCGAAGATGCCATGTCAAAGGCACAGCGACCTGACGACTTGAATAAACGAATTGTTGCAGCGATGGCTGCCATAATACCGCCGGAAGAGGAATTAGAAGAGGGTGGTCAATAACCACCGCCAACGAACAATCAGCATTAACACTGACGCACAGGAAGTCTAAATAAATGGCAGGACGACGGTTAGGACAAATACTCGTCGATATGGGATTCATTGATGATGACCAGCTCGAAATGCTGGTTGATGAGCAGGAGCAACAGCCCGGCACCCAAATCGGTAAAGTAGCTGAAGATATGGGTCTCGTTACTGATTCTCAGATCGCACAGGCACTGGCAGAAAAGTTCAATATCCAGATTGTAGATCTTGGTGAAATCCAAATTGCATCCGAAGTTCTGGATGAAATCACCGAAACCATGGCTCAGATGTACCGTGTTGTGCCGGTCCACCTCGATGGAAACACTCTGAGCGTTGCCACAGCAAACCCGGAAAACATTACCGTTGCCGACGAACTGAGAACGTTCCTCGGTCGGGATATCCAATTGCTCGTAACCACGGATACTGAGTTACAAGGGCTGTTAGATGAATTCTACGACTCCGAACGAGAGACGATTGAGAGTATCGTCGAGGCACTCGAGAACGACGAGGAACTAAAGGAACAGATCGAAGCATTAAGCGGTGACGGACCGATCGATCTGACCGGTGCAGAAGCCCTGGCTGATAGCGTTCCTGTCCGTCGATTACTCAATATGGTGTTGTTGCTGGCAATCAAAGATCATGCCAGCGACATTCACTTTGAACCATTCGAAGATGAATTCCGCATCCGAATCAAGGCGGACGGCGTGCTTTACGAAATGGTGCCACCACCACGCCACCTGGCGTTTGCAATTACCACAAGAATCAAGGTAATGTCGAACCTTGATATTGCTGAGCGCCGCCTTCCACAGGATGGCCGTATCGAATTAGTCGTGGGTGGTCACCCAGTGGATTTACGTGTCAGCGTCATGCCCACGATGTTTGGTGAATCGGTTGTGATGCGGATTCTTGACCGCTCTGTGGTCTCACTGGATCTCGAAATGGTCGGCATGAACGAAGAGACCATAACGACCTTTCGTGAAGTCATTGAAAAACCCAACGGCATCGTCCTTGTCACCGGCCCAACGGGTTCAGGAAAGACAACCACCCTGTACTCAGCTCTTTCTGAACTGAACAAGATGGAAGACAAGCTGATTACCACGGAAGATCCCGTGGAATATGACATTGACGGTATTATCCAAATTCCGATCGATCACGAAATCGGTGTGACGTTTGCATCATGCCTGCGCGCCATACTTCGTCAGGATCCAGACAAGGTACTTGTCGGTGAAATCCGTGATATCGAAACGGCGGAGATCGCGGTACAGGCGTCGCTTACCGGTCACCTTGTGTTTAGTACACTTCACACAAATGATGCTCCTAGTACCGTCACCCGTATGAAGGATATGGGCATTCCTACATTCCTTATCACCGCAACGGTTGAGGCTATTCTCGCACAACGACTCGTACGCCGGATCTGCAGCCAATGTCGGGAAGAAATTGAGCCAACAGATGATGTACTTGCTCAGTTGAGCCTCAAGCGAGGTGAATTAGGTGACAAGAAGTTCTACCGTGGACGTGGATGTGATCACTGTAATAACGTTGGGTACAAAGGCCGCGTTGGCCTATTCGAACTCATGATCATGAATGATCAAATTCGTGAAATGATCATGGCCAACGAGAGTACTGACTTAATTCGTGACGTAGCTCGCCAAAACGGGATGGTCACACTACGTGATGTGGGTGAAGCATTTATCTGGGATGGAACGACTACGGCTGACGAAATAATACACGAGACGATTGTTGATGGTTAATCCGAAAGGGCTCTTTTAAACCCTCATTTTGGTTCGAATTAGCACTCGATTTCACAACATCTAAAATACAAACATACAATTCGAGCAGTGGGTAACCATTCCCACTTCACTCTTTTTAAGGAATAGATCATGCCTACGTATCAATTTGAAGCACTCGACCCTACCGGTCAGGTGATCAAAGATGTAATTGATGCGGCGACAGAAGCGGATGCGCAAACAACCATCCGTCAAATGGGTTACTTCGTTACGAAGATCACCGTTAAGAAGAGTGCCGAAACCGTTTCAGCAGGAACCGGCAAGAGTCGCAAAAATAAATTCGTCATGGGTGGTGCCGGCCCGAAGCAAATTACACTTTTTACAAGACAATTGTCGATTCTGCAGGATGCCGGTTTACCGATCCTGCGTAGTCTTCGAATTCTCGAAGAACAACAAAAGCCTGGAAAGCTGAGAAATGGACTTGTCGATGTATGCGATGAAATTGAATCAGGTTCCACACTCTCAGAAGCCATGACAAAGGTGCCACGTGTCTTTGATCGCCTGTATGTAAACATGATCAAGGCTGGCGAAGCCGGTGGTGCACTTGAGACCATTCTTCAGCGGCTCGCTGACTTTAAAGAACGTTCCATGGCACTCCGCCGCAAAGTTGTTGGTGCCATGATCTATCCGGTAGTGGTGTCATTCGTAGCCATCGCTATTTTAAGCGGAATTATGATCTTCATCGTGCCGACGTTTGAAGAGATGTTCATTGAATTTGAACTCGATCTTCCGATGATCACCCAGGTCCTTGTGAACATCTCGCACAGTGTCGCAAAGCTTTGGTTCCTCATACCCGCAATACCGATCGGTATGTTCATATTTGTAAAGCTGCTCAGAAAGTTCAATTATGGGCGTATCGGCTGGGATCTATTTTTGTTGCAAATTCCCATCGTAGGAAACCTCGTAGAGAAAAACTGTCTGGCACGAACCACACGGACACTCGGTACACTCGTCTCGTCTGGTGTACCTATCCTCGAAGCACTCACGATTACCCGGGAAACGGCTGGCAACGGTATGTTCGAGAGGCTGTATAGCAAAGTAGCCGAGGGTATTCGCGAAGGTGAAACGATTTCAACACCAATGGAAGAACACTGCCGTGCGTCATTCCATCCGATGGCGCTGTTCTTTTGGCTGTTCTTCAGTGCGGTTCCAGGCCTGATCATTATGGCCATCCCGGCAGATACCGGAAATATGGCGGTCATTGGAATGATGGCATCCGGAGTCGGCGCTTTGGTGGGTGCCTTAATATACCTGCTCAAAATGAGGAAACGCGTCGTAGATCGACTGGTTGTAAACATGGTTGATGTCGGTGAAGAAACTGGTGAACTCGATACCATGCTGTATAAAATCGCCGATCAATATGACGATGAGGTGAAAACACTGACCGACGGGCTTATGAGCCTAATGGAGCCGATATTGATCGTCTTTCTCGGTGGGGCTGTTGGCTTTATTGTGATCGCACTTTTCCTTCCGCTCATTAAGCTCATCGAAAGCCTGTCCGGTGGCGGGTAGATCCTTTTCAATACAACCTGTGGTTCACACAAATGCAATCCGGTTAATTGCAACAACAATTTAGGAGACGAACCGGTGACAGTTAATCATGGAATTCAACGGAAGCGAGGAATGACCCTCGTTGAATTACTCGTTGCTATTTCGATCATCGCCATTCTCGCCGGAATCCTGATTCCGGTGATTCGCAGTGCGATGACGCGAGGGCAGGTCGCCAGCGTAAAAATGGAAATCGCCAGTCTCACAACGGCGATTGAGAGCCACAAACTGAAATATGGTGGCTATCCTCCGGACGGATCAAATCCAGCTTTGGTTATTCAGCATTTCCGAAACATGTTCAAACGTGCGGATGCAGTAGAGCAAGCTATTCTCGCCTACCTCGTCACAACTTACGGACTTGATCCTGCAGAATCACTTGTCTTCTTCCTTGGCGGATTTAGCGAAAACCCGTTGAAGCCTTTAACGGGTCCCGGCGGACCATTTAGCGGAAACCGTAAGTCGGGCATTATGGATTTCGACCCCAATCGAGTCACTTCCACCGGTCAACTCAGCGTATTGAGTGTGCCGCTTCAAGGTGGGAACACGATCGATATAAAAGTTGTTGCATCCAATGACACAGATAATGATCCGTTTCCAACCTACCTTCCGGCAAACCTGGGGGCTCCGTATGTGTACTTTGATTCGCGAACATACCCCATGGCATTCTATTTGCCAAGATTCCAGCCATCGCCACAGTATCAGTCCGTCGCCAGTCCGTATCACAGTGATCACGAGATTGATACGAATAATGACCTAACCGATGAAGAGCATGCATGGATTAATCCTGATTCATTTCAACTCATGTGTGCCGGAATCGATGACGATTTTGGCGTATCATTTTTTGGCAGCGTAATTGCAGGTCAACAACTCCCGCCGCGCATACTCATGCACTATCCGTCTGGCTTGGGGCACTATTTCGACGGCCAGAATGATGTCGAAGTTTCCTTTTCTGCCGGAGATAAGTCGAATATCACGAATTTCTCTGCAAACGGAACACTTGAGGACGACCTGCCGTAAACGAGATCGACAGGCGCGATGTAATTGAGAGAGAGGCATATACGTGAATTGCTCAGGCTACTTCAATTCAACAAGACGAGCTAAGCCCCAGGCTGGGTTTACGCTCGTGGAATTGCTTGTCGTCCTGGCAATCATCACGCTTATTTCCTCGTTCATGCTCGTTGCGGTTGGTGAACTGCGTATCATGACGCAGCACTCCAGAACGAAGCAACAAGTAGAGAAGATCCATACATTGTTGATGCACAAGTGGGACGAAGTAACCAATCGCCCGCTGCCCATCCGCATGCCTCCAAATGCAAATATGGTTAACGCCGGACGTGTGCGGCTCAATGCTGTCAGAGAACTTCAGCGCATCGAACTACCTGAACGAATCAGCGATATATTTTGGGTTGAAGACTCCGCTAGGTTTCAGGCATCCGATTACAGACGCGTCGTTCGGCAACGTGATCCGGGCGCTGGATTGCAGGCTGATGAATACCCGCGTGCATTCCTTTCCTTCTTTTACTCCTCAGCACCGCTCGTTGGTCGTTCTGATGGACTCGGTGCAGGGTTGGATTTAAATGACCCTAATCGGGCATATACAAGCTCAAGCACAAAAACCTACCGGCAAAAAGCTTATGACCTAAATCGCATTACCGGCAAAGTTTGGACTCACCAGTTTCAGGCAGCAGAGTGTTTGTACTTAATCCTCTCGACCATGAGAGATGGAGACAGCAGTGCACTGGATTTTCTGTTGGCTAGTGAGATCGGGGATACAGACGACGACGGCATGCCTGAGATCATCGACGGATTTGGTAGACCACTTGAGTTTCTCCGATGGGCACCTGGTTTCTCTGCAGGCAGAGGACCGGATGGACGCTGGGGTGTTGCCAATATCGACGATGACCAGAATGGCCAGGTCGATGACGGCGCGGAAGCGAATTGGCCCGGTAGCGATGATATCTACTCGCCTTCTGAAATCCAGTCCGTCAGTGCTAGTGAATCTCCCGATGTCATGGACACAACCATGTCAGACCCACGGTGGCATGATCAAAATGCCTCTAACGATCCATTTACGTTGTTACCCCTCGTCTTTTCTGCGGGGCGCGATGGATATTATGGTGTGTCTGTAAGAATCACCATTAACGGAAATCAAGTATTTCAATACTACAATCCGAATTACCCCAACGCGCTTACAGGCTACAAGAACGATCCTCATTTTCAGCTGCAACAAAGTAGTTCGATTCGTCGATTCGGTGATGTTGATCTCGTAAACGGGGCTTGGTTTGATAACATCACAAGCCATGATCTGGAGGACGATTCATGATGCGTCGTTTTTCCATTCATACCAAACGTGGATTAACACTGCCGGAATTAATGGTAGTGATCGCTATCGCATTGGTGCTGGCGGCAACCCTTATCCCGACCGTCAGTTCACTCGTGAGGGATGCCGCTGTAAGGGAATCATCACGAACCCTCTCCGCCTATATAGCTGGTGCGCGTGCCCGCGCTGCCGAATTGCAGCGTCCTGTCGGAATATGGCTCGAACGATTCGAAGATACGATCGACACGACGAATCAAATCACTCAGAATTCTGCAGTGCTCAGAGGTGGTCCGTTTCAGACGTTAAGTGTGCACTTGGCCGAAGTGCCGCGTCCATTTAACGGAGATTTTGCAAATTCGATGGCACGTGTCATTCTCGACCTTCCGTCCTCCACCGCCAGGGGATTCCCTGTTTGGCGCATTCAGTTTCTCAACTGCCCTTCTTTGACATTAACCAATATTCACAGTCCTATCATCAAACCGGATGAAGTGTTCCAAATCCAATTTGAAAAAGGGGGTGAGTTCTTCTACGCCCGTCGGCACACCATTCCTAACTTACTAACGCATAGCCCGGTATTTGAATTGGTGACTTCCAGTATCAAGAGAATTCCAAGAGCCGCATTGGCACACGATCCGCTACCGGGTCCTGACCGGGCATGGGGTGTCATCGGTGTTGATGATAACGGAAACGGAATCCTCGATGACCCGGCAGAAGCATGTTGGCCAGGTTCAGATGACGACCCTAATTACTTTTCTTACAGCAATATCGGACCGGATGGATCACCCGGAGTAGATCAAGTGGACGATGATCGTGATGGCATTGATGACAATATTACTGAATTGGGATTCCCCAATACCGATGATCGTCCTGTGACCCGCGGTGTGGCATTTAAGATCCTCCGTTCACCAAAACGATCATATCGTGCCCCGCTCAAACTCAGCCAAGGTACGGCCATCGATCTTGGTATTTCAGGATTTGGACAAACCGGCCGGCAATTCGGAACTCCGTATGCCAACAACGGAACGCATACCAACTACAAACCGGTTGTCATCGTATTTGCACCAACTGGCGAAGTGAGTGCTATCTACGTAAACGACAACATGATGAAACCCGATGGAAATGTCTTTCTGATGGTCGGACGACCGGAGCAGGTTGTAGATCCTACTAATCCGCAGCATCTTATGACAAACAACGCAGGACTAACAACCAACCTCGTGGATCAAAAGAACTTTTGGATCGGCATTAATCATAGAACCGGATCGATTACGACGGCAGAAAATCTTGGTGTGGATGGGGCGGCAAGTATTGCAGATTTGCGTTATGCCCGTGGAATTACGACTACTGGAATCGGAACAGGAGAACAGTAGTGCGGACAAAATCAACCATACAACTCGGTATCACGCTTGTTGAAGTCCTGTTTGCGATCGGTATTATCGTCGTCGGTCTATTAGGAATGGCTGGGTTACTGGCAGTCGCTGGCAGTGAAATGCGTAAAGGTCTAAATGCCGATGCAATGTCTACGGTAGCCAATAATGCCTCGAGTGAATTTGATATTCGCGGTATGAGATCGACATCGTTGTATCTGAGATACAACCGTGCAACAGCTCGCTTTGAAGGATTTACACCCGGTCCCGGCACTTCATTTTGCATCGACCCTGGCTTTATCGCATATCGCACGGCACAAGTTCCTGACCCAGTAAACACCGGAAATACAGTACCCGGCATACCCGTTAATCCGCTGCAGCAAAGTCAAACGCTGTTGCCATTTCAAGGAAGTGGTGATTATTTCCCCTATTCACCCATCACTACGGACCCATCATTGAATCTGGAAGCTCGCATGCCGCGTGTTACGCTTCGTCGCACCGTCGGTGGCGGTCCGATGGACATGCTGCAGGCAGGAGAATTGTTCGTTGGACACGATGATTTGAGTTACCAACGCAATGACCCACTTGTAGCACCAAGCCAAATCTACGCTAGGGATTCTAGTGCCAACCGCATCAAACGACTGAATCTTGGACAATATACGTGGTTTGCTACGGTAACTCCGGAAATCACCGGCGCAACGTCAACCGCACTGGATAACGACCGCTTCATCTTGTCCATTGTTGTCCTCGAAGGACGCGACTTTCGCGATACCTACCATGTCGGATTAGACGGTCAACCAGGTGACGCTGGAACAGATGATGACGGAAACACGCTTACAGATGATGTACTTGAATTGGGGCATGCACAATCAGACGATAAGTACGCTTATTCGCTTGATTCCGAACGCGTTGTTCAAGTCGTCATTACAGGAAGCGGCATTAGCGGTGGTGAAGTCATGCTGAAAGCACCTACCGCTGCTCAGCTCAATCTGCGACCGAGTAACTGGATTATGCTATCGGCTAGTTCATCCGTTGGTTCGATTTTCAGATGGTACCGCGTGTCCTATACCGAAAGCGAAGTAAAACTTGTCACGGATCCATCAAATGGAAATCCTCTGTACTACAAACGCAACGCAGTACTTGAGGGTGCTGACTGGAATCGACCGGAGTGGTTCCCAAACCAAACATTGTTCTACCCAACTCAGGCAACGATTATGAACGACATCATCGGCGTATATCAACGACCTATAAGGCTTGAAAACACGTCGCTTTATTAGTCCTTTCCTAATGGTTTCTGAAATGAGAGAGAACAAACGGGGCATCAATTCAATAGACGTCAGGGAGTTAACACCGCTGACAATAGGAATGATCCAATGACTAAAAGACGAAAACGCCAATCCAATAAGGGAGTCATACTACTCGCCGTAGTAAGTCTGCTTACGCTATTCGTCCTTATCGGTACGACTTACGTCGTTGTATCAAACAACTATCGACATGCCGCCGTGGTTAATGCTGAGCAAACACAATACGTCGATTCATCTAGTCGACAATTGGAATCGGCCCTGTACCAGCTCATTCGTGATACACACAATATCAACTCCGTGATCCGTGGCCATAGTCTGCTGCGGGACAAATACGGCCACAAGATCATGAATGGTCGAATCATCAATGACGTGACGCAAATCACGTACATGTCAGGCTATCAGGTGCTTCAATTCAGGTGTTTCTTTAATGGCCCTGCCCCGGGAGTAGTCGGTACACTAAACGGCTGTGTACTAACGTTTCTTGGTGGCCCACTTCATAACCAAAGTACACATATCACGTACTATGTGCCGGATATCGCACTGGGTCCGAACGCCGCTATTGTAAGAATCCTTGTTCCTGAAACAGATGCTCAGAGTACGATGCCTATTACAGCGTACGTTAACCAAGCGTTCATGGTGAATGATCGTGAATTCAACGGTACCGGATTCGCGTATGACAATACGGGTGCCTTCAATCGCAGACACAAAATCTCCACACAAGCACTGTTGCCCAACAGGATTGGCCAAACAACCGGAAGTGGTATCTACAATCACTACATTGGAATGGGTGCAGACGAAGGTTACGACATACCTGACTTCCAAAACGTGCATCTGGCAGGCATCATTCCCAATCCAAACAACAGGTCACAGACTTATGTGATTCCGTCTTTTCATCGCCCGGCACTTGTGAATTACTGGATCAATCAAAATGCTGGGGCAACCTGGCTCAATAGTGCAAACACGCGTGCCCGCAGTATCATGCGACCGATGCCCTGGGACCATCCTAACTTCACCGGCGGTAACGAAGCATTTCAGGCATATAACGGTAACTTCATTACATTCGCCAAAGGACCAGATGGTGCATGGGGAATTGCGGGACAAGATGACGACGGCGATGGGATCATTGATAACCAGGTCGAAATGGGAGCCCCAGGTTCGGATGACCGCAATAGCCTGATCTATGGACCATGGGACGTAGATAACGACGAAGATGGTACTCCGGATAGTGTCTGGGTAGACCTAGGATTTCCGATTCAGACAGACTCAGATGGCCGACGCTACAAACCACTATTTGCCGTTCTCTGTACTGATCTCGATGGCCGCCTAAGCTTAAATGCACACGGCAATCAGTCACAAGCAGGGCCTCAGGTAACGCATTCCGGCGTACAAGTAGCGGGAGGAACTACCACGAGCGGTTTAACAAACCAAAGTGCTTTATTCCCGGAAGATCTACGGCATGGCATCGGCTTCGGTTTCGGAAGAGGCCAGGGAACAGGTCCTGCAGAAGTTAATCTCTATCATTTATTTAAGCACACGGTTGATCGTGACTCCGTCGCTTATAGCTGGCCCATGGCACAGCGAATCGGACCATATCAGCAAACGGTCGCTGAATATCGACGTCTAATGTTTGGAGATCAAGTTAATGGCGTCCCGGGACGGTATGGAATCGATAACAGTCCCGGTGCACAGTTACTCGATTTCTTCACCCCCATTCGATTCATTGACTATCCCGCAAACTTTTTTGGGATGGGCGCAGGAATACCTGTAATGACACCATTCCAAAGCCCCGCTGACCTACATGGGGAGCTTGCATTTGGACTCAATGGCAAAGGGCAACCCGTTTGGGAAGGATCAACGGTCGCCGGGCAGCCCATACCAAGAAACACATTGATTGATAACCCATATGAACTCAATCTTCTTAAACGGCCGGGTACTGATGGGGCCTATTCTATATCCGAGTTAGAGAGGATTTTGCGTTACCACGATTCAGACATCGAAGCGATGCCGGATCGGCTGACAAAACTAACAACCATCTTTACAGATCCATCGATTCGCAGATTAGTCACGACTCACAGTTTTGACTCTCCGGCACCCACGACGCTTACCCCTGAAACGTTGAGAAATTCTGTTGGACATTCCGGCAACGTCCGAGCTTTATATCGACGTCGCCTAATCCAAGGTATGGGTGGGTTCGCGGGCACACCAATTCAATTGGATCAGCTACTTAGCCAGCAAGTTGCTGTGAATATGCCGTGGGAATTGCAAAAGGGTATTCGGATGAATGCCAATCGTCCATGGGGTAATAGTCGCGATGACAACAACAACTTCGTGGTTGATGAACACTGGCAAAGCGGCACACAAAACGTAAATGAAGCACATCCGCTTCTTGATGAACGAATCTGGAATCCCAATATCCGAGTCGATCATGATAATGACGGAATCACCTCTCTAAACGGTGGCGACCCTGACGCGTTTGTCGCGAGACAGCTATTTGCAAGACACTTGTACACGCTTGCCATGTTGCTTAAAGACGATCGCCATCGCATCGACTTCAATGAAAACGGAATGGATGATGATGTAGACGGAACGATTCCCGGTGGTGGCGGCAACGGTACCCCTAACGAAACTCAATATGGCCTCGCACAATGGGCTGTGAACGTAGTGGACTTTCGGGATGCTGACAGCATCATGACTCCCTTTGAATTTGACTTAAATCCATTTAACGGTGTACCGGTTAATGGATTCGATGGAAGAATCGGTACAGCGGCAAATCCGTCAGCCGATGACCAGCACCCCGATCGTGCCGTCGTTTGGGGATGTGAGCGACCGGAGCTATTGATCAGCGAGACGTTTGCGTTTCACGATCGACGTACAGAAGATCTTGATACCGATATTAGCGGGAAATCCACCACGGACAACAACAATCCGGATGAAGACTTTGATCAGCGGCTCCGACCAAGAAGCGGTGTATTTATTGAGCTATACAATCCATGGTTCGGATCCAGCGCCCGACCTGCCGAATTACACCGTGATTATGTAAACGGAGTCGACAGTGGTGGCGTACGATTAAACCAGCTGACTCTTGAAGGAAACAGCCCCGTTTGGCGTGTGCTCATTTATCGCGATCCGAATATCGGCCCAAATGGTGCTATTCCGGATCCAGATAATCCAAATGCCAATGCACAACCTGATACGGATAACTACGAACGTGGTATTTACTTTGTTGATCCGCAACAAAATGCCATTATCCCAACGGGTCGTCAGCATGGTCGCGAACAATTCTATACCAATCTGAATATCGCCCCGATATTGCCAGGACGTTATGGAGTCGTCGGCTCCGCCGGTAAACAAATGGCTAATAACCGATACGTGAGCCTCTTGGGACGCACGACTATGGCTGCTAGTGGAGCTGGTTTAGCAGGATTGGACATTCCAAATACACGCCGTATCGAACTCGTACCGGATCCAGATCCGACAGTAGCAAATCAGGTACGTGTATTTAACAATCTCGGTGGTTGGGGTGATGCAACTGGCAATGGACTTTTGCCGCCTATCGCCGTGCCCATCAATATGAAAATGGATGTCAACGGTCAGCCTCAAGTCAAGTCGCTAACAGTGACAGAACCGGTCAACGGATACCAAACATTATTCGGCGACATTGATGGTGATACAGAAGCTGATGTTGATCCACCTCTGGATGAACCGCTTGATCAGCGATTCGTTAATGACCCGGTCACCGGATTAAGTAGACAAGCCTTGCTCGACCGCAGCGGTGGCACAAGACCGAAATATGCGATTGCTTACCTGCAACGTCTTGCGAACCCGCTTGTACCGTACAACGCTTCAACAAATCCATACCGCACGCTTGATTCGATGAGTGTGGATGTTACATCCTTTAACGGGGTTACATCCGACTCGATGGATGCGGATGTCATGAACAATCCCATTGACGAGAATGTACGTTTTCGTGCTCACCAACGTGGTGACCGTCCGCCAAATATTCCCGTGCAACCAATTAGTGCCAGAGATCTCTGGTCTCACGACAGAAGTAATATTGGTAATCAGGCCATAAGCCCACA
The DNA here is from genome assembly GCA_045566075.1 of Pirellulaceae bacterium. Lineage (GTDB taxonomy): Bacteria > Planctomycetota > Planctomycetia > Pirellulales > Pirellulaceae > UBA11883. The sequence continues at coordinate 4,585 of JBJLEE010000017.1, read as the reverse complement.
AGCAGCTAATGCAGATCATATTTTCAATTATGATCTGCTCACCACACTTGGTTACCTGAATCGTGGATATGGACCCTATCTGGCCGGTGCTGGCGTAAATGCGAATAATCTAGGCGATCCTGATCATATAAATGGCAATGGACATCCATTCCCATGGCTTACATGGCTAAACAGGCCGTTCGTTAGCTCTTATGAATTAATGCAGGTACCACATACCCGCTCATCTCAGCTCCTTAGAAGATTTTCACTTGCCAGGAACGTCGATGTATACAATCCACCTGGTGCCGGCGTACCAGGAAATTCACGCTTTGGCCACCTGATGAATTTCTTCGAATCCACGAACAATCCGAATCCCGGTGCAGGTGGAGGAAATACTGCAGCAAACTTGCACCGTATTTTTGAATTTGTAAGCGTGCCATCTCCATTCACCGGTGCACAAACATTTCTAAATCCAACTCTGTTTGGTCAGTTTCGCGCCGGTAACGATCATTACTATCCACCCTTCAACTGGGTATCAAGAATGCGCGATCCGGGAAGGATAAATGTAAACACGGTTTACGATTCTGTAATTTGGCAAGCGCTGTTCAATCAACCCAATATCCGTTTTCAGGATACGCCAAATACAGCCCTCGGTGTCCCAACCGGAGCGATCAACCAAAGTAGCCTGCATCACTCTCATGCACCATATAGTACTGGCCCAGCAAATCCAGGACGAACTGGGTTAGTTGAAAGTCGTCGTGGCTTTGTACTTCAAGCGCCACAAAATCTGTTTGACCCGGCAAGTCCGACGTTATTTGCAAATCCATTTCGACCAACAGGTAGTGGAGACCTTGTACCGCTGTCTTCAATGGAACGACCTGATATTGAAACAACACTGTTGCGATCAAATGCAATCACGATGGCAGGCGGAGCTAGAAATATCCCCGCGAATCGTATCCCACTACTTATGAACAGTTATGTTGATGCCACAGATAAGTCGCGCGATGTGCGCAGAAACTCTCACTTCCGATATCAAGATCTAACGAAGATTCAAAACAACGTCACGACAAAATCCAATGTCTATGCTACTTGGATCACGGTGGGACATTTCGAAGTTGATTCTCAAAACAGATTGGGGCAGGAACTCGGTGCAGACCGTGGTGACACCGAAAGGCATCGAGCCTTTTATGTGATCGATCGTTCTATCCCGACTGCATTCGAAGTTGGTCAGAATCACAACGTTGACAGAGCGGTGATCCTAAAACGCTACATAGAATAGTGTGAGGACCAGATTCGAACAACTAGTTGTGCTGGATGGTAATAATATCACCGTCCTGAATCACATACTCGCGTGGCTCTCTGCGCAATAGATTCTCTGCTTTGACCTCGCGTTCGCTACCGAGCCTTACAAGATCATCAATATTCATGGTCTCGGCTCGGATGAATCCTTGTGCCAGATCCGTGTGAATATTCCCAGCAGCTTCAACTGCAGTGCCACCTTTGCGAATCATCCAGGTGCGGACTTCCTTCTCACCGGCGGTAAAGAATAACATTTGCTCCGATACGTCCATGATCTTCCGGATTAGATGATCCCGATCGCTGCGTTCAATCCCCATTTCCGAGATGAATTCGTTGCGTTCACTCTCATTCATTTGGTCAAGCTCCTGTTCGAGACCAATATTTAACGCAAGCAAGTCAGCACCTTCCGGGATGGTGTCTTCATATTGTGACTGATCAACCGCCTCGTCTCCGCTATTAACCAGGATTAACCGTGGCTTCAACGTCAGCAGCTGAAATGAACGCACCATTTTTTCCTGATCCGGATTCAGTTCAAGATTTCGTAGTGCTTTTCCTTCCTCGAGTGCTGCGTGCATTGGCTCGAGCAATTCCAGTTCTTTTTGTAATTCATCGCGATCCGGACGTGGCTTTTTGACTTGCTCTCGCAGTCGTTCGATGCGACCCGAAATGATATCAAGATCCGCGATCAACAGGTCAGCATCGAAGTTGCTGATATCATCTCTTGCATCGTTTCCACCGAAATCTGCAACAACGATCACCAGGCATCCCGCTTCCCGAATCAACGCCAGCTTCTGAGCACTGCCGGAATGATCACGACTTAACCCCGGCGTATCCACGATTTCCAACGACGCGAGAGTGATCTTCTTGGGCTGGTAGATCTCACAAAGTGGGTCGACCCGTGGTTCCGGTACCGCTGCCATCGCTGTCTGCGCAGAGAAAGCCTGGGATGGATCTGCAGTCTCGCCTGTAATCCACTCAAATAAAGTGCTTTTTCCGCTGCCTTGATATCCTACAAGTCCAATTCTCATCGGATGATCCCCACATTGTTACTTCATAACTTCACATATTAAGTAATATGTGAAACGGTTGTTTTATCTCGACTTAGAGTTTTCTGCCAGTGCCGTCCGTAGAATTGCCAACTCGCTTAGCAAATTCGCCTCGAGTTTCATATCCAGTTCGCTATCACCAAACCGCAATTGATAAAATAACTCCACGATGCGTTTTGGCAAGGAACAGATATCTTCACTTAATCCGGAAGTCGAAAGTCGACTCCCTACAAGCACTGCGAACTCAAGTTGCGTTTGATGATGCTGTCTGACGATCTTATGTCGGGCAAGAATCTGCTCGAGCTTTAAATAAACTGCGATGGTTGCCTGTAAACTCCCACCTCTCCTCTGACGACGTCGTGTACCACCTTTAACAAAGGTGCCAACCATTTTGGCAACGATCAGAAGTAAGACAAAACCAACAAGAATAAAAACCAGCACAGTCGGATTTAGCAGGTTCCTCAAGAGCCCTTTAGAAAAGTCCACTCCAATCATTTGTAAGAACCGAACGGATAGCTCAGCGTTTTCATGACCAACGTTTTCCATTCCCATCGCACCGAACATTTTACTTTGGTCAGACGGGTCAACTCGAAGGACATAGTTGTCCCACAGGTATTGCAAGTATTCAAACGAATCGACGACATCATCCACCATAGATCGGGTAATCGACTCTTCGCTTAAGGGGGTTGGATCCAGCCTCATCCAGCCTCCCATCAATTCTGCATCAGAGTACTCAAGAGCGACTTCACCGACTTCGGCTGGCGGAATCAAGACTTCAACCCATGCATGTGCATTACTGTTAGCCATTCGGTAATGCTTGCCAACTCGATTATATTCGCCGCCGAAATAGCCCATTACAACCCGAGACTTGAACCCCTGCGTACGTAGCATTAATGTCAGTGCGCTTGCAAAATACTCACAATGCCCTGTCTTGTGATTTATGACAAAGTCGACCACCGGATCAATATTCTGATTCCTTTGCGAAGCGACATCAAACTGGCTAAGCGAGTATTTGTAATCCGTGTTGGATCTCAAAAAGTTAGATAGAAAAGAAGAGACTGCTGTGACATTTGTTCGGTCTAAATCCGTTTCTTCTTCCAAGAGGGTGTCAGTAAACTCCTTGAGTTGTGACAGCGACTGTGGATATCCAGAACACTCCCTGAGCACGCCCAGGTACCGTCGTCGCTGCGGACTACCCTTGATAAAGATCGGTCGGATTTGATTTTGATTTGTAAGGGTTCGTGTTTCAGCAACTCCACTGCGATTCGCATAGGCAGTCGTTATTAACTCGTACCTCATTTGATCGACACGTGCTGTTCGCGACCGCGTGTCGAGAAACAGTTGGCCTGTATACGGGTTTCTGCGAACTTTTTCGGGTGTTTCATGAATACGAAATGATGGGTCGACACCGACCAGTAATGGCTGAGAGGACCTTTTTAGATTGTTATACGTAAGCTCCATTGTGATGTCCTGCCGCACCAGGTATTCCAAATGGTCGTCGTACCGCTCGTAGTATTCAACTTCGTACATTCCAGGATGCAGAGACACGGTTGGCGCTTGCCAGTTTGCGTGTCCATCGTCGGATGTGTCGTATTTGGTGAGATAAGTCCCGACAAGGTACGGATCCACCGCCTCAAACGGCTCACCGGTCGACTCCTTGATAAACACCACGCGTAGCGCCAGCGAGTCATCTCGCAAAATATTTCCGATGCTTCCTAGCTGCATTTCACGCGTTAGCCCTGTACGTTGTCTCCCAGTCATGCCCGGATGTTGCCATGCAGATGAACCTGAGCGCGGGATCGCATAGAAAAACACGATTACAAACAGCAATACAACGGCAGCAGATCCAAACATGTGTTTGAAAAATCCACGGGAGACGATGCCATCTAACTGCGACGCATATGAACGTTTTGCCGTCGCCTTGTATTCACCGCCAAGCAGAAATGTCCATGGACTCTCTAACTTTGTTTCATCATCATCGTCGATACACTCAGCACAAACGACCAAAGTCCGGCGACTCTTTTTTGTTTGAATCCGCCTGAGCAACTTGTAATTGGAAAACAGTGCCATCGTCACAATTGCAATGATGGCATAGCTAAACAGCAAGATCCCAAATCCGAGGCTGACACTAAGTAAACTTGCCACCACAACCTGTAACAGGCTAAACACACATAGCTGTCCAAAAATTCGATACGTCTTCTCCTGAAAGAGCATGATCATCTGAACAAATACCAGCAGGCGTGCAATGGAATACAACTGTC
>JBJLEE010000016.1:0-49734 GCA_045566075.1 Pirellulaceae bacterium | reverse complement strand
TGCCATGGAGAAAGTGGCATCGCGTGGATTTAAAGTCCAACTGGACTTCACCATGCACGGTACAAATGACCACATGCCGGGTCTGTGCGAACGCATTGGTAAGTCACCGATCATCGGTGCGTTCGAAGATCCACTATACGAACGCGATATCCAGGGCTACGTCGAACTGCGAAAAAGGTCTGACATACCGATCTACTATCACCACGCACCGCTCGGTGCAACTGAAGAACTTCAGCGTCGTGCGGCGGACGGCTACATCGTCGGCCACGCCCCAATCGGTCATGCGATCCGCTATGCCGGTGCTTTTGCACATGCCAATGTCCCTTTTTGTCTTCAAAACGTGGGCGGGCATATCACACGCAGCATGACGACGCATATGCAATCGGCCTTTAAGACGGCGCATTTTCATTTCCATTGCGATTCTGAGACATGGAAGTCTGATGTAGTTAACGAACAACCCCAACCAAAACGTGGCTTGCTTCGTGTCACAGAAAGCCCTGGGCTCGGTGTCACCCTAAACCGTCGCGAATTGGAGCGACTCTCAGACCGTAAACCACGCATGCAGGAAAAGTGGATCGTGGTGACCACGTACGAAGACGGCGCAAAAATGTACAATCTGGGCGATCCAGCAGATTCGTTGTTCTTTGTCCGCCCCGACAAGCGTCGTTTATTTACGCCAAGCTATGAAGATCCAGTCACGACAGAATGGTGGGACAACGATAAGACCAAGGACTTTCGTGACATGATGAATCGCTTGCAAAAAGAAAAAGTCGTTCTGCTACCACCGAATTCCGCGCCATAACAACCATATCGATACCATGAAACTTAAACAACAAATCACCAGCCACGGACTATTCGTTTGCATTGTTAGCCTTTTGCTGAGCGATACTGCTGCTGGCCAGGAACAAGACATCGTCTTACCTGCTGGCGTCACCGAAAAACATGTAATGGTGCCAATGCGTGACGGTACCCGCCTTTCGGTTTATCTTTATTTCCCATCAGGAAATGGACCCTGGCCGATTTTGTTGGAACAGCGATACGCCAATGCACGCTCCAGTGGAAGCCGCATCGGATTTGCAAACCTTGCTCAGCATGGCTACGTCGTCGCCTTACAGAGCTTTCGGGGGACGCAATTATCCGAGGGTCGCTATGTCGGTTATCGAGCTTTAGGGTGGGGAAAACAACAAGATGGTTACGATACGGTTGAATGGTTGGCGAAGCAACCATTTTCAACCGGCAAGGTCGGTACATTTGGCAGCAGTCAAGCTGGTTTCGCACAGAATTTTCTAGCCGTCACGCAACCTCCATCCCTGAAATGCCAATACATGATTGACACCGGGCTTAGTCTATTCCACGAAGGCTACAGAATTGGGGGCACGACACGTCCCAATCGATTCAAGGGAATGGCCGCAGCCTGTCGTGTCAAATCACATAATGACGACATACTTAAAGAATGGTTTGATCATCCTACGTACGACCGCTATTGGAAAGACGAAGATTGCAGTCGCCATTTTCGCAAAATGAATGTCCCGTGCATGACGATCGGCAGTTGGTACGACTTTATGTGTCAGGGGTCAGTCGAAAGTTATATTGGTCGCCAACACCACGGCGGCATCCAATCCAAAGGTCATCAAAAACTTCTCATCGGCCCTTGGCTGCATGGGCGGTTTAACAAGGGTTCGCTCGTTGCAGAAATGCAATATCCAGACAATGCTGCTGTCGACTTGGTACAGCATATGGTCCAGTGGTTCGATCATTATCTCAAAGGAGTCGACAACGCCGCTGATACTCAGCCGAACATCCAATACTACACCATGGGTGCGGTGGGCGAAGAACATGCCCCGGGCAATATCTGGAAAACCGCAGACGATTGGCCGGTGGCGGCACACGACACTCCGTATTTTCTGTCATCAGACATGCGGTTGGCGGATACACAGCCGCAGAATGCTGCCGATTACGTTAAGTTTACTGCGGACCCGTTTCATCCAGCCAAGTTACCAAACACAGCATTCCAGGGTGCAAGAGACGCAAGGCCTTTTGAAGAGCAAGACAACGTACTGACCTTTACTACCGATCCATTAACAACACCCTTAGAAGTAACCGGCCATGTAACGGCAAACCTGCATATCAGTTCGGATGCACCTGATACCGACCTGATTGTGCGAGTCAGTGATGTATACCCTGATGGCCGTTCGATTCTAATCATTGGTTACGTGCATCGAGTACGTTATCGTGAAGGCTTCCATAAGGAAGTGCTCATGAAGCCTGGTCGCATCTATGAAACCAGGTTTCACGTCGGATGGATGAGTCAGGTGTTTAATGCAGGTCACCGCATACGCGTAACCGTAGCAAGTACCGGAGAGCCGTTCTATGAGTCAAACCCCAATACCGGTAAACCCCTTACAATTGAGTGGCCAGAAGACGCTCGGTTGGCCAGGAATCGCATACACACAAATGCTGCCCATCCCTCAAATGTCGTTCTCCCGGTAATCAACAAATAGTCAATCACCATCGCGCCCGAACAAATTGGAGATTTTTACATGCAACGTCGTGAATTCCTGGCTACGTCAGCTGCTGTTTCAGCTTCCGCCGTGTCATCGTTTGCCGCCCGTCGAACAAACAAGGATGAATCCGTATACAACATGGGGTCACGACGGGAATTATTCCTCGATGATTTCCTGATTGAAAAGGCCCGAGGGAAAGTTCAATACCAGTTGCACCATCCGCAACCCCGCGAACAAGTTCTGCATATGAATGATGCCTGGGAAGGCACATCCTCTGGATACATGTCGATGGTTCAGGACGGTGACAAGTATTTCATGTTCTATCGCGGTCACAACTTTGACCTGGTTGATAACAAGCTCCACTTTACGGTTCCTGAGTCCACCTGTGTCGCGATCAGTGATGACGGTATCAATTTCGTGAAGCCAAAACTCGGTCTTTACGAGCACGACGGCTCAAAGGAAAACAACATCATTTGGCGAGGAGCTGGGGCTCACAACTTCAGTCCATTCCTAGATACTCGCCCTGATTGTCCGGCCGAAGAACGATTTAAGGCATTCGGAGGTTTGCGTCACAATGGTGGAATGAGATTATTCAAATCACCTGACGGTGTTCACTGGTCAGCAGCTTATAAGGATGGCGTGATCACAAACGGTGCATTTGACTCAGCAAATATCGGATTCTGGGATCCAACGATTGAAAAATATCGGGCCTACTGGCGGTACTTTACTGAAGGAATTACGGAGGAGAAAGTCTGGAAGCCTGCTGGTATCCGGGCAATCCGGACCGCTGTTTCAGATGACTTGAAGAATTGGACCGATTTCAAGGAACTCGCATATACAAATTCGCCTGATCAGCAGATGTATACGAATAACGTCATTCCATATTACCGGGCTCCCCATATTCTTCTCGGGTTTCCCATGCGATATATCGAACGCGGATGGAGCCCTTCCATGCGTGCACTCCCCGATCTCAAGAATCGCGAATTCCGTGCCGCTGCGTCACTCCGATATGGAACGGCGCTCACCGAGACACAGATTATGAGTAGTCGCGATGGTGTGTTGTTTGATCGTGTCAATGAAGCATTCTTAAGGCCAGGCGTCCAACGCCCGGATTCCTGGTACTACGCACACAACGAGGTTGCATGGAATATCGCCACAACCAAGTCGTCCCTTCCCGGAGCACCCGACGAAATGGCGTTTTATGCCAGTGCAGGGCGGTGGCATGGTGCAGGGTCTAAATTGATCCGCCACACCATACGCCAGGATGGTTTCCGTTCCGTTGGTGGCTCGCTTTCCGGCGGTGAATTGATTACCCGCCCACTCACATTTGATGGAAAACGACTGGATATAAATTTTTCAACCTCCGCCGCGGGTACGGTAAAGGTCGAAATGCAAAACATAAATGGACAACCTATTAAAGGTTTTACCTATGAGGACGCAGATGAGGTATTCGGAGATGAACTTGATAGGAGTGTTACCTGGAACGGTAACACCGATGTGAGCACACTTTCCGGAAAGCCAGTCCGCTTGCGAATCACCCTGTCAGATGCTGATCTATATGCTGTAAAATTCAGTTAATAGCTCAAACGCACTGTGAAAGTGCTCTTGTGATCAGTATAAGGATTCACGATACTATATCGTTAGATATAAGGCTTTATTGTGTCCTGCAATCCAGCCGATTATTATAAAAGGACTCGCCCACCTATTGAGTTCCAACGGTTCGCATAACCGAATTCCCACCTGGAGAGATATTTCATGCTTTCAGTTTACGGCTCAAAAACGACACGAAGTGCATATTGCGACCAGATCAGCAGACGCGGCATTTTAAAAATTGGTGCTCTCGGCGTTGGGGCATTTGGTTTGAACATGGCAGACCTTCTTCGTGCAGAAGCAAAGTCAGGCGGCCTAAACCATAAAGCTGTTATCAATATCTTCCTCGGCGGGGGACCACCACATCAGGATATGTGGGAAATCAAAACCGAAGCACCAAAAGAAATACGCGGACCATTCCAGCCGATTTCGACTAATGTCTCGGGAATTCAAATCGGTGAGTGCTTTCCAAAGATAGCGTCGATCGCAGATAAATCCGCTTTCCTTCGCGCTGTAGTTGGCTGTGAAGGTCGCCACGACTCATTTCAATGCATGACCGGATGGCGACACGCAGACATGCGACCGCTTGGTGGACGCCCCGCACTTGGTAGTGTGATGCACAAACTTAAAGGACCCGTCGATCCAAGTGTGCCTCCTTACATTGGCATGAAGACCGATGGAGTCTGGCGCAATCCAGGTACGCCTGGTTTTCTTGGGAGTGCATATGCTCCGTTCATTCCGGACGGACAAGGCCTTAACGATATGAAGCTCAATGGTATTACTACCGATCGTTTGAGCGACAGAAAACAAGTTCTTGCCAGCATCGACCGTCTTAGACGAAATGTGGATTCAAATAGCTCACTAGAAGGGCTGGATGCATATCAACAACAAGCATTTGATGTGCTGACATCCAGCAAACTTGTTGACGCTTTGGATCTTTCTAAGGAAGATCCGAAGATCCGTGCTCGATACGGCGACGGTAAACCGTACACATTTAAGTACGACGGCGCTGAGACAAACAATGAACTCGTACTGCAGGCACGTCGCCTGGTCGAAGTTGGCGTACGCTGCGTAACCTTAACCTACGGTCGCTGGGACAGCCACGGTGATAACGAAGGTCTCGTGCGTCACCACGGCGTGCGAATCGATCAAGCCGTACATGCGCTCGTTACTGATTTGGAAGAACGCGGCATGTTAGATGATGTCACCGTATTGGTTTGGGGTGAATTTGGACGAACGCCTCGTATAAATGGAAACGGAGGGCGTGACCACTGGCCTCAGGTTAGTTGTGCTTACATGGCCGGTGGCGGCATGCAAACCGGACAGGCCATCGGAGCTACGAATCGCCTTGGCGAACATGCCCATAGTCGGCCGGTACACGTGCAGGAGATTTTCGCAACGTTGTATCACAATCTCGGACTCGATATCAGTGCCACGACCATTACAGATCCTACAGGTCGTCCACAATATCTGACCCAACGCGATCCGATCCGAGAATTGGTATAGCAATCCAGATTAGGCCTAACGCGTTTTCAATACCGAGTCTATACTTCATGTTTAGATAGACGGCCGTGTGGAATCAGTGCTCGTAAGGTGCTTAATCTCACCTCCCCCCATCTTCATGCGAAGATGTGACTTTTGCTGAACTGGGCCGCAATATCACCGATTAGGTGAGCTGTACTCGTGTTCTTCACACAGCGCGATTCGATAACCTGGTGCTTTTTTGCACCAAAGGATAAGACGCAATCGTGCCCTCATTTGAAGAAATGCGGCTGATCGACCCTATTCAACGGGCCTTAGCCGAACAAAACTACCAAACACCCACTCCAGTTCAAGATCAGGCGATTCCCGCCGCGTTACGAGGGGAAGACATTCTCGCAGTTGCCCAAACCGGGACAGGAAAGACTGCGGCGTTTGCACTACCCATCCTAAATGCTCTGGGCGAAGTAAACCGCAAAGCGCGACCTTGGCGTCCGTTTGCACTGATCCTCTCACCTACACGAGAATTAGCAGTTCAAATTGGTGACAATCTAGCGGCTTACAGTCGGCATCTACATCTTCGAACTGCACTTGTCTACGGTGGCGTCAGCCAGTCGAAACAAGTCAGAGTGATTAAGCGCGGAGTGCATATAATCGTTGCCACTCCCGGCCGTCTTTTAGACCTAATGAACCAGGGTTGCATTAAGCTCGACCAACTAGAACACTTTGTATTGGACGAAGCCGATCGAATGATGGACATGGGCTTCCTGCCGGACATCAAACGCGTCATTAAAACGCTCCCTGCAGAACGTCAGTCATTGTTCTTCTCAGCCACGATGCCCGATTCGATTCAAAATATCGCAGATTCGTTGTTGCAAAAACCCAAAGAAATACGAATCGCACCGGAATCGCCGAGCGTGGACTCGATCGACCAATATGTGGTTCACACCAATAAACAAAAGAAGAAGAGCGTGCTGTATACCATGCTCAAAGATGAAGCCGTCACACAAGCTTTGGTTTTTACCCGCACCAAGAGAATGGCCAACACCCTTGCTGGCCAACTCGAAAAACAAGGCTTCTCCGCCGATGCCATTCACGGCAACAAGAGTCAAAACGCAAGACAGAAATCACTTGACCGGTTCCGACGTGGACACACACGCACATTAGTCGCGACTGATGTGGTCGCTCGCGGGATCGATCTGGATAGCATTTCACATGTGTTTAATTACGACATTCCAGACGACGCGGAAAGCTACATACACCGTATTGGCCGTACAGGACGTGCGGGTGCCAAAGGCACCGCTATTACATTCGTTGGGAACGATGAACGACGTTGGTTACGGTCAGTCGAGCGTCTGATCAAAAAGCCAATTGAAGAACTCGAGGTCGCAGGATCCGGTGGCTCGCAAAGATCTGAAACATCAGGCCGTTCCCGACAAGGCGATCACAAGCAATCCGCTCGCGGTGGTAAGCCCGGTCGAAATCGCAGAGCATCAGATGACTCTCGAGAGACTTCTTTCAAAAACAATCGTCGAGATAAAAGTCGCAAGAACTTCTCTGACGGTGCAAATGATGAACCAAGAAATAGTCGTACTCGCAAGGAACGCGATAACCAGCGTTCGGATTCAAATGACAAGCGATCGGGAAAGCGATTCGACAAAACTCGCAAGGAACGCGATAGCCAGCGTTCAGATTCAAATGACATGCGTTCCGGAAAGCGGTTCGACAAAACTCGCAAGGAACGCGATAACCAGCGTTCGGGTTCAAATGACACGCGATCCGGAAAGCGATTTGAGAAAACTCGCAACCGCTCACAGGATTCTCACGACGCGGACGCACGAACCGCTAAACGCTTCGAAGGTGCGATCAAACGAGTTACCCGAAAGGGATTTGGTTTTATCGCCTCTGCTCGCGGCAGTGACACGTATTTCAACCAGCAGTCCTTGCAGGGCGTGCAATTCCGTGATCTCGAAGTAGGTATTCGTGTGTCCTTTTCGATCCGAAAAGGTCCTAAAGGTCCGTGTGCCGAAGGAGTTCGCTTAGTTCGCCGTTAAACGCAGCGATTTTTGTAGGAGTTGTCATAGCATTTGATATGCTGAATAGATACTGATGCAAGTATCTAACACTGCACTTACACTCGCCTCGCTCATTGGAGCAACATTCCCGCCATGCACGCTTCTCTCCTCACTACGCTGTGCGTCGTTGCCTTGTTCTTCTCCAACTTCCTTCCATCCTCGGTCGATGCCCAGGAGCAAGCACAGCTTGTACGGGTCGCGAACGTTGAAAAAAAGGTGTTGTCTGCCAGCCAAATGAACGTTGGTACGGTCACACCCATTCGCACCAGCATCATCGGTAGCGCTGTCGATGGCCGAGTGTTAGAATTGATGGTTGAAGAAGGTGACGCCATCAAAGCTGAACAACCGGTGGCGAAACTTCGCACAACAATACTGGAAATACAGCTTGATGGGGCCAAAGCCGAGTTGACACAACTGCAGCAAAGGCTTGCAGAATTGGAAAATGGAGCAACAGAAGAGGAAGTGCTTCAGTCTCAAGCACGTCTTTTGGCAGCAGCGGCTTCACGCAAGTTCACGACTTGGGATTATAAACGCCTCGCCGAACTGTTTAAGAAAGGCCAAGTAGTCACAGAGAACGAACTGCAAAAAGCTCAATCCGATTCAGAAAAAGAGGATCAACTGTATCAGCTCGCAAACGCGACTCATAAACTTCTCATCAGAGGTCCAAGGCCGGAGCAAATTGCGCAGGCCAAAGCACAGGTCCTTGCTCAGCATGAATCGATCCGTGGCATCATTGAGCAAATTGATCGTCATACACTCCGCGCTCCATTCAATGGCTACATCACGGTAAAGCACTCTGAAGTGGGGCAATGGCTTGGTAAAGGTGATCCAGTCGTTGAGCTCATCCAACTTGATAAAGTCGATGTGCTCACACATGTTGTTACACGCAACATCGGGCAACTCAAGATTGGCACCACTGTTCGCATTGAAATAGACGGGATCGATGCCCAACTAATCACTGGAACCGTTTCCGCTGTCGTACCACAGGCAGATATACAGGCACGAACTTTTCCCGTTAAAATTCGCGTAAACAATCCAATGAATGACTCCGGAGCCCTATTGAAATCCGGCATGCTTGCAAAGCTATCTTTGCCAATCGGCGAAGACAAGGAGATGATAGTCGTGCCTAAGGATGCCATCGTCCTCGGTGGAGCAAAACCGATTGTATTCGTCGTTGACACATCCAATCCGCAGGCACCGAAAGCCAAGAGCATTGAGGTGGCACTTGGGATTTCTTCCGGAGATTCCATTGCTGTCACCGGCGCCCTGACAGAACGACTGCAAGTGGTTGTGCGCGGAAATGAGCGACTCAAAGATGGCCAACGTTTAAAACTTCAAACGGCTAGCCCAGAGCCCTAGTGATATTCCTAATTGGCAAACTTCGCCGCGCCTTTCCCACCCACGGTTGTCTTCCTCCACTAACGTCTTACTGCTCCTATGAATCCAGTTCAGTCATGCGTGCAAAACCCAGTTAAGGCAACCGTCGGTGCGCTTTTGGTGGGCCTGTTTGGCACAATCGCAATGCTGGATATGCCAAAACAGCTAACCCCTGAAGTAGAGCGGCCTGTTGTCCTGATTCGCACCCGTTGGCCTGGCGCGAGTCCTCAGGAAATTGAACGTGAAATTGTATTGGAGCAGGAAGAACAGCTAAAAAGCGTCGAGGGCATGATTAAGATGTCCTCCGACTGCAACGATTCCAGATCCTCGGTCGAACTCGAGTTTTCGGTAGGGACCAACATCCAGCAAGCGATCGTACAGGTCAGTTCACGCCTACAACAGGTGCGTGACTATCCGGTCGATGCTGATTTGCCTGTTATTGAAACGCGAAGTTCCAGTGACAACGCGATTGCAAGACTCGTGCTATCTCCACGACCACCCGCACGAGCCGACGTCGTTGCTTTTGCAAAAGCGCACCCCGAAATTGGGGACGCCTTCGCCCCAGTGCTAAGCGCCGCGAATCCCGCACTCATGGTTTATCGAATCAAGCAACTTTACAAGCAGGTGGGTGATAAGCATCCGTCTCTTAAAGAGATCTTGCCGCCGGATATCAACATCATGCAGATGCGGCGTTTCACAGAAGATGAGGTCGAAGCACGACTCGAGCGTGTTCCCGGCGTTGCCGATGCATACGTGTATGGCGGCCTTCAGGAAGAACTTCAAGTCATTGTAAAAACTGAATTATTGGCCTCACGCCAAATTACCGTTGCGGACATGCGCAGAGTGTTAACCGGTTACAACAAAGACACCTCCGGTGGCGACATCTGGGAGGGAAAACGCCGATGGGTCATCCGCACACTTGGCCAGTTCCGAGACCCTGAACATATCAAAAACCTTGTCCTCGCTTATCGCAACGAAGTGCCTGTTTTTGTAAAAGACGTTGCAGACGTAACACTCGGCTTTAAGAAGCCCGATAGCATCGCAAGTCGTTATGGCGAATCAAATAACGGTCTGGGTATTCAGCGGACCGTAGGTGCTAACACAATCGATGTCGTTCAAGGGGTTCGCCTGGCGATCAAAGAGTTAAATGACGGGATTCTGGCAAAGCGCGGACTCGAATTGTATATGTACTACGATGAAACCGAGTACATTTCATCTGCAATGGCACTGGTCACCGATAACATCTTCCTTGCCACCGCACTAACCATGATGGTGCTCCTCCTCTTCTTGCATCGTGGCGTGCGAGCATTCCTTGCGATCCCTGTAATCATCGCATCTGCAATCGCGGCTATTGTCGTTTCACCATGGTTTTTCCTACTCACACTTGGGCTAATTGTTGTGTTTGGGCTTTGGTTTGGTAGAGGCGCCTTAGTAGTCGGCCTGGCAATCCCAACAAGCGTCGTCGGAACGTTTTTGGCATTAGGTATTGCTGGTCGCTCACTCAACGTGATTAGTCTCGCTGGAATGGCATTTGCCGTCGGCATGCTGGTAGATAACGCAGTGGTTGTGCTTGAAAATATCCATCGACGCTTCAAGCAAGGCGAAGATTCTTTCACTGCAGCTGTAAAAGGGACGAGCGAAGTCTGGGGTGCCGTTGTCGCATCCACCCTTACCACGGTGGCCGTATTCCTACCCATCGTATTTGTAGAGGACATCTCCGGCCAACTATTCCGCGACATAGCACTCGCTATCAGTTTTGCAGTTATTTTCTCACTGATTGTCTCATCGACACTAATACCCACAGCTGCTGCACGACTCTATAAGTTAGACCAAGATAAAAACCACCACGCCGTCGAACCACCAAACGACTTCCTGGCAAGAGCTGGTGACCGCTTCGTCAATTCGATCGTCGCTTTCAATCGTTCGATTCAAAGGAAGCCTTCCGCAGCTATCTCATTCATTTTGATCATCCTTGTCGTTGTTGCGGGATTGTCCGTTGTGCTTTGGCCCAAAGTCGAATACTTGCCGTCAGGAAACCGGAACTTCGTCTTTATGAGGATTTCACCCCCCCCCGGTTACAACATGGCCGAACTAACAAAGATGGGCGAGATCATTTCAGATGATCTCAAACCTTATTGGAATACTGACCCCGGCAGTCCCGAGGCACAGAAGTTGGACGCGCCTATCATCAGCTATTACTTTTTCTTCGCTGATACGCGAGGGGTGTTTGTGGGTTGCCAATCCATCGATCCAATGAGGGTCAGTGAATTCATCCCGATCATGAAAAAAGTCGGCACACGATTTCCAGGCACCAATGCCATGGCTTCACAATCAAGCCTCTTTGAACGAGGTATCAGTGCCGGCCGATCGATTGATATCGAGATCACCGGAGGTGAATTGGAGGATCTTGTAAAGATTGGTCGCAGGGTAATGGCACTGCTCGCTACTTCCGGCGACGGCGGAAAGGAACTGCTCCCAGGAGCACAAGCAATGCCATCGCCGAGTCTCGATCTTTCGAGTCCTGAAATCCATGTAATTCCAAAGACAATTGAAGCATCGCAACTTGGTGTGAATTCAATCGATCTTGGTTACACCGCGGATGTATTTGTTGACGGCGGATACGCAGGCGACTTCTACGTTGGCGGTGACAAGCTCGATATCACTATCAAAGGCGATCGTTCTGTTGATTTGAAGACTCAGGATCTTCAGTCGTTACCGGTGGCGACTCGCGGAGGCCAACTCGTTCCCTTCTCGGCATTGGCTGACATTAACTACAGTAGTGGACCGGAACGAATTAACAGAAGGGAGCGTCTTAGAGCGATCACCATTCAGGTTCGCCCGCCACCGGAAATTGCAATGGAAGAGGCAATGGAACGTATTGAGGTGAATGTCATTAATACGCTTGAAACAGACGGCACACTGGGCGAAGGCTATAAGATTCACCTTTCCGGTGCCGCCGATAAGTTGCGCCAAACATGGCAGGCATTGCGGTTTAATTTTCTGATTGCACTGCTGATCACCTATCTATTAATGGCAGCACTCTTTGAATCTTGGCTATACCCCCTTGTTATTATCGTCACCGTTCCGTTGGGAGCCGTTGGGGGACTAGTCGGACTGGCGATTTTGAACATCTTTGTTTTGCAACCGCTAGACGTGCTAACCATGCTTGGGTTCGTGATTCTAATTGGGACAGTCGTAAATAACGCCATCTTAATTGTGCATCAGTCTCTAAATCATATTCGACTGGAAGGTATGCCTCATCGCGAAGCGATACCAATGGCCGTTAGATCTCGTGTTCGGCCAATTTGCATTACCACGTTGACCACCGTACTAGGACTCCTACCGCTGGTACTCTTTCCCGGCGCCGGCAGCGAGCTATACCGTGGGCTCGGTAGCGTAGTGCTCGGTGGGCTGGTTATTTCTACAATTCTCACGCTGGTTCTGGTGCCTACAGTGTTCACCGTGACAATGGACGCCAGACTCTCATTTACCCAGTGGCTTGAGAATCGACGACATCCAAGTGTCTAAACGATGACGAAACATGTCGTTTCGTGTAAATTCGTGTTAACACTCTCTTACTCCCCATGCCCCTTCAAGGATATGTAATGAACATTAGGCATATCATTTTACTGATCGCAACTTTGATAACAATTCAACCCGCTCATGCGAAGCCAGCGTCTGCTGAAGGACCGCTCGAGCCATTTCTTTCGGAAGCGACTCTCCAAATAGCCAAGGCTTTTGAAAAAGAACGCATGCCGAACATCACCGTCACCATCAAAGGCACCGTTGTCGCCACGTTTGGCACCGGTTCAGTTGTGGCTCGCAGAAGTGAGGACGGCGGTAAGACTTGGGGTGACGTTATTACAATTGCTAAAGCCGGATTTCAAGGCGGCGGCACCACAGCCGATGAGTCTACCGGCCACTTACTGGCCTTTGTGGAAGACCGTCATCCACCCGCACCACTAACCGTATATCGCAGTAAAGATGATGGTAAAACATGGGCTGCTGATGAAGTCGCAATTAAACCCGACGCCGAAGGCCGGGCGCCGTCGATGCACATGAACGAGCACGGCATCACTCTACGCCACGGCGAACACAAGGGTCGACTGCTTCGACCCTCCCGTTGGTATGCCGGAAAAAACGAACGAAGTCGTTGGCCAGATCATTTCACAAATGCAGTGTATTCTGATGACGGTGGCAAGACGTGGAATACAAGTGCTCCTTTTCCTGCCAACGGAACCGGCGAAGCTACCGTAGCTGAATTATCCGATGGAACGATTTACTATAATTCGCGGCGGCATTGGGCTCCTGATGGCGAAAGCCCACTGCGACGTTGGAGTGCAATCAGTAAAGATGGCGGCCAATCATGGATAGACCTTACCTTTGTTAAAGCCCTACCGGATGGCCCACAAAACACCAATTATGGATGCATGGGTGGACTCGTTCGATTGCCCGTTGCCGGTCAGGACATACTGGTCTATACCAACTGCGACAGTGCAAGCGGTCGCGACCACGGCACAGCCTGGGCGAGTTTCGACGGTGGAAAGACCTGGCCTATCAAGCGACAAATCTACGAAGGAAGATTTGCCTATTCGTCGGTAACCGCTGGCTTTCACGGTACTGCTAGTGAGGGAAAGCTCTATTGTCACTTCGAAGGCGGTCCGTCCGGCGCTTCGAGTATCGCAGTCTTTAACTTGAGCTGGCTACTTGGTGGAGAGAAAACTGGTAACGGAACTATTCCCAAGCTCAAGATTGACTAAGTCGAGCTGCCGGCAATCTTAATAAACGAGGCGATATGTCAGACAACCCTTGTATACAGTTCTTGTTTGTCTCGCTCTTTATCGTGGCACATGCGCAGTGCGCTCTGGCGAAGCCCGATGAGGCCGCTGTACCAATGCAAGTCACCTCCATCATCGAGAGTAGTTGTACCGAATGCCATAACGGCGTCGACCTTTACGGCGGTCTGGACCTTAACACCCTGTCCAAAGACCTGGTGGATATTGAGACGCTGCGCACATGGACTCAAATCCTTGATCGTGTGAATTCAGGCGAAATGCCCCCTCCCGGTAGTGAACTCTCTGCAAGTCGGCGAGATTCTCTGACCTCCTCCCTGCGAAATTTGTTACAAGTTGCTGACTTGAAGCTAATCAAGTCAGAAGGCCGAAACGGCGCACGACGAATGACTCGTCAGGAATACGAAAAGTATTTGCGCAATGTGCTACACCTGCCCACACTTGATGTACGTGATGCACTGCCCATTATTCAGCAGACTTCCCGATATGAACATGTCAACTCACAAACGCCTGTCTCTATCCAGGAGCTGCAAGGCTACATCACTGTTACTGAAAACGCATTGCTGCAATCGGTAAACACAGGTGACGCCCCGCTTGAACCTCCGACAATACGGATGCAGGCCACACAAATGTTTGCCGCAGCTAGCACGTACGGTGGCCCCGAAGCGATGTTCTATGCGAAGGATAACAAACGCCTGCCGCTTGGTTACCCCGAACTGAATAAATTGCGAGCAGAGAAATCGCACGATCCAACCACTGAAATGGCCATCTTTCGATCCCCATCTTGGCCTTACTACGCATATCCGCATAGTTTTTCGTCGCCAAACGGGGGTACATACAAGATTCGGTTCTCGGCACGGACGGTGCTTCAGCAATCGGATTTCAGTCTATTGACCGGTTCTCACTCTATTCCAATGACGTTCCGCGCAAGAAAAGTATCGGGGCCGGATGTTTCCGGTGATGTGCGTGCTACCGGTGGCTTAATTGACATACATCCTGAAAGGCAGGTGTTTGAAACAACGATATATCTGAAACCGACAGAAACCTTTGAGTATGGCATTTTCGGCCTACCTGTTCCTCGACCAATCAACCCACCCGACGCTCCGCTTTATTACAAATTTCCCCCTAAACCAATGGGCGGTCATCCAGGTGTAGCATTTCAATGGATTGAGATTACTGGACCGACGAGTCCTGATCATTGGCCTACAAAGTCGCATGAAGTTTTGTTCGCTGATATTCCGGTGATTGCATCACCAGACACTCCATACAACTTTCACCTGAAAACCGATGACCCACATAACGCGATTCAATACCTAATACCGCGTTTCCTTACTCAAGTATCGGTTTCGAAACCGACAACGGACGAAATCCAATTCAGTATTCAGCGGTGCCTTGAAAAGTTCACAGGCGGCATGATGCTCGAGGAAGCATTGATCACAAGTTACGCTTCGATACTAACTGAAAATCGTTTTCTTGCCTCGCCAAATCCCAACTCCACGCGGTCTGAGCAGCACGCCACCGTTCAATCGCGTCTGGAATTTTTTCTGACAGGGGGTCACATTAGAGATGAAAGCGGTCTCGCCTTGCGTCTCGACCGTGTGACACCAACAAAGTTACAGGCGGCCGTAAGCCAGTTAGTTGATTCGCAAGAGTTCGAATCGTTCACCACAACACTCGCGGACAACTGGCTTGACCTTAAGTCGATTCGACGTGACTCACCGGATATACGGATTTACCCGGAATATCGTTTTGACGACTATTTGACTGACTCGCTCTATCGGGAAACCCAACATTATCTACTACAAATGTTCCGGCAAAACTTACCGATCTCCTTCGTTGTCGACTCTGACTTCATTTATGCCAATGACAAACTTGCAAGCCACTACGGCTTAGCGCCGCTCGATGGTTCACATCTCCGCAAAGTGCAATTACCTAATGACAGTCCATATGGTGGACTCCTTACGCAAGGTGCCATCGCTAAAATCACATCCAATGGTGTCACTACCTCACCTATTGTCCGTGGTGCTTGGATTGTGGATAGGCTATTAGGTACACCACCACCCCCGCCACCACCTTCAATTCCAGCGGTTGAACCAGACTTGAGAGGCTCGGCAACGATTCGTGAATTACTCGCAAGTCACAGTGAAGATAACACTTGTAAATCCTGTCATGCCAAATTCGATCCCTACGGTATCGCACTTGAACATTTCGATGTCATGGGTGCGTGGCGTGATCATTACCGCAGCCTCAATCAAGGTACATCAGTAACAGGAATCGATAGAGCCGGTCATCAATTTGAATATTTCAAAGCTGCGGCGGTCGATGCGTCCGGTCAATTTGAAGATGGAAGTCAGTTTACCGGAATTGCCGACTTGAAGTCGCGCTTGATAAGTCAGCAACGGCAAATTGCCAGAAATGCCATTTCGCAGTTCGCACTTTACGCAACTGGAGGGCAACTGCGATATTCTGACCGAAAACAAATCGACAAGATCCTCGATGCATGTGAACGTGACGGATTTCGTACAATGGACTTGTTGGTTGAATTTGTAATATCGCCGATTTTTACCGGTAATTGGAAGTGAGTATTGCGTGAAACACCTTTTCACTCATTCTGGAGACATAAAGCGACGCCGTTTCCTAACCAACGGCGCCTTAATGCTTGCTATTCCATTATCCGCTCATGCCTCCAACGACGGGCAAACGAACAATCCGCCAAGACGTTTGCTAGCCATATCAAACAACTTAGGTTTCTTACCTCGGTATTTCTTTCCTGACAACTCTGGCGTGGAATATGCACCCTCCCGCTACTTGTCTGAATTGACTGCATGGAAAAGCCACTTCACCGTATTTAGTGGTTTGTCACACCCCGCTTGTGAGGGCGGACATTCTACGGAAAACTGTTTCCTGACATCTGCCAAGCATCCTGCCAGTAGTGGCTTCAGAAATTCGATTTCACTCGACCAATACATCGCCGAGCATGCCAGTCAAGAAACTCGCTTTGCCTCAATTAACCTTGGAATCAATATCGATAAAGCCCACCGCAGCTTGTCTTGGACAAGAGATGGAGTGTTGATACCCGCCGAAGACAGCCCTGTGAAGCTGTTTCAGAAAATGTTTCTTGTTGGCAGCAAGGCTGAAGTGCGACAAGCAATGTCTCGGCTCCAACGTCAAAAGAGCATATTGGACGACATGCGAGAATCCAGAAACTCCCAAACACGCACGCTGGGGCGGCGTGACCGCCAGCGTCTGGAACAATATCTGCAAACCATCCGAGAATTGGAACAGAGACTTCAAGTAGCTCAGCGCTGGGTAAACACCCCGAAGCCCACACCCACAACACCCGCTCCGAAAGACATCACCGACCGGTCACGTTTCATTGAGAAGTTTGACCAGATGTTAACAATGGCCCGCCTAGCGTTTGAAACCGACGCAACCCGTGTCATCACGCTGATGGTCGACGCCTTCGCCACTCCACAGTTTCATTTACCCGATGATACGCTGGCGGAAACCGACTATCACAACTTAAGTCACCACGGACAAAGGGACTCTCATCTGACAGACCTTGAAAACGTCGACACTCAGCAGATGAAGCTGTTCAACCGATTGCTATCATCCCTTGCTAACACCATGACGAGAGAAACAACTCTACTCGATGAAACGATGGTGCTGCTTGGCAGCAACATGGGCAACGCGAACACGCACACAAACACGAATTTGCCTATCCTCCTAGCCGGAGGGGGTTTAAGGCATCAGGGCCATCTGGCTTTTAACACTGAAAACAATACACCACTGGCGAACCTGTTCGTTACCATTCTCCAATTGTTTGGATTACCCACCAGTGCCTTTGGGAGCAGTAACAGCAGGATTGATCTCGGCTAACAATTTAAACCATCACCATTCAATCAGGCCAAATTCATCACCATTCCCATGCGTTTCTTCCTTTTATTCCTTTCATGCACCAGCCTACTCTGGCCACAAAATACTGCACTCTCGGCAGATCCTTTCAAAGCCGTCATCCAACCTTACATGAAGACGTATTGCCTAACGTGTCATAACTCTGAAGACCCTAAAGGCGAACTCGATTTATCCATTTACCAGAGTACGCGAGATATCACTTCGCACTTCCGCAAGTGGACACACATAAGTGACTTTGTTCGTGATGGCGAAATGCCCCCTGAGGAAGCTAAGCAGCCGCAGATCGATGAAAGCAATCGCGTCATTGCCGCAATCCGAGAGATCATGCTTAAAGAGGCCACGAAACGCGCCGGCGATCCCGGTGTCGTCTTGCCGAGGAGACTTTCCAATACCGAATACAATCTAGCCATACGCGACCTGACCGGAATTAATATTCAACCGACGCGTGACTTCCCGGTGGACCCTGCTGGCGGAGAGGGATTCGACAATACCGGCGAGTCACTGGCAATGTCACCGAGTCTCATCCGGAAATACCTGTCTGCCGCCCAGCTGGTTTCAAACCACATGGTGCTCATGACGAATGGAATTCAGTTCGCGCCCTATCCCGTCACTTCGTATTCAGAACGTAAAAAACTCACCGAGCGTGCTATTATCGATTTCTACGAATCGCGTACCGTAGACATTCATGAGTATATTACGCATGCATGGCGATTTCATTTTCGCAGTGACAGCGAGCAAGCCAAAACGATAGAACAGTGGGCTTCGGATCATGCCCTCAGTCCCAAATATCTGGGCCTTGTTTATAGCACGCTTTCAAAAACGGACGCTCAATCCGGATTCATGCAATTACTCTCCCGTGCCTGGCAGAGTTTGCCTTCGCCAAACACGGAAAGCAGTATCCCGATTGAAGTCGAAGCTCTGCATGAGCTAGTCGAGCTTGGCCGGAAAACACTTACACCGCCACTCCAGACACTTATTAGGCCCGGTGCAGGTAATTGGCCGATAAAGTGGCTTGATTTCCGCGCCGAGACAGCCGGAAAAAGAGACACGTTCTCCCCCGCGTCTTTCAAAAGCAACCAGCTAATTAACATCGGGCAAGTTGCGGCACCCAACATGGACGCCCCTAAATCCACTAGCATCTTTATCACATTTACAAAAGGGCTTTCACTTGAAGATAGTTACGTGCGGATCGAAAAACCGATATTCAGCCTTATGGGTGCACTACCCAAGACTCCCGAGGAGTCTGAAAAGCACAAGGTGGAATCGCTCGCGAGTGTTTTACAGCACCACGACAAACCACTCTTTGATTCACTCCATTTCGGTATGCACCCCGGGAATGCTGAAATCGACTCTGAGTCTTTCATTGTGCGAACACCGGTAACGATTGAAATTGCGTTAACTGTCGAAATGCAGAGCGCACTTGCGGGTAAGCAGCTTTTGATTCCATGCGAAATTGACAAAGGATTGTCACCCAACGCCAGCGTCTTCATCCAACACTCACGAAATACTCCACCCGCTAGGCACCTCAACAGAGATACCGTCCATTTGATCCACGCAGACAGCCCAATCGCCGGGCAACTTGCGGAATCCAGCAAACCTTTTTGCGCCGCTTTTCCAAACCGATTCTTCTATGTAGATGATCAACGGGGTCTTGCTGCAGGGTTCCATTTGGTCGAAGGCTTTTTCCGCGACGATCAACCACTACTTCAAAAAGTTCTAACAGACGACGAACAACAGGAAATCAACGATCTATGGAAGGAATTGGAATTCGTCACACAAAGCGTTGAGACCCTTTTGCGTGGCTTTGTATGGTTCGAACGATCTGAACGTCATGTACTTCATGATCAACGCTTTGACTTCTTACGATCCGAAGATCCGGACTTAGTCCACGACAAGTTATTAAACAAATTTGAAATGGAATACCTCGATCATTTAGGAGTCAAACTCAAAGAAGATTCACTGGAACCAATCGAGGTCACAGAAAACTACACCATGATCCACGGCTTCTTTCAGGATGTGCGCCATGGTCTGGCAAAGCACGAGCAACTGATACTCACCGCAGAAACAAAGGCTCTCGTAGATCTTGAAGAGTTTGCACAGCGCGCGTACCGCAGACCCATTACCGCCTCTGATAAAGATTCACTGCATGCACTTTACGGGCGTCTACGCCGGGACGGGCAGGGCGTGGAATCGTCGCTTCGGGCCGTATTGATTGCGATTCTCATGTCACCAGACTATTGCTATCAAATAAACGACGTGCAAAAGGGTAAAGGAGTCCATGACATCTCTCCAAATCAGCTTGCCAGCCGATTGAGCTTCTTCCTTTGGTCAACAATCCCAGACGCAGCGTTGCTAACGGCCGCTGAAGACGGGACGCTCACCACCAAAGAAGGCCTCGCTAAACAGAGCAAGCGATTGTTAATGCATCCCCATGTTGAGAATTTTGCTCGTGAGTTCTTTGGCCAATGGTTACGTTATCGCGACTATCTGGAAAACGATAGCGTCAATGCCGAAGCCTTTGATGGATACTCCGATGAATTGCGGCACGCAATCTTTGAGGAACCCGTAAAGCTGCTCACTCATTTGATTCAACATGACCGCCCGATTACCGAATTACTCACTAGCGACGTGACCTATGTAAACGATGTTCTTGCGACTCATTACGGTGGTGCGATCGAGAAACGTTATAGGGAGTCATTTTCAAAACCAGTTGGCTATGGCGATCCGCTTGATAAATGGCGAATGATTTCCGGAATTGCGGAGGATGGCAGGCAAGGGCTGATGTCCATGGCAATTATCCTGACCAAGAATTCCAAGGGAGAACGTACCAGTCCGGTAAAACGTGGATTCTGGATTGCACACCATCTGCTAGGCCAGCATTTTCCACCGCCGCCGGCAGATGTCCCAGAACTGCCTGAAACAGAAAAAGATGCATCAGATAGTATCCGCACGCTCCTGGCCGAACACACGGTAAATCCAAAGTGTGCAATGTGTCACAAGCACTTCGACCATTTGGGTTTGGTATTGGAACATTTTGACCCAGTAGGCCGGCTCCGTACACAAGATTTGGCCGGGCGGCCAATTGACAACGAAGTCTCCACCGATTCCGGGGAAACGATCAATAGCACGTCATCCATGGTTAACTTCATCCTTGCAAATCGTCGCGATGACTTTATCGAGACATTCTCTCGTAAGTTTCTCGGTTACGCTCTCGGGCGATCCGTGATACTATCCGACGAACCGCTTCTAGATGAAATGAAGCTAAAATTGTCCGAAAATGACTTTCGGTTTTCCGTATTGTTTGAAACGGTTATTCAAAGTCCGCAATTCCTTAAACAACGAGGAAAAGACTTTGTGGCGACAAAGTAATATGACTGTCGATATAATGACCAATACCACAGCCGTTAAGTATCTCTGAAAGAATACCAATGCCCAAAGACACTCGAATTTCCCGACGCGTCGTACTTGGTGGATTAGGTGCAAGTGTTGCGCTACCGTGGCTCGAGTCCACGAAAGTGCTCGCTGCCTCAGATCAGGAAAAACAAACGGCGCCTAAGCGCTTTGGCTTTCTGTTCTTCGGTGATGGTATTCATCCCCCGCAGTGGTGGGCAAAAGGTAATGGACCAAGTTTGGAACTTGGCGAGGCGTTCGCATCTCTGGAAGACGTTAAGTCCAAAATCAACGTAATCAATGGTCTTCAACATCCATCACAAGCAGTCATGGGCCATGCACGCGGAGCAGCCGGCATACTTTCTGGCATTCAGCCAAAAGGTGGGCGAGAGATTTTTGCAGCTACCAGCATGGATCAAATTCTTGCCAAGAAATTCGGCGAAGAAACCATGCTTGAGAGTTTGGTGCTTGCGTGCGAAAGGCCGATTAGTGGATTTCACGAATCCGGCTACTCCATGATGTACGCATCACATGTCTCCTGGAGCAGTCCCGTTTCACCTGTACCAGCCGAACTTTATCCGTCACTTGCCTTTGATGCTTTGTTTGAAAGCAAAGGGAGCAAGACGCATCTAAGCGTATTGGATCATGTGCTCGAACAATTGAATAACGTTGCTGGCAAGGTTTCGGTATCAGACAGGGCGAAGATCGACGAATTCACCACGTCTGTGCGGGAAGTTGAACAACGACTGGCCAAAATAGAGCGACAGGGTGGGGACGTCGTAGCAAGTGAAACTCTGGCAGAAAAGCGGCCCGCTGACGGTCTGCCGACTACCGTGGACGACCATTGCCGACTGATGTGCGATATTATCGCACTCGCATTCCAAATGGACCGAACACGTGTCTCGACTTTACTCCTTACCAATAATCTCTCAGGTCAGGTTTATCCATTTCTTGGCCTGCGTAACGATCACCATAGTTTCTCGCATGCATGGCAGGGACAAGACTATGCCAAAATCACCCGCTTCTGGGTGGAGCAATATGCTTACCTGCTAAAACGCCTTGATTCCATGCAGGAAGGTGATGGGACTGTACTAGATAACTCGTGCATAATGATGGCCAATGAACAATGGACTGCTCATAACGCTCCAAAGGTTCCATTACTTTTATCTGGCGGTTTAGGCGGCGCTTTAAAAACCGGGCGCAGTCTTGATTATGAAAAGTCCGATGATCGAAAAATGTGCAGCCTCTATCTGGCGCTTATGGAACGCATGGGACATCAGTTAGAAGAGTTTGGCAATTCGACATCACATCTGGCCGAACTTTAATGCTCGCTGCTTTCAAACCTGGCAGCTTTCCAGCCAGCGAAGGCAACGCAGCTTAATGGCGTGTATTCTAAGCACGCGACTGTGTCGCGCATTAGAATGGCGTAAATGAAGACCCTATTTAAAAACGCAAGTATTCTAGATTGTTCCGGCACAAATCCGTTCCCTGGAAATGTACTGGTAAATGGCAACCGCATAGAGCGTATCACGGAAACCGAAACGAAGACGGAAGCTAGTTCCGTTATCGACTGTACCGGTAAGACCCTGATGCCGGGCCTAATTGAGTCGCATGCTCATTTAAGTATCGATAACACCGACTCACTCACCGCCATTGGCATGATCCCGCCAGAGGAGAACACGCTTATTGCGGCGAGAAACGCACGATATTACTTGGATTGCGGAATCACCAGTTGCATCAGTGCCGCCGCGGCTAAACCTCGCCTCGACGTCGTCATTCGAAATGCCATCAATGCTGGAGAATTGAAGGGCCCGCGGTTACTTGCCGCGAGTCCGTGGATCACTGTTACCGGCGGCCTCGGTGATATGCGCACTCTTCATGCGCCTCATGTGTCCTCAATGGCAATTGTGATTGACGGCCCGGATGCGTTCCGGCAAACAACCCGCGAACTGATACGTGAAGGGGTCGATATTATAAAACTCGTTGTGTCTGGCGATACATTTATGCCTCACGCTCCGTCAGATGCAACGGTAATGTCGGAGGCTGAGATTGCTGCCGCCGCGGAAGTCGTGCATGCACATGGTAAACGAATGAGTGCACATTGTCGTAGTGCCGATGCCGTTAAACTTTGCGTCAAATACGGCGTAAAGGTCATTTATCATGCGAATTACTGCGACGAAGAAGCCCTCGACGATCTCGAGGCGGCAAAGGACTGGGTGTTTGTGAGCCCAAATATCGGCTTCACCGCGATAGCCAGTTATGAAGCCGAAGAGTATTTCAGCGAGGACGAAGTGATCCGCTTTGGTTTCCGTGATGAATTGACCGCGGCCGCTAAAGGACTCAAGGAAATGCAGACGCGAGGTATACGAATCCTCGGCGGCGGTGATTACGGATTTGGTCTAACGCCACACGGCACCAATGCCCGCGACCTTGATCACCTGATTAAGTACTGTGACTTTACACCAATGCAAGCCATCATCTCCATGACAAAGGATGGTGGTGCAGCAATGGATTTAGGCCATGAACTTGGCCAAATCAAAGAAGGCTTTCTTGCTGACCTTTTGGTGATCGATGGAAACCCGCTCGAAGACACACTCATCCTGTTGGATCACGCAAAGATCGAACATGTCATGAAAGACGGAGAGTTGATTAAGACTCACTAAGTACGCCCCCATTTCCTGAGCTAATAAACCTGATGCACCGTATCACCTATTCTATTTTAGCCTTGACCCTGTCCCTATTCTGGAGTGGCCAAACCGCATACGCGGATGACTGGCCACAATGGCGTGGACCGAACAGAGACGGTAAGTCGTTGGAGACGGGACTGCTCCAATCATGGCCAGAAAACGGGCCCCCCTCTAAATGGCAGTGTCCGCAAATTGGTGAAGGATATGCGAGCCTCGTAGTTGGAAACGGACGGGTACATACAATCGGAAATGAATCCAACGTGATTTATGCCTATGGGATAGCTGAAAACACCGGAGAACTTTTGTGGAAAACAAAAATCGGCGAGTCATCACGGCATGCCATGTCGACTCCGACTCTCGACGGGACTCATCTGTACACATTGGACCCTGATGGGGACTTAGCTTGTCTGAATGCGGAGGACGGTGAAGTCATATGGCAAGTAAGTTTTATCACCGAATTCGATGGCAAGCTCCAATCCGGTCGAGGTTATGGTGAATCGCCCCTGATCGACGGCCGGTATCTGGTCTGCACGCCCGGCGGCGATGATGCCATGATCGTTGCGTTAGAGAAAACGACTGGAAAGTTAGTCTGGTCAACACCGGCACCTGATCTCGGAAATAAAGGAGGTGACGGAGCTTCCTTCTCGTCGATCGTTAAGTCGCGCGTCGGCAATATCGATCAATACGTACAGCTTATCGGACGCGGGCTAGTGGGGGTTGCGGCAGATGATGGTCGTCTTCTCTGGGGCTACAACGACATTTGTGCTAACGTTGTGAATATACCCACACCGATTGCTTATGGGCATTTCGTGTTTTCGTCGAATGGTTATAACGCTGGCAGCGTACTCTTGGACTTGCAGTCTGATCAGAACAACGCACTGAATGCGATAGAAGTCTACAGACTATCTGGCAACACATTTCAGAATCATCACGGCGGCGTCATCGAACTCAATGATCATATTTATGGTGGGCACGGCAGCAATAATGGATTGCCTACCTGTCTAAAACTCGACGATGGCCATATCCAGTGGAAACGCAGAGGACCTGGCGTCGGTTCGGCATCCGTCATCTACGCGGACAATCGTTTTGTATTTCGATACCAAAATGGTGTTGTCGCCCTGATCGAAGCGAGCCCAAAGGGATACACCGTACGTGGAAAGTGGGAAATTCCCGGTGCCGGTGGAGACAGCTGGTCACACCCCGTGATTGCAAATAAAACGCTATTACTGCGAGAGCAGGGCGTGATACACGCGCTCTCCATCGGTGAAGGTGAGCTGACCGCCGTTCCAAAACAATTCACTTTTCCGGATGCTCTGGAATCAGAGCTGGATTCCTTACTTACCGCGAACGAAATAACTCATGTCAGCCTTGCAGCCAGACATGCCGACGACGGTGACAATAAACCCTTTTTATTTAATAGTTACATTTTTGATGCCCCGGATATTCAATCAACACTTGCCACGCCATTCATCATCCTCAAGCGCGGAGCGACCGAAGTGTTCGAAAGTGATGATCTAGAGATTCTTCGTAAAATAGAGACGCCGTTTGTTCTGGATCTCTCCACGACAAACGTCCATTCCCAGTTATTCCTTCAATTGCAAGGTGTGCAGTCGTTAAGCGGAATCGATCTTCATTTTTCCACCGGCTTGGATCCCGCCGCCATGCAGGCGATTGGCCAGCTTACCCAGCTTCGCACATTGAACATGGCTGGCAGTGACGTAACGGACGATGCAGCCAAACACCTCGTGTCCTTGAAGAACTTGCGAGCATTAGACTTGGAAATATGTGAGCAAATCTCCGATGAATCAATGCCCCACGTATCGCAACTGCCGCAGTTAAGATTCCTAAATCTCAAAAAGACAGCTTTTGAGAAACTGAAAATTACAAATCAGGCACTCGTCGCTCTCAGTGCAATGCAATCTCTCGAGTATCTGAACCTATACGGCAACTCGGTGAGCGATGACGGAATGCCGCATTTGGCCAAGCTCCGAAAACTTCAGTTTCTTGACCTGAGTCTGGTCGGAATTACAGATAAAGGCGTTCACGCGCTTAAGCCGTTGAGCAATTTGAGGGCCTTAAAGCTCCTCTATAACACGGGCTTCGCCGGGCCAAAGCTCACCGACGAATGCATGACGACGATTGCAAGCTTTAAGAAATTGAATCACCTGAATATCGTCGGAGCCCGTGTATCTAGTAATTCAACCGACACATTTACGGGCTTAGACCGATTAACACAACTGGAAATACAATACACCGGATTCAGTGAATCGGACGTGAAACAAATAGAAACACATCTTCCCAATGCACTAATCACGAAGTAGGCCTGCAACGAGTGCACAATTCAATTTGCTACGACGGCATGCTTTGCTGAAAATATAGACGGCGTTACTAATAACCGAATGAGAGAAAGACTTTTGGCACCAATTCTATCCAGACGCGATTGGATCACCACCGGAGCCCTGGGTTTCTTAGCACGAAACTCATGGCCCACGGCCATGGCATCCTCTTCGATCGATCGGCCTCGGAATTTTGGACAAGCCAATTCATGCGTGGTGATCTTTTGCTTTGGCGGGCAAGGCCAACAAGACACATATGATTTAAAGCCTAACGCTCCTAGTGAAATCCGCGGCGACTTCACTCCTATCTCTACAAACGTCCCAGGAACGCAAATCTGCGAACACTTGCCATCCATTAGTAAAGTGATGGACAAGGTCTCGATTATTCGTAGCATGTCGCACGCAGATTTCGAGCACGGGTCAGCGTCCTACACTGCACTTACTGGCCATCCGCACCCGCTGCCGGGCACAAACACCCCAGCTAGGAAAGAAGATTTCCCAACGTTTGGTGCTGCCGTAGCCAGACTCAAACCAACGGGACAGCCTGTTCCAAGTGCCGCTGTGTTAGGTCCAGTCATGCATCAAGGCAACCGACCACCCATGGCGGGCCAAAACGCCGGATTCCTTGGCCAAGCCTATGAGCCTTTTCGCGTAGACAAAGATCCCAATACCGAGTCCTTTGCTGTGGAAGAACTGGCACTGCCGACAGACTTAAATATTGGCAGATTTGATTCACGCTTCAGCCTTCTTGGCCAATTGGATAATAACCTACCAGCCGTGGACAAAGCTGGTGAAATCAAAGGCATGACTGACCTGAAACAGCGAGCGTTTGGACTGCTAGGGTCAGGCAAAAGTCGCCAGGCCTTTGATTTGACTCAGGAATCAGAACAACTTCGCGATAGTTACGGCCGACACAAATTCGGGCAGACCTTGCTACTCGCACGGCGTCTCGTTGAGGCCGACGTCCCACTAATTACCGTGAACTGGGCCCGATCAAATCAACAGGAGTGGGACACTCACGCGAAGAATTATCCCACGATGAAAGACAAGTTGCTGCCGCCCTTCGATCAAGGGGTATCAGCGTTTATTCAAGATCTTGACCAGCGGGGTCGCCTTGACTCTACCATGGTCATTGCCTTGGGAGAATTTGGCCGTACGCCACGAATTAACAAAGATGCTGGTCGGGACCACTGGCCGGATGTTTATTCCGTTCTTATTGCCGGCGGTGGCGTGAAACGAGGAGCCGTGATCGGCGCAAGTGATCAGCATGCTGCCTTCCCCACCACCGAACCGATCGGGCCCTGGGATCTATCAGCAACCATGTATCATTTACTTGGAATTCCACCAGAGTCGCATGTGCATGATCGTATCGGACGTCCCTTTATTCTTACACCAGGTCGGGTAACCGAGGATCTCTTGAGTTAATAACATGTTTCAAATCAAACCTCTTATCCTGTTTTTCGCCATCACCGTGTTCCTCATGGATACTGTGGTCGCACAACAGACGACCAAAAAACCGCTAACGGTAGCTATATTGATATTTAACGGTGTTGAATTGCTTGACTTTGCCGGGCCGGCTGAAGTATTCATTGTGAGCGACCACGGAAATGCATTTCGAGTTGTTACCGTGTCTGCAACGACCACGCCACTTAAAACCATGGGAGGCGTGACGGTTACCCCGGATTACTCCTACGATGACGCTCCCCAGGCAGACATCATCGTTGTGCCCGGCGGAGCCATGTCCAATGTAGACGCGGCCGGCGTTTCCTGGATTCAGAAAGCACACAAGGATGCCAAAATAACGATGTCTGTTTGCATGGGGGCGTTTCTTTTAGCACGGGCGGAGTTGTTAGACGGCACCACTGCTACGACCCATCGCTGGGGATTGTCGGGACTGAAATCCGCTGCACCGAAATGCAAAGTTGTTCGTTCGCGGCGATTTGTAGATTCAGGCAAGATCGTAACGACCGCAGGCGTAACAGCGGGGATCGATGGCGCCTTACATGTCGTCGAACGCCTATTGGGCAAGGAGCAGGCCGACTGGACTGCAAATGAATGGATGGAATACACTCGTCCGGCAAAGCCCACATCCCCCAAATAACCATTTGATGCTATCAGAGCTTTTCGAATTGC
Organism: Pirellulaceae bacterium; assembly: GCA_045566075.1. Lineage (GTDB taxonomy): Bacteria > Planctomycetota > Planctomycetia > Pirellulales > Pirellulaceae > UBA11883. Next base: position 21,455 of record JBJLEE010000016.1, on the reverse strand, counting down.
AATTGGCACTTCCTCTAAGCTATGGCTAAAATAATTTCCAGTAGCACGCATACACTGAGGGTAATCGTAAATGCTTAAGGTACTTGGAAAAGCAAAACAGGCATGTGACGGTTTCTCGAGACGTGAAGCGATCCGAGTTGGTGGCCTCTCTCTATTCTCAGGGATGACATTACCCCATCTTCTCCAGGCGTCCGAGCAATCCGGATTGCTCCCAAATGCCAAAGCCGACAGCATTATTCTTATTAATCTGTTCGGCGGACCGCCACATCAGGACATGGTGGACCTAAAGCCAAATGCACCGGACAACGTGCGAAGCATATATAAGCCAATCTCCACCGCCGTCCCTGGGCTGCAAATCTGTGAAAAATTGCCGAAGATCGCTGGCATCATGGATCGGGCAACCCTTATCCGCACCTATTCTCACAGGTATAACAGCCACAATCCATACAATGTATTAACAGGATATGACGGCGGGTCAGATCGCGAAAACTACTTTGCAAAGATCACCGATCACCCTTCGATGGCCGCAGTGTGTCAGCATTTGGGCCAAAAGACAAATGATGTCCCGTTTCATGTGATGATGCCTGCCTTCCCCGGCTACAGCCAATCGTTGCGCCGCGCCGGCCCGTATGGCGCCTACCTTGGTAGTCAATATGACCCCTTGTTTACATCCATTGAAGCCAAAATCCCCGATGAGGATTTAAAGGGAGACTACGAACCACAGGTTGCGACCGGAATACCTAAACCTCCGACAACCTCCTCAGACGATCTTACCGTTGATCGATTAAATACTCGCAAAAGTCTATTGGGGCAACTCGACGACCAGCTTTCACGTATCGAAAGAAAGCGAACCGTTGCCAGACTCGACAAATTCCGTGATATCGCGTTTCAGTTGCTAACATCAAGCAATACGCGCGCCGCGTTTGACGTCTCTCAAGAGAACCAAGAGACTCGCCATCGCTACGGAAATAACGTCATGGCGAACAGCGCATTGATCGCTCGTCGTTTGGTCGAGGCGGGGTCAAAGTTTATAACTCTCCACTGGGAAGTGAAGGGTAACAACCACTGGGATTTACACGGCAATGTATTCAAGATGCTGGATTCGCACCTTCCTCAGCTAGATCAATTTGTCGAGGCATTGGTGCTCGATCTTGACGAGCGCGGGCTACTTGATCGCACTCTCGTCGTGGTCATGGGAGAGATGGGGCGTACACCCACCATCAATAAACAAGCTGGACGAGATCATTGGCCCCAATGCGGTTTCTCTTTGTTATTCGGCGGCGGCATGAAGCAAGGTTGTGTGATTGGCTCCACTGATAAACATGCAGCCTATCCAACAGATAGGCCTGTTTCTGCAGGTGATTTGGCCGCCACGATTTACCACGTTCTTGGTGTCGACAGCAGATCGACTGTTCCGGACCTTGAAAATCGACCGATACATATATCACATGGCGGTAGTCCCGTTTTTGAGGCCATCTCCTAAAATCAAGCTAACGTTTCAACTAAGAGCAATACTCTCATGAAGCGGCGTGATCTACTCGCAACGACTCTCACCGGCACCGTCGCCACTGCGACTATGTCCAATATCGCAACGGCATCCAACACCGTAACAGCCGAGAAACAATCGACCACGGATCGGTTCATTGCCTTTACAGAGAGTTTTCAATCTCTCTCAATCCCAAAGACGTGTGATGTATTCAATGACATCGGTCTCTCTGGTCTCGATCTAACCGTACGAAACGGCGGTCACATTCAGCCTGAAGACGCTACCGCTAAGCTGCCGGCAGCACACGCGGCAGCGAAATCGGTTGACTTAGATATACCGATGTTAACAACCGGCATTAATTCTGTCAGCGATTCACACGCCCGCGGCATTCTTGCACAATGCGACAAACTCGGGATCCGCAAAATCAAACTCGGATATTTTCGTCACACAACGGCTAAACCAATCTCCGGACAAATTGACTTCGTGAGAAACTCTCTGGCAGAGGTAGTTAAGATGTGCGGCGAGTACGACGTATTACCATGTATGCACGTACACTCAGGCCCCATTCTTCCTGCAAATGGTCTGGCACTTTATGACCTCTTAAAAGATCACGATCCCGAGACGGTCGGCGCGTTTTGTGATCCAATGCATTTCGCGATGACTGGCGGATCTGGCTCATGGCGGCAAGCCATGGAGCTATTACGACCTTGGATTAGCCTCACCTCCATCAAGAATTTCTGGTGGGAAAAGACGACCCCCGGCGAGCGAGGAGAACAACGCTGGCGGCCGGTTAAATGCCCAGTCTCAGAGGGAATAATGCCGATTCCCGAATACGTATCCGAATTGAAACGAAACGGTTACACAGGAATCTACACCCTACATAGCGAATATATCGGCGGCGGTGTTTACAAGCATTTCACCCTTCAAGATTGCATTGATCAAACCAAATCCGATTTGGCATATATGAAATCAGTCCTGGCAGACCACTAATACCATAAACACACACTGCTTTAACAGATTCACCTGTTTTTGATTTTGACGAGCAGTATAATGTAATTGCTATCGAACGTAGTCACATTCGTTTTAAAGAAGCCGCACTACCGAACATGCAACATCAACAAACAAGCCGAAGATCGTTTTTGGAGGCAGGTTCGCTCCTGCTCGGTGGACTCACCCTGCCAGATCTGATGCGGCACCGCGCAAACGCACAAGAACAAGGTGAACCGGTCAAAGACACTTCAGTCATCCTTATCTGGCTACAAGGCGGTCCGTCCCACATGGACACTTACGACTTGAAGCCCGAGGCGCCAATTGAATACCGGGGTGATGTAAGCCCCATTCCCACTGTTGTGCCGGGAATGGACATTTGCGAATTCTTACCTAAACATGCTGAAGTGGCGGATCGATTCAATATTATTCGATCTATTTCGCATGGGTTCGCGAATCACGCTGGCGGCGCAGGACGTTTTCTTTCCGGTTACAATCCGTTTCGATTACTTGATCCGCTAGCGCAATATCCATGCCTGGGACCAGTTGTATCCAAGATGCTGCAAGGCAAACGCGACCCTTCCGTGCCCTTGTATGTTGCAAGTGCTTCAAACGTGTATGGCGGAGGTGCTGCGGGACTTGGTTCCGCATATTTACCGTTCGTTGTGGGTGCTGACCCCAATCAACCGAATTTCAAAGTGAACAATTTATCGCTAACCGCCGACTTGCGAACGCGATTGGACGATCGTGTGGCACTGCTCAATGCGATTGATGATGCAAAACGCGGCTTAGATTCCTCACCAAATATTGCAAACCTTGATCAATTTAATACACAGGCGATTGATCTTCTGACAGGTGCACGTGCTGCGAAAGCATTCGACATTTCTGAGGAAGACGATGCAACACGACAGCGTTATGGCCGGCATAAATGGGGACAACGAACATTACTCGCCAGACGCCTTGTCGAAGCTGGTGTTAGTTTTGTCACGATGCAAATGCAAAACCCGTCAATCCCCGGTGGGATTGGTAACTGGGATATTCATGCGGTAAACGGTCACTTGTTTGACGACAATCGTGCTCGATTACCGGTGTTTGATGCTGCCGTAGCGGCATTAGTTGAAGATCTCTACGAACGCGGGCTCGATAAAAAAGTGATGCTGATCGTTTCGGGTGAATTTGGACGGACACCTCGTATCAATCCTCAAAAAGGAACCGCAAGTAAGGTGATGCAGCCAGGCCGGGATCACTACCCTGGGGCAATGAGCGTTCTCGTGGCGGGAGGTGGAATGCGAACTGGTCAAGTTATTGGATCGACCAATGACAAAGGTGAACATCCACAAGATCGCCCACTCGATCCCAACGATTTGCTGGCAACCGTTTATACGCATCTGGGAATTGACTATACCGAGATGGTACCTGACTTGAGTGGTCGTCCTATTCCGCTTATTCCACATGGCAAGCCAATTGAGGAACTTCTTTAGCGGCGCTAGCCACCTATAAGTTCTACGACTCAAGTGACAATGCTTCAGCCTTTCCATCTTGCGATGCCGGTCCATGACATCTCCGTTGCACGGGAATTCTATCGTGATGTACTCGGATGCGGTGAAGGACGCAGTGATACGAAATGGGTGGATTTTGACCTCTTTGGTCATCAGTTTGTCATCCACGAGAAAACTGACATGCCTGTTCAACCCGCCTCAAACCCGGTGGATGGCCATGACGTACCAATTCCTCACTTTGGGGTCGTGCTCGAATGGTCACAGTGGCATGATTTTGCCGATCGACTGACCCGCCTCGGGATCACTTTTGTCATAAAACCCTACATTCGTTTCGAGGGACAGGTAGGTGAACAGGCCACGATGTTTTTTCAGGATCCGAGCGGCAATGCATTGGAATTCAAGGCCTTTAAAGATCCAAGCCAACTTTTCGCGACTTAGGTAACTCTGTATTCACGCCCCCAATTAAGCGTCAGTTAAATACACCGCAATCGCATTCGCATAAATCTTCGCAGCACTGACCAGCGAATCAACTCCAACACATTCATTTGGTCCGTGGGCCAAAGGCAACCATCCTGGTCCAAAACTAGGAATCGTCGGGATGCCTGCCACACCCTGAAAGTTTTTTGCATCCGAACCACCCGGAAAAGCACTTAACTTGGGTCGAAACCCTAATTCGGACTCGGCTGCATCCAAAATTGCCTTAATCATGGCATGATCCTGTGGAACCTCCGTGGGTGGAAACCAATCCATCGGCGCGCTTTCAAACTCCAATTCAATTTCCACTTCCGGATTCTTTTCCCGGTATCCATCCAGACAGGATTCGATGTCATCACGCAATTGTTTCAAGGTCATCCCGGGAAGAGTACGAATGTCACTTTCAAACTCTGCGACACCGGGGCAGACTCCGTAACCAATCCCACCATTTACTCTCACCGCTAAGTTGATAGTTGGGGCAGGGCACAGGGCATGTGGTTTGAAGGTCAATCGAAGGTGATCTTTTAGATACAACAACACGTCTGCCATGCATTGGTTTGCATTCATCGACGGCAATCGGTCAGTAAGACTGCTGTGCATTTGTGTACCATGCACACGAATCCTAAAACAACTAATCCCGCGTGAAACCACGTGAAGGAACTCAAATTCCGGTCCAGTTATTCCGCTAGGTTCACCAAGTAATGCAATATCCGCTTTGATCTCAAATTCCCCGGCCAGAAAACCGGACCCGAACTCCATCGACCGTTCTTCGTCTGCGTTGACCACCAACAGGACGTCACCGTGCAACCTTGATTGTTGGTGATGCAGCGCTGCCACAGCGTAAACACTAGCCGCGACCGCTCCTTTCATATCTGTTGTGCCAAGTCCGTACATCTTGCCGTCCCGAATATTGGGCTTTAGCGGATCGGTCCTCCACTTGCTCAGGTCTCCAATCGGCTTCGTGTCGCTATGGCCACAGAGCATGACGGTAGGCCCCGGAGAATCACCACGTATGCGGACGATAACATTGGGTCTCTCCGCGTGCTTTGAAACCACCTCTGCGTGTTCATCCAGGCCCAATCGCGACAGTTCAGCAAGAACGACTCCTACTACATCCCGCTCATCACCAGGTGGATTCGGGCTAGCCGTACTAACGAGAGACTTCGCAAATTGAATTAGCGAATCGCGATGATCATTTACAAAACTATTTAGCGGATCCACAGTCAAATCAATGCTAACGGAGAGACGTACAAGAGGTGATCAATTGAAGTCTGAACATTTTAACTCATTTACTGTCAAAACAGTTTTTTATCTCGATAGCTATTTCGCACATGACTTAGGGGCAATGGAACAGCGATTATCCAGATGCAGGAAACCTACTAGGCGGCAGCGTCACAGAAATATTTACGCTGTTTATCGTGCGGCGACCTTATCCAATGCGTCCATCCATCGCTGAACTTGCAATGCATCCTCATAGCGTGCTCCAAGCGGCACTGCCTGCTCCTCACGAACCACTCGCAAAAAACACCGTTGTTCTTCGGCCATCATACCGGTGGCCCCATATTCATCAGCCATGATTTCTAAAGCCATCGGCCATTCCGCAATATCACTCCATAATTCCATCGGTCTTGGATTCGGTTCTATACGCGCCGCCCATCCGTCACCAAACACCTCTGTGCGATCAATACCGCGTGGAGCCATGCCAGATGGGGTAAAGTAGCTCGCTGCAAACCGGCCCACAACACCACTTGGCCAAATTAGCTGGGCATTTGCTAAATCAATCTCACCGCCGGGTGTTAAGTGATATTGGCAGCTCAGTTCTCGCGGTTCCTCTCCATTTACAAGTACTTGAGCGCAATATAAATCGTGCACCATTGCAGCATATAGCGGATTCTCTCCCGAGAACTCCTTAACGATAGATGCCGGACGATGCCGCACAGCATCAATATGATGAAGAGCACCTCGACGACCCACTTCGGTTCTGAGTTGTTTAAACTCGCTGTTAAACAACAGGATGTGGCCGATCATTAACTTGTTCGGATCCTGATTCACTAGCGCCGCGAGACTCTCCGCTTCACCCATATCTTCCGAGATGGGCTTTTCCAACAGTACGTGTTTACCCGCTTCGAGCAGTTGTTTTGTGACTCGCACATGTTCACTGGTTGTACATGCGACGATCCAGGCTTCCGCTTCGCATTGTTCAATAGCGGTATCCAAATCAGTAAAACCCGGGACAGCCGGCAATTCTTGATTCAATGCCTCAACGCTTTCCGGTCTCCGCGCAACAACACCGACAAGTTCAGCTCCTTCAATTCCGTTAAGTGTTAACGAGTGAAGGCGTCCAAATCTACCCAGCCCAACAACAGCACATTTCACCATGCTTCACCTGTAATTGCAGTCTTTTCGCAGTTTTGAGTACATGTAGCACAGCAGTATTCGTGCGACAGGTACTTATCGACTGCCTTTTTAACATGAATGCACGGTAAATGTGCCATTGCTTTGCACCGCATTTGTCACTAATTTGATTCGAATCAGGATTTCGTTGTATTTCTGCGGTTGTCAATATTTCAAATTTAAAACACAAACCAACACGCACACTTGGCCTCTGGGCAGTAATTGCTATCAGCCTCTCTTCGATGCTGGGTTCCGGTGTATTCGTTTTGCCAGCCTTTGCGGCAAATACGATGGGTGATGGTATATGGCTTGCATACCTACTGGCAGCTACGGTCGTATTGCCCGCGGCACTATCCAAGTCGGAACTAGCATCCGCCATGCCAAGTTCCGGTGGTTCTTACGTCTACCTTGAACGCACATTCGGTCCTTTCTTTGGGACCATAAGTGGAATTTGGTTATGGTCGTCCTTTCTCCTGAAGTCTGCATTTGCACTCATCGGCTTCCAGGCATATCTGTATATTGTGACCCAATCATTAAACCTGGAAGTGGAGCCCACCACGCTTGGGCTGTTATTCCTGATCCTTATTGTCATCTTAAATATTCTTGGTGTAGCAAAGATAAAGGTTGTGCAGTCAATCATTGTTGTTATTGCAACTACTTCAATGATCCTTCTATGTTGCGCTGCATTACTTTCTGACGACGCTAATCTATCAAAACCGATTGCCAGCAAAGCTTTTGAAAGCGGATTCTGGTCCCTCGCAGAAACCGCGGCGTTGGTGTTTGTCGCATATGCTGGCGTCACAAAGATCGCCGCAATTGCCGGAGAGGTTAAATCACCCGCCAAAACGCTTCCACAAGGAATGATTTTATCTCTCATCATTGCAGCAGCGCTATATAGCCTTGTTGGTTACAGCATTATGGCAGTGCTGCCGGACAACTGGTGGTTGGATCCGCAAGGTGAAATAGTAAAGAACCCAATCTATCACTTTGCAGTTGCCGTTGGAGGCAAAGGCGTGGCGCTCGCAGTTGCCATTCTGGCAATTTTTACAATGGCCTCGATGGCGCTGTCAGGAGTACTTGCTTCGTCGCGATTTGGATTCGCGATGGCACGCGACAATCTGTTACCGCAAGCTCTTGAAGATGTAAACCCACAGTTTGAAACGCCTCATATTGCAATTCTTATTACCGGTGTACTAATGGCCGGCGCCATTGTGTGGCTGCCTGTCGAGGATATTGCCAAACTAGTTTCCGGGGTTCAAATCATGGTATTCACTTTGATTTGTTTTGCACTGATCGTACTACGAACCACCGTTCACAAGGACGAAGGTGAAAAACGCTGGTATCGACCTAAGTATGAAAGTCCACTGTTCCCGTGGATGCAAATCTGGGGAATATGCGGCGGTTCATACTTGCTGTACACCATGGGAAGCAATGCCTTAATCGGAGCGAGCGCGACGGCCATCGTTGGAATTGTTATTTACTTCGGTTATGGCCGCTATCATGTTGTCGATCAACGCACACCCTATCACAGGTTCAAATCTCGACTATTGATGCCGAACAGTGAGCATCATGCTGATACTGCCCGAAGTATCGAAGAATTTCGTGAATTAATGAGACATCCTTCTCGCGACGAACATAATCGACGCGCGGCGGCATTTCATGCTGCAGATATGGGTGGCAAAAATCACCTCACGCTCCTTGAATTTAAACGAGCGATGTTCGCACTCGGTTATGATTACGACGAAGATGACCTGCGAGAAATCTTTCACGCGGCTGACGAGAACGAAGACGGCGTGCTGGACATCGACCAGTTTCTAGACCATTTCGAAAAAGACTTTGAAATCGATTCAAGTGCTGACAAACAGCGATAGATCGGCAACCGAAGCTCACATATCTACAGTTGCACCACAAGCGGCCTTGCGATGGCCGTGAACTCGTTTAACATGCGTAGCAACCTTCACTTATCTTTTCCACTCTTTCGCCTATAATTAAGAAATGCGATCTTCGCCGCACAAGCTCCTCTACATCCTTCTGGCTCTCTCGTCGGCAACTCATGCCGTACAACCTAATGAAGGCGAACGCCTTTTCGCTCTTAAGGTGCTAAGTACTTTTGAATCGAAATGTTTTTCCTGCCACAACGCCGCTAACAACAGCGACCTCAAGGGCAACTTTGACATGAGTAGCAAGGCAGGCTTGCTAAAAGGGGGTGAATCCGGGGAAGCGTCCCTCGTACCTACGCAACCTGAGAACAGTCCGCTACTGAACGCGATTCTCTGGGACGGTTTGGAAATGCCGCCAAAGGAAAACGATCGACTCTCGCCTCAGCAGATCCGCGACATCCGAGAGTGGATAACACTTGGTGCGCCTTGGCCCGATGACAACGTCATTGCATCCTTGCGCAAGGAACACTGGGGAGATCAAATAACGTCCGAAGGCGTACTAGTAGCGAACAGTGGCGGCCTATCCGATGAATGGACATACCGTCGATACAAGCCGGAGGATATTTGGGCATTTATGCAACTTCCTCCAGCACGTGATTTTGACAAACACACTCATCCCGTCGATCACTTCATTAGCGCAAGATTATCAGATGCTGGTTTTTCTTACGCGCCCGTTGCTAAACCTGAACTCTTACTCCGACGTGCCTACTTTGATCTGACTGGACTTCCGCCAACCCCACAACAAGCCGACGCTTTTTTATCCCAATGGAAGAAGGATTCTGTTTCAGCGTGGGAACTTCTCATTGATAAGCTGCTCGCGAGTCCTCGATATGGGGAGCGTTGGGCACAACATTGGCTGGATGTCGTGCGTTATGCAGACACCGGCGGATACTCCAACGATTACGAACGCTCCAACGCCTGGCGTTACCGCGATTACGTCATTAGATCTTTCAACGATGACAAACCTTATAACGAGTTCATTATCGAACAGATTGCCGGGGACGAATTGGCAGACCAATCGGTCGCTATGCGTGGCCACAGTGACAAAGAGGTGTCCGACGCACGACACAAAGGCCAATACAATCCACAAGAAGCCGAGTGGATCGTTGCAACAGGGTATTTACGATCGGGTCCTTTTGACAACGCGATGGTCAAGATACCGGCCGCCAGACAGATTTTCATCGATGACGTCATCAATTCCGTCGGGCAAACGTACCTATCAATGACACTCCGCTGTGTTAAATGTCATGATCACAAGTTTGACCCTATCCCCACGCGTGACTACTACCGATTTTATGCAACCTTTGCCGCAACTCAGTTAGCCGAACGCGCTGCTCCGATACTCGAGGCCGAGAACCAAACCGACTTCGAAACAAACAAGTTGCATGTTCAGACAATGCTTGCATTTGCAACTGGACGCAAATTGGCTCTAGAAACAAAGCGCGAGGATGCCGCACGAAAGTGGTTTACAGAGCGTGGATTGGAATATAAAGACGCAAACCAACGACGTTCACTTCCAGATGAATCCAAGCCGGGCCGCCATTACGGATTAAATACCACCGAACAGGGACAGCTGAAAGTTTACACGCAAAATGAGTGGATTTGGAATCGGCGTCTCGAGAGATTCAAACCGATGGCTCAAAGCGTTTACAATGCTGCGGATTCCCAAATCAAATACCTGAATACGCGGTCACTGCGGATCATTAAGGCTATTAACACAAAAGCCCCGACCGACACGACAATTCTCGAAGGAGGCGCATTAGAGGCTAAAGGAAGCTCGGTGCAACCTGGAATACTGAGCGCGACAGGACTTCCAACTTCCGGTGATCCAGTCGACCCTAACCTTTTGCCAGCCTCTATAAACGGTAGACGTCTGGCACTGGCTAAGTGGATTGCTAGTGACGATAACCCGCTTACAACGCGTTCTATTGTCAATCGCATCTGGCAATATCATTTCGGCAAGGGGATTGCCGCAAACAGCATGAACTTTGGTACCACCGGTGCTAAGCCCACCCATCCCGAATTACTCGACTGGCTTGCAGCTCATTTCGTAGAAAACGGATGGCGGATAAAGCGACTTCATAAGCTCATCATGACGAGTCATACGTATATGCAGTCGACGACTCGACGAGATCTTGCGGTCTTGGAGGAAGTCGATCCAGAAAACACGTTACTCGGCCGTTTCACACCGCGGAGACTATCAGCCGAAGAAATACGTGACGCAATGCTATTCGCCACTGGAGAACTAAACTTGGCAATTGGTGGCTTACCCGTTAATCCAGAGATCAACATGGAGGTTGCCTTGCAGCCCCGCATGATTCAGTTTTCCATTGCCCCTGCATACCAACCCTCGCCGTTACCAGCACAGCGTAATCGCCGTTCGATATACGCTTACAAAGTACGGGGGCAACCTGATCCATTCCTAGAAATATTTAATCAGCCCAATCCTAATGAATCGTGCGAAGTTCGAGATCAAATGTCAGTCACGCCCCAAGCGTTTACGCTCCTTAACAGTGACGTTACGAACTCCAGGTCTATTGCGATGGCAAAACGCCTCGAAAAGGACTCCTCCGTTTTAACGACGAATATTCAGCGTGCATTTTCCCTTATTTTGGGAAGGCCACCATCCGCTTCCGAATTACGGCGGATGCGGCAATATGTTTCTGAAATGACGACCTATCATGAGGAGCATCCTACAACACCTCGAGAATTCCCCACATCAATTACTCGCTCCTTGGTGGAAGAATTGAGCGGCGATGTCTTCGAATACAAAGAGATTCTGCCCGTTTATGAAAATTATCAAGCAGATCCTCACGCAAACAACGCAAGTCCTTCCACCAGGGCGTTAGCGGACCTATGCCTGTTATTGTTTAACACCAATGAGTTTTGTTTCGTTTACTAACCCAAGAGTCGCTCTATGTTCAATCTCGTCTCATCACGCCGCGACTTTCTATATGGCTTGAGCGCATCCCTCGGTGCTGTCGCGCTAAGCGACTTAATCGCAGCCGATACGAAGGCACCTTTAGCCATTAACGAGCCGATGCATCCACCTAGAGCTAAAGCCTGCATCATGCTTTTTATGGAGGGTGGTCCTGCACACATGGACACCTTCGACCCGAAACCAAAACTCACCGAACTGCACAAAACACCTTCAGATCGCACCGCAGGCCTGGCTACAGGGAAACGCTTTTATGTGGGTAGCCCGTTTAAGTTTCGTAAAGTTGGAAATGCCGGGTTGGAGATGTCCGAACATTGGAAACACCTGTCAAAAGCCGAAGTAGCCGACGAGTTATGCAATTTCCGTGGATGTCAGGCTGAGTCGCTTAACCATCCCGAGGCACTCTTTCATATGAATACCGGGAGTCGCCTCGGTGCAGATCCAGCTATCGGCTCATGGGTCACTTATGGGCTTGGTAGTATCAATCAAAACCTTCCCGGTTACGTGGTGATGACCGAGTTAGCAGCACCGCAGGGTGGTGCTCGAAACTGGAGCAACGGATTTCTACCGGCACATTTCCAAGGTACAAAACTTCGCTCAAGCGGTTCTCCGATTTTGAATCTCAATAATCAAGTACACAAAAATCGAAGACATCTAAGAAGGAGCATCGACGAACTCGCTTACCTCAATAAGAGGCATCGTCGCGAGCACCCCGAGCATGATGTCCTTGCGTCACGCATGGAAAACTACGAACTTGCCTTCAGAATGCAGGTCGAAGTACCCAGCGTAGTGGATCTTAGCGGTGAAACTAAACAAACCCTAAGTGACTATGGACTCGATGAACCTGAGACTCGAACATTTGGAAAACAGTGTCTCATGGCACGCAGGTTAGTTGAGAAGGGCGTACGATTTGTGCAGATCTTCTCCGGTGGTTGGGATAGCCATGACTATCTTCAGCGAGGCCATGCGGCTCGCATAAAGAGCGTGGACAAACCGATTGCAACTCTTATATCCGATCTAAAACAACGTGGCATGCTTGATGAGACACTCGTTATCTGGACTGGCGAGTTTGGTCGCACCCCGGATAATAATCATCGAGGCGGTGTCTATGCCATCGGTCGTGGCCACAACGTCGATGCAATGACGATGCTGATGGCCGGTGGAGGGGTCAAAAAAGGCACTATCGTGGGTGCTACAGATGAAATCGGGGCATCTGCTGTTGAACACAAGCATCCCATTCGTGATCTTCACGTGACACTGCTGCATTTGCTCGGACTAGATGACAACAAGCTGACTTACTTTCATGGCGGCCGTTTCAAGCAATTGTCCCAATTCGGCGGCGAAGTTATCAAAGAAGTCATAGCGTAGGAATCGTCTCCCTGGGTGACTCGTGACCAGCCTGTGCTGCTGATACGGCTACGGCGTATTACTACTGATATTTTCCTTTCTGGTATGATGAAGTATCATCCCATAACGCACTTCAAGACCTGATTGTAGATCAACCTGTATCCGCGTTGCTGCCGATAATTAACAGATATGCTAAGTATTAATCACTCAAGAAGATCTGCCTTAAAGTCTGTGGTCGGCCTATCTGGTCTTACCATTCCAACGCTTCTTGAATTGCAAGCAAACGCCACTCCAATGGCGACTGCCAAACGCTGTATTGTGATTTATTGTTGGGGTGGTATCAGCCATTACGAGTCTTGGGATCCCAAGCCCGATGCACCCAGTGAATTGCGTGGCGAGTTTGCAACAATCCAAACTTCGGCTCCCGGGATTTTTTACAGTGAACACTTGCCAATGATGGCAAAACACGCTGACAAGCTTGCTATTGTTCGATCTGTTTGGCACAACCAGGGCGGTCATCAGCAAGGAATGTATGTTTCAATGACCGGGCACCAACCTCAAGGTGGTTTGAAGGCAAAGAACAGAGACAACTGGCCGTCACTGGCAGCTCTTATTTCCCGGTTCCAGGACCCGTCATCGGGTACTCCAAATGCCATCCGTGTTCCGTACTCCATGTACGATAATGGCACACTCATGGCAGGTGAATATGGCGGTTGGCTTGGTTCGGACTATGATCCCGTTCTTATGAAAACACCAGCGGGTAAGCCTTTTGGTGGCGTATCACGTTACACGAGTCGCGAGTTAGATCTGAAACTGAATCTCGATATAGATCGATTGATTGACCGCAAATCGCTACACAAACAGCTCGAACGCAGCGTGGGTAGCAAATCAGATTACGATCGTCTCGATCGATTCCGCAAGATGGCCGCTGATATGCTATTGGGTTCTGCCGTCCGTGAAGCATATGATCTGGAACTCGAAGATCCGAGAATTAGAGCGATGTATGGCGACCACATTGGTGGTCAAAGCATGTTACTTGCCAGACGATTGACCGAAGCAGGCGTTCCAGTCGTTCAGGTTTGCGCCGGTGCCGGTGATCTAGCCGGTGGTGGTGGCGATAACTGGGATACTCATCGCGGGCACTTCCCAAAAATGAAAAATCGCCTGCTACCCGTGTTTGACCGCAGTGTATCTGCTTTACTGACGGATCTGGAAATGCGCGGGTTACTCGAAGAAACGTTAGTAGTCTTCCTTACCGACTTCGGTCGAACTCCCAAGATCAATAACAATGGTGGCCGTGATCATTACCCAGCCGTCTACTCATTGGCAATGGCTGGGGGTGGAATACGAGGTGGGCAGGCATACGGAACCAGTAACAAGGATGGTTCCCAGCCGGGTGCAGAAGCTTGCACGCCAGCGGACTTTCATGCAACAGCGCTCAAGGCCATGGGTATTAACCACCACATAGAATTACAAGATCAATTTGATCGACCATTTCAAATCTGCGATGGCAACCCGCTTTCCCTCTTCTAGGCGACGCTTGTCCTTATGAAAACTAAAATAGGACAATCTCTGTTGACGAGTGCATTCTTAGCCGTTTGCCTCTTGAACGTAAAAGCCGATACGCCACAGGAGAACTTATTAACGTCCGCCGGCGCTGAAGTTTCCGACGCAAGCGGAATCGGGCTTAGCGTTGAATTTCACCTCACACACAGATCCCTGACTGATTCAGACCTTGCGGTTGTCGAAGGGATGGACAATATTTCCTTGCTCAATCTCAAAGGGACTCGCATCACAGGTGATGGCTTACAACACCTCTCCGAGCTTACTGGATTACGCGTGTTGCACTTGGAGAAGACCAAAGTGGATGACGAGGGAATGCGTCACATTTCCGTCTTATCAAATCTGCAGTACCTAAACATCTTTGGAACAAAAGTAACGGATGATGCGATCCCGCACTTAATTAAACTTCAAAACCTACAAGTCCTATATAGCTGGCAAACCAGAATAACCAAGGACGGTGCAGCACGTCTTCAGCGGGCCATTCCTGGATTAAAAGTCGTCCGCGGTATCGATCTGGACAAGATTGCACTCGACTTTCCCGTTCCTGACGAAGAACGACCACCAACGAAAGAACTCAAGTTCATTTCCGCCGATAACATTTCGGATGCACCAAAGTCCGGAAACGGCGACAACATCGAAGTTTTCTTTGAGAATCAATCCAAACGAAAGATCAAAATCTATTGGGTTGGGTATGGCGGTGAGTTAAAACTCTATGGCGAACTTGCTCCCGGTGGTAAACGAACACAAAACTCGTATGCAAAGAACACTTGGCTCATTACTGACACTGCAGATCAGGCCATAGGCTATTTCATTTGCAGCCCAGAAAGAGCCAAGGCGATTATTCCAGATCAGGATTAATAGGTTCCGGGTAGTTTTTGGCTTTTGGGTCACGAGGCAGATATTTAAGCGTTATGGCAATTCCTATCGCGAGGAATCCTATCGCCAATACAAATGTCGTCTTAAAACCGAGGGCGCTTGGCGATAATCCGAACAACGTCGTTTCACTCTCTTTGATCGTATCGGCTACCCACCCAAAAACAATCGCCATTTGCCCCACCGGGCCCATGAGTAAATTCATCATCACCTGGCCACGCTTCATTTGATTTTCATTGGTCACTGATAACATGTAATTCGGAGCGTATACTCCGATCAATTCCCCGGCACCGTAAATCCCGAAGGCAAGCAGATATGCTTTTCCAGTCGCAAAAATTGCCCATAGCATGGCACCACCAAATAGGCTTGCTGTTACCAACACACCGGAACGGGGATTTGTCCGTACTAACAACCAGCCGAGTGCCAATCCCGCGAGCGCCTTAAAGCTGAAACGCATCAAATTCTGATAGCCGGCATATTCTGTTGGATCTACACCGAGTACATCTCTTGAATAAAGATTCATATTTGTCGGAATCACATTTGTTACGTAAAAGAACATCGTGGCAATCGCGACTATGCGAATCAGTCGAACCGATAATAAATCCCGGAAGTGATAAGCAAACAATAAAACAGCAATGATCATTAGCACACTGGATGCTGACATCAGCCATGATGCGAGAGTCTCAGGTGACGACATACCCAAAAGCCGTGAAAAGAACCTATATGACGTTTCGACAACACTGCTCTCCATAGATTCTCCCGTTGAATCCATTTCTTTGAATAGATTGGCAAATAGGCTACATGCCATCCCAATAATACTCACGACAATTGCCAGGCTAATGTCCAGTATTGCTTTAACTGGTTTGCGTTCTACTTCGTTATCCGGAACTGGTATCTGAAAGCGTGATGACAAGATGCTCGCAATTATCATCACCGGTGACACCAAGGCGAATAACAACGCATAGTTCAAGGGACTACTGAGGACTTCGTTTTCGAGCCTTAATGGTCCGAGCTCAAAATGACCGGCGAGAATCAATTGTGCTATCAAGGATCCGACCGCCGCCAATACTGGCCCGACACCGTATGCTAATCCCAATGCGATCCCACGCTTAGATGATTCCGTCGTACGACCGAGGACCTCCCAGATGAACGCGATTGCCGTCGGAATCGTAGCACCTGTTACGGCGCTTTGGAGAATAACCATCCCAATTTTCATCTCATTTGACGCAGCACTACTGGCGAGAACTAATGCAGTCGCGCCTATTACAACTCCGCAAAGCCCGTAGCAAGTTACTAAGATTGGCTTTAAGTGTCTCACCTTTGGAAATGCCCATGCTGTAACCGCTACGAGAGTCGCCATCACGAAGTACGAAGCCCCTGGCAAATTCGCCAGCACGGCATTTGCACCAAGCTGATCCAATAAGGAACCCTGAGTGATACCAATGTAAATCACCGGTGCAGATAGGTACTGCATAGCAACGATGGCTGCAAACAGGTACAAGTTCAAATCTGACCTATTTCCTACAGCCTCGAGCTTTTTATCATCTGCCGAGCTCATCCGACACCGCCTAGAGGTAGCGACACGGCTTCTCCCGTCTTGGCTGACAGCAAGCAGGCTTCGCAAATCTCTATCGCTGCTCTGCCATCGACGCCTCCAACACGGATCGGCCGTTCGGCTTGTAAGTCATCGATAAACCCCTGAATCACTCGTGTGTGCGGCTCCAGTCGCACCGGATTTTTTGGGTCATTCGCCCAGTCAAACTTCTCCGGTATATACACATCTTCCCAACTATCTCCACGACCCATTCGTAAGAAGTCGAAATTCTCAAAGTCGAGCATCGCATCACTGCCGATCACTTCGAATCGGACTTCACTACTCGGCATGCTTGGGGGTGGCAACTCTGACGTAATCCACATGTGTGCCATGATTCCACCTTCGAATTGCAACTGCGCCATAACACTTTGTGCTGGCGCGTTGATATCACTAAACGTGTTTACCTGTGCAAAGACTTTTATCACCTCACGCCCCGTCAGCCACCGCAGGAAGTCTGTATTGTGCGAGGCCATACCCATGAACAAACCGCCGCCGTTTGGGTCATACATCCATTCGCGTTCATTGAAAATGTCACGCGTTAGAGTAATAGGGAAGGCTGAGATGGTGCGCATCATCCTGATGTCACCAACCGTGCCATCATCGATCAATGCTTTTGCCTTATTTGTAAGCGTTCTAAACCTCTCAGTCTTAACAACACCGAGTTTTACGCCAGCGTCCTTGCATATTTGAATCATCTCATCGCATTGCGCCGTCGTCGGGGCCATTGGTTTTTCTACAAGTAAGTGTTTTCCAGCTGCGGCGACGATGCGTGTGATATCTAGCCGATATTGATCTGGTGTCGCCACGATGACTGCCTTGACATCGTCGTTCGCGACTAAAGCCTCCACGTTTTCGAATGCAGGCACTGCATTATCCTCAGCCAATTTGGCGGCCCTCGTGCCCCCTGCAATGCCAACCAAATGCGCTCCATTTACGTGAGCTTTTAAACACTGACTGTAGCTCAATCCCATGAAACCACTGCCGATCATGCCAACGCCAATTGAATCACTCATCGTTTTCCCTCGCTCCGCTTATCTAAATCCGTCCCAGTCCACTTGCAGCAAGGACCACCGCACGACACATCGCCCGCCTTCATGGCACCAGTGCGTCGTTAGGATACTTCCGTCTGCTAACTCGATCCCAGTGGGAAATCCAAACTGAAATGCGTCAAACTCATCTACGCCCGACTCAACGTCCACACCTCTCTGATAATTACTCCTTGCATCATAAAGTGTGGACTCATGGCAAACATTCCAGCCATCGTCACTCCAATTTACCAGTAACACGCGAATGCCCTGTTCCCCGTGTCGTTGGTTGTAAAGCACAAGCAGTTTGTCATTGGCCAACCTAATGGGTGTCATCGTCTGCCCCTGTAGACCCGTGTCCTGTGGGACTGACCATGTTTCGCCACCATCTCGGGATACCACGTAGGTATTGTTTTGATCAACATATCCGTCAAGCTGAACAGTCCAGCACACCCCTAAGATCATGTCAGATGCTACTTCGATGAATTTGTGTTCGAAAAAGCCCCTTTTGCCATTCGGACAAGCGAATGCCTTGCTGTACTGCCAGGAATCACCATGATCATCTGAACGTGCAACATAGACAGATTCGCCATATCGATCCTTCGCCGGCAGCGTTGCCGCAGGTGCTAGCAGACGCCCTGAGCCAAGTGTGAGAATCCCATGCGATACTTCCAATGGACAGTCTTCCGGAAATGGTACTGAGATCTCATTTGACCATGTCATTCCACCGTCCTCTGATGCACAGTAGATTGCTCGCATATCACGTTCGCCGAAGCCATCATCTACTTCATCAGACACCCATGAACCATAAGCATAAATAGTCTGTGCATCAACGGATTGCGTTAGCTTTAGAAAGTTAGCACGCGATAGCGATTCATCTTTTGGCAGAATAACACCTCGCCGCGTCCAGCTTCGCCCGTTATCACTGGAGCTTGAATATTCCGTATGCCCTGTAACAAGTGCGCCTCCGCCAACACCATACGAGCATAGAATCTCACCGTCAGGACGCTGAATTGCCAAAGGAAATGCCGCTTCGCGGTCGTCGATAATTCCAGTGTCTAATAGTTCGATGGATGGCATGCGTGTAGTTCTCTATTTTGATGGCTGCAACTATTCCAATTAAATAATCTTCAACTCAATATACCCGTGATTAGCACGACATCCAAAACGACTCTGCTGTCGCTAAGAAGCCTGCACCGCGAATTAAGGTTCATTAGAATGCGTTATGAGTCGTAGAATCTGTCCATCCTTTCCATTGGTAAATCTCGATGCAACGAATTTTCACCCCGTTATTACTTACCGCTGTAATCTTCCTCGCCACTTGCAATTACGCCTTAGCTAGAAAACCTCGCACCGTCTTTAACGATGACGCTCAATTTCTGTTTGAAATGGAAAACGTCGAAGACCCCATTGGTTTCGTAAAAGCATGGCTTGATAGAGAAATGAAGGCCATTCCGTTTTCCACATTCGTGTTTCTCGCCGCAACTCCGGACGTGTGCACGTATGAATCCAAAGTAGGTGAAGTTTATGCAGATCGACGATTACCAGGAGGAGCCATCGGGTGGGCCCCTGGCATCAGAAGCCTTCGAGCGGCAGGGACGGATGCACTTAAACTAGTAACCGAACACATGAAGGCTCACGGCAAAGAAGTGTTGGCTGCAATTCGACTGAGCGATACTCACCACGTAAACCTAAACCCCAACGATCCGCTCGTACCACAATTCGCGATCGACAACCCTCAATTTGTGATTAAACAGCCCGATGGTCGAGAGAATGAAACAGCACTGGATTACAGTTATCAGGAAGTCAGGGCACACCGCCTCGCCATCATGCGGGAGATTGTGGAGAACTACGACGTAGATGGTCTCGAGCTAAACTTCGTACGTTGGGCCAAACACTTTCCACGTCATCAGGGACGAGAAAAGGCACCAATCATGACGGACTTCATGCAATCCGTTCGATCAATGCTTGACGAAGTGGCAGAATCAAAAGGTCGAAAGAGGCCATTCACCTTAGGGATACGAGTACCCGAATCCATAGATACTTGTTGGTTAGCCGGAGTTGATATCGAGACTTGGGTAAACAACGACTGGATAAGCTATATCGTCGTTTCCACTTGGAACAACACGGACCCCCAAATGGGGCTCGCTGAGTTTACAAGATTCGCAAAGCCCAACAAAGTTGACCTGATAGTGGTGATGGGAAATATGATGGGCGGCATGGATACCGGCCCACCATTTATATTGGATCGCCCCGTCGCGATGTCCGCAGATCACGCTAAGAGTTACCTCGGAATGCTACTTACGCCGAGCGAAGCACGCGGCGCCGCTGCTAACTTCTATACCTACGGTGCAGACAGTATCTCCTTTTGGAATGTCGGGGTCCATTTCGGAAAGCTCGCCACTGGCACGACTGTGCAAATCGACCGTATGCGGCAGTGGACTCATGCCGTTTCCAGCAAACGCCAGGTTTTTGATGGCACTCGCACCTATCGCTACTTGCCGATGGGCAAGGGCATGAGCACACGCGCGCCACCTTTTCGCAACTACCCTTGGTACGACGAAGGCTATAGCCCGCTTGGCCATAAAAACGGACCCATCGTCCAGTTCACCGCCGAGAGCAAAAACGAACGTCAGGCATTTCCGTTTTTGATGGCCGATGGCCGAAAAGGGCAGAAACTAAATGGATTGATGACCTTTTGGGTCTACAACCTTGAGTCACCGGATCAACTCAAGATCGATGTCAACAGAACACGGATTGACCCCGAACATATATCAAGCGCTAAATCTGGCTTGCGCCGTGGTGGAATAGATGGTTACCGTTTTGAGATATCGCTGGCGCGATGTCCTGCCTTCTCCGGCAACAACGAACTAGGGCTCACATTAATCAGTTCAAACCAGACTGATGCTGTCCCTTACATGGAAGAGCTAGAAGTCGTTGTTGAGAACTCCCCCCGTAAGATCTCTAAAGCCGATGACAACATTAAAATCATGATCACCGTTGATACAGAAGGCCCTACAGGCGTCAACGAATACTGGGCCCGCAATCTGAAAGACGGTGATCCGAAAATTGAATACTATCGCAGGCTCTTGACCAACGATGTGAATGCAACGATCGAAGGATGTTTTCAAGGCGGAGCGAACGAAGTCTATTTGAGAGACGATGGTTTTCGTGATCGCAATGTGATCCTCGATGACTTGGATCCAAGAGTCAAGCTAGTATCCGGGCATGACTTTCTGTTGCAAGGACTCGACAACACTTTTGACGGGGTCATCCTCGTAGGGTTACATGCAATGGAAGGAACCAACCAAGCCGTTCTCCCGCACACGTGGTCC